>NZ_JBEPRI010000001.1:0-1036230 GCF_040548265.1 Bradyrhizobium sp. F1.13.3 | reverse complement strand
AGCTCCGACGAGACGAGCGCTACCAGCAAACCCCGCCGCCCGAAGGGGTCAAAATTGGACGCCGATGAGGGGTCAAATTTGCAAGCCGATTGACAGACAGGCTGACCCGACATCCCAACGTGGACTAACCAGACACCATGATAACTTAAGCACCTGAAAACTAAGAATAATTTGCCGCAACCTCAGCAAATCCCAGCGTCACGTTCCGCTTAAGAAGAGAAGAGCTCACTACGTTCCCTCGTTCAGTCACTTCGTTCCTTCTCTCACTCACTACGTTCGCCAGCGCGGGGCGCTACAAGAAGTGAATGTCTCCGGGAATGATATCTGACCCGCATGGAGTCGAGCGACAAGGCCGGATTAGCTACACGCCGTCAACAACCGCCGGGTGCAAGCCGTGTTACCTTTGGGCGCGTATGCGGACGGCCCCGCCCCGAGCTACCCACTCTGGAGCACACGCCCCGATCGAGGAGCAAGCAAATACCCAGGGGGGACTAGATGTAAGTCAATCCTGACTTATTCAATCAGGTCGAAACCTGCAGGGCGGTGCTGAAACTCTGATGGTTGTCAATTTCTCCGTGGCGGGTCTTCTCAAATCCAGATGCCCTCATCTGGTCGGGAGCCGCGGATGCGAACCACGCAGGACCTAAACTTCAAAGTCACTCCGGATTTTCATTGGCGATTTAAGAATGCAGCTAGTCAGCTTGGGATTCCTATGACCGAGCTGTTAGACGACTGCTTCGAAGCCTTCCTCTCACAGCCGTGTCATCTGTTCCTTCGGAATGGTCTTGATAATTTGGCAAGGGCCAGGAAACGGAGCGACGTCGAGACGGCAGAACCGTAAGCGGGCCCAACACGTGCAAGGCATGAAGTGACCAAGCGCCGCACATCTCCCCGATTGAGCGGCCGCCCGCGACGGAAGAGCTCGTCGCGCGAGGAACCATCGCGGCGACGGTCATGCGAAAGTCCTCGGTTAGGCGGGTCCCGACGCAACCATCGACGACAACAAGCCTGGCCTCGGGCGAGCCCAGCGGAGCGAGCGTCGGACGCCGCAGCACCCAGGTCCGCGGGCACCGCTCGTGGCACTATCATGCTCCATGATGCCCCAAGCGGCCCGATGCTCCTCGATCGCCACGAATGATGTCAGGGCGATGATCGTTGGGCAATGAGCCCGTGCCAATCGGCGGTCGGCATTCCTTCCTAATCTCCATCCATTCAGCGCAGCCCAGGATAGTCGATCGATTCTATCATAGTCACTCGCTGTGCGAGAACCATTGGCTTGATGATGCCGTACTTGCCAGTCATCGTTGCCCTAGTGTGACCAAACAACGGCGCAAACTCCTCGTCAGAGTAACCGGCTCTGCGAAAGGCATCCGCAGCGGTGTGCCGAAATGAATGGAAGTTGAGATCACGCCCCGTCTTGATCCCGATCGCACGAAGATAGCTTCCGAAAAATTTAGATGGCTCGCCGGAAAAATAACCCCGAGTGTCGGGCTTTATATCGAATAGCTGCCTCCTATTAAATGCGACTGCGCGAGCATGATACTTATCGAAGCCTAGCTGTATTAACCTACTGTGGACAGGCACGACTCGCTGAGACCCGCCAGTCTTGGTTCGCTTTGCATCTGATCCCTCAGTAGTTACGTGAAAGATCCATTGGCCGTGCTCTTGTCGAACATCGCTCACCAGCAGCTGAGCCAACTCGCCAAGGCGAGCGCCACTGTAAAGCGCTAACCAGGGTAACCAATATCGCCAATCGCGGATCTCTCGACCACCTTTGACGTGTTCAGAACCATCACCTTCGCATCTCCGAAACAGGGGAGACGAAAAGATGGCATCTAGTTTGCGTTGATCGAATGGGAACACCTGCTTCTTGCTGCGGTCGAGCTCCAGAAACATCCCTGTCATCACGTGCTCGTCCAGATAGCCGTTTGACAGCAGCCAGGAGGAAAACCCGCCAAGCCCCGCTAGGTATTTGTTTATCGTCTTCGGCGAGATTACAGGCTTACCGACTTTCTTGTTATGCGCGATCACTTCTGAGAAGCTCAGGCCGCGGAAAGCGCTGGTATCTGCGACCCGGCGCGGCCATTTGAACAACTCTGCCTTCCAGGCTCGTACCGTCTTCCGGTTCAGTTGAGAGATATGCGCGTTGCCGCCAACAAATTGATCAAACAGAAGAACGATTTTCCTGTTTTGGTCCCATCCATCGGGCGAGACACGCCCCGGCGCTTCGCGAGAAAACCGATCGAACAGTTCAATAATTCCTTCCCCGGGCGGGTGAGCACTAACCTTGGAAGGCTGAACAAGCTTGTCCTTCGGCTCCCCCGACCAGTCGCCAGCATCACGTTCTGACGCCCTGTTTAACGCTTCGATCTCTGCACGCTGAACACCGTTCGCAAACTTTCGGTACTCCGGACTGCTTGGATCAATGTTCAACCGTCGTTCTTCTGCGATCTGAAGGAGGGCCGCTGCGACACTCCGCGTTTCGCCGCGCGCAACTTCAGCCTTCGTCTCAGCGAGGCGAACCGCCCGGTCCCGTTGGTCCTCAGAAAACAGATTCTGCAAAGCTTCGAGCTGCCAGAACGAGTCGCGATCCCACACGTCGCCGAACTCGGACTCGATCTGGTTCCAATGTCGTCTGATATCATCGTCGGTGGGCAACGAGAGACGGAATTTCTCGTCTGCCGTAATCAATTGGACATACCGCTTCCAGATTGCGCCTTGAAGCTCCTCCTGCGTGAGCGGCTTTGGTTGTCGCAGCTCTTGGAATTCACGCTCCCATTGCTCGATGATCGGCCGGCCTAACAGCCTAGCCTTTGCAGGATCGCTGGTGTTGAGCGATTGCCACCGCTCCCGCCTCGGCTTGTCTGGCGTCCCGAGCCGCGTTTGCAGATCCTTGGGGATGGGCACCCGCACATAGAAGTTGCGGCTGCCTTGGCGTTTCACGATATAGCTGGGCAAGCTCATGCATAGGGAACTGATGGAGGATTCGAAGCATCTTCGTAACAGTCGCTGGTAACATTTGCTACCCACCCGAACTCAAAAATCCTGATATTTTGCAGTTACTTGACATATTTCAACAACTTCTAACGACCGGAAAAGCTCGTAACAAAGCATCCTAGTTCCCCAGCCACTCCGGGTAACCAGCTCACAATCAGACCGTCAGAGGTTGCGCTCTCTTGGAGCGGTACCGCTAAATCACGATGCGATCGAAGTCGGCGGCAATTCGCGTGTTCGGAAAAATCATCGTCGCTTCGGCCAAAATCTCTTCGTCCCGATAGCGCCCCGACATGTGATTGAGCACGAGTTGTCCGACGTTGTTCGCGGCGGCAAATGAAGCCGCCTCGCGCGCGGTGAGATGGCCATAGTCCCGTGCGGTCGCGGCGTCACGATCGAGGAAGGTCGCCTCGATCACCAGTAGATCGGCGTCGGCCACACGTTTGCACAGCCCGTCGGTGGTTTCGGTGTCGCCGATCACCACGAGCTTCCTGCCGCCGCTCGGCGGCCCCAGCACGTCTTCCGGATCGATCGTGCGGCCGGCGATCACGACTGGTCGCCCCGCAGCCAATTCTCCGCGCAGCGGCCCATCGGGAACGCCGAGTTCGGCGAGGCGCTCCCGCTCAAGATGGCGACGTGCGGGACTCTGGAAGCAAAAACCAAAGCTGTCGGTGTCGCGGTGGCGGACCGGAAAGCAATCGACGGTGAAGTCGCCGGCGTCGATAACCAGTCCTTCGATCAGCGGCGCGAACTCCACAGGGATCGGCGCCCTGCCCGCGCCCCACAGGCCGGCAAGCATGCGGATGACGACGTCGAGCGTACCCTTCCCTCCATGGAGGGTCATCACGTCCGATTGCTGGCGCAACCCCAGCGTCGAGAAGAGACCGGGGATGCCGAGCACATGATCGAGATGGGCATGCGTCAGCAGAATGCGGTCAAGCCGCCGAAAGCCCGCACCGCTGCGCAGCAACTGGCGCTGCGTGCCCTCGCCGCAATCGATGAGGACGCGCTTGCCCGCTGCCTCCACCAGGAGAGCCGGATGGTTGCGCTCCGCCGACGGAACGCTGGCCGAAGTCCCAAGGAATGTCAGGGCGAACATGCTCGTCAGTGTCCAAGCTTCACCGCCCCCAATGCCACGTGAGCAGCAGCGCGTACAGAGCCCATCGATCCCGCATAGAGTGCGGCAAGAAATGCGTATCCCGCGATCTGGCGGCCAGCCGCCGCCTTCGGCCCCCGATCGGCGGACAGATCTGGTTCCCGTTGCGCGACCTCCTCATCCCATCTGCCAAATTGCATGCTCGATACTCGGATCGATTTGCAGCCGAGCGACATCGACGCGGCGATGCAAGACAATGGAGATCGTGATGCCGCCCGGATTGACCGCCACTGACTGGGACTACGGCTCGATCAGCACATTGCTGAGCGCCCTGCACGCGCGCAAGCTTTCTGCGTCCGAGTTGATCGAGCATACGATCGCGCGCATCGAGGCGCTGGACGGGCGGATCAATGCCGTCATCGTTCGCGATTTCGATCGCGCAAGAGACGCCGCGCGCGCCGCCGATGCCGCGCTTGGCCGCGGCGAGCGGCAGCCATTGCTCGGCATCCCCGTGACGTTGAAAGAACCGTTCAACGTCGCCGGCATGCCGACAACATGGGGCTTTCCGCATTTCAGGGATTTCCAACCGGCGGAGGACGCCCTTGTCGTCTCGCGGTTAAAGGCGGCGGGCGCTGTCATCATCGGCAAGACCAACATCCCGATCGGTCTGCGGGATTTTCAGAGCTACAATGAGATCTACGGAACGACAAACAATCCGTGGGATCTCGGCCGATCGCCCGGCGGCTCCTCAGGCGGATCGGGCGCGGCGCTGGCCGCGGGGTTCGGTCCGCTCTCGATCGGCTCGGATATCGGGGGCTCGATCCGGGTGCCCGCGCATTTCTGCGGTGTGTTCGGACACAAGCCGAGCCTCGGCCAGGTCCCGCTGCGCGGATACAGCCTGCCGCCGGCGCCGCCCGTGCCTGGCCAGGGCGATCTGGCCGTCGTCGGGCCGATGACGCGCACCGCCCCGGACCTTGCGCTCGCGCTCGACGTGATCGCCGGCCCCGACGAGACACGCGACGGGATTGGCTATCGTCTCGCGTTGCCGGCCCCGCGACACGACCAGCTCAGGGATTTCAGGATCCTCGTGATCGATACGCATCCGTTGATGCCGACAGGCGATGCCGTGCGTTCCGCCATCGGGCGGTTGGCGGAACGGCTCGAACGATCAGGTGCGCGGGTCGCGCGCTCAAGTGCGTCGCTGCCCGATCTCGCCGAATCCGCGCGGCTCTACATGAAGCTGCTGAACGCGGCGCGAAGTCCACGCCTGACACCGGCCGCGCTCGCAGAGGCGCAAGGAGTTGCCGCGGCACTCTCGCCCGACGACCGCAGCCTGCAGGCCGAGCGCGCGCGGGGCTGGGCGATGGTCCATCGTGAATGGCTGGCGACCGATGCGGCGCGCCTGCAGCTGCAGCAACGATGGCAGGAGCTATTCCGCGATTTCGACGCAGTGATCTACCCGGCCGCCGCCGTGCCGGCCTTTCCACAGGACCAGTCCGAGCCGTTCGACGCGCGGCAACTGGATATCGATGGACAGCTCTATCCCTATGCCGATGCGTGCTTCATCTGGGCAGACCCCGCTTCGACCTGCGGATTGCCTGCGACCGCCGTTCCGATCGAGCGCACGCCATCGGGTCTGCCAATTGGCGTCCAGATCATTGGGCCTTATCTCGAGGACCGCACCACGATTGCGCTCGCCGGACTGATGGAACTCGAGTTCGGCGGCTTCGTCCCGCCGCCGTCGTTGGCTGCCAAGTAATGGCGAGCTGATCGAGGGCGATTAAGTTCTGTTGGCCGACTGCGCTTCGACCGCCTGCACGGCGACACTCGCGACCTGCTGCAACGCTTCGCGGTCGGAGCCCGAAGACGCCATCACGCCCATACCGACGGATACCGCTGAGACATAGCGTGCGAGTGACGCGGGATCGGCGCTCTCCTTGAGATCGCCTTCGGCCTTTGCGCGAATGAAGCGATCGCGGAGCTGATCTTCGTTCTCGGCGCGGCGGGCGGCGAGTTCAAAAGGGACGCTCTCTGATCCGGTGCCGCACGCAATGCCGCCCTGCACGAGCAGGCAGCCGGGCGGGTTGGCCGGATCGGTTTGCTTGTCGGCGATGCCCATCAGCATCCGCTCGGCGACGTCGCGGGCCGTGGGCGCGGCCACCACCTCGTCCATCCAGACGTTGCGCAGTTTGGTATAGCGGTCGAGCGCGGCCTTCAGCAGCCCTTCCTTGTTGCCGAAACAGGCATAGAGGCTGGGCGGATTGATCCCCATGGCCTCGGTCAACTGAGCGATCGTGGCACCCTCATAGCCATGGCGCCAAAACACTTCCATCGCCTGGTCCAACGCCGCTTCGGCGTCGAATTCGCGGGGGCGTCCCATGCCCATGTACCTGTTCTCCTCGAAACCGACGTCGTCCCTCAGCCTAACGCCTGATCCTATCTATTTGTTCTCGCTTTATTTTCTCTTCCGCTTGCCAACGCTTGCGGTAAGGGGCTACAATTTCTTAGTGAATGGTACATAAGTATCTTGCGCTGCGGTATCCAGCTCCACATCTGTAGTGAACACTACATATCTGGAACGCGCAAATGCATCCCTCCCAAAATACTGCCCAAAATGCTCGCCGCACCGGCCGTTTCCGCCGCCTCCTTGGCGGCGTGGCCATCGTGGGCGCCCTCGCCGTGGTCGGCACAGTCGCGACCGGCCACTACTTTCGAGCCGCCCAGGCGACCGCGACGGCCGCCGCGGCCGAGCAAGCCGTCCCTGTCACGGTCGCGCTGATCGAACCAAAGCAGACCGTGCTGTGGGACGACTTCTCCGGCCGGCTGGAAGCCATCAACCGCGTCGAGCTTCGTCCGCGCGTCGCGGGTGCGATCCTTGCGACCAACTTCACCGAAGGCGCGCTGGTGAAGGCCGGCGACGTCCTGTTCAAGATCGACCCGGCGCCCTACGTGGCCGAGGTCGACAAGGCCGCGGCCCAGCTCGAAGCTGCGAAAGCGCGCGTCGTGTTCACGCAGAATGAGCTCGAGCGCGGCGCGCAACTGGTCGGCAACGCCGTGGTCACACGGCGCGACTACGACCAGCGCGACAACGCCAACCGCGAGGCCATCGCCAACGTGAAGGCGGCCGAGGCGACGCTCCAGACCGCAAAGCTCAATCTCGATTACACCGAGGTGCGTGCGCCCGTGGACGGCCGCGTTGGCAAGATCGAAATCACCGTCGGCAATCTCGTCGCCGCCGGCACCGCCTCTCCGGTGCTGACTTCGCTGGTCTCGGTCAACCCGATCTATGCGTCATTCGATGCGGATGAAGAGCTGATGGTGCGGGCGTTGAACTCGATTTCCGAGGTCTCCGGCAAGCGCGGCAATCTCGATCAGATCCCGGTCGCGATGGCGACCTCCGGCGGCCTCTCGGCAAAGGGCCACATCCAGCTCATCGACAACCAGGTCAACGGCCAGAGCGGCACCATCCGTGTCCGCGCGGTGTTCGATAACGAGGACGGGCGTCTCATTCCCGGCCAGTTCGCCCGTGTGCGCATGGGCCAGCCCAAGCAGCAGTCGCTGGTCATGATCGACGAGCGCGCGATCGGAACCGATCAGGACAAGAAGTTCGTGATGGCAGTCGGCGACGACAGCCGTGCGGTCTATCGGCCGATCACGCTCGGCGGTTCGGTCGACGGGTTGCGTATCGTGACGGCGGGGTTGAAGACCGGCGACCGCATCATCGTCAACGGCCTCCAGCGCGTGCGCCCGGGTGCCCTGCTCAAGACGGAGATCGCGGCAATGGGCGCGCGCGGGCCGCAGCAGGCATCCAACCACAGCAATCAGGACGTCGTGCAGCGTTAGCGTCTCCGCCATGCCGGACTGCGCGGGCAGCGCGAGCCGGAATGTGGAAATCGTTGAACTACCTAGACATCACTTCTGGATTCCGGGTTCGCGGGCTTTGTCCGTGCCCCGGAATGACGGGAGAGTCGTCTCTCGCGCAGGGGCAAGGCCATGAATCTCTCGAAATTCTTCATCGATCGTCCGATTTTCGCCGGCGTCCTGTCGGTCCTGATCTTTCTCGCCGGCCTGATCTCGCTGTTCGCGATGCCGATCTCGGAATATCCCGACGTCGTGCCGCCCTCGGTGGTGGTGCGCGCGACCTATCCCGGCGCCAATCCCAAGGTGATCGCGGAAACGGTGGCGACGCCGATCGAGGAGCAGATCAACGGCGTCGAAAACATGCTGTACATGTCGAGCCAGGCGACCACCGACGGTGCGATGACGCTGACGGTGACATTCCGGCTCGGCACCGATCCTGACAAGGCGACGCAGCTGGTGCAGAACCGTGTGCAGCAGGCCGAGCCACGCCTGCCCGCCGTGGTGCGTCAGCTCGGCATCATCACCAAGAAGTCTTCGCCCGACCTCACCATGGTCGTGCATCTGCTGTCGCCGAACAACCGCTACGACATGACCTATTTGCGCAACTACGCCGTGCTCAACGTCAAGGACCGGCTGGCGCGGATCGACGGCGTCGGCGACGTCCAGCTCTATGGCGCCGGCGACTATTCGATGCGGGTGTGGGTCGATCCGCAAAAGGCCGCCGAGCACGGCCTCACCGCAAGCGATATCGTCAAGTCGATCCAGGCGCAGAACGTCGAGGCCGCCGCCGGCGTGGTCGGCTCCTCCCCGAACGTCAAGGGCATCGACCTGCAGCTGTCCGTCAACGCCGAGGGACGGCTTGCGAACGAGGAGCAGTTCGGCGACATCGTGGTCAAGACCGGCACGCGTGGCGAGGTGGTGCGGCTACGCGACGTCGCACGCATCGAGCTCGGCGCCTCCCAATACGGCCTGCGTTCGCTGCTCGACAACAAGCAGGCGGTGGCGATCCCGATTTTCCAGGCGCCCGGCTCCAATGCGCTCGAGATTTCCGACCACGTTCGCGCCACCATGGCCGAGATCAAGAAGAACATGCCGGAAGGCGTGTCCTACCAGATCGTCTACGACCCGACCCAATTCGTCCGCTCGTCGATCGAGGCTGTGATCCATACGCTGCTGGAGGCGATCGCGCTGGTGGTGCTGGTGGTGATCCTGTTCCTCCAGACCTGGCGCGCCTCGATCATTCCGTTGCTCGCGGTGCCCGTGTCGATCGTCGGCACCTTCGCGGTGATGCACGTCTTCGGCTTCTCCATCAACGCGCTCAGCCTGTTCGGCCTGGTGCTTGCGATCGGCATCGTGGTCGACGACGCCATCGTCGTGGTCGAGAATGTCGAACGCAACATCGAGGGCGGGCTGTCGCCGCGCGACGCCACCTACCAGGCGATGCGCGAGGTGTCGGGGCCGATCATCGCGATTGCGATGGTGCTGATCGCGGTGTTCGTGCCACTCGCCTTCATCTCCGGCCTTACCGGGCAATTCTACAAGCAGTTCGCGCTGACGATCGCGATCTCGACCGTGATCTCGGCCGTCAACTCGCTGACGCTATCGCCGGCGCTGTCGGCCCTGCTGCTCAAGGGACACAACGAGCCGAAGGACCGGCTGACGATCATCATGGAAAAGGGCCTCGGCTGGTTCTTCCGCGGCTTCAACAAGGTGTTCACACGCTCGTCGGAGAATTACAGCGGCACCGTCACCAAGGTGATCTCGGGCAAGGCGGCCGTGATGGGCCTCTATGTGGTCCTGGTCGGTCTTACCGCCTTCCTGTTCCAGCAAGTCCCGAGCGGCTTCGTACCGGGTCAGGACAAGCAATATCTGGTCGGGTTCTCGCGACTGCCTGATGGAGCAACGCTGGACCGCACCGAAGACGTGATCCGCAAGATGAGCGACATCGCCCTGACCCAGCCCGGCGTTGAGAGCTCGGTAGCATTCCCGGGCCTGTCGATCTCGGGCTTCACCAACTCCTCCAACGCCGGCATCGTGTTCTCGACGCTGAAGCCGTTCGACGAGCGCAAGGGCCCCGCACTGAGCGGGAATGCCATCGCGGCCGACCTCAACAAGAAATACTCCGGGATTCAGGAGGCCTTCATCGCCATGTTCCCGCCGCCGCCGGTCAACGGTCTCGGCACCATCGGCGGCTTCAAGCTGCAGATCGAGGATCGCGCCGGTCTCGGTTATGAAGCGCTGAACGAGGCGACGAATGCGTTCATGGCGGCGATGCAGAAGGCACCGGAGATCGCCGGCGTGTTCTCGAGCTTCCAGGTCAACGTGCCCCAGCTCTTTGCCGACATCGACCGCACCAAGGCGCTTCAGCTCGGCGTCCCCGTGACCGAGGTGTTCAACACGCTCCAGATCTATCTCGGCTCCTACTACGTCAACGACTTCAACAAGTTTGGCCGCACCTACTCCGTCTACGTGCAGGCCGACGCGCCGTTCCGCGCGCGTGCCGACGACATCAGGCAGTTGAAGGTGCGCTCGTCCTCCGGCGACATGGTGCCGCTGTCGGCGTTGCTCACGATCCGCCAGAGCGCGGGCCCCGAGCGCGCGATCCGCTACAACGGCTTCCTGTCATCCGACATCAACGCGGCGGCTGCGCCCGGCTTTTCCTCCGGCCAGGCACAGGAGGTGGCGACGCGGATCGCGGCGGAGACATTGCCGCCCGGCTTCGCCTTCGAATGGACCGACCTGACCTATCAGGAGTTCATCGCCGGCAATTCCGGCCTCTGGGTGTTCCCGCTGGCGATCCTGCTGGTGTTTTTGGTGCTGGCCGCCCTCTATGAAAGCCTGACCTTGCCGCTCTCGATCCTCATGATCGTGCCGATGGGTCTGCTGGCTGCGATGTTCGGCGTCTGGATCTCCAAGGGCGACAACAACGTCTTCACCCAGATCGGCTTGATCGTGCTGGTGGGACTCTCGGCCAAGAACGCGATCCTGATCGTCGAATTCGCGCGCGAGCTCGAATTCGCAGGCCGCGCGCCGATCCGGGCCGCGATCGAGGCGAGCCGGCTGCGGTTGCGCCCGATCCTGATGACGTCGATGGCGTTCATCATGGGCGTCTTGCCGCTGGTGCTGTCCACCGGCGCCGGCTCGGAGATGCGGCGCGCGATGGGCGTCGCCGTGTTCTCCGGCATGATCGGCGTCACCATATTCGGCCTGTTCCTGACGCCAGTGTTCTATGTGCTGCTGCGGACCGTCACCGGCATGAAGCCGCTGACGCATCACGGCAGCGACACCAGCGCGGCGCCGGTGCAAACCGTCGGGCATTAGATCAGGGAAATCCCCGACAGCAACAACAAAACGAGCACGGTCTTGCGAAAGACCGTCTCGTTGACCCTGTGGAAGGCGATCACGCCGAGCGCGGAGCCTGCGAACAACGCCGGCAGGCTGACTGCGAGATCGATGAAGACTTTTGACGACAGATCCTGATGTCCGACCAGCAGCGCGATCGCGAACAGCTGCATCGCGGCGATGAACGGCTGCACCAGGCCGCGCTGCTCGCTCTTCGGCATGCCGCGCATGTCGCACCAGATCGTCGGGATCGCGCCGGGCATCGCCGTCAGCCCGCCGACCAGTCCTCCCCCGAACCCGATCAACGCGACCCAGTGCCGCCCGACCGCCTCGCCGGCCGTCACCAGCGTCGGCCGCAGCAGCATATAGGCCGCATAGAGGGCAACGATGATGCCGAAGCCGCGCCGGAGCAGATGCGTATCGATACTCTGGAGCAGAGATACCGCGATGGGAACTCCGATCAAGCCACCGACAATCAACAGCAAACTGCCTTCCCAGCGAATATTGCGCCGAAGTGCCCAAAGATTGGTGGCCTGCACGCCGATGCTGCACGCCATCATCAGCGGCACGGCTTCCAGCGGCTGAAACACCCGGAGCAGAATGGCGCCCGCCACTGCCGAGAAGGCAAATCCCGAGAGCCCGGAGACGAAGGCGCCGGCGAACACGGCAACGCTGAGCAGCATCAGAGTCGTGACATCAGGCACAATCCGCCCTCCGGTCAATCGTAGGGAATTTGCGAGACGGGGACCTCGGCGCTCTCCGTGCAAAGCGCCGGCCCGAGTGGAACCGACGGAATTGCGTAAGCATGAGATCGCTCCAGCATCGTGAGGCCGACCAGTTGGAGCACGACGAGCGCTGCGGTCACCGCGATTGCGACGATGCTGACATTACGCACGCTCGAATTTGGGGTGGCCGGTCGTGCGCTCCCGCGGATCAACTCCGTTGGCATTTTCTAAAGTATCCTCTTCACCGGAGACGGGAATAATTTCATTCAAACACGGCGCGTCGTGCGGCTGGTCCAGCAGGTGGCGATAGCGCCGCAACACACGCTGCGAGTCGATTTCCCGCTGCGCGCGGAGTGCCGCGCCAATGCGGGCCACGATGTCGCGGAACCTGCCTGCCGAAACCGGTGACGCCGTTCGCATGACAATCTCCTCTCAACCTGTACGACAGATTGACGGAATTCACTTCCGCTCGCAGTGAGTTGCTTCACACAAATGTCTGATAGGTCGAACAACAGATCGTGTGACGTCTAGTAGAAGACAACGCGGAGAATCGCGTCATTCGATTGAACGACGTGCGATAACTTTCTAATGATGCTTCTGATTGAACCTATTGCGAGCTGCAGCGACTCGCGTGCGTTTTTGAACGCGTCTCAGTGCACAAGCGGATTGGAGAATCCAGCTGCGAGCTTGACGAGATCCGCTTGACGAGAAACGCCGGTCTTGGCGAACACGCGATGCAGATGCGTCTTCACCGTCGTCTCCGCGATGCCGAGCGCAACCGCCGTCTCCGGCACACCGCCGACATCGACAATCGATTGCAAGACCCTCAGTTCCGCAGGCGTGAGTTCGAAGGTGCGGTCAATGAGACCGGCACTGGAGCGCCCGTCGAGTTCCGCTTTCCAGATGAACAAGGCTCCGACGGCCGAACTACGCTCCGCCGCACCGTCGCGCAGCAGCGATGGCAGCGCGATGACATGCGCGACGTAGTAGGAACCGTCATGCGACATCAGCGAAATTTTCCGCCCCGAAGATGCAGCCAACGCGACCTCGCCTGCGTCATGGAAAATATCGCGCAGGGCCGCATTTGCAGCGGAGGAGCTTGCCACCAACCGGCCCGAGACAGATCGCAGGACATCCTCGACGGCCAGGATCGTCTCCGCGGCCGGATTGCTGTGGACGATATGACAGGTCGAATCGAGCAGGATGACACCGGCATTCAGTCGGTCCACGACGTCGGCGAGCGCGATCGCGCGCTGCTGCTTCCGCTCGATAGCCCGGTTGATCAACAGCGCCCGGCTCGCATGCGGAGCCAGAAACTGCATTCGCGCCCGCTGCTCGGCGTCGAGCATCTCCCTGCCCGGGATCACGGTCAGCAGCATCGGACAGGGCGACTTCGACTGCTCCAGCACCACATTGGCGACGTCGACGCAACCTTGGGGGCGCAGCCATTCCTGGTAGAATCGGCCGCGGCGATATTCGTCGAAATCCACGAGATCGGGGATGTTGCGCACCTCGCCATAGCGCGGAAGCCGAGCAAGCGGGTCGTACCGGGAGTAGGTCTCCGCATAGAGCTGAATGTAGTGCGGATCGACCCCGCAATAATAATGCGTCGCGCCTGATTTGCTGACCGGGTCCTTCGAAATCAGACCACAGGCTTGGCTGCCGATGAAGGCATTGAGCTTGACGACGACCTCACTCCACAACTCCGGGCGGAGACCCGCGTCATAGATAGTCTCGATCAACTCGGACGGTTTTGGAAGTCGGGGCATCGGAAGAGCCAGTAGTGACACATGGAGGTGGCGACATGTTCTTCATGCCCGGCGGCTCCTGTGAGTCTGGCGAGGGAGCGAAAGGTTCAATCCCGAGGGCACAATCAGCCGCCTAGTTGATCAGCGGATTGGAGAATCCTGCCGCGAGCTTGACGAGATCGGCCTGACGCGAAACGCCCGTCTTGGCGAACACGCGATGCAGATGCGTCTTCGCCGTCGTTTCTGCGATACCGAGCGCGACCGCCGTCTCCGGGACGCCGCCAACCTCGACGATCGACAGGAACACGCGCAGCTCGGCCGGTGTAAGGTCGAAGGTCCGCGCGATCAATTCGCCGTAGGACTGTCCGCCGAGCGATACCTTGCGCAGGAGCAGCGCACCGATGGCGTCAACCACCCGCTCGCCGCCGCCCCGCAGGACGGACGACAGCGGCAGGATATGCGCGACGTAGCGCTCGCCCGAGGGCGAAAGCAGCGAAAACGCCTGCCCCTTTGCGGCAAGCAGGGCAATTTCATTGCGGGTCGCGAACCCTTCCCGCAGCGTCTGATTGGCCTCCGCGCTGCTGGTCACCAATTGCCCCGCAACGGACCGAACCAGATCGTCTGCCGCAAGCAGGTCGTGCCCCGCGGAATTCGCGTGCACCACCCGGCAGAAGCCATCGAGCAGGAAGATGCCGCAGGCAAGATTGTCCAGGACCTCCGCCAGTGCCGTCGCGAGCGTCAGTTGCGAGGTCATGGCGCGGTTGATCAGCAATGCGCGGCTGGCGTGCGGGACGATCAGCGAGAGACGGTGCTTCATCACCGGATCCACCATCCGGCGGCCCGACAGCACCGTCATCATCACGGGGCAGCTCGCATTCGAATTCTCGAGCACGACGTTGGCCGCATCGCTGCAACCCTGCGGCCGCATCCATTCCTGGTAAAAGCGTCCTCGCCGATATTCATCGAAATTGACGAGATCCGGAATGCTGACGATCTGGCCGTGCGGCGGCAGGACCGTCAGGGGATCGAATTTCGAATGCGTCTCGGAATAGAGTTGGATGTAGTGCGGGTCCGCCCCGCAATAATAGTGCGTGACGCCGAATTTGCTGATCGAGTCCTTGGAAAACAGCCCGCAGGCCTGGCCGCCGACGAAGTCGCGGATGCCCGTGACGACGTTATTCCACAGCGAGGGATCGAGCCCGGCATCGTAGATGGCCTCGACCAGGTCGGGCAGTTTCCGCGGTCCGTGCATGGCTATAAATGGCCTGGGTGATCAATATCACCAAACATACCACAACCACAGCATGCGGCATCCTCCGATCGGAGGAGGCGCCGGCCAGGCAACGAACGGATATCCGCTTCGGGGGCTACTGATGCAGAGTCGCGATACCGCACCTGGAGGCTCACATCTCGTCCCAGCCGACCTTCTCCACATTCTCAGACCAGACCGCGGCGCGATAGATCTCGCGCCCGTCGGTGTCTCTGACCCGGATGCAGGCATCGCGGCCGCGCAAATCGTCGCGCCAGACGAACAGGTGGCTTGCCATCTCGTTGGCCACCACGAATGTCGCTTCGGGGCATTCGAACACCATGCCACCCGGATCGATCTTCACGATATTGCCGAGCATAAGATCAAAGAAAAAACGGCGCATGCAACACTCCAACTGCGGGCGGTGCACGCCCGTGCCGTCTCCAATCGGCATTTGACCTGAAATTCAATCGCGCGGGGTCACGACATCTCGCGGCTCCTGACGTCACTGGGCGTGGCGCCATAAGTCCGCCGGAAGCAGCGGTTGAAGTATGACAGATCGCCGAAGCCGACATCGTAGGCGATCGAGCTGACCGTCCGCTCGGCGTACCCGGGTTCACGCAACATGCGATGGGCCCGCTTGACGCGTTGTTCGATCAGGAACGACGAGAACGTCTTGCCGTCGGCCTCGAACAGGCGCTGGAGATAACGTGGCGTCACGCCGAGCTCCTGGGCGACCGTGGCCACCGACAGATCCTGCCGCCAGCAATTGTTGGCGATGGAAACTTTGGCCTTCTGCAACCGTGCCGCCTTGACGCCGCGCCGCCCGGCCAGCTCCCGCGGCTCATTGGTGGCACCGAGGACGATCGCCAGAAGATCGTGCAGATGCCCGACCCCGAGCTGCCGCAAATTGGGCATCGCGAACGCCTTCTCCCGCACCAGCGTCACCGCGTAGTCGACCAGCAATCGAAGTCCCGTTGAGCTCTCCGGCATGACACGCATCACGGCGTCATCGACATCCACGATCATCGGCGCCAGCACGCGTCTCGGCACGCGCAGCGAGAAGCAGCTGCCGAGCGACAATCGCTCGAACGTCGTGACGTCCTCCGCGCTCGTCAAGACCGCCTCTCCTGCACGAAGGCTCAGATCGTGTCCCCTTTCGGATATCCCAAGCACGCCCGATCGATTCACGATCAGGGCCAGGCTGTCGTCGCCATCGGCAACCAGGTGCTTGGTGCGAATGACGCGCGCTCCGCACAATCCTCCGATCAGCAATTGAGCTTCCGGCAGGACGTGGGACGTGAAGCTCGCCGCAGCCGGCTTTCCTTCCTTGGCCTCGACCTCCGCCTTCAACACCCCGCGGCAGTAGAAATCGCGAAGCAGCGGGATACGCTCGTTTTCGGGAATTTCATTCGTTGAAACATTGAGAACGGAAAAATCAAACTGGCTCACTGCAATCCTCCAACCGACGAGCAGGTCCGGCCACGCGCTGTCGTTTCCTCACACTCGCGTTCGATGCCATCGCGGCATCTCCTCACGGCGCTCGCTGCTCTTCACTTTTCTGCAACGCGATATACGAAAGTATCAAACGACTCGCGTCCTGCATTCGGAGGACACGGGAGCTCGGCTCATCACAATGGATTGAGATCACGGCAGATACCGGCAAACCAGGTGAAATGGATCACACGACGTCGTCACTACCGTTCGTTCGACGCGCGAATGGAACGGCAAAGCCGGCGGCGATCTTGACCAGGTCGGCCTGCCTGCCAGCGCCGGTCTTCTCGAACAGGCGGCCGAGATGCGTCTTCACTGTCGTTTCGGCGATGCCGAGCTTTGCCGCAATGTCTGGAACGCCGCCAATCTCGATAATGGCCATCAAAACGCGCAATTCGGACGGTGTCAGTTTGAATGCCGCAGCGATCGCATCGGCTGCGAGCCATGTCGCCGCCGATGCCTTCTGAACGAAGAGCACCGTGGCTGCAGCATCTCGCGATGGAGTGCGATCGCGCTTCAGGGGAAAAGCGTGGAGCAGATAGTGCTGCCCATCGACTGATGTCGCAAGCTCGATCCGACGGCGGGCAGCGGAACGAGTTTCGCTGCCTGAATCTGTTTCGCACAGACCGCGGAATATTTTGTCGGTCTGGGTGTTGCGGCCCACGATCCGGTCGCCGACCATGGCGAGCAGGCTCGCATCGGCGAACAGCTCGCGGCATGCTGCGTTGGCATGCACGACCCGGCCGTCTGCGTCGAGCAGGCAGATCGCCGTGCTCAGTCTATCCAGGACTTCGGCAAGGTCGTCCACGGTATGCGAGCGTGCCCTGATCTGCCGGCCCATGATCCTGGAGCGCTGGAGGTGCGGAGCAAGCAGCCGCATGCGCTCACGCATCGGCTCGTCAACGATACCGCGCGAGCGGTGGCGCAACACCTGCAGGATCGTGGCGCGCGTGTCCGACTTCTCAAGCGCAACGGTTGCAAGGTCTATCGCTCCTTGCGGTTCCACCCACTCGCGATAGAAGCTCGTTGCCAGGAAATCGGCCTGAGGCATGATGTCGGCTACGCCGATCGTCTGCTCCGCCGCGAGCGTGAGATGACGATCGAGCAGAGGGTCCAGCTCCACATATCGGTCGCGATAAAGCTGGCGGAAGCGGGATTCGGTGCCGAAATGCTCGTGGATCTCGATCGAGAGCTTGGCTCTGTCCCTGGACAGGATGGTCGCGGCGCATCCGCCGACGAAATGCGAAACCTGTTCCAGCACCCCGTTGCGCAGCGCGGGATCGACCGCCGCGTCGTAGATCTCGCCGACGAGGGACGAGAATCGATTTGCGTGGAGGATTGTCATCGGCCGGACGACGCAATCTGCGTATGGCTCGCCCGCGCGAGATAGATGGCGATCCGGGGACTGGCGAAGGAGACGGACCGGTCAATCGCCGCCTTCGACGCGGAGAAAACGTTGCAACGAAATGCTGGAATATCGAACATCGTCCTTGCGTAACGTCAACCGCAGGATGCGGCTTGGACGTTTTCGCCAAAGACTAGGATATATGCGAACAGCGCGCCGACTGTGTGCGATCAGTCACGCGTGCGATGCGTCAGACGCCGTGCGCGCTGCAAAATCCTGCGGCCACCGATCCCGCCGGCGTCGCATCCGGCGCCGGCAATTTACTTGCGATTCTCCTCGCAGAATTTCAGCGCCGCCAGCGCTTCACCGGCACGCGGCACCTGCATCTCGATGCTGTCGTCGTCATCGTCTTCGAAATCGAGCGAGAGACGCTTGGCCTTGGACAGCCGGTCCATCATGGACTGATCGTATTCGAAGATGCCGCGAACGGTGGTCTTGTCCATGACCTCCCACTTCGCCTTCTTCATGATATCGGCGTCATCGGTGCCGACATCGGCCCGGAGGATCTCGCCGACCTTGTCCCACTCCCAACCGTCATAGATCATCACGATCACGATCGCCTTCTCGGAATGGGTGATGACGATGACGTAGTCCCGGTTCTCGTCTTGCTTGTCCTTGTAGCCGCGGCTCGCATTGCAATGTGCGTCCTGCGTGCGCTTCTCGATGGTCCAGTCGCCGACCTTGGATTGTTGCGCCTGCACCGGCCTTGCGGTCAAAGCGGCTGCGCTCAAGGCGCCGGCCAGCAACCCGACAGCGAGAAGAGATCGTTTCATGTCAGCCTCCAGCGTGTTCCCCGGACCGAGATGACCACCTCTGCCGGCGGCTCGCAAGGGCTTCCCCCGGTTTGCGTAGGACGCCGACCTCGCCCTACTCCCGCCGCGGCACGATCGCGATCGGGGTGAAGGTGTAAACCTCCTCGCCGTTCTGGTTGAACATCGTCCATTTCACCAGCGCGATGCCCTGCGGCTTCGACTTCGACGGCGTCAGGCTCATGACCTCCCCGACCAGATGCAGGCGGTCATCGGGCCGTACCGGGATGGTCCAGCGCAGCCCGTCGACGCCGGCACCGATCAGCGGATGCGGGCCGAAGGGGCGGGTCTGGATCGCGAGGCTCATGGCAATCGCGGCGGTGTGCCATCCCGAGGCAGCGAGACCCCTGAACAGCGTCTGCTTGGCGGCTTCGTGGTCGAGATGCATCGGCTGTGGGTCGAACTCTGCCGCGAACCGCTTGATGTCGGCCTCGGTGACGTGAACTTCAGGGGATTTGAACTGCATTCCAATGGTGAGATCGTCGAACCACTCGACCCGCGCCATGATTTCGCCTCGCAATGTGATGCGCCGCCTCGCGCTAACAGAATTGAGCAAGAGCGGGATGTAGCGGCTCCGCAGCGCACAAACCAGCCCGGGGGTTCCCCAAGAAACCCGTTTCCAGATGCGACGAAACACGCCTGAAACAGATGGCCGGTTATCTGGTTGTCAAAATCATACAGGGACGGCCACCATGCAATTCTTCCTCGACCTAATCTGGGATTACTCCTGCTGTCAGCACCTCGTTGCCCTGCCACCGCAGGAGGACGAGCTATGATCGAGCTGATCTCGGCCTTGCTCGCGCTTTGCAGCGTCGGCGTTTTTGCAGCGCACGCGGTGGATGCCTATCGCACCACACATCACTGATAGCCGTGCACTGATAGCCTTGCCCTAGAACGGCCGCCGGTAGAAGTGCTCCGAATGGGTTGCCGGCGGAAACCTGTTGGCGAGCGCGAGAGCTCCCCTTTCGTCCGTCTCGAGCGCGATCTTCTGTGCGAGCATCACGTCGCCGGGAACGAGAAAGCCTGACGGGACGAAGCACCACCCCATCGTCGCATTTCCGGCCGCATCGATCTCATGGACATTGGCCGCGGTGCCATAATGGATGCGATAGGTCTTGCCGGTATCGCAGCCGACGACATCGAAATGCCGGTGCTGCTCGAATTGCGCGCGCTGCGCCGGCGACAGCCAATCGGCCAGAAGCCGGCGGCCGCGGGCATCCGGCGTGTTCTCGCCGAAGAAGCGCCGATAGAGTTCGCGTAGCGCATGCAGACGCGCACGCGCCGGCGCGCGGAGCCAGACTGCCGCGATCATGAGCAGCTCAGATCAACCGCCGACCAGGCGGGGATAGAACAGCGTTTCCTGCACGGTCGGGTCGAACGATCGGATCCGGGTGACTTCGCCAGGTCCGGTTCGCAGCGCGGCGGTGAAGCCCGCTCCGGTCAGCTCCCGAAAGCGCCGTTCGGCCCGCGCCAGCGCTTCGGCATTGCCAGGATCAAACTCGTGGCGCGTGTCGCCAGTCTGGTCCATCACGATCTGGGTTGCCATGTTGAGTCTCCTCATGCCCAGCCCTGTTCGATCTAAGCAAACCTCGTGCCGTCGGTTCCTGATGGCAACAACTTTCTCTTGTCGGCGCATCACGCCTTGCTGAGCTGCTCAACGCGAAGCGGCCGTTCCTCCGCCCTCGTCGATCTGCCGTCCCATCAGGGCGATCGCCTTCTGATAAACCCCGGCGGCATTCCAGGCCTCGATGGCGACGAAATTCGGCTCGCCCGGCTGGTAACCGGCTCCTGCACGCCAGCCATGGGCCTTGAGGAAATTCGCCGTCGAGTTCAGCGCATTGGCGGCAACTTCGAGATTGCCGGTGCCATAGGCCAGGATGTTCTTGGGCATGAACTGGGTCTGGCCGACTTCGCCGTGCATCGAGCCGCGGGTTGCACCCGACAGCGTGCCGCGATCGACCAGCTTCAGCGCCGCATAGAGCTGCTCGGTGAAGAATTCGGGACGGCGGCAGTCATAGGCGAGCGTCGCAATCGAGGAGAGCATGTTCTGGTTGCCGCGCTGGCTGCCGAACCCGGTCTCCATGCCCCAGATCGCGATCAGCGGCCCCGGCGGGACGCCATAGCGCTGCTGGATCGAGGCGAACAAGGCGGCCTGCGACTGCTTGAGCTGGCGGCCCTTGGCGACGATGGTGGTGGCGCCGCGCTTGGCGAGGAACTGGTCGAGCGTCAGCGAGAAACTGCGCTGGCCGCGGTCGGCCGCGATGGTGGCACTGGCGTAATTGGTCTGCATCAGCGCCGAGAGCGCAGTCTGGCCGACGCCCTTGCCCTGCGCCTCCGCGCTGAATTCGCGCTTCCAGGCCTCGAAGCCGGCCGACGAACTGCCGCATTGCGCGGCGTGAGCGGCGGGCGCCAGGCAGCCGAGCAGCGTCATCGCCCCAAAAACCGCCCCAGCTACAGTTCTGCCCCTGATCATGTCCGATGTCCTCTCTCTGGCGCGATCCAATGCCCGAGCTTACCCGGACGAAGGCGCCGACTCCATGGCGTGATCATACGACAGTTCCAGTCCATCCAAATTGCCTTCCTTGCGCCACTTGTCGAGCAGCCGCAGGAATGCCACCGGCCCGCGCCAATACTGGCTGTTTCTCGCCGCGATCGGATCAAACACGCCTTCATTGTTGTAGTAGCCGGGCGTGCATTCGGCGAGATAGGTCTGGCGGCCGAGCGCGGCTTTGACCACCTCCTCGACCCAGGCGTCCTCGGCCTCGAGCGTCGGCTCCAGCGTCCGGGCTTTGCGCTTGCGCGCCTCGGCGATCACATAGGCGACGTGCGCTGCGCGTCGATGATGTGTGGGAAGTTGGCGCTCTGGCCGGCCTGCACCGTGACGATCTGGAAGCAGTTCGGGAAGCCGCGACTGTAGAAGCCGTGCAATGTCTTGACGCCATCGCGCCAGCGCGCGGACAGGCTGATGCCGTCGCGACCATAGACCTCAAAGCCCATGCGGCGGGCGTAGTCGGTGCCGACCTCGAAGCCGCTGGCATAGATCAGGCAGTCGAGCTCATAAGCCTTGCCATCGACCACGACCGCGTTCTCGGTGATGCGCTCGACGCCCTGTCCCCTGGTGTCGACGAGATGCACGTTGGGGCGATTGAAGGTGTCGAGATATTCGTCGTGGAAACACGGCCGCTTGCAGAAGGCCTTGTACCAGGGCTTTAACGCCGAAGCCGTCGCCTCGTCCTTGACGATCGCATCGACGCGCGCCCGGATCTCTTCCATCTTGCGATAATCGCCTGCTCGATAACCTTGAGCGCCTCCTCGATCGAGGTCACCGGCTGGGGCTGGCGGCGCGGCGCCAGCAGGATCTCGCCGAGCAGGCCGGTCCAGCCGTCCTGCACCAGATTCTGTTCGAAGGGCTCGCCCGAGATCACCGCGGTGAAATTATCCATGCGTTCGCGCTGCCAACCAGGCCTGAGCCCCTGCGCCCAGCTCTGATCCGTGGGGCGGTCGTCGCGCACGCCGATCGCCGACGGCGTACGCTGGAAGACGTAGAGCTCCTTGGCCGAGCGGCCGAGATGCGGCACGCATTGCACGGCGGTGGCGCCGGTGCCGATGATGCCGACGCGTTTGTCGCCAAGACCGGTCAGACCACCTTCGGCCGTGCCTCCGGTGTAGGCGTAATCCCAGCGGCTGGTATGGAAGCTGTGTCCCTTGAAGCTTTCGATGCCGGGAATGTCCGGCAGCTTCGGACGGCTCAGCGGGCCTCCGGCAAGAATGACGAAGCGCGCGCGGATGCAATCACCGCGATCGGTCTCGACCAGCCAAATTGCCTCCTGCTCCTGCCATTCCATGCGCGTGATGACGGTCTGAAACAGCGCGCGCTCATAGAGACCGAAGTGACGGCCGATGCGGCGCGAATGTTCGTAGATCTCGGGTGCTCGCGCATATTTGCGCACCGGCATGTAGCCGGTCTCTTCCAGCAACGGCAGGTAGATGTAGCTCTCGGTATCGCAGGCCGCGCCAGGGTACCGATTCCAGTACCAGGTGCCGCCGAAATCGGCGGCCTTTTCCACGACCCGGAAATCATCGATGCCGGCTTCGCGCAGTCGCGCGCCGCACAGAAGGCCGCCGAAGCCGCCGCCGACGATGAGCACCTCGGTCTGTTCGCTGACAGCCTCGCGCGCAAATCCGGAATTGGCCCAGGGATCGTCGAGATAGCGCCCGAACTCGCCGGTCACCTCGACATATTGCGCCTTGCCCTCGGTGCGCAGGCGACGATCGCGCTCTTCGCGATAGCGCGCACGGAGTGCCGCAATGTCGATTGTAGATTCGCCGGCTGCACCGGTCTTGTGTCTTTGCGCTGACATCCGTTTCCTCCCCGGCGGACACTGCTTCGCCGGCAGCTCGCATCACTTAGCCCTGAAAAAGAGACGCGCGCAATCACGTCCCTCGCTTTTTGCGTGAACGTCGCGTGGCGTTCCGCTAACCTCAAGCTCACATCACAAAGCGTACGCCATGCAACGACATGGCGGTCCGGAGGACACGATGCAGGGATTGATGATGGACATGCCGCTCCTGATCAGCGGCCTGATCCAGTATGCCGCCGATTATCACGGCGAGGCCGAGGTTGTCGCCCGCGAGATCGAAGGCGACATCCATCGCTACACCTATGCCGACGCCCATCCGCGCATCAAGCGCATGGCATTGGCGCTCAAGAGGCTCGGCATGATGCCCGGTGACCGCGTCGGCACGCTGGCCTGGAATACGCACCGGCATTTCGAGATGTTCTACGCCGCGCCGGGCATGGGCTATGTGCTGCACACCATCAACCCGCGGCTGTTCCCTGAACAGCTCGTCTACATCGTCAATCATGCCGAGGACCGGCTGCTGTTCATCGACCGCGCCACACTGCCGATCGTGGAAGCGATCGCGCCGCAGCTCAAATCGATCGAAGCCTATGTCGTGATGTGCTCGCGCGAGCGGATGCCGGAGACCAAGGTTGCCAACGTCCATTGCTACGAGGAGCTTCTGGAACGGGAGAACGACGCCGGCTTCGCATGGCCGGAGTTCGACGAAAAATCGGCGTCCACGATCTGCTACACCTCCGGCACCACGGGCAATCCGAAGGGCGTGATCTATTCGCACCGTGCCGCGATCCTGCAGACCATGGTCTCCTGCAATTTCGACTTCCTGCCCGGGCACCTGGAAGGCGTGCGCGAGGTGATGATGCCGATGGCGCCGCTGTTCCACGGCAACGGCTGGAACATGCCGTTCACCGCGCCCTATACCGGCTCGAAGCTGGTGCTGCCCGGCCGCAATTACGAGCCCGACAAGCTCTACGAGTTGCTCGAAGGCGAGAAGGTGACGCTGTCGGCGGGCGTGCCGAGCTTCTGGTTGATCCTGCTCGACTGGCTCGGACGAACCGGCAACAGGTTCTCGACACTCCGTGCAACATTGTCGTCAGGCTCGGCGCCGCCGCGCGCCATGGTCGAGAAGCTCAAGCGCGAGTATGACATCGACTACATCCAGGCCTGGGGCATGACCGAAGCCTTGGGCTGCTCGATGCCGGGCCTGCGGCCGGGCTCCGAACATCTCGACGACAAGGAGAAGTTCGACCGCCGCCAGGTTTCGGGCCGCGCCTGTTTCGGCACCGCCTTGCGCATCGTCGACGACGGCGGCAACGAGCTGCCGCGCGACGGCAAGAGCGTTGGCCATCTGCGCGCGCGGGGACCGTGGGTTGCGTCCGGCTACATGAAACTTGATGAAGGCCTCGACCGCGACGGCTGGCTGATCACCGGCGACATGGCGGTGATCGACCCTCAGGGCCACGTCACGCTGACCGACCGCTCCAAGGACGTGATCAAGTCCGGCGGCGAATGGATCTCCTCGATCCAGCTCGAGGACGTCGCCTTGTCTCATCCCGATGTGCTGCAAGCTGCCGTGGTCGCGATCAGCCACGAGAAATGGCAGGAGCGGCCTCTGCTCCTCGTCGTCCGCAAGAAGGGCGCGACCGTCGACGGCAAGACGCTGCTCGACCACATGCGCCCCAAGATCGCGAGCTGGTGGATGCCCGACGCGGTCGAGTTCATGGACGAGTTCCCGATGACCGGCACCGGCAAGGTGCTCAAATCGGCGCTGCGCGAGAAATTCAAAGAGTATCGCGCCCCTTGAGCCGATCGCGCGCCGGCCTGTCCATCGATCAAGGAGACCAAAGATGCTCTACCCGATGTCCCCCAAAGTCGTCGAGCTCAAGCGCAGGCTCGAAAGTTTCATGGACCGGCACGTCTATCCGAACGAGGAGCGCTTTTATCGCGAGGCGGAGGAACTGGGGCCCTGGAAGGTCTATCCGGTCGTCGAGGAGCTGAAGCCGCTGGCGCGCGCCGAAGGCCTCTGGAATCTGTTCCTGCCGGACTCCAGCCACGGTGCAGGCCTGACCAATCTCGAATATGCCCCGCTCTGCGAGGTCATGGGCCGCTCGCATCTCGCGCCCGAAGTCTTCAACTGTTCGGCGCCCGACACCGGCAACATGGAGGTGCTGGAGCGCTATGGCACGGACAAGGACAAGGAGCGTTGGCTGAAGCCGCTGCTCGCAGGCGAAATCCGCTCCTGCTTTGCCATGACCGAGCCTGCCGTCGCCTCATCCGATGCGACCAACATCGAAAGCTCGATCGTCCTCGACGGCGACCATTACGTCATCAACGGCCGCAAATGGTACACGACCAACGCGACCGACCCGCGCTGCAAGATCTGCATCTTCATGGGCAAGACCGATCCCGACAATGCGGACCGCCACAAGCAGCAATCCATGATCCTGGTGCCGATGGACACAGCGGGCGTCGAGGTCAAGCGTCCCCTGCCCGTGTTCGGCTTCTACGGCGTGCCCGACCGTGCCTCCGAGGTCGTCTTCACCAATGTGCGGGTCCCCAAGGAGAACATGCTGCTCGGCGAGGGCCGCGGTTTCGAGATCGCGCAGGGACGCCTCGGTCCCGGCCGTATCCACCACTGCATGCGGCTGATCGGGCTCTCCGAACGCACGCTGGAGAAGATGTGCCGCCGGGTGCGCAGCCGCGTCGCCTTCGGCAAGCCGGTTTCCGAGCAGACGGTGACGCAGGAGCGCATCGCAGAAGCCCGCATCATGATCGAACAGGCCCGGCTGCTGACGCTCAACGCCGCCTACGCGATGGATACCGTCGGCAACAAGGTGGCGAAAGCCGAGATCGCGATGATCAAGGTCGCCGTGCCCAACATGGCCTGCCAGATCATCGACTGGGCGATCCAGGCCCATGGCGGCGGCGGCACGTCGAACGATTTCGGATTGACGCAAGCCTATGCGACCGCGCGTTTGCTGCGTCTGGCCGACGGCCCAGACGAAGTGCACAGGAACCAGATCGCGCGGTTCGAGTTGAAGAAATATTCGAACGCCTAGCGTCCCACACTGGCCGATGAGCACAGTGCCCTGTTCCTTCTCCCCTTGCGGGAGAAGGTGGCGCGAAGCGCCGGATGAGGGGTCTCTCTCAGCGAAGACAACCCCCTCATCCGAGGGTGTCTGCATCAACCAGCGGAGCTGCCCTCTCCCGCAAGGGGCGAGGGCACAATGACACGCAGCCCGATTGCAACCAGCGCCTTGGCGCCCTCGCCTCAATTCACGACGTACACATCCGGGTCGAAGCTGGAGCTCGGCTTCTTGAAGGCGTTGCGCAAGGCGCCCGACATGGGGACGTTGTAGTTGAGGCCGTTCGGCGGCGTCGGCGATTGCAGCCACTTCTTGTAGAGGACCTCGATCTCCTGGCTCGCGTATAGCTCCGCGGTCGCGCGATCGGCGAGCGCTTTGAACGGCGCGTCCTCCCGCCGCAGCATGATCCCGTAAGGCTCAGGCTTCGAGAACGTCTCCTCGCTGATCATGAAGAGCTGTGGTTCCTTCGAGCGCGCGATCGCGACCGCGAGCTGCACGTCGTCAAGCGCGTAGGCCTGGGCGCGGTCAGTTTCCAGCAGCAGGAAGGCTTCGGCCTGGTCCTTGGCGGGCATCACATTGATGCCGAGATTGCGCTCGGTGTTGACCTTGGCGAGCTGCGTCAGGTTGACCGAGCCGGCCACCGCCGTCACCGCCTTGCCCTTGAGATCGTCGATGGTGTTGATCTTTGCGGCTTTCTTGGCCGCAAATCGCGTTGCGCTGAGGAAGTGCGTGTTGGTGAATGCGACCTGCTTCTGGCGATCGGCATTGTTGGTGGTCGCCGAGCAATGCAGGTCGAGCGTCCCGTTGACCATCAGCGGAATCCGGTTCGACGACGTCACGGCGAGGGTGTCGACGGCGATATCGGCCATGCCGAGCTGCTTCTTCACGGCATCCACGATCTTGAGGCAGATATCCATGGCAAAGCCGACCGGCTTCTGGTTGCCGTCGAGATAGCTGAACGGGACCGAGGCCTCCTGATAGCCCAGCGTGATCTTCTTGGTCTCTTTGACCTTCTGAAGCGTACCCGACAGGTCTTCGGCTGAGGCGGCAGTTGCAAGGCATGTGAGGGCCAGGACAACAGTGGGAAGACGCATCGGGAGCTCCTCAGGGATCAGCGGCTTGCGCCGGCGCGCAGCCGCGGATGGTGTAACCCATGGCAGGACCAACCGCCAGACGAGGTTGTACCTATCAGCTATCGCGGTTTTATATCGACGCCAGCCAAGGTGTATTCGTGCCCGTCTATTCGCAAGTGAGCTGCTGCTCGAACCAGCCAGATAGCAGATTTGACAGCGGCGGCCACATCCGCTGGAAGCTCGCGAACTTGCCGACATTGGCGCGATACATCGCGCGTAACTCCTGCTCGATGGCCGGCAGGTCAACGCCAATACAAGCCCCGTCCTTGGCAATCGTTTTCCCCGCAACGACGACTTCCTTGACCATGGACGCATTGCCGCGGGCGAACAGTAATGCCATGGAATCAACCGGCATGATCTGGTCACGGTCGAGCCGGTCGAGATCAATCACGGCGAAGTCCGCGGGATTGCCGGGCGCGAGCTCGCCCGTCCCCGGCGCGCCGGTAGCGCGCCGGCCGTTGTGGACGGCGAGCGCGAACAGTTCGGCCGGCGTCCATGTCTGCCTGAAGCCGAGGCCGCCATGGACCATCTGAACCAGCCGCATCTCGCGCAGGACGTCGTCATCCTCGTCGAGCGCCAGCCCGTCGACGCCGACGGCGATGGCACAACCGCATTTGTGCGCGGCGGCGATCGGGGCGAGCCCTGAGCGCAGATGCATGTTAGAGCTGAAGTTGGTAACGATGCGCGTGCCAGAGGCCGCGATCATCTCGAGCTCATCCGGGCGGGCGTGGATGCAATGCGCGAGCGTCAGCCGCTCGGAGAGGAAGCCGATGTCGCGCAGCCATCGCACCATGTCGGGAAAGTTCTGGTCCGCCCAGGCGCGCTGATACACGGTCTCCAGCAGGTGCATGTGGATGCGGCGGCCGGTCCGCACCGAGTTCTCGGCAACGGCTTCAAGGAGCGGCTTCGAGCACCATTGCACGCCGGCGGGCCCAAGCTGCACATCGACCATGGGGCCAGTGATCGCCGCGGCAATGGCGTCGGTCATTTCGATATAGGCGTTGGGCGACATGGGTACGCGCACAAAGAGGTCCTCGATGGTCTTGCGATCATCGCGGGAGAGCCCAGTGAGGACCGGTTCGGCATCACCATAGACGATTGGATTCTGGTCTCGCACGGCCAGCGCGAAGGCGATGCGGATGCCGACGTCGGATGCAGCCCTCGCGATCGCCTTGGCTTCATCGAGCATGGGCATCGTCCCGCTCGGCCGCGTGTAGTGAACCATCATCGCCGCGCAGCCGGTCTTGGCCGAGCGCGCCAGCGCGGAGGCCGCGGTCAGATAGGGATCGACCGGCGTACCCAGTGCGGTCCGCAGGATCCAGCTCTCCAGGGGCATGCCGACCGCACCAAAGGACGACGCGGTCGCGCGGGCATGGTCATGGGCGTTGACGAACGCTGGAATGACAAAGGAGCGAGGACCGCTGGTTGGCCCCGCTCCTTCAAAAACATCGGTGATGACACCGCCGTCGTGCCGCAGCACGACATTGTCGAAGACACCACGATCGATGCCACGGAACAGGCTGGTCGCCGCAATCTCCGTGACCATGACCACCCCTCCCAATCAGTTGGCCGTATACACCAACTCCCGCTCCGCGCGCGGCGGCAGGAATTCGCGCGAGAAGACTTCCGCCGGGGTCGGCGCCCGGGCGAGCTGATAGCCCTCAACCACGATGCCGATAGCCCGCGTCATGCGGTCGTCCTTGATGTCACCGATCCCGATTTCTTTCATCTCAGCCGAGACGATCAGCTTGTCGAAGGAATATTGCAGCCGACGCTTCTCGACTGCGACGTCGATCAGATTGTCGTAGTTCAGCGCGGCTTTCATGCCGGCGTTCTGGTCCTTGGCGACGGCAATCGCGCCCTTGTTGATGGCACGCACCAAGCCCGCTACCGCCTTCGGGTTCGACGCGATCAGCTTCTTGGAGACCATCACGCCGTTGGAATAGAGATCGAGGCCGTATTCACCGAAAGAGAACCATTTGAAATCCTTGTCGGGATCCTGGCGGTTGAGCACGAGATTGAAGTAGCTGGTGATATTGAACACGAGAGCAGCATCGATGTCGCCCTTGATCAGCATCGGCTCCTGCAGGTTCGGCGCCATGTTGGAGATCTTGATCTTGTCGCCGTCGAGGCCGTTCTTGCGCGTGAACACCGGCAGCAGCCGCGTCGTCGGCGTGCCCTGCGCGCCCCCGAGCGTGTGCCCTTCAAAATCCTTGATCGTGTTGATGCCGCTGGTCTTCTTGGCAACAATCGCGAACGGCGGCTGGTTCCACATCATGTAGACCATGACGGGGGCGTCCTGCGGTTTGGTCGAGGCGTTCTGGATGATGGCGTTGACGTCGCCGAACCCTGCGTCATAGGCGCCTGACATGACGCGCGTGACGGTGGCACCTGATCCCTCGCCCTGGTCGATGACAACGTTAAGGCCTTCCTCTTTGAAGAAACCGTTGTCCTTGGCATAGAAGAACGCGGCATCGCTACCCTGCGTCTTCCAGCCCAGCGTGAACTTGATCGTGGTGTCCTCGGCCGCGGCGACGCCCGTGGACAGGGCCAATCCCAGCACTGCGGCAGTTACTTTTCTCAACATCGAGACCTCCTCAGCTTCGTTGCGTGACGTTTGAAAAAATCAGGTGGCGATGACGTCGTTCTTGCGCGTGGCCCAACCGGTGACACGCCCCTCGATCAGCGAGAACACGACGTAAAGCGCGACGCCGAGGGCGGCGAGCACGAACAGGCTGGCGAACACCAGCGGCACGTTGAAATTCGATGACGCGGTCATCATGACGTTACCGAGGCCGCGGTTGGAGGCGACCGTCTCCGACAACACCGCGCCGACGAAGGCGTAGGAGATCGCGACCTTCAGAGAGGCGAAGAAGAACGGCATCGTCCTGGGCAGGCCGACATTCCAGAGGATGTCGAACTTGCTGGCGCCGAGCGCCTTCAGCACGTCTTCGAGTTCGGGCTCGGTGGTCGCAAGTCCCGTCGCGATATTCACGACGATCGGGAAAAAACAGATCGAGAGCGCCGTCAGGACCGCGGGCACCGTGCCGGAGCCGAACCACAGCACGAAGATCGGAACCACCGCGACCTTGGGGATCGAGGAGAAGCCGATCAAGAGAGGATAGCAGGTGTCATAGGCCGTCTTGGAGACGCCGATGGTGGCGCCGAGCGCGACACCGAGCGCGACGCCGAGCACGAAGCCGAACATTGTGGTGGCAAGCGTCTGCACGATGTGGGGCCACAACACCGGAAAGCGCTGGTACAAGGTCACGAATACTTGCGACGGCCGCGGTAGCACGAGATCCGACATTCCGGTCGCGAGACAAAACAGTTCCCACGCGACGAAGAACAGCACGATCAGTCCCGCCGACCACGCCTTCTGCCTGATATAGATTGCGGACATCTCAGCCTGCCCTCTGTTGGGCCGCGCCGCGCGCATCCTCGATGAAGGCGCGCAGCTTCTGGTTCAGCGCGACAAATTCCGGCTCGAAGGTCATGGCAACGGTGCGCGGCCGCGCGAACTCCACACGACTGTCGTCGAGAATGCGGCCGGGAAGCGCGCTCATTACGCAAATGCGGCTGGCAAGGAAGCCGGCTTCGCGCAGATCATGGGTGACGAGCAGCACCGTCGGCTTATGCGTCATCCAGAGGTTCTGGAGGATCGTCCACAGCTCCTCTCGGGTGAACTGGTCGAGAGCGCCGAATGGCTCATCCAGCAGCAGCATGCGCGGCTCGTGGATCAGCGCGCGGCAGAGGTTGGCGCGCTGGAGCATGCCGCCGGAGAGCTGCCAGGGAAAGTGGCTGCCAAAGCCCTTGAGGCCGACCTGCTCCAGCAGCGCGTTGGCCTTGTCGCGGAACGCTGTCTTGCGCAGCTTGCGGAAATTGGAGCGGAACGGCTCGACGATCTTGAGCGGCAGCATGATGTTCCGCTCGATCGTCATCCACGGCAGCATGGTCGGGTTCTGGAAGGCCATGCCGACCCGCAGCGCGCGCGCCGCGACCTCCCGGCCGCCGACGATGACGACCCCGCTGGTGGGCTGCACCAGGCCGCTGACGAGACGCAGAATGGTCGATTTGCCGCATCCGGACGGGCCGACCAATGCAACAAACTCGCCGTCGGCGATCTTCAGGCTGGTCTTGGACAGAGCGGGCACGGCGCGGTCGCCGCGTCCGAAGGTCACTGACGCCTCGGACAGCTCTATCGCTGTCGCGGCGGCCTCTTCGGAAACGGGCTGACCGTCAAATTGAGCGTTGGGTTGCATGCGCATCACAGCCAAAGTGCATGCAAGGTGGATGCCAGCGGGCAAAGCTCGTAAAATCAATGTCCTGAGAGAATTCCGTGCCTGCGAAGCGGATTCGATTTAGGCAATCGGACCGTCAAACTGCATGCAATTGGGGCGCTAAATTGCCGGAACGCCGTGCTAAACAGAGGTGACACCCACCCAAGGAATCGCCGATGCCGGCGCGCGCCACCAGGAAGACTTCCGAATCGTCAGACAAGGTCAGCATGATCTGCCGCGCGCTCAGGCGCGCGATCATTGAGCAGGCGCTGGAGCCCGGCGCAAAGCTGCCCGAGGATTCACTCGGCGAGCGCTTCGGCGTCAGCCGCACCATTGCCCGCCACGCGCTAGGGCAACTGGCGGCGGAAGGCCTGGTCGAGCTCCGCCGCAACCGGATCGCAGTGGTGGCGACGCCGAGCTGGCAGGAGGCGCGCGACGCCTTCGATATCCGCATCGAGCTCGAGCGGCTCGTGGTGCGCCAGCTCGCGGGCAAACTAACCAAGAGCCAGATCAGCGAGCTGACCGACCACGTCGATGCGGAAGACCGTGCGCGTGGCGGCACGGACGCAGCCTCGATCCGGCTGGCCACCGAATTCCATATCCTGCTCGCCCAGATGACGAATAGCCCGATCCTGGTGCGCTATGTCAGCGAGGTTGCCTACCGTTGCTGCCTGACGCTGTCGCTGTACAGCCGACCGCACTCGACCGAATGCGCGATCAACGAGCATCGCGCCATCATCGCCGCGCTCGCCAAGGGCGACGAGGCCAAGGTGATGGAATTGATGCACCATCATCTGGATTCTGTGGCCAATCGCGCATTGGTCGCCCCGACTCCGCAGCGCGGCCGCGATCTGCTCGATGTTCTCGCGCCCTACGCCGATGAGGTCACGAGGGACCGCGTCGTCAAACTGCCTAAAGTCGCTCGGCGCGGTTAGGCTTCGATCCCGCGTTGAACCAAAATGCGCTCCGCGCTGTCGTTCCAGACATCCATTTTCACGATCTGGCCGCCTCTGACGACGAAACGATCGACATAACGATTGCCCTCGAACGGCGTGCCGTCGATCCACTCGCCATAGAGCGTGCCTACGCTGTAGACGACGGTCTCGTCCGCGCCCGGGCAGACGTCGAACCGATCCATCTTCTTCTTGACCCAGCGATAGCGCTTTGCGTTGAAGCCGGTCGGCCCGCGCGGGTGACCGAATTCGCGCCCGCCTGTAAACGTGATCACCGTCCCCGGCTTCATATAGGCTGCGGCTGCATCGGGATCGGGTATCATCGAGGCCGTGAGATAAGCTTCGACGATCTCAGCGTCGGTTGTCGGACGTTGGGCTGTTGCAGGAGCGGACATGACGGGTTCTCCGGGGCCGACACATTCTACAATTCACTCCTCGAATTGCATGCACGTTTTTTGAACAATTCGCCTGCGGAACTGCACACAATCTAGAGCTGCCCACCTCCTCCGCTTCCGTTAGGCTATCCACCTGAATCAGACGCCATGACCAGCCAAACCGCCCTCGACCTGATCTTCCGCAACACGCTGTTGCGATCATCCGCCGCACCGGTCGATATCGGCGTGAAGGCCGGCCGCATCGCCGCGATCGAGCCGAAGCTCGCCTGCGAAGCCGTCGAAGTCGATGTCGGCGGGCGCCTCGCCCTGCCCGGCTTCGTCGACAGCCACATCCATCTCGACAAGGCCTGCCTGCTTGGCCGCTGCGGGCATGATCACGGCAGCGTCTCGGAAGCGATCCGCGCCGTCGCCGGGATGAAGAAGGATTTCTCGGTCGAGGACGTCTACGCGCGCGGCGCCCGGGTGCTCGAACGCGCCATCGCCCACGGCACCACGCGCATGCGAACCCACGTCGAAATCGATCCGCGCATCGGCTTGCGCGGCTTCGAGGCGGTGAAGGCGCTGAAGCGTGACTATGCCTGGGCGATCGACCTGTCGCTCTGTGTCTTTCCGCAGGAAGGCCTCACCAACGATCCCGGCAGCGAGGAGCTTCTGATCCAGGCGCTGCGCGACGGCGGCGAGGTGATCGGCGGCTGTCCCTACACGGACACCGACCCGAACGCCCATCTCGCACGCATCTTCGACCTCGCCGAGGCGTTCGACGTGGATGTCGACCTCCATCTCGATTTCGATCTCGATCCCTCCTGGTGGCACCTCGACGAGGTCTGCCGGCAGACCGAGCGGCGCAACTACGGGGGCCGCGTGGCGATCGGCCATGCGACGAAACTCTCCGCACTGCCACCGGAGCGGCTGAAGGCCGCCACAGCGCAACTGGCGAAGGCCGGCGTTGCCGTCACCGTGCTGCCGGCAACCGATCTCTATTTGATGGGGCGCGAAGCGACCCACAACGCGCCACGCGGGCTGACGCTCGCCCACAAGCTCTCCGGCGACGGCGTGGTGTGCTCGATCGCGACCAACAACGTGCTCAATCCCTTCACGCCGTTCGGCGATGCCTCCCTGCTCCGAATGGCGAACTTCTACGCCAACGTCGCGCATGCCTCGGTGAACGACTTCGATGCGTGCCTCGATCTCGTGACCGAGCTGCCGGCGCGGCTGATGAACCTACGGAATTACGGCATCAGGGTCGGAAACCCCGCCGATCTCGTCGTGCTCGATACGCAAGACAGCCGCTTCGCGATCGCCGAGCTGCCGGATATCGTGATGGGCTTCAAGAACGGCCGGCAGACTTTTGCGCGGCAACGACCCATTCTGTTTCGCCCCGGCTCCTGAGCCGCTCTGGACGCATATCTGCATTGAAGCGAGGCGGATGCCGCGTTATTTCCGTTCGATGTTACCGCCGATCGTTCTCATATTCCGAATCCGGTAGAATACCGGATAGTCGATCCGCGCTGATTGCCGATAGCTGAGCGTATTGCCAGTCCCGCGGTGCCGTTCAAAGCAGAACCTGCACTGATGTCTGCATTCATCGGGGAAGCATCGACATGTTCAGCGCATTCAGCAGCATCGACCATCACGCCATTCGAGCGAGAACGCCCGGCGATGCCGCGATAAAACGGCTCGACGGCATCGGGCATGTCCTGTCAAACCTCGATCTGGCGAGCATCCGGACCCAGGATGACTTGACGCGCATGCTCCTGACGCTCGACACCGCCGACAAGTGCATTCGGGTGATCCGCGCGGAATTCCGGACCCAAGTCGCGAACGATCGGCTGGCCCGCAAGACCGAAGACCTGATGGCGTTGATCGAACGCGTCCGGGACGAGCTCACGGGCTGTTGCGCGGTAAAGTCCTGAGCAAGAGCCGCCCTATTTCTCGCGATTGATCTTCGCCAGGATTCGGTCCGCCTCGGTGCGCCAGTCAGCGCTGCGGGCGAACTCCTTGGTGGCCTTCGTTCCGAACAGGCCCTCATCGGCGAGGTCCGCCACCCAGGCCTGCCGCTCGGCGGTGCCCTGCGCGGACCACGGCGTCAGTCCGGCTTCACGCACGGTTTCGGCGACTTCGCGTACTTCCTCGGCGCGGCGGCGGCCATGCTCGATCACGCGCTGGAAGCAATAAGCACCCTGCTTCTCCCAATCGATCGTGGGGAAGGTTTCCGCCAGCGAAGCCAACACCGCATCCTCGATGCCATAGGCGCGCGCGGTGGTGAAGCTTTCGATCACCATGGCCTCCAGGCCCTTGATCATGATGCTGCGGCACATCTTCACCGCCGATGACACACCGAGCTTGTCGCTTGCAACCTTGGCCGCAAAACCGATCGCGTTCAAAAGCGGCTGCAGCTCCCTTGCGCCGGGACCGCCGAGCAACAGCGGCACCTTGATCCGATAAGGCGGCACCGACGTCATAACGGCGCCCTCGACATAACGTCCGGCGGCGCCATCGATCAGCGCGGCCGCGCGCTGCTTGGCGCCGGGAGACGCCGAATTGAAATCCAGGAACCATGTGCTCTGATTGATCGCGGCCGCACAGGCCTTTGCCACCGGCACGGCCTGGCTCGCGGTGACCGCGGAGATGATGAAATCGGACTTCGCGGCCAGCTCAGCGTGCGAGACTGCGAGCCCGACACCGAATTTCTCCGCATGCTCCTTCAGTGAGCCGCCCTGCTCGCCTCCGAGCTTGATGTCATAGGCTGTGACCCTGATGTCCTGCTGGCGCAAATCCTCGGCCAGGATCCTGCCGACTTCGCCATAACCGATCAGCCCGATCTGCCATCGCTTGGGATCGCCCGCCATCAGTTCAGTCCTCGCGTGGTCTCGTCGAACAGCTCTTCGACCGCATAGCGGCGCGGGATCAGCGCCTGCTGAAATGCATAGTCGATGATCAGCTCCAGCGGCTTCCTGTTCGCCTCGATTCCGAACGGAACGAGATCGGGCGTCGCCGCAGGCCCCATCTGGGTCTTGTTCCGCTTGAGCAGATCATAGACGCCCGAAACCACGTCAGGACGCGATTTCGTCAGCTGCTCGGTCACGACCACGAGATGGTTGACCGGCACGACGCCGCGGCGCGCGTACCATATGGCGGCTTCCGCGGCCGGATCGGGGAACAGCGGCCTCAGTTTCGGATCGCTTGAGGCCTCACCGAGGACGGCGTCGAGCTCGCCGTCGAGCAGCATCTGCAAGATCTTCTTGCCTTTCGACGCGCGCTCGGTGGTGTCGACATATTCGGCGACGTGTGGGTCTTCGAACGTGACCCAGCGGAGCTTGCCGAGATTGACGCCGCAGTCATTGGCGAGGATGCCCCTGATCCAGGCGCCGGTGGTGGTCGTGAACGAGCGGATACCGACGCGCTTGCCTTCGAGATCGGACGGCCCGAGGGTTCCGTGCGCGGGATTATAGAGCGCATAAGAATGCTGGAAGCGGCCGAGCATGGTGGCAGGCAGCAGCACCAGCGGCTTGCCATGCGCCTTTGCCATCAGATAGGTGACGATCGCCATCTCGCAGACGTCGAAGGCCTGCTCGCGCACCATCGGTTTGAACGCGGTGTTGGTCGGCGTGTACTCGACGAAATCGAGATCGAACAGGTCGGAGCGGAGCTCGCCGCTCTTCACCGCCTGGACATGGGGGTGACTGCCGAGCACGGCCTTCAGCTTGAGACGATCCATCGGCCCGCTCCGCTTCTCTTCAGACATCCCTGGGATTGTCGACATAGACGAGCCCGGCTTTCGCCAAGGCCTCGCGCATGCTGTACATGTCGAGGCCCAGCTCGCCCGAAGCCAGCCGCTTGCGCTTGCCGCCTTCGTCCGCGTTGCGCTTCTTCGCCTTCTCGGCGACCTCGGCCGCATAGCGCTTCGGCACCACCACGACGCCGTCGTCATCGGCCACGATGATGTCGCCGGGGTCGACGTTGACGCCGGCGCAGACCACGGGGACATTGACCGCGCCGAGCGTCGCCTTCACCGTCCCCTTGGCCGAGACCGCGCGGGACCACACCGGAAAGTTCATCTCGTGCAGTGCCCTGACGTCGCGGCAGCCGGCATCGATGATCAGCCCCTGCACGCCGCGGGCCTGCAGCGAAGTCGCGAGCAGCTCGCCGAACATGCCGTCGGTGTTGTCGGTGGTGCAACCGACGACGAGAATGTCGCCCTTTCTGCACTGCTCGACCGCGACATGGATCATCCAGTTGTCGCCCGGCTGCGCCAGCACAGTGACGGCGGGACCGGCGATCGCCGCGCCCGGCCAGACCGGCCGCAGATATGGCTTCATCAGGCCGATGCGGCCATAGGCCTCGTGCACGGTCGAGACGCCGTACTCCGCCATAGCGGCGGGATCGGCTCGCTCAATGTTGCGAACGACGACGGGCCTCATGCCAGCTCCTCCGCTACCGTCGGGAACAAGCGCTGATAGGCCTCGCCATACGTCATGGGCACACCGGTGTTGCGGCTGCCCTGGATGCCGCGATTGAGCGCAACGCGCTCGTAATAGCCCCAGAGATGTTTTTGCGCGGCGAGAATCTGGAACGCCTCGTACTTTTCCTTCCAGACCTCGTCGATCTTGAGGAGCAGGTCCGGCTTGTAATTGCATTGCTCCGGCTGGTGCGGCTCGAACAGGAACACCGGCGGCGCCGAATATTTGTACTGCGCGCCTGGCTTGTGGCCCATGGCCTGCGCGACCACGCGGGTTTCCTGCGCGAAATGCGCCGCGTTCGGATGATCGAAATTATAGGGGTCTTCCAGCGCGTGCGTCAGCACGAAGCTTGGATTGAGCTCGCGGTAGATGTCGACCATGCGGTCGAAATGCGCTTCCGTCAGCTTCAGCGGATAGTCGCCGCAGTCGAAGAACTCGATCTCGGCGCCGAGCAGCTTGGCAGCGCGCTCCGCCTCATCCTTGCGGCCGCCTTTGACCGATTCCAGCGTCGCGCCCTTCTCCTTCCAGGCGAACTGGCTCTCGCCGCGCTCGCCGAAGGACAAGCAGACGATCTTCATGCGATAGCCCTTCTTCGCATGCAGAGCGATGGCGCCGCCGGCGCGCCAGACGAAATCGCCCGGATGGGCCGTGATCACGAGACCTGCTTTCATGGGCTTATTCCCCTCTTTCCTTGATGAGCAATTTATCTCTTTCCTTGATGAGCAATTTATCGATCACGGACACCGTCATTCCTCGAACTCGAACAGGCGGGCTGGATTATCGACGAGGATCTTCTGCTGATACTCCGGCTCCGGCGCGAACAGCGGGATCAGGTCGACGAGATCGCCGTCGTTCGGCATCGCCTTGACGTTGGGATGTGGCCAATCGGTGCCCCAGATGATCCGGTCGGGCGCGGTCTCGACGATCTTTCGCGCGAACGGCACCGCGTCGGTGAACGGCGGACCGGCCGACGACACCCGCTCCGAACCGCAGATCTTGACCCAACATTTCTCGTCGCGCTGCATCAGCTCGATCAGGATCTTGAACGGAAGCTGATCGAGCCCTTCGGACGCCTTCACCCGTCCCATATGGTCGATCGTGTAGCTAAGCGGCAGCCTTGTCAGCATGTCGGCATATTCAGGCAGGTCGATCGCGTCGAAATGCAGGTCGATGTGCCAGCCGAGCGGCGCAACCATCGCGACGATACGGTCGAACACCCGCTTGTCGGGGACGCCGCCGAGATGGCGGACGAAATTGAAGCGGCAGCCGCGGAAACCACCCTCGTGCAGCACGCGAAGCCCGCGCTCCGTGATGGAGCCGTCGATATTGGCGACCGCGCGATAGGCGCCATTGCTCTGCGCGATGGCGTCCAGCGCCACCGTGTTATCGGTGCCATGCACACTGGCATTGACGATGACGGCACGCTCGACCCCGAGCTTGGCATGCAGCGTGCGGAAATGCTCGAGCGGCGCATCCGGCGGCGTATAGGAGCGGCCCGGCGCGTAGGGATATTTCGCGCCGGGCCCGAAGATGTGGCAATGCGCGTCGCAAGACAGCTTCGGCAGCTTGAACTTCGGCGTGCGCGTGTCCGGATCGGGCGGCGGAATGGTCGGCGTGTACATCATTGCCATCAGATAAACCGCCGAACGAGACCGCGTCTTTAAGTCTTGCTGCTGACGACGGGCCGCCGCCGTGCCGGCGCAGCCTGATCGAGCGCCGGCGCCTGGAACGCGGCCACGGCGGCTTGCACCAATTGCTCGATGGCGCTTGCGGCATCGCTGCCGTCGGCCTCGCCGCGCGACAGGCGGGAGACGCGATCCGGCGTCACCAGCGAGTAATAGAGCGCGCCGAGCAGGAAGTGGCTGCGCCAGACGATGTCGGTGCGGGGAACGTGCGGCAGGCTGTCGTGGATCGCGTCGATGAAGGCGTGGCTGGTATCGTCAAAAGTCTGCGCGATGATTTTCCGCGCGACCTCATTGCCCTCCGCGGACATCACCGCGCGCAGGCGCGTGAACCGCGCCCCGCCCCCGGCAAGATCACTGCCCGAGGTGAAGGCCGGCGCGACATAGGCCCGCACCATCGCTTCGAGCCGGTCCTGGAGATCGCGCACGCGTTTGGCGGCCGCGAGCAACTCGGAACGACGCAAATTCATTGGCCCGCAATGGCGCCGGTAGATTTCCAGCAGCAGGCCGTCCTTGGTCTTGAAATGATAGGTGACGCTGCCGGGATTGGCGCCGGCTGCCTGCGCGATATCGCGCACCGACACGGCGTTGAAGCCGTTGGTGGCGAACAGCTCCTCGGCCGCGGCGAGAATTGCCTCGCGCATGTTCGGCTTGCGGGCCGTTTCCTTGCTGGCGGCGTTGCGTATCATGTGATTTGTACTATCGTACAAAAAATCAGGTCTCGTCAACAAAAACCATGGCGGCGTCTGGACGGCTCGAGGCCGGCGGTCCGCGCACAACGCCCGCAAGGAGTGCTGAAAATGCTGGATTTGAACAAGAAGATCGGCAGCTTAATGCTAGGTGCCGGTCTGCTGCTGGCGGGCGGCGCCGCACAGGCCGCCGACAATTATCCGAGCAAACCGGTTCACATCCTGGTGCCCTACGCGGCCGGCGGCGCGGTCGACGTGCTCGCGCGCACGCTCGGACAGGCCTTGGCGAAGACCTGGGGCCAGCAACCAGTGGTCGACAATCGCCCCGGCGCCGGCGGCATCGTCGCCTCGCAGGCACTGACGCAGGCCGCCCCCGACGGCTACACGCTGATTCTGGTCGCGAGCGGTCATCCCCTCAATCAGTTCATTTATCCGAGCGTGCCCTACGAGACGTTTAGGGATTTTACCGCGATCACCGAAGTCGCCTCCTCGCCGCTCGCGATCGTCGTCGCCAAAGACAGCCCCTACAAGACGCTCGGCGATCTTCTCGCTGCGGCGAAGAAGGAGCCGGACAAGCTCTCCTACGGTATGTCCGGCAACGGCACCTCGGCGCACCTCGCCGGTGAGCTGTTGAAATACATGTCCGGCACCAAGATCGTCGCGATCCCTTACAAGGGCGGCGCGCCCGCGCTGACCGCCGTAATCGCCGGTGACATCCCGCTCAGCATCAATCCGCTTGCGGAGGCCATCGGCCAGATCGAAGGCGGCCCGGTGCGCGCACTCGCGGTGACCTCGGCCGAACGCTCCAAGGCGCTGCCCAATGTTCCGACCATCGCCGAGTCGGGCGTGGCGGGTTACGACGTCTCCGTCTAGTGGGGCGTTCTCGGCCCGGCGAAAATGCCGCCGGAGATCGTGGCGAAGCTCGAAACCGATCTGAAGACGGCGTTGCAGGACCCGAACGTGCTGTCGACGCTCGGCAAGATCGGCGCAGCCCCGGTCGGTTCTTCGTCGAGGGAATTCGATGCCTACATGCATGCCGAGGCCACCAAATGGGAGCCGGTGATGAAGGCCGCCGACATCCGCGCGCAGTGAGGTGCTTCGCATGAGAACCGGCGCGCTCGACACGATCCAGTAGCGGGCAGGCTTTCGCGGCCACGAACGCGACGCGCGAGTAAGTCAATTGCGTGCGCTCGCGCGCATCTTCTCGGGCGGCGCGGAACGCCGCACGAAATCGGCATCGTCATCGCCTCCTCCCGACGGGATCAGGATTGCGCGCTCGCGCGGCAGCGCTTCCGGCATCTCGTCGCGGATGAAGGCGATGAGCTTCTCTCTCATTTCGCAGCGCAAATCCCAGGACTGCGGCGCGTTCCTGGCGCTGACGAGGGCGCGAAGTTCGATGGTGCGAGAATCCGCGTCGATCACCTGGAGATTGACCACCTCGCCGTCCCAGAGCTTGGACTCCTTCACTGCTTCTTCCAGCCAGCGCCGGATCCGCGGCACGTCGGCGCGATAATCGACGTGGAGCGCGATCACGCCGATCAGGGACGCGGTGTCGCGGGTCCAGTTCTGGAATGGCTTTTCGATGAAATAGGACAGCGGCACCACCATGCGGCGCCAATCCCACAGCCGGATCACCACATAGGTCGAGGCGATGTCCTCCACCCAGCCCCACTCGTTTTCGATGATCACGGCGTCCTCGATGCGGATCGGCTGGGTGATCGCAATCTGCAAGCCCGCGATCAGGTTGCTCAGCAGCGGACGGGCGGCAAGACCAACGATGATACCGGCTGCGCCGGCCGAGGCGAACAGGCTGACGCCGTATTGCTTCACCGAATCGAACGTCATCAGCGCAGTCGACACCGTGATGACGACGATGATGGTGTCTGTGACCCGCTTGAACACCCGCACCTGCGTGACGTGCTTGCGCGCAACGAGATTCTCGGTGACGTCACGAAAGTTCTGGAGATAGCGCGCCGCGCTCATGTCGACGATCCGGATCGATATCCAGCCGATCAGGGCGATGAAAGCCACGACGAACACACGCATCAGCGGCGTGCGGATGATGTCGTCGAGCGGCGCAAGCGGCAGAACCAGCGCAACCGCAGCAAGACACAGGGCTAACCTAGCTGGACCTGCGGTACGCTCGATGAACACAGCCAGCAAAGAGAGGCGGGTTCCGAAGGCACGATTGAGGAGCCATACCGCGACCCGATACAGGAACAAAGCAAGCAGGATCGCGATGAAGATCAAGCTGAGACCGACGAACCAGGAAGGCACCCAGCCAAGCATCTCGTCGAGGTCGGCCATAATTGCTTGCAGATTCATGCGTCTCCCCGCGTTGCATTAGCGTCCGCGCTCAACGCATTTAGAGCGGCTTCGCTCCCGCACTCGGTGCAATGCAGCATCCCCTTGGTGCATCCGTCGTCGAATTGCGCTATTTCTGAGCAATCATGACTCGACGGACCGGCAGCGCCGACCTTCCTCTTCACACCGGCCGGGTTCCACCCTGGTTGGCGACCCGCATGTCTTCGCTCGGCGCGATCGTCACGCAGGCGATCGTGCATCACTACGGACGCGATGCATTCCTCCAGCGGCTCTCGCACCCGTTCTGGTTCCAGTCGTTCGGCGCCGTGATGGGGATGGACTGGCACTCCTCGGGCATCACGACCTCAGTGATAGGCGCGCTGAAGCGAGGTCTAGGCCCCCTCCAGGATGAGCTCGGAATCTATGTCTGCGGCGGGCGTGGCCAGCACTCGCGCAAGACCCCGGACGAACTGATGCAGCTCGGCGACCGCGTCGGCTTCGACGGCGCAAAGCTCACGCGTGCGAGTCGCCTTGTGGCGAAGGTGGACAGCGCCGCGGTCCAGGACGGTTTCGATCTTTATCTGCACGGCTTCTTCGTCACCGCCGACGCCAAATGGACTGTGGTGCAGCAGGGCATGAACGGCGACAAGCGACAGGCTCGCCGCTATCACTGGCATTCCGAGGCGCTGAAGAGTTTTGTCGATACGCCGCACAGCGCGATCGACGGGCCGCTGCAGGGCGAGATCGTCAATCTCACCGACCATCGCGCCGATATCTCGCGCACCGCGCAGCTTGAGCTCCTCAGCGATCTCGGCCCGGATCGCATCCTTTCCGAATTCGAGCGGCTCGCCGGGACTGCGCCCGAGCCCGCTCAGGCGATGCTGCCGCACCTGATCATGCCCGCGCATCACGACGTCCGGCCAAAAGATGTGTTCGCGCGCCGCTTGCACGGCACACTCGCGGCCGCGGCCGAGCGCGGCCCGGTCGATTTTCCGGAGCTGCTGCTGACGCCCGGCGTTGGCGCGCGTACCGTGCGTTCGCTGGCGATGGTCGCCGAAGTCGTACACGGCGCGCCTTACCGCTTCAATGATCCCGCCCGCTTCTCGCTTGCCCACGGCGGCAAGGACCGGCATCCCTACCCTGTCCCGATCAAGGTCTACGACGAGACCATTCGCGTGCTGAAGGGCGCGATCCAGAACGCAAAGCTCGGACGCGAGGAAGAGATGCAGGCCATCAAGCGCGTCGACGACCAGGCGCGGCGGCTGGAGCGAACCGCGCACGGGCCGTCGGTCGAAGCCTATATCGCCGGAGAGCGTGCGGCCTCGCCCGATCTCGACGGCCGCTCCGTGTTCGGCTGGGAGCGTGATCTCGGGCCGACAAAAAAGCGGACCGGCTGAAGACCGGTCCGCAAGTTTAGCGGGAGGAGCGCCTCTCTCAGGTATCGCCGTCCTTCGATTCCTCATCGAGCCGGTTAGCCGAGTGATCCTGATATTGATCCGTCTGGATCGACTTGCCGTCCATGCCGCGAATGTCCGAGTGCTGTGCCTTGTCGCGGTTTGACAGCACCATGTTGTCGCCGATCTTCTCCTTGGGCACGTCCGTCATGGCGCCGGTGCCGTCGCCTTTGCCGTGCATGCCCGATCTGAAATGCGTCTTGCTGCCATGACCACCTGGCATCTTTTTCTCCTCTTGCTTTGATCGCCCGTGAGGCTCAGTGCTTCTGCTGTGCCGGCGTTGGTTTCGGCGGCTTGTGGCCGCTCTGGCCGGAATCGTTGTGCTTGTTGTGGTCGCTTTCCTGGTTGAGGCCGCCTCGGCTCACCGGAAATTCACTCTGCCGCGCCTCAGGTCGCGCTCGGTGAACCGCCGTGTCCTCCGGATTGTGGCCGAGGGCCCGTTCAAGCTCTCGCGCGTCTGGAACATCCGGCTTGCGCTCGAGGATGCGAACCTGTTGCTCGTGGGTCTTCTTGCCTTGCATGTTTGTCCTCCAGAGCTAGCGGCCTCGTCGGTGCGCGCCACTGCGTGCGACGTCCTTGTCGATACCGCCAGCGGCGTTCACGTCGTTCTCGACGTCGCCTTCGATCGTGTTCTCGCCCAAGGCGTCCTCGAGGTCCTCAGGCGAGATACCGGCCATTGTTGCGCCTTTCGATCCACCGATCATGGGGTTGTCGTGCAGATCCTTTTCGGTCGGTGCGTAGAGTTTGGGTTGCTTACTGGTCATGTCTCACCTGCCTCCGCCTTTTCCGGCCTCGTCATGCCTGTGGTGTGAATCGTGCTCGCCACCTCCGCCGGAGACGCGGCTGTGCTTGCGCTGCGGGTCGTCCGCCGGTGGCTTCTTCACTTCGAGCGGTGTCTTCGCATTCTCGTGCGATGCGCCAGGTCCGCCCTGACGGATGCTGTTCGGTGTCTTGGTGGATGTCGACATGAAAGTCCGCTCCTCAGCGATCTTGCTGATAGCCTTGGTTGGTGGTGTTCTGCTTGATGTTGCCCTGCTGCCCTTGCTGATCCGGATTTTGCGCACGCTGCTGGCCGCGCGGGGCAGTCGAGGACACTTGCTTGGCGTCGCCGGTTCCCTTCGGGCTTTGGTTCTCGGCGGGAACAGGTGGCATCTTGCCAGTCATGATGCTGTCTCCTGATGTTGGTTCTGCGACATCGACCGGAGGAACTCATCCGGCTTCCGATGTCCCAAAAACAACTAAAGCAGCGACATGCCGTTCCTAGCGACCGGGTACAGAAAAATTTCCGAGGGCGTGTAAGTCTCAGCACGCCGCTGGCCGGGAACGAACCATCATCGATTCAGCTGACGCTGTCGCCTGTGCTCTGTAGCCGTCCGGCACGACAGGGAGGTTCGCGATCGCACGCATGCCGGGTCGCTTGCGCCAGTGGATCTGAGACACGTCCACAGCAAAGCCAAGTTTCGGCCATCGCACGAACAGCGCTTCCAGGGCACACGCTGCCTCGATCCGGGCCAGCTGATGGCCAAGGCAGAAATGGATTCCCGTTCCGAAGGAGATGTGACGGTTCGGCTTGCGTGCGAGATCGAGGCTCTCGGGACGATCATGCATCGCCGGGTCCATGTTCGCGGCGGCGAGCATCACCATGACGCGATCGCCCTTCTTCAGACGCACGCCCGCAAGCTCGATATCCCGCCTCACATAGCGCGGCTTCGAGAACTGCACCGGCGACACGAAGCGCAGGAATTCCTCCACCGCAAGTCCGACGCGGCTCCAGTCCTGTGCCAGCCAGTCGCGGACGCCAGGATTTCTGAGGAGCTCGTAGACCGAACCGCTGATGAGATGCGTGGTGGTCTCCGAGCCCGCCGCGAGCAGCAGGAACACCATCGACACCATTTCGTCTGGCGTGATCTGGCCGCCCTCACGCTCGACCTGGACCAGCTCCGCGATCAGGCCCTCGCCGCCCCGCACGCGGGCAATCTGCAACTGCCGTTCGAGATAGGCTCGCATCTTGCGGAACGCGAACAGCATGCGGAAGAAGCTGGCGACGTTCGTGAGCGAGGACATTGTATTGGCCCAGGCGATGAAGCGAGAGCGATCGGCCAATGGCAATCCCAACAGCTCGGAGATCACCGCGAGCGGCAGGATGCGGGCATAGCGCTGGACGAGATCGGCCGGGCTTCCCGCCAAGAACAGCTCGTCGGCGAGACCATCCGCGACGGCGCGGATACGCGGCTCCATCGCGACGATCGCGCGGCGGCGGAAGGCCTCGTCCACGATGCTGCGTAGCCTCGTGTGGTCCGGTTCGTCCATCGTCAGCATGTTGCTGGCGATGGTTCTGACGTAGTTCGGCATCCACCAGCGCAAACCTGCGACGTCGCCATCCTCCTTGCGCAGCGTGAAATCGGCGCCGTCTTTCAGGACTTGCGCCGTGGCCTCATGGGTCGTGGTGATCCAGACGTCGCCGACGAAAGGAAATCGCGCCGCGACCACAGGACCGGACATGCGCAACGTTGCGATCGCCTTGGGAGGATCGCGAAAGAAGGCCTCGCTGGTGAAATCGAGGCGTGGTGCCATGTGATCACCGGAGCGGTTGATGGCGTCTCAGCGAGATGGTGCGTGTCATTGCCCACGCAAGGGGTACGGAACCTCCGCTTCGGCATCGGTGGCAGGCGTGAGAGTCGAGTCTCACCCCCGCCCGGGCGAACGCGGGCCGATCTTGCGCTGCTGCTGATTGGTGTAGGCGTCCCAATTGCTCCAGCTGCCCTTGCTGAGGCTTTGCAGGTCGGTGGTGAGCGGACGGCGCGTGCGCTTGTCGTGATCGGCGATGGCGCGCTCGGACTGCGCGATCTTGCGCTTGAATTCCCCGATCGCCTTCTGGGTTTGGCCGTTCCGTTTCGAAGATGCAATCTCGCCCATCGTGAAGCGCGCGGTCTCGAGCGCCTTCAACTCGGCGCGGTTCTTCTTCAACTGAACCCGGTGCCAGGCGATGTTGCTGTCGCTGTCCGCAACCATGGGGGAACTCCGCTGATTCGCTCCCGCAGTGTATCGCGTGCCGAATCGGCGCCGCAACGGGCGCCCGGAGGCGAAAATACGGTCTTCTTGCGCGGGAGTTCCGGGCTTAGCGCTCGGCGAAGGCCTTTTCGACGACGAATTGGGCCGGCTCGCCGTGATTGCCCTCGATCAGCCCCCGCTCGCCGAGGAGCACGCGGGTATCCGCCACCAGCGCCGGGCTGCCGCATATCATGACGCGGTCGTGGGCGGCTTCCAGGGCCGGCAGGCCGATATCGGAAAACAGCTTGCCCGAGGTGATGAGGTCGGTGATGCGGCCGCGATTGCGGAAGGGATCGCGCGTCACGGTCGGATAGTAGATCAACTGGTTGCGGATGTACTCGCCGATCAGCTCGTCCTTCGGCAGCGTCTCGGTGATCATCTCGCCATAGGCGAGCTCCTTCACGTGCCGGCAACCGTGCAGCAGCACGACTTTCTCAAAGCGCTCGTAGGTTTCGGGGTCCTTGATCACGCTCAGGAACGGCGCAAGGCCCGTACCGGTGCCGATGAGGTAGAGGTTGCGACCGTCCTCCAGATTGTCGATGACCAGCGTCCCGGTGGCCTTGCGGCTGACGATGATCTCGTCGCCTTCCTTCAGATGCTGGAGCCGTGAGGTGAGCAGGCCGTCCGGCACCTTGATCGAGAAGAACTCCAGCGTGTCCTCGTAATTGGCGCTGGCGACGCTGTAGGCCCGCAGCAGCGGCTTCTCGCCGACCTTAAGGCCGATCATGGTGAATTCGCCGTTGCGGAAGCGGAAGGTCGGGCTGCGGGTGGTCTTGAAGGAGAACAGCGTGTCGGTCCAGTGGTGGACGCTCAAGACGGCTTCCTGATTGAAATTGCTCATCTCACCCTTCCGTGGCGCGTCGTGGCGGTTCTCAAGGCGGCAGCTATGCGTCGTTTGTACACGATCATTTGTATACTAATGAATAATCCGGCTTGATCCCGCGGTCAAGGCTGCCCAAGATCGGAAGCGTTGCAGTTAAGGACAAGGACCCATTCCATGGCGCATGACGCACCCCAGGCCACCGGACCCTCGAAGCTCGTGATCCGCAATATCGGCCTGATCCTGTCCGGCGCGCTGGAAAAGCCGATCCTGGACGGCGACACCATCGTCGCCGAGAACGGCAAGATCACCGCGATCGGCCGCTTCAAGGACCTCAACACCGAAGGCGCGACCGCCATCGTCGAGGCCAACGGCACCACGGTGGCGCCCGGCCTGATCGACAGCCATGTCCACCCTGTTGCAGGCGACTGGACGCCTCGCCAGAACCAGATCGGCTGGATCGACAGCAATTTGCATGGCGGCGTCACCACGATGATTTCCGCCGGCGAGGTGCATATGCCCGGCCGCCCGCGCGACGTCGTCGGGTTGAAGGCGATGGCGATCTTCGCACAGCGCGCATTCTGGAATCTGCGGCCTGGCGGCGTGAAGGTTCACGCCGGCGCGCCTGTGATCGAATGCGAGATGGTCGAGGAGGACTTCAAGGAGTTGGCCGCAGCCGGCGTCAAGCTGCTCGGCGAAGTTGGCCTGGGCGGCGTCAAGGACGGCCCCACCGCGCGAAAAATGGTCGGTTGGGCCCGCAAATACGGCATCCAGAGCACGATCCACACCGGCGGTCCCTCGATTCCGGGCTCCGGCCTGATCGACAAGGACGTGGTGCTGGAGGCCGACACCGATGTGGTCGGCCACATCAATGGCGGCCACACGGCGCTTCCCGACGACCAGATCCGCTGCATCTGCGAGGGCTGCAAGCGCGGCCTCGAACTCGTGCACAACGGCAATGAGCGCTCGGCGCTGTTCACGTTGCGCATCGCGCGCGAGATGGGCGATCTGCATCGCGTCATCCTCGGCACCGACGCGCCGGCCGGCTCCGGCGTACAGCCGCTCGGCATTCTCCGGATGGTCTCGATGCTGTCCTCGCTTGGCGACCTGCCGGCCGAGGTCGCGTTTTGCCTTGCCACCGGCAACACGGCGCGGATGCGCGAATTGGATTGCGGCCTGATCGAAGTTGGCCGTTCCGCCGACTTCGTCATCATGGACAAGGCGCAGCACTCGGCCGGCAAGAACATTTTGGAGAGCGTGCAGCTCGGCGACCTCCCGGGCATCGGCATGACCATTATCGACGGTATCGTGCGCACCCAGCGGAGCCGCAACACCCCACCGGCCGGCAGGGTGCCCGAGGTGGTGGCGAAGTGACGCAGCCGGAGCGGCTCGCCGCTCCGCGCGGTCCCCTGAAAGCATTGAACAAGTCACCAGCCTGCTGCGTCTAACGCAGGCAGTTCATTGCTGGACGTCGAGGCAGACATGAAGAATTCGTCGCGGATTGCTGCCGGCGTTGCCGGTGCGGTCGGAGGTTATGTCGCGACCTTTGTGCTGTTTTCACTGCTCGATCTGGGCAACCGGGCGGACCCGATCACGTCTGGCCTGTTGGCACTGTTCGTCTACTCACCCATCGGAGCGATCGCTGGCGTGGTGCTTGCCAGCTGGCTGGTGACACGTTCCGGCGCGGATGCAAGCAATAGCGGTCTCGCGCGCAACAGCCTGAAGTCGCTCGGCGTCGTCGCCCTGCTCTGCGTTGCCGCTGCGGCCACTTACATGGGCGTCGCGTACATGACGGCCACACCCTGGCTCAACCGGAACGGCGCCACTCCCCTGCTCGTGTTCGAGGTTCGCCTTCCGGCCGGCGCAACGGTGCCGAAATCACCGCAAGACATCACTATCGAATTGCAGACCGACCTCAACACCATGCCGGGCGAATTGAACCCGACCGGCTTCCATCGTGACGGCGATCAGCCCGTTATCGCAGGCGAAGTCGAACTGGCGTTCCGAACCTCGCACCGGCAGCTCGCCGTCAACATCCAGGGACAGCCCAGCCGAGTGTACCCGATCGGACTGACGGCCTGGGCTCCGCATACGCCGGAGTTCGGAACGTGGCGACGGCTCGCCGACGGCAGCGAAATCCGCTATCGCGCCAAATGGCCGGGGAAGGCGTAAGGGCATCACCGCGGTTTTGCGATTTCACAACGCACGTAGGTCTGGCGCTTTCCTGGCCCGACCGGGCTGTTGTCCATCACCAGCTTGCCATCCGCTGCAATGGAAACCCGGGGACTGGAGCGATACTTCTCGCCCTCACCTTCGCAGGCGAGCTTCATTTTCCAGGCGAGCTTCCCGTCGGCAGTGATCTCACTGGCGCGGCACCGGGTTTCGTACCAATAGAGACGGTTGCCGCCTTCGATGCTCATGCGGTTGGCACTGTCCTGGTCGCGGCAATCCTTTTTGGTTGACGCCCAGAACCCCTCATAGGCTTGCGCAGCCAGGGCAGGAGCACACTGGCTTGCCAGCACCGCACTCATACTCAGAGCCATCGCAAGCCGGGTCGCCGCTCTCATATCAAAAACCTCGACAAGACCTTCACCGAGGTTAGTCGCGCCTCACCGCAGCTTGTTCAACAGCGCCATCAGCGTCTCGCGCTCCCTTGCCTCGAGCGGGGCCAGCGTCTCCCGCGTGATCGCGAGCGCATTCGGCGCCACCTTTTCCGCCAGCTGCTGCCCCGCGCGGGTCAGGCTGACCAGAAGCCGCCGTCCGTCCTCAGGATCCTGGCTGGTCTCGGTGAGGCCGCGCGCCGTTAAACGATCGATCACGCCCTTGATCGTCGCCACATCCATCGCCGTGAGGCGCCCGAGCTGGTTCTGCGAGCATGGCCCGGCCTCGGCGAGCTTCGACAGTGCCGCCCATTGCGTCGGCGTAATATTGGTGCCGATCTCGCGAGAGAAGATCGCGCTGTGGCGCTGCCAGACCTGGCGAAGGATGAAGCCAACCTGCTCATCGAGCACGTAAGGCGGCTTTGCCGGTTTGACGCTTTTCTTCGCCGCGACGCTTCTCGCCATCCGCTCGATGCCCTTGCCCTTTGCCTTCACAACGACAGATGCGCGTCGCGGATATCCGGACGCGCATCGAGCTCGGCCATGGTGCCGCCGAAACAAATGCGGCCGCGCTCGATGATATAGGCGCGATCGGAGATCAGCCGCGCAAAGTGCAGATTCTGCTCGGAGACGACGATGCTGACGCCCTCCTTCTTCATGGTCAGGATGGCATCGACCATCTGCTCCACGATCTTCGGCGACAGGCCTTCCGAGGGCTCGTCCAGCAGCACCAGCGACGGATTGCCCATCAGTGTGCGTGCGATGGTGAGCATCTGCTGCTCGCCGCCGCTCATGCGGCCGCCCGGGCGATTTTTCATCTCGCCGAGGTTAGGGAACAGCGAAAACAGCTTGTCGCGGGTCCAGTGCGGCGCGTTCGGGCGCTTCGGCTGGCGGCCGACTTCGAGATTTTCGTCCACCGTCAGGTCGGTGAAGATACGCCGCTCCTCCGGCACGTAGCCAAGCCCGTCCCGCACGATCTCATGTGTGGGACGTGCCGAGACATCCTTGCCTTCGAACATGATCCGACCCGAGCGCTGCGCGACGAGCCCGACGATTGAGCGAAACGTCGTCGACTTGCCGGCGCCGTTGCGGCCGAGCAACGCCACGACTTCCCCCTCGCCGACCTCGAAGCCGATGTCGAACAGGATATGCGCCGGGCCGTAATGACTATTGAGATCTTGCACCGTGAGCTTCATGCCGATGCTCCCTCGCGATGCCCGGCCTCGTAAAGGAGGCCCTCGCCGAGGTAGACCGCCTGCACCTGCGGATTGCCGCGCACCTCCGCCGGCGAGCCCTCGGCGATCAGCGTGCCGCGGTTGAGCACGATGATGCGATCGGCGTGCTCGAACACCACGTCCATGTCGTGCTCGGTGAAGAGAACGCCAATCGATTTTTCCCGGGCGATCTGCGCGGTCAGCCGCATCAAATCGACTCGCTCGCGTGGCGCCATGCCGGCGGTCGGCTCGTCCATCAGCAGCAGCTTTGGCTGGTTGGCGAGCGCGACAGCGAGCTCGAGCCGCTTGAGATCGCCATAGGCAAGCTCGCCGCAGGGACGATCCGCATAGCCGCCCATGCCGACCAGCTCGAGTAGCCGCCCGGCTTCGCCGCGGTCGAAGTTCGGCGCCGAGCCCCAGAGATTGAACAGCTGCTTGCCGTGAGAAACCAGCGCGACCTGCACGTTCTCGCGCACCGTCATGGTCGCGAAGGTCGCGGTGATCTGGAACGTGCGGCCCACGCCCATCCGCCAGATCTCGCGCGGCTTCCTGCCGGTCGTGTCTTCGCCGAGCAGGCGGACGTGGCCGCTATCAGGCTTGTTCTGTCCGTTGAGCATGTCGAAACAGGTGCTCTTGCCCGCGCCGTTCGGTCCGATCAACGCCAGGATTTCGCCGGCGCGTAGCGAGAACGAGACGCCGCGCACGGCGTGGACGCCGCCGTAGGATTTGGTCAGTCCTTCGACCGCAAGAAGTGGGGGGGCGAGGCTCATTCGGCGGACTCGATCGGCTTGGCAAGCAAGGGGGAGCCCGGCGGCAATGCCTTCCTGCGACGCTGCGCCAGCATCTCCAGCATGCCGACGATGCCCTTGGGGAAGACGACGACGATCAGAACGATGAATCCGCCGAGCACGAGTTTTGACAGGTCGGTCTGGCTGACCAGCCAGATGTTCAAGGCCTTGTAGACGATGGCGCCGATCACCGCGCCCGACACCGTCTCGACGCCACCGAGCAGCACCATCACAAGCGCATCGACCGAGAGCGAGATGCCGAGATTGTCCGGGAAGACACTGCCCTTGAGGTAGGCGAACAGCGCACCGCCGATGCCGGCGGTCGTGCCCGCGATCACAAAGGCCGTCCACTGGATGCGCTTGGCGTTGATGCCGACCGCTTCGCTGCGCAACAACGAGTCGCGCGTCGCCCTCAGCGCATAGCCGAACGGCGAGAACACCATCGCCCGCAACGCGATCGTCACGAGTGCCGCAACGCCGAGCGACAGCCAGTAGAAATGCGATGGGCTCGCCGCCCAGCTCGCGGGCCAGACGCCCAGGATGCCGTTATCGCCGCCGGTGACGCTCACCCATTGGAACGCGATCGACCAGACGATCTGCGCGAAGGCGAGCGTCAGCATCGCAAAATAGACGCCGGAGAGCTGCACTGCGAAGAAGCCGAACACGGCAGCCCCCATGCAGCCGAGCAGCGGACCGAGCAACAGGCAGACGATCATCGGCAGTCCCGCCATCTTGGCGAGGAAAGCAACGCCGTAAGCGCCGAGGCCGAAATAGGCGGCGTGGCCAAAGGAGGCGAGCCCTCCGACCGACATCAGGAAGTGCAGGCTGACGGCGAAGATCACTGAGATCGCGATCTCCGAGCCGACGGTCAGTGCATAATTGCCGGCAAACAGCGGCAGCGTCGCCGCGATGACGAGCGTTGCAAGCGCAGCCATTCGCTCATTCGTCGTCAGCGGCCGCCAGGGATTGACGGTGAGGCCCGGTGTCTTGCGCGCGGGGGCCTCTGGTTTGCCGAACAGGCCCCAGGGCCGCACGATCAGCACCGCCGCCATCACCAGGAAGACCAGGATGATGGAGATTTTTGGAAAGATCAGGATGCCGAAGGCGTTGAGCTCGGAGACCAGCACCGCCGCGACGAAAGCGCCGATGATGCTGCCGAGGCCGCCGATCACCACGACGACGAAAACCTCGACGATGATACGCAAATCCATCGCATGATGCACGGCATCGCGCGGAATCTGGAGCGCGCCGCCGAGCGCGGCCAGGAAAACGCCGACCGCAAACACGGATGTAAACAGCCATTTCTGGTTGACGCCGAGCGCTGCGACCATGTCGCGGTCCTGCGTCGCTGCGCGCACCAGAACGCCCCAGCGCGTGCGCTGAAACAAAAGCCAGAGAATGCCGAGCACGAGCGGGCTGAGCACGATCAAGAATAAATCATAGCTCGGGATGTTTTGGCCGAAGAAGTCGATTGCCCCCTTGAAGCCGGGTGCACGGCGCCCCACGAGATCGTCTGGGCCCCAGATCAGGACGACCAGGTCCTCGACCATCAAGGTCAGGCCGAACGTCGCGAGCAGCTGGAACAGCTCGGGCGCGTGATAAATGCGCCGGAGCAGCACCATCTCGACAATGACGCCGATCACCGCCACGGCAAGCGCTGCGATGACGATCCCGCCCCAGAATCCGAACGTCCCCGATAGGCGCTCCGTCAGTGTGAAGGCGATATAGGCGCCGATCATGTAGAAGGCACCGTGCGCGAAATTCACGATCCGCGTTACGCCAAAGATGATCGACAGGCCCGACGCCACCAGAAACAGCGACGCTGCGCTGGCGAGACCGGTCAGAAACTGTACGACGTAAAAGGCCATCGGCGGTCCGGGTTGGTGTTGCATCACCTCTCCCCGCTTGCGGGGAGAGAGAGCTTCGTAGGGTGGGTTAGCGCAGCGTAACCCACCTCTTGTGGTCCTGCGGGTACAGACCGTGGTGGGTTACGCCTGCGGCTAACCCACCCTACGGCAGCGGAGATCAATCCTTCGGACGCAGCTTCTCGACTTCGGCATCACTTGGCAGATAGTCCGCGCCCTTCTTGTAAGCCGAGTCCACCATCACGCCCTTGCCGTCCTTCAGCGCGGTCTTGCCGACATAGGCACCGAGCGTCGACTGGTGATCGATCTTGCGGAAGGTGATCTCGCCCAGCGGCGACGGCATCGACAGTCCTTCCGCCGCAGCGATCAGCTTCTCCGGATCGGTCGAATTGGCCTTCGCCAGGATCGCCGCCGCAGACTTGATGGTCTGGTAGCCCACGATGGAGCCGAGACGCGGATAGTCGTTGTACTTGGCCTGATACGCCTTCAGGAACGCGTCGTGCTCGGGCGTCTTGATCGAGTACCAGGGATAGCCGGTGACGATCCAGCCCTCGGGCGTCTCCTCCTTGAGCGGGTCGAGATATTCGGGCTCGCCGGTCAGGAAGGACACAACTTCGCGTCCCTTGAACAGGCCGCGGGTGTTGCCTTCACGCACGAGCTTGACGAGATCGGCTCCGAAGGTGACGTTGAGGATCGCTTCCGGATTGGCCGCGGCAACCGCCTGCACCACCGGACCCGCGTCGATCTTGCCCTGCGGCGGCCACTGCTCGTCGACCCACTGGATGTCGGGCCGCTTCTCCGACATCAGTTTCTTGAACACCGCGACCGCGGATTGGCCGTATTCATAGTTCGGCGCGATCGTCGCCCACCGCTTTGCCGGCAGCTTGCTGGCTGCTTCCACCAGCATCGCCGCCTGCATGTAGTTGGAAGGACGCAGTCGGAAAGTGTACTTGTTGCCCTTCGACCAGGTGATGGCGTCCGTCAGCGGCTCGGCCGCCAGGAAAAACACCTTCTTCTGGTTGGCGAAGTCGCTGACCGCAAGACCGATGTTCGACAGGAACGTACCCGTCAGCATCGCCACGCCCTCGCTCGACACCAGCTCGTTGGCCGCGGTCTGCGCATCTGCCGGCTTGCCGCCATCGTCCTTGGAGATGACGACCAGCTTCTTGCCGTTGATGCCGCCGGCCGCGTTGATCTCTTCGACCGCGAGCTGCCAGCCCTTGCGATAGGGCTCGGTGAACGCCGGAAGCAACGAATAACTGTTGATCTCGCCGATCTTGATGTCCTGCGCCAGAGCCGAATGAGCCATGCCGCTCGCCAACAGCGCAAATGCCGCGCCGGCGAAATAGTTCTTTGCTCGCATCCCAACCTCCACTTTTCTGAAAAGATTAACGCAGTCCGTCTTCGCCCTTGATCTCCGCAGCCGTCAGCCCGCCGACGCGCGGCAAAGGACGGCCGCTGTCGGTGACGGCGACCGCGACCATAATCTCGTTGGCGCGCGGCGCGTCGTTGATCTGCACTTCCATGCCGTCGAAATGACTGCGCACGAAGGCGGCATCCTTGTGGCCCAGCGGAATGTCCAGCGTCGTGCCGGGTCCACTGCGCTTCTTCGACGACGGGATCAGCGCAGCGCCCTTGCCCAGCACTTTACGCACCGGCGCGCCCATTTTCGGGTGAAGGATGGCGGCGGCATGCTCTAACTCGCCGTTCTCGCCGACGGCCGCCGCCTTGCCATAGCTCTGCGCCTTGGACCCGTCGATGCCGAGCGCCACCACCGCGCGCTTCGACAGCAGCTCGCCGAGCTCTTCGCCAATCGCGATCAGCGGCGAGAGATCCTCGACATACTTTCCAGCAAACGGGTTCTCGATCACGGCGATTGCCGCCGCACGCCGCGTCGGCGGCGAGACCTGGCGGCCCATCTCCATCTGCGTCTCTTCGACGACGGTGACGATCTTGCGGATGATCGCGCTCATGATTGTTTCCTCAAGCCGCTTCCCTGTTCAGGCATGAACCGCGTTCTCTTGTACAAGCGGGCGCGGTCGTTGCCGTTCAATATCCTTGGTCCCGATGACAAGCATATCACCACAAAGCTGCAACACGGCACCCTCGATCAATCCGCGATCGAATAATTGCCGTGCACATTCCGCGCCAGATTCGAGCGCGGTGGTGATCTCGTTATGCGACAATTCACTGACGTCACGGGTCACGAGCCGCCCGCCAAGATCGCTGTCGGGCTGAAGTTCGTTCGCTGGCTTTCGGATAATGGCAGGATGCCCCGGCAGATCGACAGCGTTCGCAATGATCGTCGCGGCGGCATCGGCTTGCGATGCCGTTCCGGCCAACACGGTCACCGCATCGGCAATTCCGAGCGAAAAGCTGCGGCCGTGCCGTCCACTGGTGGCAATGCCGCGGACGGGATCATCGGCGTCCACCCTGATTGTCCGCATCACGCCGTCGCGATCGGGCCGGTCCATCAGGCCCACCAAAAAATGCTCGCCCTCGCCGAGATGCAGGGCGATGTCGCCGCCGTTGTTGACATAGGCCCGATCGAGCGCCGCAGCGTTCAGCATTGCGCCGAGAATCTCCTCCGCCACGGCGCCGGCAACCGCCGCCATCGGCGTGATGAAGCCATCAGCGGCATAGGGCGCCGCCGCGGCGTGCATGCGACGCGCCACAACGCCTCTCAACGAGGTCCGCTCCTCGACAGCGGTCCGCAGTTCCGGCAGTTCCGCGCAGAGTTCGTCGAGAAGCCCGCTGAACCGTCCGGCCGCAGCCTCATAGGCTGCACGCACTGCGTCGGAGGCACCCCTCGCCTCGACGATGAGATCAATCGGTCCATCCTGCAAATGCAGCCGCCGGCCGTCAGACAGTAACGCGATTTGCGGAAGCCTTGTCATGCCCGAGGTCCCGGAATCGGGTTCTGCCAGGGCAATTGGCGGACATCGTCGCCGCCCTGAACTTCGGCGAGCGGTTTCACATAATCCATGTGCCCGCCGAGCGCTGCATAGTCCGACAGCTTCATCGTGAATTCGATCGGCGCGACCAGCGCGGGCGTCGGCACGTAACCGAATGCCCCTGCCGGCATCTGCGTCACGTCGACCATGTAGGTGATGCCGCCGCCCGGCCAGACATAGACCGGCGCGCCGCCACTAGTGACACGCGTCAGCGCGTCCTTCACCGAGCGCGTCAGCCGCACCGGATTGTCGGTCACGCCCGCTCGCAAGGAACCACCGGCGCCCGCCATGAACAGCACCGTACACAGCGCCGGTTCGCAATTCTCCTGAATGCGCTCGACCGAGAATTTCAAATCATCAGGCATCTCGGTCTCGACCGGCTTCAGGGTCTCGTCGAGCACATAATAAGAGGAATGTTCGCCCGTCGTGGAGACCATCAGCATGGAGAGGCCAGGCTTGGCCTCCTTCGCATCAAACGGTCCGAGGATTGCGAGCGGATCGGAGATATTGGTGCCGCCCCAACCCGTGCCGGGATCGGCGACCTGAAAATAGCGGCCGGGCGTCGAGCGCCGCCCTTTCATCTTGATGCCGGTGTCGGCGATGTCGAGCAGCTTGCCGGCCTGGTGCTCCGAGAGCACGCCGGTGATATGGTCGTCGACCACGACGACCTCGTCGACCTTGCCGTGCCATTGCTTGGCGAACATGCCGATCGTCGCCGAGCCGCAGCCGACGCGCATGCGCTCTTCTTTCATACCGTTGACGATCGGCGGCTGGCCGGCCTGCACCACCACGCTCGCGCCGCCGTCGATGGTGAGCTCGACCGCCTTGCAATTCGCCAGGTCCATCAGTGTGTCGCAGGTGACGCGACCTTCCTTCTTGGAGCCGCCGGTCAGATGATGCACGCCGCCGAGCGACAGCATCTGCGAACCGTATTCGCTGGTGGTGACATGACCGACCGCCTCGCCTTGGGCACGGACGGTCGCGGTCTCCGGCCCGAGATAGCGGTCGGTGTCGATCTTCACCTTGATGCCGCAATAGGAGAAGATGCCCTCAGTGACGACAGTCACCATATCGACGCCGTCGACCTCCGCCGAGACGATGAACGGCGCCGGCTTGTAGTCGGGATAGGTCGTACCCGCGCCGATCGCCGTTACAAAGGTGGAAGGCTCGTGGACGATCTTGCCGTCCCAATCTTCGGTGCGGCTGAACGGAACGAGCTTGCCGCCATGCGACACGGTGCGCTCCAGGATCACATGCGGATCGACGCGGACGAGCTTGCCCTCGTGATTGGCATAGCGGTCGCAGGCGCCCGCCGCGCCCGGCTTGATATAGCACATCACCGGACACGCATCGCAGCGGATCTTGTCGATGGCGGCGCTCGTAGGTTCAGTCACCATGTCAAAGCCAGCCGACAGTGCAGTTATCATTTGTACACGAACGATGTTGCGCGCCCTCCCGATGGCTGTCAAGCGGCGGTGCGGCGCAAAACATACGCCTGCCGCATAAAACCTCATTTGCCTATCCGCCCTGTCCACAAAGAAGGCATTCGCGCTGCACTGCGGCATGCACGGCTTGCACGTTTGTGTACAAACGGTATCGTCGCAACGTAGATTTTGAGCGGGCTTGGAATTTTCGCGAAGCTTTGGCCGCGGCGCTCGACGAGTCGACTTGGGAACGAGGATGACGCAGACATCGATCCGCATCACCGTGAACGGCAGAATCCACGAGCTCACTGCGGCGCGAGACACGCCGCTGCTCTACGTGCTGCGCAACGATCTCGCGCTCAACGGTCCGAAATACGGTTGCGGCCTCGGTGAATGCGGCACCTGCACTGTCCTGATCGATGGCGCGGCGGCGCGCTCCTGCGTGATTCCGATCAGTGGCTGCGCCGGCCGCGACATCGTGACGCTCGAAGGGCTCGGCACCCGCGACAAGCCGGACGTGGTGCAGCAGGCCTTCATCGACGAACAGGCCGCGCAATGCGGTTACTGCCTCAACGGCATGATCATGACCACCAAGGCTCTGCTTGCGATCAACCCGCGGCCCACCGAACAGGAGGCGCTGGCGGCGCTGCGCTACAATCTCTGTCGCTGCGGAACGTATATCGAAATTCTGCGCGCCGTGATGCGTGCGTCTGGCCAGCTCGCCGAGGCCGGTGATTGATGGCCTCCCCGCATCCGAACGGAGCTGAGCTGCAATCCGGCTCGCTCGTCGTCGTCCGCACCGTGGACGCGAGCTCATCCGAGACCTTCGTCCGCATCACCGCGGACGGTTCGGTCACAGCCTACAATGGTCATGTCGATCTCGGCACCGGCATCCGCACGGCGCTTGGCCAGATCGTGGCTGAAGAGCTCGACGTCTCCTTTGCCCGCGTCGTCGTGGTGCTCGGCGACACTGCAACGGTGCCGAACCAGGGCGCCACGATCGCGAGCGAGACCATCCAGATCACCGCCGTTCCCCTGCGCAAAGCCGCCGCCCAGGCGCGATACTTCCTGATCGCACGTGCGGCCGAGCGCCTCGATCTGCCGGCAGCCGATCTCAGGATCGAAGACGGCCTTGTGCGCGGGCACGACAATCGCAGCGTCAGCTATGGCGAGTTGATCGGCGGAGAGACGATTCGTCTCGAGCTTGCCGACGATGTCGCCGTCAAGCAGGTCGGCGATTACGCCATTGTCGGCCAATCGATGCCCCGCGTCGACCTGCCGGCCAAGGCCACGGGCGAGCTGACCTTCGTGCACGACATCCGTGTATCAGGCATGCTTCACGGCCGCGTGGTGCGCCCGCCCTATGCCGGCGTCGACGCCGGCCCGTTCGTCGGCACCAGCCTGATTTCGATCGATGAATCCTCGGTGCACCACATTCCCGGCATCATAGCCGTCGTGCGCATCGGCGATTTCGTCGGCGTCGTCGCGGAGCGCGAGGAGAACGCGATCCGCGCGGCAGAGCAGCTTGCAGTGAGCTGGAGACCGACGCCTGATCTGACCGATCTCACCGACGTGGAGACGGCGCTGCGCGCCAACCCGTCGACGCCGCGCACGCTGATCGACAAGGGCGACGTCGATGCTGCCATTGCCGGCGCGGCCAAGCCGATGCCGCGCACTTACGTCTGGCCATATCAGATGCATGCCTCGATCGGCCCGTCCTGCGCGGTCGCCGACTTCCAGGACAGCAACATCCGCGTCTGGTCGGGCACGCAGAACCCGCGCGTGCTGCGCGCAGACCTGGCGCTGCTGATCGAGCGCCCCGAGAGCGAAATCGAGGTCATCAGGCTGGAGGCGGCCGGTTGCTACGGCCGCAACTGCGCCGACGATGTCACCGCGGACGCGCTGTTGCTCTCGCGCGCGGTCGGCCGGCCCGTGCGCGTGCAGCTGACGCGCGAACAGGAACACGCCTGGGAGCCCAAAGGCGCCGCGCAGCTCATCGACGTCAATGGCGGCCTGAACGCGGAGGGTGACGTCGCTGCTTACGATCTCGCCACGCGCTATCCCTCGAATGCCGCGCCGACGTTGGCGCTGTTGCTGACGGGGCGGATATCGCCGAAGCCGGACGTCCTCCAGATGGGCGACCGCACCGCGATCCCGCCTTACGATTACGACCACATGCGCGTCGTCGCCCACGACATGGCGCCGATCGTGCGCGCGTCCTGGTTTCGCGGCGTCTCGGCCCTGCCGAACACCTTTGCGCATGAATCCTATATCGACGAAGCCGCGACCGAGGCCGGCGTCGACCCGATCGAATATCGCCTGCGTTACCTGAAGGACCAGCGCGCCGTCGATCTCGTCCATGCGGTCGCCGAGCGCGCGGGCTGGACGCCGCGGCCGATGCGCGAAGAGAAAGACGGCGAGATCGTGCATGGGCGCGGCTTTGCCTATGCGCTCTACGTCCACAGCAAATTTCCCGGCTATGGCGCGGCGTGGTCGGCCTGGGTCACCGACGTTGCCGTCAACAAGTCGACCGGCGAGGTCAGCGTCACGCGAGTCGTCGCGGGGCAGGACTCCGGATTGATGATCAACCCGGACGGTGTGCGCCACCAGATCCATGGCAACGTCATCCAGTCCACCAGCCGCGCGCTGATGGAGGAGGTCTCGTTCGAGCGCGGCGCAGTCGCGGCGCGGGAATGGGGCGCCTATCCGATCATCCCCTTCCCTGACGTGCCCAAGATCGACGTGTTGCTGCTGCCGCGGCCGGACCAGCCGCCGCTCGGCGTCGGCGAATCCGCCTCGGTCCCGAGTGCGGCAGCGATTGCGAACGCGATCTTCGATGCCACCGGCGTGCGCTTTCGCGAGCCGCCGTTCACGCCTGAACGTGTCCTCAACGGGCTGCACGGCGGCGCCCCAGCCACGCCGCAGGCCCTGCCAGCTCCCGCTACGCCACAGCCATCCCGCATCTGGGAAAACCCCTTCGCCAAACGCGCCGGCATCTTCGCCACGATCGCGGCCGTCTGCACCGCGGCGATTGGCATCGGTGCGGCTGTTTTGCCCGGCCGCGCCATCGCGCCGATCGCGCGGCCCGACCCATCGGTCTATTCCGCAGCGACGATCGCGCGCGGTCAACAACTCGCCGCGCTCGGCAATTGTGCGGAGTGCCACACCACGATCGGCGGAGCGCCCAACGCCGGCGGCCGCGCCCTGGAGACGCCGTTCGGCATGATCTACGCGACCAACATCACGCCAGATGTCGAGACCGGAATCGGCGCTTGGTCCTATCCCGCGTTCGAGCGCGCGATGCGCGACGGGCTGCATCGTGACGGACGGCAGCTCTATCCCGCCTTCCCCTATACGCACTTTTCGAAGACCGGCGATGCCGACATGCAGGCGCTCTACGCCTATCTGATGGCGCAGCCCGCGGTGCGCGCGACGCAGCCTGCGAATACGCTCGCCTTCCCGTTCAATCTCCGCCCGCTACTTGCCGGATGGAATGCGCTGTTCCACCAGACGCGCGAATTCAAGCCCGATCCCGCCAAATCCGAGGTCTGGAATCGCGGCGCTTATCTCGTCGAGGGTCTCGGCCATTGCAGCGCCTGCCATTCGCCGCGCAACGCACTCGGCGCCGAGCAGCGTGGCGCCTATCTCGCCGGCGGCTTTGCCGAAGGCTGGGAGGCGCCGCCGCTGACCTCGCTCTCGCACGCGCCGATCCCATGGAGCGAAGACGAGCTTTTCGTCTATTTGCGCACCGGCCACTCGCGATACCATGGCGTCGCCGCCGGGCCGATGGCGCCTGTTGTCAGGGACCTCAAAGCCCTGCCCGATCAGGACATCCGCGCCATGGCCGTCTATCTCAACTCGTTCAATGACACCGCGACCGGGACGCCGACGCAGGACGCACTCGCGACCAGGCTTGAAGCGTCAACACTGGTCACGCTTGCTTCCTCCACAGGCGCGCGGCTCTATCAGGGCGCCTGCGCCGTCTGCCATGAGGTCGGCGGCCTGCCGCTGTTCGGCAGCCGGCCCTCGCTCGCACTGAACAGCAATTTGCACAGCGCCGCATCGGACAATCTCGTGCAGATTATCCTGCACGGCATCGCCGAGCCGGTGTCGAGCGATCTCGGCTACATGCCGGCATTCAAGAACAGTATGAGCGATACGCAGGTCGAGGAACTGGTCACCTTCTTGCGCAAGCAGTTCGCACCGGACAGGCCGTCATGGACCGGCGTGAAGGAGACGATTGCGCGTGTGAGAGCCGCCGCGAACTGAGCGCTACTTCTTGTGCTCCACCGGCGGCGTGCCGTGCGTATGGAACGACTCGATCGTCTTCAGGCCCCACGCTTGCCCCTTCTTGCGCTCCTCTTCCGTCCACACGATTGGCTTCCAGTCGGGCGCGAGGATGAGGCGCGCGCCGGCATTGGCGACTTCGACGCGATTGCCGCCGGGCTCGTAGACGTAGAGGAAGAAGGTCTGCTGGATAGCGTGCTTGTGCGGGCCGGTCTCGATGTGGATGCCGTTCTCCAGGAAGATGTCGGCGGCGCGCAAAATCTCTTCGCGGCTGTCGAGCGCGTAGGTGACGTGGTGGAAGCGGCCGGGCGTGCCGGAATGGTCGAGCGAATAGGCGAAATCGTAGCTCTTGTTCGACATCGTCAGCCACATTGCCGCTTCGCGGCCGTCGTTCAGCACGATCTGCTCGGTGAGGCGGCAGCCGAGATAATTCTCGAAGAACTCGCGGTTCGCCTTGATGTCCACGGCGAGGCAATTGAGGTGGTCCAGGCGGCGGACATTGACGCCGCGAGCGGGAAAGCGCTGCGCCTGGTTCTTCAGTGCGGGTTTCAGCTCGGGCGGCGCTTGATACCATTCGGTCTCGAAATAGAGCTCGACGATGTGTCCATCGGGATCGCGGCAGCGGAAGGTCGGCCCCTGCCCCATGTCGCCGTCGATCCAGCCGATGTCGAACCCGGACCCTTTCAGCGCCGCGACTCGGCGCTCCAGCGCCTGCTGGCTGCGCGCGCGTAACGCCATGTGCTCCATGCCCGATGTCTTCGACGCCGTCAGTTTGAGCGAATAGCGCTCATAGTCGTCCCAGCCGCGCAAATAGACCGACTCGCCCTTTTGCCCGCTGACGGTCATGCCCATCACGTCGACGAAGAATTTCAGGCTCTCGTCCGGCTTCGGTGTCAGCAGCTCCATGTGGCCGAGATGAGCGAGATCGAGGATCGGTTCGGGCTGCATGATGTCCTCCAAGGCGTGGCTTGCGATCCGCTGGATCGGATCCCTCGAGCTGGCGCCGGCGGCAATCCGCTCATGCGCCGGTGGGCGGCCCCGAGGCCCGCGGTTCATTTGCACCAATGTACAAATGATTAGGTCCCGTCAACAAATCAAAGTCGTCGCTCTTAGCGAATGACGGCCCGTCGAAGATGACGACCCGTCCCCGAACGGCGGACCGACTGCCCGAATGGTAAAATCTTCCTCAAAACCCCGTCGGGCCCGCCGGCCGGGAAAAAGCAGCATTTTCCGGCCGCTTCTGCCAGGAAGTATGCATTGGGAACAAACCTCGCACCCGAATTGTCGCGGATTTAACGAAGCGCCGGCCCCTGCCGCTTAACCGTTTGTCCAGCGACGGCCGTGCATAGTCCGGGTCAACCCGTTGCTCTTGCCAGGTTCATTCATTGTGACATCTTTTGGACGCGTGATTTCGGTTCGCGGATCGCTCGCCCGGGTCGGGCTGCTGGCCGAAAGCCGCATGCCGGTCTCGGAAGTGCGGGCCACTGTCGGCCGGTTCGTCAGTATCCGCTGCGCCAGCTCGGTCATCGTCGCGATGATCACCGAGGTGTCCTGCGAAAACCTGTCGAGCAACGACAATTTGATCGCCATCGCCTCGGTCGACCTGCTGGGCGAAATCCTCAACGCGACCGGCAAGGCCAAATTCCAGCGCGGCGTCACCAACTATCCGACAATCGGCGATTCCGTCGATCTGATCACGAGCCAGGAGCTGCGCACGATCTACGCGCCGACCGGCTCCGACCAGATCAATGTCGGCTTCCTCCAGCAGGACAGCTCCGTCGTCGCCTATGTCGACATCGAGGAAATGCTCTCCAAGCACTTTGCAGTGCTGGGATCGACCGGCGTCGGCAAATCGACCGGTGTGTCGCTGTTGCTCAACGAGATCCTTAAGGCGCGCCCGAACCTGCGCATCTTCCTGCTCGATGTGCACAACGAATATGGCCGCTGCTTCGGGGACCGCGCGCTGGTGCTCAATCCGCGCAATTTGAAACTGCCATTCTGGCTGTTCAATTTCGAGGAAATCGTCGACGTGCTGTTCGGCGGCCGCGCCGGCGTGCCCGAGGAGCTCGACGTCCTCGCAGAAGTCATTCCGCTCGCCAAGGGCGTCTATACCCAGTACCAGAACGCCGATCGCATTGGCCTGAAGCGCATCGATCCCAAGCAGATCGGCTACACCGTCGATACGCCGGTGCCCTATCGCCTGGTCGATCTGATGTCGCTGATCGATGAGCGCATGGGCAAACTCGAGAACCGCTCCTCGCGCATCATCTATCACAAGCTGATCTCCCGCATCGAGGCGGTCCGCAACGACCCGCGCTACGCCTTCATGTTCGACAACGCCAACGTCGGCGGTGACACCATGGCCGAGGTGATCAGTCATCTGTTTCGCCTGCCGGCGAACGGCAAGCCGATGACCGTGATGCAGCTCGCCGGCTTCCCGGCCGAAGTCATCGATTCCGTCGTCTCGGTGCTTTGCCGCATGGCCTTCGACTTCGGCCTGTGGAGCGACGGCGTTTCGCCAATGCTGTTCGTCTGCGAAGAGGCTCACCGCTACGCCTCCGCCGATCGTAATGTGGGCTTCGGGCCGACCCGCAAGGCGGTGTCGCGCATCGCCAAGGAAGGCCGCAAATACGGCGTTTATCTCGGCCTCATCACCCAGCGTCCGGCCGAGCTCGACGCCACTATCATCTCCCAGTGCAACACGCTGTTCACGATGCGTCTTGCCAACGAGCGCGACCAGGCGCTGCTGCGCGCCGCGGTGTCGGATGCCGCCGCCAACCTGCTTTCGTTCGTGCCGTCGCTCGGCACCCGCGAAGTGCTGGCATTCGGCGAAGGTGTCGCGCTGCCGACGCGGCTGCGCTTCAAGGAGGTGCCGCCGCATCAATTGCCGCGCGGCGAAGCCACCATCAGCAGCGTACCATCCGTCACCTCCGGTTACGACATGCATTTCGTCGGCGCCGTGCTCGAGCGCTGGCGCGGTGCCACCTCGCAGCGCGACGTGCCGAACGATCCGGTGTTCTCGGCGCCGCCCGCGAAGACGCTCTCCAACGTCGAAGCCCCGATGCTGCAACCGTCGATGGGGCTGGATCCGGACCGCTTCTCGCTGCTGAAGAAGCCGCTGCGGTAAAGCAACGCTCGTTTTCCAGCTCCGGCATTGCGAGCCTGGCGTCACGTTGAGCATAGCGCCGGCATCGACTATGGTTGCCGGCCCCAAGCCGGAATCCATGCCCATGACAAAGCCCGCGCAACGCTTCTCCGCTCCCGCCCTCGATGCGCTGCCTGACGACATCCGCACGCGTCTCCTCGGCGTGCAGGAGAAGAGCGGCTTCGTGCCGAACGTGTTCTTGACGCTGGCCCACCGCCCGGACGAGTTCCGCGCCTTCTTCGCCTACCACGACGCGCTGATGGAGAAGGACGGCGGCCTCACCAAAGCCGAACGCGAGATGATCGTGGTCGCGACCTCGGCGGCGAATCAGTGCCAATATTGCGTGATTGCGCATGGCGCGATCCTGCGTATCCGCGCGAAGAACCCGCTGATCGCCGACCAGATCGCCACGAACTACCGCAAGGCCGACATCACGCCGCGGCAAAAGGCGATGCTCGACTTCGCGATGAAGGTCTCGGCCGATGCGCAGCGGATTTCCGAGGATGATTTCACCGCGCTCGCGCCGCATGGCTTCAGCGACGACGACATCTGGGATATCGCCGCAATCTCCGCCTTCTTTGCGTTATCGAACCGGCTGGCGAATTTCACCGGCATGCGGCCGAATGACGAATTCTATTTGATGGGACGGCTGCCGAAGAAATGAGTGACCGCCGCGACTGCGGAAGGATCGCCGGCAGTCCAGCGGATGAGTTCCCGTTTGACGGGAACTCTGCGTTTTCGCAATCGCACACGTTTAATTAAGAATCTCACCCTCAACTAGCACAAACGCTTTGGCACAACTTGCGCAGTTTCCGTCACCGGAGACGCTGATGAGTCGTGCCTGTTGGGGGCTTCTCATGAACGTGCGGGCATTTGTTATCGCGACCTGTATTGGCACGGCATTCTTCGCGGCCGGATACGCATGGAACTATCAGCCCGACTTCATCGACGCGAGCGAGATATGGAGCATGTTCGAATCGGAGCATGGCAAGGCGCGGGCTGCCGTCTTACGCGTCCTCATTGCGCCGAATTCAGCTCACTTCAACGGCCTGCGAACGATCGATGCAGACAGGGGAAGATACGTATGCGGCTCCGTAAAGGCGATGGATAAAGAGAGGCAGTATGTCGAGGTCGCGTTCGTTTACACCGTCGCGATCGATTTTGCCCGTATCGACGACGACGGGCGGATGACGTCGCAGCGCTCTGCTTACAAGCCCTGCCCAGCCGCGGCCGATGACAAAATTGCCGACCAGAACACGCTGATATCGCCAGGCGCGCTGTCGATGATCAAGACCGTCGAAAAAATCATCCCCAAGTCCAACGGCGGAACGATGGAACAACAGCTTGGCCAGCTGGCCGGACAGACAGCGGCGGTCGCGCCAGGTTTGGCGGCCCCGCAGAGATCGGCCGGCTCATCGGGTTCGGCAGCGTTTGCAGGGGCAGGACGGGCGCCAGTAGCACAGCATTCAAGTTCGGGCGTGGAGGGGCGACAAGCAGATGAATTGACGTGGCGTGTCGATCAGCCGCCGGCCGCATGGCCGACCTTCCCCTCGGACCATCCGCTGGCGAAATTGGTGCAGAAGCGGACGGGCGCCGAGGCCCTGGCTTTCGCGAAAGATATCGAGGCTCGCTGGGAGGAAGCCAAATCCTCCGGGGTTCCGGCCAGGCGTCCTTCGACTGAGGAGATCAAGGAAGCATGCCGCGCGCTACTTGCGATTGATCCCACGGACAAGGATTATCCGCGGGCCTGGGCCGCCTTTGTCCGCTTGCGCAAAATCGATCGCGACGCTGCTGGTTGAAGGCCTCGCTCAGGCCTTTCGCCGCAGGCTCCAAAGGCTCCCGAGAGCCACGACGGCGGTCATGAGCAGGATGGCGACGAAGGTTTGGATGATCGTGAAGTTCAGGGCGTCACGCGCGACGAACAGCGCGGTGACGGCTCCGGCAAACACAAACAGAATGCGAAGAATCAGACTCATCATCATGTCTCCAGACGGCATGATCCGGAGCCACCCGGCGACGCGGATGCGCAAGGCTGGTTCGGCGGTCATGCCGGCGGACCTTACCGGCCGGCATCAAAGCCTGTTTGCGATACGTCAAGCGCGCTTCGCCGCTACGCAAGCGGGCTCGGACCGCCCCTCGCACGCTGTGGCGGCATCGCAACTGCGCTGCCTGCGGCTGCGCAGCACTGGGCGCTGGACTAGCGCTTCGCCATCAACTCGAGCGCCGGGGCAAAGCGCTCGGAAAATGTCAATCGTCTTGGCATGGTGTACTGCGGCAAACGATGCCGAGATCCCGGCTGAAGCGACCACGAGCAGGGCACCGGCGAAAACCAGACGGCGCATTTCGGCCTCCTGTATGACCTCGACGACACCAACAGATGACACGGCTTTGTTTCAGCACCGCTTCGCGCGGACAGAGGGATGGTTTCGCTCAAGAGACTGTGATCGGATCCGGTCTGTGGCGCCGCATGCCGTACCGATGTGAGCGTTGCGCCTAATCATCCTCCGCCGGTCCGCACCAGCCGGGCAGATAGATCGCATCCTTGCTCTTGGCTGAGGACATCGCCTTCTCGAGCGCCTTGTCAAAATTGGCGTCCACAGCCTTGCGCGACAGCTTTCTGCGCAGATAATCGGCCCACAGGAATTCGGAGAACGGCGTGGTGTCCTTGGCGAAGCCGCCCATGCGGCGCAGCTCGCCGGCAAGGCTCCGGAAGGGATCGTCCTTGAGATCGACGACGGATTTCGGCAAATCGCGGAACGGCCGCCGTTCGCCCTTGGCGTCGTAGGGATAGACCCAGCGCTTATTGTCCATCACGCCCCAGAACGCTTCGCGCTTGACCATCCTGAGGTCGCCGATGATGGTAACCAGCACCTCCTTAACGCCCTCGTCGTGCAGCGCGCGACCGAGATGATGATGGTCGATCACGTAGTAGCGCTCGTCGGGGCCGTGCACGACGGGGATCATATGCTTGCCGAGCAGATCGGCCTGCTTCTTCTTGTCGTGCTCGCGCCAGCGCTTGCGCTTCTCCTTGACCTCGCGCATCCCGACCGTCATCTGCGTCGGCCGCAGCGACAGGATCGACACCGGATGCACTCTCGGTTCGCGCGTATTGGTCATGGTCGCAAGGCCCTTAACATGGTTGCAGCTGCGTGATCAGGTTCCCTGAACTATGGCATGGCCCTCGCGCCGGCAAATGCATTCGGCTGGGTGGAGGTTTTTGCATCGCACCCTCTGCATGTCGGGGACGACGGTTCCGCGGTCATTCGTTCGCAGCCCCGCAGGATAGTGCGAACGCGCAATGCACGTGCGCGTTGAGAAGATTTTCTGCAACGCGTTCACCACCTATGCTATCTAAAAATCGCTGCTTCGGAGTGATCCCTGCACCATGACAACCCAGCGGCCCATAAGCTCGGATGACGAGCACCGGGTGCTCCAGTTCAGGCCGCGCACCTCGCCTTCCCCGACGGGCTACCGCGGCAATGCTACCGTGCAGAAATTGCGCGTCGCGCCCGAGCCGCTCGACCTGTCGCGCTACGAGCAGCCCCGCCCTGGACCGGACGATTTCCGCCATCGCATGCTCGCCAACATCGCGGCGCTGGCTTTCACCATCGCACTGACCGCGATCGGGATCTGGCTTGCGGTCAGCATCGCCGACCTGCGCCGGACTCAGGATTGCGTGCTGATGGGCCGCCGCGACTGCGTCAAGATCACGACGCCGCACATCTAGGCGACGGTCCTTAGGCCGGAGCGGCTCAGCCGGGGCGTCCCCAGTCCAGTCCCCACACCCGTCCGGCTCCATTGAACTCAGGGCGGCGCTCCGATATACGGGCTTTCGACCCGGCCAGAGGGGGGTTGAGGGCGTCATCGGGGCGCGATGCCCACCCACCGTTCCACTCTGGACAATCTGACAAATATCTGCAATATATCAAAGGCTTAGTGATGTCCTCCACATTCGATCAGGTCGCTACGATCATCGCTGAAACCTGCGACATCCCGCGCGACACGATCACGCCGGATAGCCACGCCATCGATGACCTCGGCATCGACAGCCTCGATTTCCTGGACATCGCGTTCGCGATCGACAAGCAGTTCGGTATCAAGCTGCCGCTGGAAAAGTGGACCCAGGAGGTCAACGACGGCAAAGCGACCACCGAGCAGTATTTCGTGCTGAAAAACCTGTGCGCCCGCATCGACGAACTGGTTGCGGCCAAGGGCGCGAGCGCCTAAGCGCGCGGTCATGCAACTCGAATACTTCCACATGATAGATCGCGTCGTCGACCTCAACGTCGACGCGAAGACGATTGTCGTCGAGGCTCAGGTCCCGATGGAGAGCACCATCTTCGAGGGGCACTTCCCGGGCTATCCCCTGATGCCCGGCGTGCTCCTGATCGAATCGATGGCGCAGGCCTCGGGCTGGCTTCAGCTTGGCGTGCTCAAATTCGAGCGCATGCCGATCCTGGCCGCCGTCAAGGAGGCCAAGGTGCGCGGCTCGGTCTTCCCCGGCGATCTCATGAGCATCGAGGCGAGCCTTGCCCATCAGGGCTCGGGCTACGCCGTGACCGAAGCCAAGATCAAGGTCGGCGGCAAGCTGCGCGCGAATTCGACGCTGACCTTCACGCAGATTCCCTTTCCCCATGCGGATATGCGCGCCCACATGGACGCGGTCGCCAAACGCGTCGGCTTTCCGCAACAGGCCGTATCGCCATGACCGAGACTGCTTCGAAGCCCGCCCAGACGGAAGTCTGGATCACCGGCATTGGCCTGGCCACCTCGCTCGGCGAGGGCCTGGACGCCAACTGGGCCGCGCTTCAGGAGAAGCGCATCAATGTCGATGAGAAGGGCTTTGCACCCTATATCGTGCACCCCCTGATGCCTGTGACCTTCGACAGCCAGATCCCGAAGAAGGGCGACCAGCGCCAGATGGAAGCCTGGCAGCGCATCGGCACCTATGCGGCCGGGCTTGCGCTCGACTCCGCCGGAATCAAGGGCAACAAGGACATCCTGTCGAAGATCGACATGGTGGTCGCCGCCGGCGGCGGCGAGCGCGATCTCAACGTCGACACCGGCGTGCTCACGGCCGAGGCCAAGGGCGCCAATGCGCCCGGCTTCCTCAACGAGCGGCTGATGAGCGATCTCAGGCCGACGCTGTTCCTGGCCCAGCTCTCCAACCTGCTCGCCGGCAACATCGCCATCGTGCACGGCATTGGCGGCACCTCGCGCACCTTCATGGGTGAAGAGGTTGCCGGCGCCGATGCCGCCCGTATTGCATTGTCGCGCATCGCCTCCGGCGAGAGCGACATCGCGCTGATCGGCGGCTCGCACAATGGCGAGCGCAAGGACCTGATGGTCCTCTACGAATTCGGCGACTTCAATCTCAAGGACAAGTTCGCACCCGTGTGGGCGCGCAAGGACCACGCCGGCTTCGCGCTCGGCTCGGCTGGCGCGTTTCTGGTGCTGGAATCGAAGGCGCATGCGGAAGCGCGGGGCGCAAAGCCATTCGCGAAGCTGTCGAGCGTCGTTGCCGACCTTGCCCGGCGCAAGACTCCCGGCGACATGGCCGCGACGCTGGAGAAGCTTTGGGCAAAGTTGCCGAAGCGCGACGGCAAGGGCGCGATCATATCCGGTGCGACCGGCGCTGAGCCGGCGACATCAGAAGAGCACGGCTTCCTGAAGGGCCACGCCGAGTTCCCGGTGCGCTCGACCGGCACGATGTTCGGCCACACCATGGAGACGCAATTCCCACTCGGCATCGCACTCGCCGCGCTGTCGATCTCTCGCGGCGCGCTGTTTCCGCCGAACGATTCCACGGGCACCGAGATTGAAATGCAGGGAGCGCCCACCCAGATTGTGGTGGTGGGGGCCGGACACTGGCGCGGCGAAGGCATGGCGCTGGTCGAGGCAGTAAGCTAAAGCGTGTTGCGCTTTTGGCAGGTTATTGTTTGGGCATGATCTTCTCGGAAAACCGCGTCACGCTTTTTCGGATCATGCTCCAGCTCAAGCGGGGATCGACATGACTGCACCACGCGACAAACTCGGGCGCCCCGTCGTCGTCGTCACCGGCATGGGCATCATGACCTCGCTCGGCAACGGCAAGACCGACAATTGGGCGAAGCTCGTCGCCGGCGAATCCGGCATCCGCACCATCACACGCTTTCCGGTGGACGGCCTGAAAACGACGATGGCCGGCACGGTGGATTTCGTCAGCGTCGATCCGTTCTCCTCCACCGGCCTGTCCGAGCGGATGGCCGAACTGGTGACGCAGGAGGCGCTGGACCAAGCCGGCATCGGCGCCAAGGCGGATTTCCCGGGTCCTCTCTTCCTTGCGGTCGCACCTGTCGAAGTCGAATGGCCGCAGCGCCGCGAGCTCGGCCGCGCCGTTGGTAAGCTCGACTTCAATTACGACGATCTGCTGCGCATCTCCGGCGGCGGCAAGTACAGCGCCTATCACCACCGCTTCATGTTCGGTTCGGTCGCCGCCTACCTCGCCGAGACTTTCGGCACCAAGGGCTCGCCGATCTCGTTGTCGACGGCCTGCGCTTCGGGCGCGACCTCGATCCAGCTCGGCGTCGAGGCGATCCGCCGCGGCGAAACTGATGCTGCGCTGTGCGTGGCGACCGACGGCACCGTGAACCCGGAGGCGCTGGTGCGCTTCTCGCTGCTCTCGGCGCTGTCGACCCAGAACGATCCGCCGCAGGCGGCCTCCCGTCCCTTCTCCAAGAACCGCGACGGTTTTGTCATGGCCGAAGGCGCCGGTGCGCTGGTGCTCGAAAGCTATGAAGCGGCCACCGCGCGCGGCGCAAAAATCCTCGGCGTGATCGCCGGCTGCGGCGAACTCACCGATTCCTTCCATCGCACCCGCTCGTCGCCCGACGGCAAGCCGATCATCGGCTGCATGAACAAGACGCTGGCCGACGCCGGCATGACGCCGGACCAGATCGACCACATCAACGCGCACGGCACCGCGACGCCCGAGAACGACAAGATGGAGTACAATACGACATCGGCCGTGTTCGGCGATCTCGTCTCGAAGATTCCGGTCACCTCCAACAAGTCGATGGTCGGCCACACCATCTCGGCCGCCGGCGCGGTCGAGGCGATCTTCTCGCTGCTGACGCTGGAGCATCAGCGCATCCCGCCGACGATCAACTACGACAATCCGGATCCCACGATCCTGTTCGACGTCGTCGGCAACAAGGCACGCGATGCCCGCGTCACCGCAGTGATGTCGAACTCGTTTGGCTTCGGCGGCCAGAACGCCTCGCTGATCCTGACCCGCGAACCGGCCTGAACCGGACGCATGGCGCTGCTTCCTGCGAGAACGAAGGCCCGCGCGCGGGAGACGGCCAAATCGATCGGTGGAGGCCTGATCGGCGCTGCCACCGTCGGCATGTTGCGCACCACGCGTTATTTCGATCCGGCCAAGACCTCGGAGTTTTTCGCACGCGTCACCAGGCTGATCGGGCCGCGCCTGCGCGAGCACCGCATCGGCCGCGCCAATCTCACCGCGGGGTTTCCGGACAAGTCGCCCGAGGAAATCGAATCCATCCTGATGGGCGTCTGGGACAATCTCGGTCGCGTCGGCGCCGAATTCGCCCATATGGACCACGTCTGGGATTACGACCGCGATCATCCGGAAAACAGTCGGATCGAACTGCCCAGCCGCAGCATCGAGTTGTTCGATCAAATCCGCGACGACGGCAAGCCGGCGCTGATCTTCGCCGCGCATCTGGCCAATTGGGAATTGCCGGCGCTCGCCGCGGTCGCACACGGGCTCGATGCGGCAATCCTCTACCGCCGCCCGAATATCGCCTCCGCCGACCGCATCATCCAGGAGATGCGCCAGGTCAACATGGGCACGCTGATCCCGGCGGGGCGCGACGCGCCGCTGCGGCTTGCGCAGGCGCTCAAGGACGGCAAGCACGTCGCGATGCTGATCGACCAGTATCTGACCGGCGGCGTCGAGGTCACCTTTTTCGGCCGCAAGACTCGCGCCAATCCGATGCTGGCGCGCCTGTTGCGCCAGGTCGAATGCCCGATCCACGGCGTCCGCGTCATCCGCCTTCCCGGCGGCCGCTTCACTGCCGAGATCACCGAAGAGGTCCAGCCGGTGCGCGACGCTGACGGCAGGATCGACATCCAGGGCACCACCCAGGCGATCACCAGCGTGGTGGAAGGCTGGGTCCGCGAGCATCCCGAGCAGTGGCTGTGGCTACACCGACGGTGGCGGTGATCTTGTTTGGTCATTGCGAGCGAAGCGAAGCAATCCAGACTCCCTCTGCGGAAAGATTCTGGATTGCTTCGTCGCTTCGCTCCTCGCAATGACGGGCGCGATTACCGTCCCGTCTTCACCCTGGTCCAGAGCCTATTGATGACCCGCTGGGTCGCCGGCTCGCGGGCCGTGATAACGAACAGCTTTGCGAGCGTTGCCTCGTCCGGATAGATATTCTTGTCGTTCAATATTTTCGGATCGACCAGCTTCTGGCTGGCGAGGTTGCCGTTGGCGTAGGACAGGAAGTCCGTATTCTTGGCGGCCACGTCCGGACGGTAGAGATAGTTGATCAGCTCGTAGACTTCCGCGACGTTCTTCGCATCGGCGGGGATCGCGAGATTGTCGAAGAACATCTGCGCGCCCTCCTTCGGGATGGCGTAGCCGATCTCGATGCCGCTCTTGACTTCGGCAGCGCGGGCGCGGGCCTGCATGATGTCGCCGGACCAGCCGACCACGAAGCAGATCTCGCCGGTGGCGAGCGCGCTTAGATATTCGGACGAATGAAACTTGCGCACGGAGGGCCGCACCTTGGCGACGACATCGGCGGCCTTCTCGAGCTCGGCCTGCTTGGTCGAGTTCGGATCGAGCCCAAGATAATTCAACGCCGCCGGAAAGATGTCGTCGGCGGAATCGAGCATGTGCACGCCGCAGTCTTTGAATTTTGCGAGGTTCTCCGGCTTGAACACGATGTCCCAGCTATCGATCTTCGCATCCGCTCCGAGAATCTGCTTCAGCTTGGCGACGTTGTAGCCGATGCCCGTCGTGCCCCACATGTAATTGGCGGCGTAGACATTGCCGGGGTCGTAGATCGCGAGACGTTCGGTCACCACCGGCCAGGCATTGGCCAGGTTCGGCAGCTTCGACTTGTCGAGCTTCTGGAAGATGTTGGCCTTGATCTGGCGCTGGAGGAAATAGGCGGTGGGCACCACGACGTCATAGCCGGACTTGCCGGCCATCAAACGCGTCTCCAGGGTCTCGTTGGCGTCAAAAGTGTCGTAGACCACCTTGATGCCGGTCTCCTTGGTGAAGGCCTCGAGGACGTCGGGGGCCACGTAGTTCGACCAGTTGTAGAAGTTGACGACCCGCTCCTCGGCCCCTGCGGGGGCGGAGAGCAACGTCAGCGCGGCGGCGATCGCGAGGCCAAAACCAAAGCGGCTGACGATCGTCATCTCCTACCTCTTGCGCCCGCGCACCGCGTCCGACAGCCGCTCCAGCGCGGTATCGAGCGTCTCGTCCTTCTTGGCAAAGCAGAAGCGCACCACCGAGGTCACAGGATCCTGCTCGTAGAAGGCCGACACCGGGATTGCCGCGACCTTGTAGTCCTTCACAATCCGCCAGCAGAACTCGGTGTCGCTCTCGTTCAGCCCCAGCGGCGACAGGTCAACGGTGAGGAAGTAGGTGCCCTGCGACTTCAGCACCGGGAAGCCGAGGCTCTCCAGTCCCTTGGCGAGACGGTCCCTGCTCCGCGCCAGGTCCTTGCGCATCGACAGGAAATACTCGTCCGGCTTGCCGAGGCCGTAGGCGACGGCGGCCTGGAGGTTCGGCGCGGTGGTGAAGGTCAGGAACTGGTGCACCTTGGCGGCAACGCGCAGCAGCGGCGGCGCGGCGCAGACGAAGCCGATCTTCCAGCCCGTCAGCGAAAAAATCTTGCCGGCCGAACCGACCTTGATGGTGCGGTCGCGCATGCCGGGGATGGTGATCAGCGGGATGTGCTTGTGCTCGTCGAAGGTGACGTGCTCCCAGACCTCGTCGCAGATCGCGATGACGTCGAACTCCTGGCAGTAGCGCGCCAGCAGCTCGAGGTCCTCGCGCGGAAACACCACCGCGGACGGATTCAGGGGGTTGTTGAAGAGCACCGCCTTGGTCTTTGAATTGAAGACGCTTTTCAGCATGTCCTCATTCAGCCGCCAATGCGGCGGCTCAAGCCGGACCAGGCGCGGAATGCCGCCGGCCTGGCGAATGATCGGCAGATAGGAATCGTACACCGGCTGGAAGCACACCACTTCGTCACCGGGCTGGACCACGGCGAGGATGGCCGAGGTCAGGGCCTCGGTGCCGCCGGAGGTCACCATCACCTCGCTCATCGGATCGAGCTTGAGGCCGTGCCAGTGGCCGTAATGGGTCGCGATCGCCTGGCGCAGTTCCGGCAGGCCCATCATCGACGGGTACTGGTTGTAGCCGTTCAGCGAGGCATCGGCCGCGGCGCGGCGGATGTCCTCGGGGCCGGGATCATCGGGGAAGCCCTGCCCGAGATTGATGGCGGCATTGTCGCGCGCGGCTTGCGACATTGCCTCGAAGATGGTGACGGGAAGGTCCGCGAAGACCTTGTTGAGGGACGAGCTCTTGGACATCGGCGGGGTCAGCCGCCGACCTTGCTGGGAAGACCCGCCGCCTTCCAGCCGAGCATGCCTCCGGCCAGATGCTTGTCGTAAGGCAGGCCCGCGGCCTGCGCCGCCAGCGAGGCCGTCACCGAACGCTTGCCCGAGCGGCAGGCGAACACGACCTCCTTACCCTCGGGATCGGGGATCGCTTTGGGATCGAAGGTCGAGAGCGGCACGACCACGCCGTAGGGATAAGCCTCGGCCTCGACCTCGTTCGGCTCGCGCACGTCGACGAGGAGATAGCGCCCTTCCGCGACACCCTTGGAGACCTCGTCCGGGGTCAGATCCTGTACTTGATTTGCCACATCATCCTCCAACGTCGCGGGCCGCTGCCGGGGCGATCCCGGCGGCCGGCAACCTCGCCTCTCGGCCGGTGAAAATCAAGCGCTACAAAGGCTTGAGCTGCCTTGCGCAAGTTAAAGCTAAATCGCAGCGACTTGAAGCGCGACCTTCAGGATGCCTGAAGCTCCTGCTTCACACCCTCACCGCTAACTCGGTGTCATTCCCCGCGAAAGCGGGGAATCCAGTACGCCGCGGCCTCCCCGTATCTACGCACGGTCTCTGGATACTGGATCGCCCGGTCAAGCCTGGCGATGACAGCGGCGAGCTAAATGGTCACCTGGGTGCCGACCTCGACGACGCGGCCGGAGGGGATCTGGAAATAGTCGGTTGCGTCGTTGGCGGAACGGCTGAGCGAGATAAACAGCCGGTCCTGCCAGCGCGGCATGCCGGAATGGGCGGCCGGCTTGAGCGCCCTCCGCGACAGGAAGAACGAGGTCGACATGATGTCGAACTGCCAGCCGAGCTTGCGGGCGATCGCCAGCGCCTTCGGCACGTTGGGCGATTCCATGAAGCCGAACTTCAGCGTCACCTTGGAGAAGGTCGGCGAGATCTGCTCCAGCTTCACCCGCTCGGCCGGATCGATGCGCGGGGTCTGTGCGGTCTCGATGGTGAGAATGACGTTCTTCTCGTGCAGCACCTTGTAGTGCTTCAGACTGTGCATCAGCGCGGTCGGGGCGCTGAGGGGATCGCTGGTCAGGAACACGGCGGTGCCGGGCACGCGTTGCGGCGGCCGCTTCTCGAGCATCGCCACGAGGTCGGCGAGCGGGAATTCGAGCTTGCGCGACTTCTCGAACAGCAGCCGGCTGCCGCGCCGCCACGTGTACATCAGGATGATCATGAGCGCGCCGAGCGCCAGCGGCACCCAGCCGCCCTCGAGTACCTTGAGCAGATTGGCGGCCAGGAAGGTGAGGTCAAGGAACAGGAACGGCGCGATCAGGGCGGCAGCCGTGAACGGCGACCACCGCCAGACCTTCCAGATCACCACGAAGCCCATCATCGCCGTGACCACCATGGTCCCGGTGACGGAGATGCCGTAGGCCGAGGCCAGCGCACTGGAGGAGCGGAACAAGAGCACCAGCAGGACCACCGCGACCAGCAGGAGCTGGTTGATGCGCGGGATGAAGATCTGGCCCGAATGGGCTTCGGACGTATGGCGAATTTCAAACCGCGGCAACAGACCGAGCTGGATCGCCTGACGCGTCAGCGAATAGGCACCGGTGATGACCGCCTGGCTCGCGATGACAGTTGCGGCCGTCGCCAGCACGACCATGCAGCCGCGGAAAAAACCTTGCGGAAAGAGCTGGAAGAACGGGCTCACGATCGCGCCGGGGTCGCCGAGCACGAGGGCGCCCTGCCCCAGATAGTTCAATGCCAGCGACGGCACCACGATGAACAGCCAGGCGGTCTGGATCGGTCGCTTGCCGAAATGGCCGAGGTCGGCATAGAGCGCCTCGGCACCGGTGACCGCCAGGAACACCGCGCCGAGCGTCACGAACCCGATGATGCCGTGGTGAATCATGAAGGACACGGCGTAAAGCGGATTCAGCGCGAACAGCACCTGCGGCTGCTCGATGATCGGGTGGATCGCCGCGATCGCGATCACAGCGAACCAAACGCACATGATCGGGCCAAAGAAGGCGGCGACGCGAGCGGTGCCGCGGGACTGCACGGCAAACAGACCGACCAGGATGATCACGGTCAGCGGTACGATGTAGGGCTCGAAGTGCAGCGTGATGTCCTTCATGCCTTCGATCGCCGACAGCACCGAGAGTGCCGGCGTGATCACGGCGTCGCCATAGAACAGGGCTCCGGAAATGATGCCGAGCATGACGATGGTTGTTCCGCGGGTGCCGACTGCGCGCTGGGCCAGCGCCATCAGCGCCAACGTGCCGCCCTCGCCGTTGTTGTCGGCTCGGAGCAGGATCACGACGTATTTGAGCGTCACCACGACGATGAGCGCCCACAGGATCAGGGAGAGCACGCCGAGCACGGCTGCCGGCGGCACCCCCTCCGCGCCAGAGGCCGCCATGACGGCTTCGCGGAACGCGTAGAGCGGGCTGGTGCCGATATCGCCATAGACGACGCCGATGCTGCCGAGTGTCAGCGCACCGAAACGGGCGGTGGTGTGGGCATCGCCATGCCCATTGGCCGCCGCCGTTTCCGGGGCGGAAATCGCTACATCACTTGTCATGGGAGAGCCTGATGGCCTCTAAAAATGCTTCACTGCACAACGGCAGAAGGGCGCGCGGCTTATAGGCCTGCGCTACCGGCATAGCCTAGCCCGATTTCGGGGCTTAGGCATGCAATTTCGCATAGCTTCGCCGACCGCCTCTTAGATGGTGACCTGGGTTCCGACTTCAACCACCCGTCCGGTGGGAATCTGGAAATAGTCGGTGGCGTCGTTGGCGGACCGGCTCAGTGCGATGAACAAATGGTCCTGCCAAAGCGGCATGCCGGACTGCGCCGACGCCTTCAGTGAGCGCCGGGACACGAAGAACGACGTCGACATGATGTCGAACTGCCAGCCCTGCTTGCGCGCGATTGCAAGCGCCTTGGGCACATTCGGCTGCTCCATGTAACCGAAGCGCAGGCGGACCTTGAAGAACTTGTCGCTGATCTTCTCCATCCGGAAACGCTCCGACAGATCAACCCGCGGCGTATGCGCGGTCTCGATGGTCAGGACCACGTTGTGCTCGTGCAGCACCTTGTTGTGCTTGAGATTGTGCAGCAGCGCGGTCGGCACGAAGGAAGGATCGCTGGTCAGGAACACCGCGGTGCCCTTGACGATATGCGGCGGCCGCTTCTCCAGGCTCCGGATCAGATCGTCCAGCGGCACCTCGATGCGGCGCGTTTTCTGGATCAGGATCCCCGACCCTCGCCGCCAGGTCCAGATTGTCCCGGCCATGATGACGCCGAACAGCAGCGGCACCCAGGCGCCTTCCAGCAGCTTCAGAAGGTTCGCGCTGAAGAAGCTGATGTCGACCACGACGAAGGGCAGGATCACGGCTGCGGCCGTCGCGGCGCGCCAGTTCCACAATTTCCAGATCACGATGAAGCCCATGATGCCGTCGGCAACCATGGTGGTGGAGACCGCGATGCCGTAGGCGGATGCCAGGTTGCTGGGGGTGTGGAACAACAGCACCAGCAGCATCACACCGATCAGGAGCAGCCGGTTTACCCGCGGCAGATAGATCTGGCCGGCGTGGGTTTCCGAGGTGAAGCGCACCTCGAAGCGTGGCAGGAGGCCGAGCTGCACGGCCTGATAGACCAGCGAATAGGCTCCGGTGATCACCGCCTGGCTCGCGATCACGGTCGCGGCGGTCGCAAGCCCGACCAGCGGCAGCACGAAGTGCTCGGGCACCATGCGGTAAAAGGAATGTTCGATCGCGCTGGGATCGGACAGCACCAGCGCGCCCTGCCCGAAATAGTTGATCAGGAGAGCAGGCAGCACGAAGAACATCCAGGCCGACTGGATCGGCTTGCGGCCGAAATGGCCCAGATCTGCGTAGAGCGCCTCACCGCCGGTCACCGCCAGGAACACCGCGCCCAGCGTCACCAGGCCGATCGTGCCGTGCGACAGCAGGAATTGCAGCGCGTAATAGGGATTGATCGCAGCGAGTACCGACGGATCGTCGGCGATGTGAATGGCGCCCAGCACGGCAAGAACGGTGAACCAGACGACCATCACCGGCCCGAAGGCCGAGGCCACGAGCGCCGTCCCCTTGCTCTGGACCGCGAACAGCAGCGCCAGGATGAGAACGGTCAGGGGAACGACATAGTGCTCGAAGGCAGGAGTTGCGAGCTTCAGACCCTCGACCGCCGACAGCACCGAGATCGCCGGCGTAATCATGGAATCGCCGATGAACATGGAGGCGCCGACGACGCCGAGCGCCGTCAGGAACCAGCTTCGCCGCCCGAGCGCGCGCTGACCGAGCGCCATGAGGGAAAGAGTGCCACCCTCCCCGTTGTTGTCGGCGCGCAGCAGCAGCAGAACGTATTTGGCGGTGACGACGATCAGCAGCGCCCAGAGGATCAGCGAGAGCACGCCGAGCACCATGACCCGCGAGACCGGCTGGCCATGAGCCGCGCCCCTGACCGCCTCGTGGAATGCGTAGAGTGGCGACGTGCCGATGTCGCCGAAGACGACGCCGATGCTCCCGAGCGTCAGGCCCCAGAAACCAGAGGTGACCGGCCCGTCCTGAGCTTCGGTCGATGTGATGCTCGCCGTCATATGAAACTGGAACGCTTCTGCCCGAGAATTGATCCGGCGCCTTTTGACGGTTCCGGCGCCCCTGTCAATCGGCACATCACCATAGCAGGCGCCGGGGCAGATGCTGTGACGCCGCAGCAACGGTCATCGCCCACGCGACGACATGCCTCAGGTACGATGGTGGCACAAGAGCCCTGAGCCTTTCCGTTCCGATTGAAGCGGAACGGGCTCTACATCCTTGTTTTGTCGCGTCTTCTTCAGACGAAGCGGCGTCCACCTCGCTCGGAGACGCCCTAAGGCTTCAGATTCGGCGGCAGCGGCGGATCTTCACGCATCAGGGTGATGGTCACCCGCCGGTTGGCAGCGAGCGACGGATCGTCCGGGAACAGCGGCTGGGTGTCCGCCTTGCCAGAGACGGCAAAGACATGGGCGCCCGGCAGGCCCTCGCGTTCGAGGATCTGACGCACGGCATTGGCGCGGTCGGCCGACAGGTCGAAGGCGCCGTAGTCGCTGCGGGTCGGCACAAATCCAGCCGCGGTGTGGCCGGCGATGGAGACGCGCAGCGGCGTCGCCTTGAGCGGGACAGCGAGCTTTTCGATCAGACGGCGGGTGCGGTCATAAGGCACTTTGGAGCCGTCGGCGAACATCGAGCGGCCGTCCTGGTCCACGATCTCAAGGTTGAGGCCCTGCTTGGTCTCCTCGAACATGATGTGCTTGGACATCTCGGTCAGTTCCGGCATGTCCTGCAACGCCTGCCGCAGCGAGGCCGCCGCCAGCGCAAAATTGCGGTCTACCTTGATCTTCGCGCCCGACGTGCGGTCACGATCCTCCTGGTCCGGCGTCGGCGTGTTGGAGGAGTCCTCAGGCTGAATGTGATCGACGTTCTTCAGCCGAGGGCGGGTCGGCAGGCCGTCGGACTCGACGATGCCGGAGTAGCGCGCTTCGGTCTGGACACCAAAGGCGTCGCGCATGGAGCCCGCGACGACCTTCAGCTTGTTGGCATCCTGAGTCGAGAACGCGACGAGCATCACGAAGAAGCTCATCATCAGGCCCATCAGGTCGGCGAAGGTCACGAACCAGCCGTGACCGCCTCCGTGTGAATCGCCGCGCTTCTTCTTGGCCATATCTCAAATCCCGGCGGGCAGAATCAGGCCGGAACCGGCTCGCCTTCGGCGTGGCGGTGCTTCTCGGGCAGATAGGCCAGCAGCATTTCGCGGACCAGCGTCGGACTCTTGGAGTCGCGGATCATCAGGATGCCGTCGATGATCAGCGTGCGGTTGGTCTCTTCGTCCAGGAGCTTGCCATGCAGCTTGTCCGCGATCGGGGTACAGAACAGGTTGGCGACCAGCGCGCCGTAGAGAGTCGCGAGCAGCGCGGTCGCCATGAACGGGCCGAGCTTTGACGGGTCGGTCATGTTGGCGAACATCTGCACCATGCCGATCAGCGTGCCGACCATGCCAAAGGCCGGGGCGCAGTCGCCGATGGCGCGGTAGATCTTGCTGCCTTCGTCCAGATGCATCAGGAAATTGTCGCGGTCGCGCTCGAGATTGTCGCGAATGAAATCGAGGTCGTAGCCGTCGGCGACGTAGCGGATGCCCTTGGCCAGGAACGGCTCGTCGGTCTCTACTTTTTCCAGCCCCACCGGGCCCTGCTTGCGGGCGATCTCGGCGATGCGGGCGAGCTCGTCGACCAGATCGTGCGCCGACAGACGGCTCATTGTGAAGGCAAATTTGGCGCCGAGCGGCAGGCCATGGATCAGCGTCGAGAGCGGAAAGCGGATCATGGTCGCAGCCGTCGAGCCGCCGAAGATGATGATCATCGCATGCTCGGAGACGAACATGTGGAGATCGCCGCCCAGCAGCATCATCGTCGCGATGACGATAATGCCCGCCACGAGCCCGATGCTCGTCATGATATCCATGGGAGACTCCAACGCGAACGCAACAACGGCCGTCCTGGCCGATGGCGCGGCCCAACCCCGAACCGCATCGGAGACCCTAGTGAGCCGCGATTAAAGACGCGTAAAGGTTAAGTTGAGCCGGCGCGCCCGGCGGCCGCAGCGCGCTGAAAGGCGCCGGCTTTTGCCGACTGCCGACAGGCATTTCAACATTTTGCTAACCATACGGCGCCGCGCGCACCCATCACCGTGCGTGCGCGAAAGCTTCGGCTGCGGCCCTGCGCCACATCGGGCGCGACCGATCAGTTGGTATTCTGGACCGGACCGGCCCCTCATGGCGGAAGGCATCGCAATGGTGACGCTGTTCAGTCTTCTCACCGCGCTTCCCGCAGTGCTGGCGCTCCACATGCTCGAACCCGAGCTCGTCTTGCCGGCATTCAGCGTGCTGCTCTTTGTCGAGGCGGCCCTGGCCGTGATCGCAGCGTGCCTGATCCAGATGCCGGACAATGCGGAAGATATCACGCTGTGGGATTTTGCCGGCGGCTTCACCTTGATCGGATGCGCTGCCGCGGTATTCGGCGAGCCGGACCAAGCCGCCCTGTTCCTAACGGACCAGGGCGGCCTGCGAGCGGCGTCGCAGCCTTAGGTCGTTCCGGTGCGCCCGTTAGTGGATTTCCGCCGAGCGCTTCAGTGCGGCCTTCAGCTTCTCCAGCGAGAAGTCGGGGCTGCGGGCGATTTCGAGGATCGGCGTCTCGCGGCGGCCGCAGAGCTCGGCGGCCTCGGGCAGCTTTGCGGCAATGTCGCGCGGGATCACGATGGCGCCGTGCAGATCGGCGTGGATCAGGTCGTCCGACTTCACGGTCATGCCGGCAACGCGCACCTCGCCGCCAAAGCTCTCCGCATGTACCCAGGCATGCGACGGGCCGATCGAGCCGGCCAGCGCCTGGAATCCAGGTGCCCATTGCGGGATGTCGCGGATCGAGCCGTCGGTGATGACGCCGAGGCAGCCGAGCGCCTTGTGCACGTTGCTCTGCACCTCGCCCCAGAACGCACCGTAGCCGACGTCGGGACCGTCGATGTCCTGGATCACCGAGATGCGCGGACCGTGGCCGGTCCCGACATATTCGTAATAGTCGATGCGGCGCTTGGACTGCTCTTCCGGCGGTAGCGAATTTTTCAGCACCGAGCGGATCGCGACCGTGCGGGCGTAGCCGACGATCGGCGGCAGATCGGGAAATGGGCAGACCAGTGGCTTGGTGGTGTAGCCGATCAGCCGGCGCTCGGGCGCCACGATCTCCATGGCATTGCAGATCGTCGGGGTGTCATAGCGGCCCAGCGCTTCGAGGACGGAAGCGGGCAGCGGCCCGGTCGCAGTATTCGTCACGGCGTTCTCTCCCAGATTGGCGGCCGCTGTTGGCGCGGTGCCGCCGGCACCTGGCGATATAGCCGAGATCGGGTCTCAACCCAACTCAGGGCGCCTCATGGCAGATATCCAAGTCTTGTTGATCAGTGGCTTGCTGCTCAGTGGCTTGCTGCCCAGTGCCCTGCTGCTCAGTGTCTTCCTGCTCAGTGCAAGCGGTGGGGCCGGTCGTCGTCGCGCGGCGGCTCCGACAGGTTTGTCAGCGTCGGTGCCGACGGCGGCGACGAGACTTCGCCTCCTGCCGGCCCGGTGGCTTCCAAGGCGCGCGCCTGATCGCGATAGGATTTGTAGCCGAGCGGCAAAGCGAGGAGATACAGCACCGTGCCGATCGACAGCACGTGCCAGGGATAGGCGATCAGCAGCGCGATGAAGACGATGACTGCGACGAATGCAGGCAGCACCAGTTCGGGCGGCACCCGCATGCGCTTGGTCTTGCCGGAGAACACCGGCAGGCGCGACACCATCAGGAAGGCGATCAGCAGCGTATACGCAGCCGTCACCGCCGCAGGCAGCCGGCCGAGATCGAGGAACGCGATATAGATCGGCAGCAGCACCGTGATCGCGCCGGCCGGCGCCGGCACGCCGGTGAAGAAATTCGCGGCAAAGGCCGGCTTGTTGGGATCGTCCATGGTGGCATTGAAGCGCGCCAGCCTGAGGCCGCCAGAGATCGCGAACACCATGGCCGCGATCCAGCCGGCATTGCCGAGCTCGTGCAGCTGCCAGAAATACAGCATCAGGCCGGGCGCCACGCCGAAATTGACGAAGTCGGCGAGGCTGTCGAGCTCGGCGCCGAACTTGGACTGCCCTTTGATCATGCGCGCGATGCGGCCGTCGATGCCGTCGAGCGCCGCCGCGAACACGATGGCGTAGACGGCAAGCGACATCCGCCCCTCGATCGAGAGCCGGATCGAGGTCAGGCCGGCGCAGATCGCCAGCAGTGTGATGACGTTGGGCACCAGCATGCGCACCGGGATCGGGCGGAACCGCCGGCGGCGTACGTCTGGATCTCTAGAGTCGTAGGGCGTCATGGCTCGTCCTCACCTTGAGGCGAGATATAGCAAGCCGCGTTCCCCTCCGCCATTGCGGCGGAAGGCCCTTCAGGCCGACTTATTGGTTAATTGGCGCGATAGGCGCGGCTCGGGTCGTCTCCGGCGAGATCGGCCAGAATCGTCTCGCCGGCGATCGCGGTCTGCCCTTCCGAGACCAGCGCCTTGGTGCCCAGCGGCAGATAGACGTCGAGCCGCGAGCCGAAGCGGATCAGGCCGAAACGCTCGCCGGCGCCGATCGCCTGCCCCTCTTTGACGAAGCAGACGATGCGCTTGGCGACCAAGCCCGCGATCTGGATCACGCCGATCCGCGCCGTCGGCGTCGTGATCACCAGCGAGTTGCGCTCATTGTCCTCGCTCGCCTTGTCCAGTTCGGCATTGATGAACAGGCCGGGGCGGTAGGCAATACGGTCCACCCGGCCCGCGATCGGGCTGCGGTTCACATGGCAGTTGAACACGCTCATGAACACCGAGACGCGCGGCAGCGGCCGGTCGCCGAGCCCGAGCTCGGCCGGCGGCAGCGCCATGGTGATCATCGAGACACGGCCGTCGGCCGGCGACACCACGAGCCCCTCGCGCACCGGCGTCACCCTGACGGGGTCGCGGAAGAACAGCGCGCACCACACGGTCAGGATGGTGCCGATCCACCCCAACGGCGACCACAGCCAGAACAGGACGAGGCTTGCCAGCGCAAAGCCACCGATGAAGGGATAACCCTCCTTGTGGATCGGCGGGATCTGACGCTGGATCGAATCGAGAATGGACATCGCTATTGCCGCTCAGGGTTGATGGCGCAGGTCATCCCGCGCGGTGGTGTTGTTTAGGCCAGAGTTGGGACCGGAGACAAGGTCACTCCGCCGCGGCAGGCGTCGTCAGGACATCGGCGACCGGCGGAGGCTCCCGGTTGGGCGCCTCGCCGGGATCGGCCATCCTGGCCAGTTTCTCGCGCGCCGCCTCGGCCTCGCGCTGCCTGTTCCACATGCTGGCGTAAAGTCCCTCCTCCGCGAGCAGTTTCGCGTGGGTGCCGCGTTCGGCGATGCGGCCCTGGTCCAGCACGATGATCTCGTCGGCGCCGACTATGGTCGAAAGCCGATGGGCGATCACCAGCGAGGTGCGGTTCTTCGCCACGCGCTCGAGCGCGCCCTGGATCTCGTGCTCGGTGTGGGTGTCCAGCGCGGAGGTCGCCTCGTCCAGCACCAGGATCGGCGGCGCCTTCAACACGGTGCGCGCGATCGCGACCCGCTGTTTTTCGCCACCGGACAGTTTCAGGCCGCGCTCACCGACCTGGGTCTCGTAGCCTTTCGGCGCCATGCGGATAAAACGATCGATCTGCGCCAGCTGCGCTGCCTGCTCGACCTCGGCATCGCTGGCGTCCCAGCGACCGTAGCGGATGTTGTAGCGGATGGTGTCGTTGAACAGCACGGTGTCCTGCGGCACCATGCCGATGGACGCGCGCAAGCTCGCCTGCGTGACTTCGCGAATGTCCTGGCCGTCGATCAGGATCTTGCCGCCGGAAATGTCGTAGAGGCGAAACAACAGGCGTGAGATGGTCGACTTGCCCGCACCTGACGGTCCGACGATCGCGACCGTCTTGCCGGCCGGCACCTCGAAGCTGATGCCCTTGAGGATCGGACGGGACGGCTCATAGGCAAAGCGCACGTCCTCGAAACGCACATTGCCCGCGGAGACCACCAGCGGCTTCGCGCCCGGCGCATCCTTGATCTCGGCCTCGCGCCCCAGCACGTTGAACATCTTCTCGATGTCGATGATCGCCTGCTTGATCTCGCGATAGACCATGCCCATGAAGTTCAAGGGCTGGTAAAGCTGGATCATCATGGCATTGACCAGCACGAAATCGCCGACCGTGTTGGTGCCGTTGCGCACACCGATCGCGCACATCAGCATGGTCGCGGTCAGCCCCAGCGTGAAGATCACGGCCTGCCCGGTGTTGAGCACGGCAAGCGAAGTGTAAGCTTGGACGCTCGACTCCTCGTAACGCGCGACCGATCGGTCATAGCGCTGCGACTCACGGGTCTCGGCGCTGAAATATTTGACGGTCTCGTAGTTCAGCAGCGAGTCGATCGCCTTGGTGTTCGCCTCGGTGTCGGCATCGTTCATCTTGCGGCGGATGCCGATCCGCCACTCGGTCGCGATGTAGGTATAGTACATGTAGACCGCGACAGTGACGAGGGTCGCGAGCACGTAGCGCCAATCGAACTGCCACAGCAGCACGGCCATCAGCAGCGAGACCTCGACGATGGTCGGGATCAGCTGCAGGATCACCATGCGCACGATGACCTCGATACCCTCGCGGCCGCGCTCGAGCACGCGCGTCAGGCCGCCGGTCTTGCGCTCCAGGTGGAAGCGCAGCGACAGCTCGTGCATGTGGATGAAGGTGATGGTGGCGAGCTTGCGCACCGCATGCATGGCAACGCGCGCGAAAATGCCGTCGCGCCATTGCGTCAGCACCGCCATCACGATGCGCATCACGCCGTAGCTCGCGGTCAGCAGCAGCGGCGAGGCAATCACCCAAAGGTGCCAATTGTCGGCTTGCACCGGCGCCGTGTTGGCGCCGGTCAGCGCGTCGGTCGCCCATTTGAAACTGAAAGGAACCGTCAGCGTGATCAGCTTGGCAGCTAGCAGCAGCACCATCGACCAGACCACGCGCATCTTCAGGTCGAAACGGTCGCCCGGCCAGATATAGGGCCACAGATGCGCCAGCGTGCCCATCAGCGTGGCCCGCTCCAGCGGCCCCCCGGCGGGATCAGGAACGTTGGGGCCGGCGGGCGATTGAGCTTGGTCCATCAAGAAGCCTGAAAAGCCCGTCAGATGCGGGCTGCGTTGCCATTAAGGATTTTCGTTTGTCATATAGAGCCTTACCGATGCCCATGCACCCCGCCAGATGGCGAATCTTCGATTGTTCTTCGTCGTTTACCGGTAGATTTCCGGAAGTCCCGAATCACCGATTGGGCTTGACGCCTCTTCGCTGCAATGCATCATGGCACCAATGAGCACGATCAAAACCGTCTGTGTCTATTGCGGCTCCGGCCCAGGAACAAATCCCCGTTTCACCGAAGGCGCCAAGGCGTTCGGCAAGGCGCTCGCTGAGAACAACATCCGCCTCGTCTACGGCGGCGGCTCGCTCGGCCTGATGGGCTCGGTGGCGACCTCCGTGCTCGATCACGGCGGCACCGTCACCGGCATCATCCCCGATTTCCTGCGGATGCGCGAAAACGCGCTGACCCGCGTGCAGGAGATGATCGTCACCCCCGACATGCACGAGCGCAAGCGGCTGATGTTCGAACGCTCCGACGCCTTCGTGGCCTTGCCTGGCGGCGTCGGCACGCTGGAGGAACTGGTCGAGCAATTGACCTGGAAGCAGCTCGGACGTCACGCCAAGCCGGTGCTGCTGGCCAACATCGATAATTTCTGGGAGCCGCTGTTCTCGCTGCTCTCGCACATGCGTCAGACCGAGTTCATCCGCGCCGGGCTTTCGGTCGACATCCTCAAGGCCGATCGGATCGAAGAGATTTTGCCGAAGCTGAAGGCGGCTGCGGCACAGATCGACGATGCCGAAAAGCAGCTCGCCCCGGAAATGGCGCGCAAACTTTAGTCCGCGGGAAACGTCACCGCCTCGATCCGGTTACCATCGGGATCGACGACAAAGGCTGCGTAATAACGCACGCGATCGTGCGGGCGGATACCCGGCGCGCCGTCGGACGCGCCGCCGGCGGACAGCGCGGCGGTGTGAAAAGCATCGACCTCGGCGGTCGTCTTGGCCCGCAGGCAGATATGCACGCCGCTCTCCGGCGGCACGCGTGGCATGCCCTCGCGCAGATTGATCCAGAATTCGGGATAGGCCTTGCCAAAGCCGATCGTCCGCGGCCGCGTGACGACGCGCGTGAGCCCGAGGGCCCCGAGCGTCGCTTCGTAAAATGTCGCCGAAAGTTGCAGATCGCTGACGCCGACGGAGATGTGGTCGATCATGGGTCGCGCTCCCCTCTCTCCTCGTCATTGCGAGCGAAGCGAAGCAATCCAGACTGGCCCTGCGGAAGCACTCTGGATTGCTTCGTCGCTTCGCTCCTCGCAATGACGGCATTGATGGCGCCGCCATAGCTCACGTCACTATTCCCTACGCCGGCGCTCCCGACTTCACCAGCTTGTAGATCACCGAATCCATCAGCGCCTGGAACGAGGCGTCGATGATGTTGGGGGAGACGCCGACCGTGGTCCAGCTGTCGCCGTTCTCGTCCTCGCTCTCGATCAGGACGCGCGTGACCGCGCCGGTGCCGCCGTTGAGGATACGCACGCGATAGTCGATCAGCGTCAGGCCTTCGATATATTTCTGGTACTTGCCGAGATCCTTGCGCAGCGCGACGTCGAGCGCGTTGACGGGACCGTTGCCTTCGGCCGCCGAGATCAAATGCTCGCCGGCGACGTCGACCTTAACCACCGCCAGCGCCACGGTGACGCGCTCGCCATGCGAATTGTAGCGCTGCTCGACATTGACGTCGAACTGTTCGACCTCGAAATAATGCGGCACCTTGCCGAGCGTGCGCCGCGCCAGCAGCTCGAACGAGGCGTTGGCGGATTCATAGGCGTAGCCTTGCGCCTCGCGCTCCTTCAATTCCTCGACCAGCCGCGACAGCTTCGGATCGCTCTTCTCGTAGGCGATGCCGGCGCGGTCGAGCTCGGCGATGACATTGGAGCGGCCGGCCTGATCGGACACCAGGACCTTTCGGTGATTGCCGACCAGCTCCGGCAGGACATGCTCGTAGGTCTGCGGATCCTTCAGCACGGCGGAGGCGTGGATGCCGGTCTTCGTGACGAACGCGCTCTCGCCGACATACGCTGCATGACGGTTCGGCACGCGGTTGAGCATGTCGTCGAGCGTGCGCGACACCTTGACCAGGGTTGCGAGCTTTTCCGCCGTGACGCCGATCTCGAAGGCGTCGGCAAACTCGGCCTTCAGCTTCAAGGTCGGGATCAGCGAGCAGAGATTGGCGTTGCCGCACCGCTCGCCGAGGCCGTTCAGCGTGCCTTGGATCTGCCGCGCCCCGGCGCGCACCGCGGCCAGCGAATTCGCCACCGCCTGCTCGGTGTCGTTATGGGCGTGGATGCCGAGATGATCGCCGGGGATGTGCTTGGTCACCTCGGTAACGATGGCTTCCACCTCGTTCGGCATGGTGCCGCCGTTGGTGTCGCACAGCACCACCCAGCGCGCGCCGGCTTCATAAGCAGCTTTGGCGCAGGCGAGAGCGAAACTGGAATCCTCCTTGTAACCGTCGAAGAAATGCTCGCAGTCGAGCATCACCTCGCGGCCGGCGGCCTTTGCTGCTGCGACGCTGTCGCGGATCGAGGCGAGGTTTTCCTCCTTCGTCGTCTCCAGCGCCACGCGCACCTGATAGGCCGACGACTTCGCCACGAAGCAGATCGCGTCGGCTTTGGCTTCCAGCAGCCCGGCCACACCGGGATCGTTGGAGACCGACCGGCCGGCTCGCCGCGTCATGCCGAACGCAGTGAAGCGCGCATGCGAAAACTTCGGCTTGGTGCCGAAGAACTCGGTGTCGGTCGGATTGGCGCCGGGATAGCCGCCCTCCACATAGTCGATGCCGAGTTCATCGAGCATCTGGGCGATGATTTGCTTGTCGGTCAGCGTGAAATCGACGCCATTGGTCTGCGCACCGTCGCGCAGCGTGGTGTCGAACAGATAAAGGCGCTCCTTGCTCATTGCAGTGCTCCCGATGCGGGTCCGCTGCCGAGCGTCTTCTGCATTGTGGTGTTGGCCAGCCACTCGTCGTTGACGGTGATGCTGTTGCGCTGCATGGCGACATAGCCGCGCTTGGCGAAAAAGCCCTGCGCGTTGTCGCTGGCGTCGACCGTCAGCTTGTCGGCACCGCGGCCGCCCGCAAGCTTTTCCAGCGCATCGACCAGCATCGTCGCGAGGCCCTGCCCGGCCACGGCCGGATGCACATAGAGCATGCGGATATGATCCTTGCCGCGCAGCGACGCAAAGCCCACGGGCGATCCCTCCAGCGTTGCGATCAGCGTCAGGTCGGAGGCGAGTCGCTTGCCGAACTCTTCGTCCTCCGCCGCCGTCATCCAGGCCTGCTGCTGCGCTTCGTTATAGTCGTCGCCGGTCAGCTCTTCGATGCTGGCCGTGAAGATCGCGGCGAGAACCGGCACGTCCTCCGGCAGGAAGGGCCGCAGGCCGGGCTTGGGGAGTGCTTGTGCCATCGTCTTCACCACATCCCATAGAGTTTCAGCGCCAGCGCCACGGCAGCGCCGAGCAGCAGGATTTTCAGCGCGATGTAATAGAACCAGTGCCGCGGAAAGGGCGTGTCGGGCCGCTTCATCGCGCGACCTCCCACGTCGTCCCTTCCTTGGAATCCTTGATCGCAACGCCCATCGCGGCAAGCAGATCGCGGATACGATCGGACTCCGCAAAGTCCTTGCGCGCTCGCGCTGCTGTCCGCTCCGAGATCAGCCGCTCGACTTCCTTGGCATCGACGCCGCTCGCCAGCTGCTTGCGCCCTTCCCACTGCGCGGCACTCTCGGAGAGAAAGCCGAGCAGACGCAACGAACCCCCGAGAGCACCAACATCGCTGCCGCGCAGGCCATGCAGCGCCGTAATCGCCAGCGGCGTGTTGAGGTCGTCGAGCAGCGGCTCGACCACTGACGGGGCGGGCTTGCCGGCCGTGACGTCAGCCGCAACCCGATACCAGTCGTCGAGCGTCTTGGCGCTCTCCTCAAGCGACTTCATCGTCCAGTCGATCGGCGAGCGGTAATGCGTCTTGAGCATATTCAGGCGCAACACTTCGCCCGGCCAATCCGCGAGCAGCTCGTGAATCGTGACGAAATTGCCGAGCGATTTCGACATCTTCTCGCTCTCGACCTGCAGGAAGCCGTTATGCATCCAGTAATTCGCCATCCGCTCCCGGTGGAAGGCGCAGCAGGTCTGCGCGACCTCGTTCTCGTGATGCGGAAACACGAGATCGATGCCGCCGCCATGGATGTCGAAGTGCTCGCCGAGATGCTTCCAGGCCATGGCCGAGCACTCGACGTGCCAGCCCGGGCGCCCCTGCGCGGTTATGCCGGCCGGTGACGGCCATGACGGCTCGCCGGGCTTGGACGGCTTCCACAGCACGAAGTCGGTGTTGCCCTTCTTGTAGGGCGCGACATCGACGCGGGCGCCGGCAACCATCTCGTCCAGCGAGCGGTTGGACAGCGCGCCATAGCGCGGCAGCCCGGAATCGGCCGCGTTCATCGCCTGCGGCGAGAACAGCACGTGATCCTCGGCAGCATAAGCAAAGCCGCCGGCGACCAGCCGTTCGATGATCTCGCGCATTTCGCCGATGTGTTCGGTGGCGCGCGGCTCGACGCTCGGCCGCAGCGCACCGAGTGCGTCGACATCAGCGTGAAACTGTCTGCCGGTCTGCTCCGTGACTTTTCGGATCGCCTCGTTCAGCGGCAGGCCGGGAAAATCGCGCGCGGCGCGGTCGTTGATCTTGTCGTCGACGTCGGTGATGTTGCGGACATATTTGACGTGCGCCTCACCGTAGAGATGGCGCAGCAGTCGGAACAGCACGTCGAACACGATCACCGGCCGGGCATTGCCGATATGGGCGAAGTCATAGACGGTCGGTCCGCAGACATACATGCGGACGTCCTTGGCATCGAGCGGCACGAAGGTGCGCTTTTCCCGGCTCAGCGTATCGTAAAGGCGCAATTCCATAAGGATACCCGTCGGCTGTTGGCCGGGCGTCCAGTGCTCTCAATGGTTTTGAGAAAAGACGGCTCCAGCCAGCGAATCGCTAGCTCGTAATCTCGCGGCAAATGGCGCAAATGACGAGGAGACCGTTCATAACGGAACATATGGGCTATGAGGCGGCCCCGCGTCAAGAGAGCCGGGAAATGCCGTTTTATCTCCGCTATGCGCAGCCGCCACGCATAGATGGTTCATCTCCTTAACCATTTGAGCCCATTCTGGAACTGGCAGTTCCTTCTTTTTTGCCCCGGTGTTTTTATGCGATCATTGCTCGCGCTCATTTCCTGCGCCTCCATCCTTGTTGTTTCCAGCGCTCTCGCCGAGACCCGCGTCTTCATCATCCCCAACCAGGCGGACGGTTACGGCATCGATCAGTGCCTGGCCAAGAGCGACAAATGCGGCGCGCAGGTCGCCCGCACCTACTGCCAGTCACGCGATTTTGCCCAGGCTTCGGCCTATCGCCGGGTCGATCCCGACGAAATTACCGGCTCTGTCCCCAAATCCGGCGCAAACTGCTCCCATGGCCATTGCGATGAATATGTCGCAATCACCTGCCAGCGCTGAATTCGCTCGGAACTGGCGTACTTTAGGCCCAATCGCTGGCCTCTGAAACGACGTGACGATGCCGCAGGAAGCGGCTATGGGAGGGCGCGCTTCGGCCCCCCACATCACGCGTGGCCGTGACCTCGCTAGAATGGCGGATATGCCTGAATTTTTGTCTCTCTCCCGTGCTCGCTCGATCCTTGCCTGCGCCGTGCTCTTGAGCACGGTCGTGCTCGCTAATGGTGCCTCCGCACAGGCCGGCCCGCCGGGACCGCCGCCTCCGCCCGGCCAGAACGGGCTCGGACCGAACCCGATGTGCGCGCGTCTGGAAGGCCAGCTCGCCGGTCTCGATCGTGGCGGCGGCGGTGATCCCGCGCGCGAAGACCAGATCCGCCGCTATCAGGAATCCCAGACCAAGCAGCAGGCCGAGCTCGACCGCGTCACCATGCAGGCCAAGCGCATGGGTTGCGATTCCTCCGGCTTCTTCTCGCTGTTCAGCGGCCAGTCGGCGCAATGCGGTCCGGTCAATACCCAGATCCAGCAGATGCGCGCCAACCTGGACCAGATCACCGGCAATCTCGAACGCCTGCGCGGCGGCGGCCCCGGCGGCTTCAGTCCCGAGCGTGACAACCAGCGCCGCTCGGTGCTGGCAGCGCTGGCGCAGAACAATTGCGGCCCGCAATATGCCAACGCAGCGCAGTCGCAAGGCGGCGGCAACTTCCTGAGCAATCTGTTCGGCGGCAACAACCCCAACAATCCGCAAGGCGTGCCGCCGTCCGATCTCGGCCCGCAATCAGGGACCTATCGCACCGTGTGCGTACGCACCTGCGACGGCGCTTACTTCCCTGTCTCGTTTGCGACCGTGCCGGCGCGCTTCCCCGACGACGAGAAGACCTGCAAGGCGCTGTGCCCGGCCGCCGAAGCCGTGCTCTACACCCATCGCAATCCCGGCGAAGACATGAACTCCGCGGTCTCCACCAGCGGCCAGCCCTACACGGCGCTGCCAACCGCGTTTAAATTCCGCAGCGAGTTCAACCCGTCCTGCTCCTGCAAGGCCGCGGGCCAGACCTGGGCCGATGCGCTCAAATCTACCGACGACAAGGCGTCGGCAGAGCAGCAGGGTGACATCATCGTCACCGAGGAGAGCGCCAAGAAGATGCAGCAGCGGCAGCTCAACAAGGGCACGCCCGCGAATGCCAAGAAGGGCGCGGCTCCGGCGACGGCAACCGCGCCGGCAGCAACGCCGCCGGCGGAAACGGGCACCCCCGCGACCTCGTCCGAGAACAAGCCGATCCGCTCGGTCGGGCCGAGCTTCCTGCCGCAGCAGCAGAAGTAGGTCACCACGCACAACTGTCATGCCCCGCGAAGGCGGGCATCCAGTACTCCGTGTCATCACTTGGGTTTCGACAACGCCCGCCGCGGCGTACTGGATCATCCGCCTTCGCGGATGATGACGGCGTCGTACGTGGCGACAGCGTCCATCCACGAACTTCGGCCAGCCTCACCCTTCGAACGCGTCGATCGAGGCTTTGCTCCCGCGCGATACCAGCGTCTCGTCCGGGGCGGCGAGCTGCTCGCCTTTGTCGCGAAAACGGTTGGTGATGGGATAGCGGCGGTCGCGGCCGAAATTCCTGGCCGTGACCTTGACGCCGGGGGCAGCCTGGCGGCGCTTGTATTCGGCGACATTGAGGAGACGATCGATGCGGATGACCGTCTCGCGGTCGAAGCCGGCGGCGATGATCTGGTCGAGCGGCTCTTCGCGCTCGATGAGACGCTCCAGGATGGCATCGAGCACGTCGTAAGCCGGCAACGAATCCTGGTCGGTCTGGTTCTCGCGCAGCTCCGCGGTCGGTGGACGCGTGATGATGTCAGGCGGGATCACCTCACCGGCCGGCCCCAGCGCCCCCTCGGGTTTCCACGAATTGCGCAAGCTTGCCAGCCGAAACACCTGCGTCTTGTAGATGTCCTTGATCGGATTGAAGCCGCCGTTCATGTCGCCGTAGAGCGTGGCGTAGCCGACCGACATTTCCGACTTGTTGCCGGTTGTCACCACCATCAGTCCGGTCTTGTTGGAGATCGCCATCAGCAGCGTGCCACGGGTGCGGGCCTGGAGATTTTCCTCGGTGACATCGGGCGGCAGATTCTTGAAGACGCCGGACAGGATGGTCTCGAACCCATTCACCGCCTCCGCGATCGGCAGCACCTCGTAGCGGATGCCGAAATGGCCGGCGAGCTCGCCGGCGTCCGCAATCGAGCTTGCCGCGGTGTAGCGATAAGGCAGCATCACGCCATGCACCTGATCGGCACCGAGCGCATCGACCGCAATCGCTGCGCACAGCGCGGAGTCGATGCCGCCGGAAATCCCGAGCAGCACACCGGGAAAGCCATTCTTGGCGACGTAGTCGCGCAGACCCAGCACGCAGGCCGCGTAGTCGGCGTGGTCGCCCTCGGGCTGCGCGGCGATCGGACCGGTGCAACGCCAATCGTCGCCGCTTCTCGCGAAGCGCAGTGTGGTAATACTTTCCGCGAACGCCGGCAATTGCGCCGCGAGCGAAAGGTCGCCGTTGAGCGCGAAGGAAGCACCGTCGAACACCAGCTCGTCCTGGCCGCACACCTGGTTGAGATAGACCAGCGGCAAGCCGCTCTCGGTGACGCGCGCGACCGCGACCGACAAACGCACGTCGGCCTTGTTGCGGGCGTAAGGAGATCCGTTCGGCACAAGGATGATCTCGGCGCCAGTCTCGGCCAGCGTCTCGACCACGTTCTCGTAGTCCTCGGACTCCTCCAGCCAGATGTCCTCGCAGATCGGCACACCGATACGCACGCCGCGGACGGTGACGGGGCCGGCCGCGGGGCCGCGCGAAAACAGCCGCTTCTCGTCGAACACGCCGTAGTTCGGCAGATTGCATTTGAAGCGCAAGCCAGCGATACGGCCGCCATCGAGCAACGCGCAGGCATTGTAGAGCCTGCCCTCCTCGACCCAAGGCGTGCCGACCAGCATGGCCGGCCCGCCATCGGCGGTCTCGCGCGCCAGCGCTTCGATCGCAGCGCGGCAGGCGGCCTGAAACGAAGGCTTCTGCACCAGATCTTCCGGCGGGTAACCGGCGATGAACAATTCCGGAAACAGCACGAGATCGGCGCCGTCGGCGGCTGCCTGCACGCGCGCTGCGCGCGCTTTCGCGGCATTGCCGTCGATGTCGCCCATGGTCGGATTGAGCTGGGCGAGCGTGACCGCGAATGCGTTGAGACGTTCGGTCATGGCGCTCCGATCAGAGCATGATCCGGAAAAGTGTGAAGCGGTTTTCCGAAAAGATCATGCCCAAAAAACAGTCTAAAGCGCGATACGCGCTTTAGAGAAATCCCAAACGCTCGATGATGGCGATGATCCAGAACGCGCCGGCCATCAGGAGCGCAATACCGACCGCGGCCGAGCCCATGTCCTTGACCCGTCCGATCTGCTTGTCGTGATCCATGGTCAGCCGGTCGGCAAGCTTCTCGATCGCAGTATTGAGCAGCTCGACCACCAGCACGAACGCGACCGCGCAGATCAGCTCGACCGCGCGCATCGCGGTCGCGCCGACGAACCATGCGAGCGGCAGCGACAACAGGAGCGCAACGATCTCCTCGCGGACGGCCTGCTCCGAGCGGAACGCAAAGGCCAGACCGTTACGGGAATTGATCGTGGCCTTCCAGATTCGCAGCAAGGTCTTAGAGCCCCGCTGCGGCCGGCATCGGCCTGACCTTGCCTGCGCGTTCCTGCTTGAGCAGTTCTGCGACCAGGAAAGCCATGTCGATGGATTGCTCGGCGTTGAGCCGGGGATCACAGACCGTGTGATAGCGGTCGTTGAGATCCTCGTCGGTGATCGCGCGGGCGCCGCCGAGGCACTCGGTGACGTCCTGACCGGTCATCTCCAGATGCACGCCGCCGGCATGGGTGCCTTCCGCGGCGTGGATCGCGAAGAACGACTTCACCTCGGACAGGATGCGGTCGAAAGGCCGCGTCTTGTAGCCTGACGTCGAGGTGATGGTGTTGCCGTGCATGGGATCGCACGACCAGACAACCACCTTGCCCTCGCGCTTCACGGCGCGGATCATGTTCGGCAGGTGCTCGCCGATCTTGTCGGAGCCGAAGCGGCCGATCAGCGTCAGCCGGCCCGGTTCGTTGTCGGGATTGAGCACGTCGATCAGCTTCAGCAGCTCGTCGGGCTTGAGCGACGGGCCGCACTTGAGCCCGATCGGATTCTTGATGCCGCGGAAATATTCGATATGGCCGTGGTCGAGCTGGCGGGTGCGGTCGCCGATCCAGATCATGTGCCCCGAGGTCGCGTACCAGTCGCCGGTGGTGGAATCGACGCGGGTCATGGCCTGCTCGTAGCCGAGCAGCAGGGCCTCGTGGCTGGTGTAGAAATCAGTGGCGCGCAGCTCGGGGTGCGCCTCGAGATCGAGGCCGCAGGCGCGCATGAAATTGAGCGCATCGGAGATGCGATCGGCCAATTCCTTGTAGCGGCGGGACTGCGGACTATCCTTGAGGAAGCCGAGCATCCACTGATGCACGCTGCCGAGATTGGCGTAGCCGCCGGTCGCGAACGCACGCAACAAATTCAGCGTCGCGGCCGACTGGCGATAGGCCATCAGCTGGCGCTGCGGATCGGGGACGCGCGCTTGCTTGGTGAAGGCGATGTCGTTGACGATGTCGCCGCGATAGCTCGGCAGCTCGACACCGTCGATCTTCTCGGTCGACGAGGACCGGGGTTTTGCGAACTGGCCGGCGACGCGCCCGACCTTCACCACCGGGACGGCGCCGGCATAAGTCAGCACCACCGCCATCTGGAGCAACACGCGAAAGAAGTCGCGGATGTTATTGGCGCCGTGCTCGGCAAAACTCTCGGCGCAGTCGCCGCCCTGCAGCAGGAAGGCCTCACCGGCCGCGACCCGAGCCAGCGCCTTCTTCAGATTGCGCGCCTCGCCCGCGAACACCAGCGGCGGAAAGGTCGCAAGCTGCGCCTCGACGTCGGCCAGGGCCTTGGCGTCGGGATAATCGGGCACCTGTAGCACCGGCTTGCTGCGCCAGGACTCGGGCGTCCACCGCTCGGACATCGCAATCTCTCCGTAAAGCAAAAAGCACAACCTGATCTGTGGGTTGCGAGGGTCGCCTTATACACAGGCTGGCCACCGGCCGCCAGTTGTAAATCCGTCTGGCACTGCAAAGCCTTGCGGGGAAAGCCAAATTCGCATTTGCTGGGAAACGGCTCGGAACTGGCAAGATACCTTCGGCCCATGGACATGGCACTGGACGACGTTTTCATCGACGAGATCAGCTTCCCGGCGACCGACGGGTATGCGCTGAGCGGTACGCTATTCTTGCCCCGCGGCACCAAACGTCATGCCGTGTTGGTCAATTCGGCGACCGCCGTCCCGCGAAAAATCTATCGCGGCTTTGCCTCCTATCTCGCCCATCGCGGCTGCGCGGTCCTGACCTACGACTATCGCGGCATCGGCGACTCCCGGCTGCCGGCGATGGTCGGCTACAACCAGCCGAAATCGCTGGTCGGCTTCAAGGCCTCGATGTCGGACTGGGCCGCGCTCGACGTCAGCGCCGCGGTGCACTGGATGCGCGAGCGCTACAATACCCTGCCCTTGGCCTATGTCGGTCACTCCTTTGGCGGCCAGGCGCTCGGGCTGATCGCCAACAACACGGAGATTTCGCGCGCCGCGTTCGTGGCCTCGCAGGCGGCGACCTGGCGGCTGATGACGTCGCCGGAAAAATACCGCGTCTTCGCCTTCATGAATTTTGTCGGCGTGCCGCTCGTCCACGCGCTCGGTTACGCGCCGGGCTGGGCCGGCATCGGTGAGGATCTGCCCAAGGGCGTCTTCCTGCAATGGGCCGAGTGGGTCTCGAGCCCCCGTTATCTCTTCGATTCAAAGCTGCCGGCGCTGGAGAATTTCGCCAAGTTCAAGGGCGAGCTGCGCACACTCTGCTTCTCCGACGATCCCTGGGCGACGCGGCCGGCGGTCGAGCTGCTCGCGCGCGGATTCACCGCGATCAAGCCGGAGGTAATCAACGTGAAGCCGTCCGACGTCGGCGCCAAGGCGATCGGCCATTTTGGCTTCTTCCGCCCCGACCATCGCGACACATTGTGGCGCAGCGTCGCGGAGTGGATCCAGGGAGAGTAGACGGCGCTTACCGGATGATCGTTGTCAGCGACGAGTAGCGCTTGTTCGGCTTGGCTTCGCCCGGTGCGAATTGCGCAAAGGCGTCGCTGACGCGGACGGCCGGCGGCGTGTCGCCGGCGAAACGAAACTCCTTCGGCCGCGGCGCGTAGAAGCTGGCGCTGTAATAGGCTTCGTCGAAGCGCGCCTCGCCGATCCCGAACATTGCGTCGCACGCGAACAGAAGTGCGTACACTCCCGCGATCGCGACGACGACCTCCCTGAGAACTGACATGCTGATGCCCTACCCTGTTGCAGGCAGAATGCACGCCGGTTCCAAAGCCGGGGTTTAAGGCCGCATAGTTCTTGTTCGCAGGGTTTGCCGCCGCTGAGCGGAATGCAGACAATTTTATCGATCTCGAAAAAAAGAGCCCGCCTGTAGTCAGGCGGGCTCCAGGCTTGGCCGCTCGGGAGGTATCAAACGGCCAGATTCATCCAGACAGCCTTTGGCTCGGTGAAATTGTCGAGCGCGGCGGTGCCGTGCTCGCGGCCGAGGCCGGAGTCGCGCTCGCCGCCCCAGGGCAGCCGCACGTCGGTATAGCCATAGGTGTTCATCCAGACCGTGCCCGCGCGCGCCCGCTTGGCGAAGCGCTGCAGCCTGCCGATGTCGCGGCTCCAGACGCCGGCGGCGAGGCTGTAAGCCGTGCCGTTGGCAATCCGCAAAGCGTCGGCCTCGTCCTTGAACTTGATGACGCTGACGACGGGGCCAAAGATCTCCTCCTGCGAGATCCGCATCTCGTGCGCGACATTCGCGAACACCGCGGGGCTGATGAAGTAGCCGCGATCGCCGACCTTCTCACCACCGGTGACGAGGGTCGCACCCTCCTTGCGGCCGATCTCGACATAGTCGAGGACCGACTTCATCTGCTTCTCGGATATGACCGGGCCGAGCGTCGTCTTGCGGTCGAGCGGGTCGCCGATCCTGAGCGACTTTGCGCGCGCCGCCAGTCGTTCGACGACCTCGTCATAGGCCTTCTCCTGCACCAGCACGCGCGAGCCGGCCGAGCAGACCTGGCCGGCATTGAAGAAGATGCCGGAAGCCGCAGCTTTCGATGCGGCTTCGAGATCGGCATCGTCGAAAATGACGTTGGCCGACTTGCCGCCCAGCTCAAGCGAGACGCGCTTGAAATTGCTTGCGGCGCCCTTCATGATTCCCCGCCCCACACCGGGAGAGCCGGTGAAGGTGACCTTGTCGACGTCGGGGTGATTGACCAGCGCGTCGCCTACGACGCGGCCGGGGCCAGTGACCACGTTGAAGACGCCCGCCGGCAGGCCGGCTTCGAGCGCGAGCTCGGCGATGCGCAGCGCCGACAGCGAGGTCAGCTCGGCCGGCTTCATCACGATGGTGCAGCCGCAGGCCAGCGCCGGCGCGAGCTTCCACATCCCGATCATCAGCGGGAAATTCCAGGGCACGACGCCGCGACCACGCCGACCGGTTCGCGCACGGTGTAAGTCAGGGCATCATCGCGCACGGGCACGACGTCGCCGCTGATCTTGTCGGCCCAACCGGCGTAGTAGATCAGCGTGTCGACGGCGGCCGGAAAATCCTGCCGCGATGTCGCGGCGATCGGCTTGCCCGCATCGATCGACTCGAGTTCGATGATCTCCTCGGCGTGAGCCTTCAGCAGCTCAGCCCAGCGCAGCAGGATCTGGCCGCGTTCGGACGCCCGCATCGTGCGCCATGGGCCTTCGAAAGCCCGGCGCGCGGCGGCGACCGCATGCTCCACATCGGCCTCGTTGCCTTCGGCGACGACGGCGATGACCTGCCCGGTGGCCGGATTGAGCGACTTGAAGGTGCGACCGGAGCTTGCGGGGATGCGGCGGCCGTCGATCAGCAGATGCTGTGGCCGGGACATGAACTCGGTGGCCGGCGAGTGTGCAAAGTCATATGCAACAGACATCATATTTCCTCCCGTTCTGGTATACAGACTAGGCGCCTATGGACTGGAGTAAATATGATATGAATTGCAAATGGATCGCCGTCATATGAAGTTTAGTTCATAAGGAGGCCCAATGCTTCAGATCGAGATCGAGGCCGTCTGGCGGTTTCGCCGCGAGGGCAATCCGCGCACCGCCATCGTCATGCTCGGGGTCCTCAACGAGATCAGGAGAACCGGGAAGATCACCAGCGCAGCCAAGGACGCGCACCTCTCCTATCGCCACGTCTGGAATCTGATCGAGCAATGGTCGGAGTTCTTCGGCACGCCGCTGGTGGAAACCCAGCGCGGCAAGGGCTCAAAGCTCACACCGTTCGGCGAGCGGCTGGTGTGGGCGGGCGAGCGCATGCAGGCCCGCCTCGGACTTCAGCTCGAAAATCTGGCGCAGGAGCTGGCGAACGAGATCAAGCCGTTCCTCGAGCAGCGCCCGTCGGTGATCCGCGTGCATGCCAGCCACGGTTTTGCGGTCGCAAAACTGCGCGAATTCCTCGACCGCGAGCCCGGCATCGGCGTCGATCTCCGCTATGTCAGCAACCAGCATTCGCTGGTCTCGCTGGCGCAGGGTGCCTGCGATCTCTCCGGCCTGCATCTGCCACACGGCGCGCTGCGCGCCCAGGGCATCAAGGCTGCGCGCGAATGGCTGGATCCGCGCGAGGATCGCATCATCAGCTTCGTCACGCGCGAAATGGGATTGATGGTCGCGCGCGGCAATCCACTGCGCATCGCTTCGCTCGATGATCTCACCGGACCAAAAGTCCGCTTCGTCAACCGCGACCACGATTCCGGCACGCGGCTTCTGTTCGACCAACTGCTCGCGGCAAGCGGAATTGACGAGAGCCGCATCAACGGCGCGCAGCAGATCGAGTTCACCCACGCCGCGGTTGCAGCCTATGTCGCGAGCGGCATGGCCGATGCGAGTTTCGGCGTCGAAGCCGCCGCCCGGCATTTCGGGCTCGATTTCATCCGGCTCCTCACCGAGGATTATTTCTTCGTCTGCAAGCGCGCGTTCCTGGACACCGGGCCGATGCGACGCATCCTGGAGATCATCCGCAGCGCCGATTTTCGCGCGGCCGTCGCCACCCTGCCGGGTTATGTGCCGTCGGACACCGGCACCGTCACCGGCGTGAAGGCGTTTCTGGAGATGCACGCCGTGCGATGATGCCGGAGGATTCCATCGCCTGTCCGCGCCGGTCAGATCGCCGGCTCGTCCTTCAGCGCCGACATGACCTGCTCGCCCTGGGCGGTCAGGCGATACGTCACCAGCGGACGGCTCGACGGAGGCTTTCGCGCGAGCTCGACGATGTAGCCGCGCACCATCAGGGCTTCGAAGCTGCCGTAATAGCCGAACATGCTGATCTGGTTCTGCCTGAGCAGCTTGAACTCGCGCAAAAGACGTATCTCGTTGCCCGACAGCAGCGACCGGCGCACGCGCTGAACGAACCGCGCGCGCTGCTCGAACCAGGCCTGGTCCGGCAGTTCGTGCGAGGCTGGTGCCGGGGCCCGTTCGCAGGGACGCGCGTCCTGCGCAATTTCGACCGTCACCTGCGGCAAGCAGGGCATGCTGCTGCTGACAACCGCGTCCTTCGCGACGTCAAGCAACGCGAGCGGCCAGCGCCGCTTGTTGTCCACCATGACCGGCGGTGGCACGACGCTGTCGCGCACCAGCTGCTCGAAGCGTCCGGCGGTCACGCCGACATAGGCAGCCGCGCGACGGCGATCGACCAGACGCGTGTCCGGCGCGACCTCGCAAACAATGTTCTCGTCCACCCCGGATCCCCTCGCGCCTCGTTGCGCATGGCATGACGGTCCGGCGGGGCCGGCCAAGCCGGCGGCGAACCTAGGTGGGAGAAGCGCGCTCGAAAAGCAGAGAATTTCGTACATGTTGATGCCGTTTCGGCAACAGCTATAGTCCAGCCGGGGGTCCCATGCGCTTTCACTCACCGGCCATCCAGTACTTCCACGCCGTCCGCCGCACCGGTTCGATCCGGGCCGCCGCGCGCCTGCTGAACGTTGCCTCCTCGGCCGTAAGCCGCCAGATTCTCAAGCTTGAACAGGAGGTTGGATCACCGTTGTTCGAGCGCAATGCGCGCGGCCTGACGCTGACGACGGTCGGCGAGATGTTGGCCCGGCATGTCATGAACGTGCTCCAGGATCTCGACCGCTTCCGCTCGGACGTCGCGTCCCTGTCGGGGACTTGGCACGGCACCGTCAGCATTGCCTGCATCGAGTCGCTCACGGAGTCGGTGCTGCCGGACCTGATCGCCTCACATCGCGGCCGGGCCCGGCGCGTCAGTTTCACCACCGAGGTGAAGGGATCGTCGGATGTGCTGGAGGCTTTGAGCCGCGGCGAGGCCGACATCGGCATCGCCATGGCGCTGCGGCATCCGCCGGACCTGCGCCAGGTCGCCTTGAAACGGTTTCGCCTGGGTGCTGTCGTCGCGCGCGAGCATCCGCTGGCGCGCGGCAAGACGGTCACGCTGACCCAATGTCTCGCCTTTCCCGTCATCCACGCGCTGCCGGAGCTGTCGATCTATCATCTGCTCCAGCCGCTGATCGCGCAGCTGTCCGAGACGCCGGAGCCTGCGATCCAGGCCAACTCGATCGACCTGATGCGCGAGCTCGCCGCGCGCGGCGTCGGCGTCGCCTTCCAGACCCAGCTCGGCATCGGCCGGCTGTCACGCGACAGCCGGCTCGTCTTCCTGCCGCTCGACAATGCCGGCAGCCCGGTCTGGTCCGACCTCGGCATCTACGTTCGCGCCGAGCGCACCCTGCCCGCCTACACGGAATCCTTCCTGCAAGAGCTGGTGCGCGAATTGGGCGAGCGCGAGCGGCAGGAAAACGCGGCCTACCCGCAGATCGCCTGATCAGGCGCCGCCGGTCGAGTGCTCAGCCGTGGCCGGCTCCCTTGCGCTGGCCGCTCTCGCTGAGGCGGTCGACCCAGGCGATGCCAATGGCGGAGATGATGAAGGTCAGATGGATCAGCACCTGCCACATCACGCCGCTCTCAGTGAAATTGCTACGCGTCGTGCCGAGATTGCCCGCCTCGATGAAGGTCCTGAGCAGCGAGATCGAGGAGATGCCGATAATCGCCATCGCAAGCTTGATCTTGAGCACGCTGGCGTTGACATGGCTGAGCCATTCCGGCTCGTCCGGATGACCGCTGAGGTTCAGTCGCGAGACGAAGGTCTCGTAACCGCCGACGATCACCATCACCAGCAGGTTCGAGATCATCACGACGTCGATCAGCCCGAGCACGACCAGCATGATCTGTTGCTCGCTGGCGTCGAACGAGTGCACGACCAGGTGCCAGAGCTCCTTCAGGAACAGCAGCACATAGACGGCCTGCGCAACGATCAGGCCGACATAAAGCGGAACTTGCAGCCAGCGCGAGCCAAAGATGAGTTGGGCGAACGCGCCGATTTGCGGCGCCGGCACGGAAACCGCCGAAGGTGCTTTGGGTTCGGACGTCATTGATCACTCCGGATGATAGACAGACGTTGCCTCAGAGACTCGCGATCACAGGCGCGAGCTCGAGCGACCCGCGATAGATCATCTCGAAGGCGACGTAAACGATGATGGCGAGGCCGACATAGCCGATCCAGCGCTGCTTCTGGAGCACGCGGCCGAGCAAATCGGCGGCGACGCCCATGAGCGCGACCGACAATAACAGGCCGAAGGCGAGGATGTAGGGATGCTCGCGCGCAGCGCCCGCGACCGCGAGCACGTTGTCGAGCGACATCGAGACGTCGGCGGCGACGATCTGCACGGCCGCCTGTCTGAAGGTCTTGCGGGAGGCAGGAGCAGCGCTGCTGCCGCCGTGGCTGAACGCGAACTCGTTCGCATGCGCGGACTGCTCGCGCAGCTCCCGCCACATCTTCCAGCATACCCAGAGCAGCAGCACGCCACCGGCGAGCAATAGCCCGATCACTTGCAGAAGCTGGGTCGCGACGCCGGCAAAGACGATGCGCAGGGCGGTGGCGGCGATGATGCCGACGACGATTGCGCGCCGCCGCTGCTCGGCCGGCAGGCCCGCTGCGGCAAGGCCAATGACGACGGCATTGTCGCCGGCGAGCACGAGGTCGATCAGGACGACCTGAAACAGCGCGGTCAGCGCTTCGGTTGTGATGAATTCAGTCATGATTGGTCATTTTTCGGTGCGGACGAATCGAGCCAGTGCGGCTTCTTCCGCTCGACCCAATCCAAAACCTTGGCGCGCGAGGATCGCAGCGCGGGCACGTCTTCAGCGAGCAAAGCCAGGCCGAGCGGGAGCATCCAGACGCCGAGCACCGGCAGGAAGGAGAGCACGCCGCCGACAATGAGCAGCGCGCCCGAGGGAATTCTCACCCAGCGGCTGGACGGCTTGAGCAGATAGGTGACGGTGTCGCCCATGCGCGGCGGCAGGCGAAGGACAAGCTTGTCGAGGCGCGGGTCGCCGCCGGCCATCTGGCCGGTAGCGCCCGCAGTCCCTGTCTTATCCTCGTCCGAAACTGCGCTCATGCTTATTCCTCGGCGGCGATGCGCTGATCGGCACGCACTGCACCCGGCGCCACCTGCTTTGCGCGCGGCAGCACCAGCGTCAGCAAGCGCAACAGCTTGATCGCCTGCACTTCATGGGGATGCACGTCCTCGTCCGCGGCCGCGACGCGCTCCGACAGTTCCATCAAATGAGCCGACAGCGGCAGGTCCGAAACCGGACGCAAATTGTCGATCACCACATTGGCGAAATCCGGTTCTTCGAGACGTTCGGCAAGCTCGTCGAACATCGCGTAGAGCCGGTCGTCAGACATGTGCGGTGCCAGCTTGCGATCCCGGATGAAACGGACGACCTCGTCGCGTTCGACCGGCGAAACTTGCCGGTCGGCGACCGCAACCAGCGCGCCGACGATCACCAGCGCTACCGCAGCCTGCTCGTTCAGGCTGGACGGCTCCGTGATCTCGATTTCGATCGGATTTGAATGCTTGGCGTCGGACATCGTTGCTCCCGTATCTTGCGAAATGACCGCACGGGGCTGCGATGGGGACGATTGGGTCGGAGAGACTCTCAAGAAGGCCCGACGATCGGCCGATCCATCGCATTCGCGCGGGACAGGTCATCCGACATCGCGAGGTTTTGCCGACAATGTCGACTTCCTCGCCAGAGGGGCCCGGATTCTTGTTCCTTTCACACATAAAGGTGGGGCCGTCGGAATCAAGGCGCCGCGACTGCGACCAGCCGCCGCATCGGTTCCGTGTTGCCACGTTGGCTAAGCAGTTCTGCGTGCTCCGCACCTGCGATCATGTCTTTTGCTGTCATCGCCCGCGCAGGCGGGCGATCCAGTACTCCGAGACGTCCGTAGTTTGTCGAGAAGCCGCAGCGTACTGGATTCCCCGCCTGCGCGGGGAATGACAGCGGAGTGCGGAGCGCTCAGCCTACCCCGTCCGCTCGACAAGATTCGCCCGCGAGGGCGACGGCTCGAACCTATCGCCGAAATATTGCGTCTCGTGCGCCACCAGGCCGTCGCGGAATTCCATGATGCTCACGACGTAAGACGGCACAGTGTCATAGGTCAGCACGAACTCGCTCACCCAGAGATCGTTAGCGCCGACGATTCGCCGAACCGTGAAGCGCTTCTTGTTCGGCTGCACGAACCGGCTCTGCTGGATGTTGCTGCGACCGCGGATCCGCTCGCCGGACTGCGGATAGTCGAGCACCGCGTCCTCGCGATAGATGTCGTGCTCGGCCTCGAAATCGTTCGCATCCGAAGCGATCCAATGGCGCTGAAGCGCGGCCAGCTTGCCCTGATCATCCATCGTGATCTCCCGTTGTCCCGACTGCGTCCTCGTTACGCCATTTCAGATTGGCGCGCAGGGAGCCGGTGACAAGACTTGCTCGCAACCTCTAACAACGACTAACGAGCCAAAAAGGCCCTCCGGATGCAAGGATGATGGCAGAGCCGCGCAGTGATTGGGGAACCCGCAATGGCACGTCTGCTTTCGGTCAATGTCGGTCTGCCGCGTGACGTCGCCTGGCAGGGTCGGACCGTCCACACCGGCATCTGGAAGGCGCAGGTCACAGGCCCGCGCAGGGTGCGCCGGCTCAACATCGATGGCGACGGCCAGGGTGATACGGACGGTCATGGCGGCGAACATCGTGCCGTATTCGTCTATCAGGACGAATCCTATCGGTACTGGCAGGAGCATCTGGGTCGATCGAACCTCGTTCATGGCCAGTTCGGTGAGAACTTTACGGTTGAGGGCCTCGCCGACACCAACGTGTGCATCGGAGACCGCTACAGGATCGGCTCCGCGCTGTTCGAAGTGACGCAACCGCGCGTCACCTGCTACCGGCTCGGCATTCGCATGGACGAGCCGGACATGGCCGCGCTGCTCGTCAGGCACGGCCGGCCCGGGTTCTATTTCCGTGTGATCGAGGAAGGCGACGTCGAAGCCGGCGACGAGATCACGCAGATCGCCGTGGGACCCGAGCGCATGAGCGTGTTCGAGATCAATGCGCTGCTTTACACGCCGCCGCATCCGCGCGAACGCCTGGAGCGCGCGCTGCGGATTCCCGCGCTGAGCCGCGGCTGGCAGCGTTCCTTCGAGGCGCTGCTCCAGCAGCAGAAGGACAACAAGACCGCGGGAAACGCCGGGCTTGGGCCGGCGTCGAGCCCAGCTCCGGCCTGGCGCGGATTCCGCTCCTTTCGCGTGGCGCGCAAGATCGCGGAAAGCGGTAACGTGACGTCGCTGATCCTCGAACCTGCCGACGGACATCCCGTGGCGACCGCGCTGCCCGGTCAATACGTCGTCATCAGGCTCGAGCCTTCCGCTGCGCAGGCGATGACGCGCAGCTATTCGCTGTCGAGCGGCTCCGATGCAACGTCCTATCGCATCAGCATCAAGCGCGAAGCGCACGGCGCCGCCAGCCGCTACATCGCCGACGAGCTGCTGGCCGGCGCTGCCGTGCAGCTCGGTGCGCCGCGCGGCAGTTTCACGCTTCGACGAGGGGCCCGGCCCGTCGTCCTGCTGAGCGCCGGCATCGGCGTCACCCCGGTGCTCGCAATGCTCCACGCGCTCGCGGCGGAAGCGACGACGCGGGACGAGTGGTGGCTGCATGGCGCCCGCAACGGCCGCGAACAGGCGTTCGCCGCCGAGGCGCGCGAATTGCTAAGTGGGCTCTCTCATCACCGTAGCCACGTCTGCTACAGCGCGCCTGACCCGGGCGATCGTCTCAATGTGGAGTTCGATACAGCCGGACATCTCGACGCACGCCTGCTCCAGAGTCTGAGCGTGCCGCGTGACGGCGATTTCTATCTGTGCGGACCGGCAGCTTTCATGAGCGATCTGAAAGCTGGCCTCACCACGTTAGGCATCGCACCGGATCGCATCCACACCGAATTGTTTGGCGCCGGACCATCCTTGACGCCCGGCATAGCGTCCTCCCCGCAGAAGCGAGCGCATGCGCCGGTCGGCGCCCCCGGCCCCGGCCCGATGGTTTCGTTCGCCCGCAGCGGCCTCAACGTGTGCTGGGGACCGGCCTACGCCAGCCTGCTGGAGCTGGCCGAAGCCTGCGATGTCCCCGTGCGCTGGTCGTGCCGGACCGGCGTCTGCCATAATTGCGAGAGCGGATTGATCGCGGGGACGGTCGACTATGCGCCGGATCCGCTCGATCCGCCGGCGGACGGCAATGTCCTGATCTGCTGCTCATGCCCCCGCAACGACGTCGTGATTGATCTATAAAAGTGGAGACCTGTTATGCGAGGTGGCGCCCCGGCCTCCTTGCGTTGTGGGACCAGGGCCGCAAGGAGCATTTTCATCCCTACGGCAAGGCTTACGTCGAAACTCTCGGCGAACGGGATTAGAACCACATTCCGACATGGTCCGCTCGGGCGAATGCCGGCTTGGAATGTGGATGATCCAGATGAAGACCAAACCCGCCCCCCGTGCCGACCGCATGGGCGCGCGCCAGATCTACGAGGCCCTGAGAGATCAGATCGTGGCGCAGGTGTACGGGACCAACGGGTTGCTGCCGTCCTCCCGCGCGCTGGCCGGCGAGATGGGCGTGGCGCGCTCGACCGTCACGGTCGCCTACGAACAGCTCGCCGCCGAAGGCTTCATCGAGACACGCCATGGTGCGCGGCCGCGTGTGGCCCGCGCCGTCGTCGAACGGGGACGCACGCGCGTAGTGTCGCAGCCATCGGCGCGGAAGGTGCGGCTGTCTGCGTTCGGTGAGCGATTGCTTCAGGACCCGCCGCGCTGGACCGAGCCGCCGCGCGGGCTCGTCGCGAACTTCCGCTATGGCGAGCTCGCGCCGTCGGATTTCCCGGTGCTGGCATGGAAGAAGGCCGTGACTGCCGCGATGGCGCGCAAGCCCGAGCGGCTGGCCTATGACGATCCCAGCGGCGCGCTGCGGCTGCGGACCGCGCTTCAGGGCTATCTGTGGCGGTCGCGCAGCGTCCGCTGCGAGGTCGATCAGATCCTCGTCGTGAACGGCTCGCAGCAGGGCCTCGACATCTGCGCCCGCCTGCTGCTCGACGCCGACGACCGCTTCGTGATGGAGGATCCCGGCTATCAGATGGCGCGGCATACTTTCGCAGCGACGGGCGCCGAGACAATCCCGATCCCGGTCGACGCGGATGGACTGGAGACCACGCGGCTCGATGGCGTCGAAGCCCGCCTCGCCTATGTCACGCCGTCGCACCAATATCCGCTCGGCGGCGTCATGCCGATCGGACGCCGGCACCAATTGCTCGCCTGGGCCAGGGCAAACGACGCCTACGTGATCGAGGACGATTACGACAGCGAGTATCGCTACGACACCAAGCCGATCCCGCCGCTGCATACGCTGGAGGGCGGCGACAACGTAATCTATCTCGGCACCGTCTCCAAGACGCTCTCCCCCACCTTGCGGATCGGCTATCTGGTGGTGCCCACCGCCCTGCGATCCTTGTTCGCCGCCGCTAAGCAGATCATGGACCGGCACACGCCGCTGATCGAACAGGACGCTCTCGCGTCGATGCTCGAAAGCGGAGCCTATGACGGCCACATCAGGCGCGTGCGCCGGCGCAACGCCGAACGCCAGCGGGCGCTGCTCGACGCGCTTCGCCGCCGGTTCGGGGATCGCGTCCGGATCGAGGGCACGGCCGCCGGCCTGCACATCGTGGCGTGGTTCGATAACCTGCCGCAGAAGCGAGAGGACGCGTTGATCAAGGCGGCCCATGCAAAGGGCGTCGGCATCTATCCCGTCTCGGCACTGTTCGTCGGACCTCGCCGACCGCGGAAGACAGTCGGCCTCGTCATGGGCTATTCGGCGCTGGAGGTCGCACAGATCGAGCGCGGCTGCAGGATTCTTGCACAGGCCGTCGCCGAACTGGACTGATCAAACAGACGATAACTGGCAGTTTCTTATAAGCCAGATTCCGGCTATCTCCAGATCAACACCGGAGATAGACCATGTACATCCCTCCCGCCTTCAAAGACGACATCGAGAGCATCCGGGCGACCATTCGCGGCGCCCGGCTCGCCAGTCTGGTCACGGCCACCAGCGAAGGCCCGGTCGCCACGCCGCTGCCGCTCTTTCTCGACGAGAGCGAAGGCGAGCACGGCGTGCTGTACGGACATGTGGCGAAAGCCAACCTGCAATGGAAACTGCCGCCGATCGGAGATGCGCTGGCAATCTTCAGCGGTCCCGACGCCTATGTGACGCCGTCCTGGTACGCGACCAAGCAGGAGACCGAAAAGGTCGTGCCGACCTGGAACTACGTCGCGGTCCATGCTTACGGCCCGGTTGAATTCTTCCAGGAGCCTGAGCGCCTGCTCGATGCCGTGACGCGGCTCACGAACAGGCATGAAGGATCACGCGCCAAGCCGTGGGCCGTTACTGATGCCCCCGAAGATTTTATCGCAGCGCAGCTGCGCGGAATCGTCGGCGTGCGCATTCCCGTCGTGCGGTTCGAAGGCAAGCGCAAGATGAGCCAGAACCGTCCCGAGGCCGACCGTGTCGGCGTCGCACAAGGTCTCGCAGCAAGCGAGAGCGCACACGATCGGGAAGTCGCGCCGTTGATTCCGGTTCCGGTGTAGTGACCATTTGGTTCCCGACACTCGCGTCGGGAACCATCGTCCTGTCAGGTTCGTTGATACATTTCAGCAAGCATCTCCTGACAGGATTCCTATGTGCCGCTGGATCGCATACCGGGGCGAGACGACGTCCTTCGAACCCTACGTCACCGAGCCCGAGCATTCGCTGATTGCGCAAAGCATCCGCTCGCTTCAGTCGACGGCCGGCTCGAATGGCGACGGCTTTGGTCTCGGCTGGTACGGCGAGCATCCGGAGCCTGGTCTTTATCGTGAAACACGCCCCGCCTGGTCGGACGAGAATCTCCGCTACCTCTGCCGCCATCTGCGCTCGCATCTGTTCTTTGCCCATGTGCGCGCCGCCACCGGCACCGCGGTGACGCGGCAGAACTGTCATCCCTTCGCCTGCGGCCAGTGGATGTTCATGCACAATGGTTTCGTCGGAAGCTGGAACCGCCTGCGGCGCAAGGTCGAGGCGCTGATCCCCGATGCCTACTACCCCTCACGGACAGGCACGACCGATTCGGAAGCTGTCTTTCTCGCCATGATGGGCGCGGGACTCGACGCCGATCCGCTCGGCGCAACGCGTCGCGTGCTTCAGGCCCTCGTCGGCCTCGTCAACGAAGGCGAGCTTCGTGAGCGGCTACGCTTCACCAGCGCCATCGCCAACGGCCGGGATCTCTATGCCTTTCGGGTTGCGGTCAACGATGCCGCCAACACGCTGTATTTCCGCGAGGCTGGCGGCCAGGTCATCGTCGTCTCCGAGCCGTTCGACAAGGAAACGGACTGGACGGAAGTACCCGCGAATCACGCACTGGTCGCACGTGCGTCCGAAAGCGCGAGAATTGTTCCGTTCGACCTTGCAATTTCCAGTGGGGCCGACGCGGAACCCGCCCCCGCCAGAAGGATTATCGCCCGCAGGTAAATACCTTGGCCGGGCGGCACGATGACATTGGCGTCAGACGTCTTGAAACTGCTGCGACTCGATTCCTCCGAGGACAGGCAGCACCTCGTCATTCGCTCGGCCGGCGGACGCGGCAAGGCCGAGGAATATTCGTTCGGCCTCGAGGAGGAATACTTCCTCGCCGATCGGCGCAGCCTGGAGGTCGCGATCCAGACCCCGAATGAGCTTTTCGAATCTGCGAACTGGTCGACAGGCGGTCAGGCGATGCGGGAGATGTTGCAGTCCCAGCTCGAGGTCGCCACCAACGTTCATGTCGACGTCGCCGATGCGCGCGAAGAGCTTCGCTTCCTGCGTCGCGAAGTCGCGAACGTCGCGGCACAATACGGTTTCGTGATCATGGCCTGCGGCACGCATCCGACCGCGGTGTGGCGCATGTCGCAGCCGAGCCCGAAGCCGCGCTACGAGGAGATGATCGAAGATCTGCGCAGCATCGGCCACCGCAACCTGATGTGCGGCATGCATGTGCACGTCCAACTGCCCGATCCGGAAAAGCGCATGGCGGTGATGCGAGCGATGCTGCCGCAGCTGCCGCTGTTCATTGCCCTATCTGCCTCCTCTCCGTTCTGGAATTCACACAAGACCGGACTGAAGGGCTACCGGCTCGCCGCCTATTCCGAGCTGCCGCGCACCGGCCTGCCCGAATTGTTCGAGAGCAGGCGGGACTACGACGAGTATGTCGGCGCGTTGCAGCGCTCCGGCGTGATCCCCGATGAAAGCCACATCTGGTGGGCCATGCGCCCTTCCATGAAGCACCCGACCCTCGAGCTGCGTGCGCCCGATACCTGCACCTTCGTCGACGACGCCGTTGCCATTGCCTCGCTCTATCGCTGCCTGACGCGCTATCTCTACCTGCGGCCCCATCTGTCGAAAGAGGTCACCGCGGTCGAACGCGCGATTGCGGTGGAGAACAAATGGCGCGCCCAGCGCTACGGCACCGATTGCATCTTTGCCTCCAAGGACGGGCCGGTCGAGATCTCCGAGCTGCTCTCCCGCGTGATCGAGGACATCGCCGAAGACGCCGCTGCGCTGAACTGCGCCGCCGAGGTCGAACACTGCCGCACCATCGTGGAACGAGGCAGCTCGGCTGAATTCCAGCTTCGCGCCTTCCGCGACAATGCGGAGGACATCGCCGCCGTGTCGCGCTGGATCGCAGAGGCGACGATCGCGGGGACGAGCACCCCGGCCGCAGGCGTCGCCGCGCCCTCATAGCGTCCGCGCAAGCTTCGGGAGCGACAATGTCGGTCTTGAATCCGGAAGGTCGCGGAGAGAACCATGAATCGCGTCAAATGTTGCGCCGGCTGCGGCCATGGTCTCATTCCGATGCTCTCTGCCAAAGGGCTCGCGGAGCTCAGCTGCCTGTGGTGCGAGCTCATCGAGGCGCGTGCAGTGGACATGGCGAAGTGGGCTGACAGCCCATACGGCAAGCCCGAGCGGATCGTCCGTCGATCTTTCGAATGAACGGCTTCAGACACCCGGACGCCGACTTCTCCTGATCGGCACGGCTGCACGTCCGCGCCAGAATGCCGACAAATTAGACAAGACACCTCTCGTCGCCGGGTTTGCAGACGGGGCGAACATGGCCATGCAGGCTGACGAAGCTTGTCATCTAACCTCAGGTGCAACCTCGATTTTTCTTCGCGTGGCGGCGGGTGGCAAAGCCTCGGTGCCGCGCGGCGCCTCGACTGGCCCAAAATTCGCAGGGCAGCATCAGGCCTGATCCCCTGCTCACCCGATTGGAGCAGCAAGATGCGTGCGCCGAGAGACCGGGTGAGCGGCCCAGAATCGGAGAATGCCATGAACGTGCATGCCGCCGGCGATCTCAAAATCACCGGCCTCACCCGCCCGGACGGCGCGCCCCTTCGCCTCAACGCTCAGGATTTCGTGGCGATCGACCGCGACCGGAATGCGAAGTTCGAGGCGACGTACCGGCCGCAAGCCCTCTACAATCGCGCCAACGAGGGTTTCCACGCCAACAACGAAACCTTCTTGCTGCACGAAGTCGCGACCAATCTGCCGATCTATCTGCCCGACACCGGTCCGACAGATTTCCATCTTCATCTGCCGCCGGGCGGCTTTCAGCTCGTGTTGGTCACCTCGGGCGCGTTCACCTTCGACTATGACGGACGCTTCTACAATGTCGGCCCCGGCGCGGTGATGCTGCAAAGCGCGATCGTGCACCGCCAGCTGTTCTACACCTGGTCCGGATTGTCGACCGAAGAGAATTTGAAGACGCCACAAACGGTGGCGCCGGATCCGATTTCCATGGGCTATTCCGGCAAATTCCTCGAAGCCTTCATCACCGATCCGACGACCTTTCCAAATCCGACCATTGTCGGCCCGGATCAGATCAGCGAAGACGAGACGCCACGGGTGGCATGGAGCCACTCCCTGCATGATCGCCCTGCGGACGCAGGCTTTTGGCTTCAGGACCCGCTGGCGCTGGATGCGCTGTTCAAGCCGCTCACCGACAACCCGGTCAAATCATCCATGCCGGTCTATGTGCGCGACATCGGCATCGAAGTGCCGAGCGGCCATCTCGTCACCGGCCACATCATCGCAACCGATCCGCGCGGCCAATCGCTCTTGCCCAAGAGCACGTCGGCAGCAGCGGACGCCGCCTGTTTCGCCAAGGGTGAGGTCGTGATCTACCGCGTCATCCGCGGGACGGCCGAATTCAGGAACAAGACTGGCGAGACCTTTGAGCTCGCGGCCGGCGACGTGGTGACGGCAGGCAAGAACGCCACAAGCCTCGTCGGCGTGGGTGAGAACACCCAGGTCCTTCGGCTCGGCCTTCTCAAAGGCATGAACGACCTCCGCAGCTGGACGCCGACGCAACGCGACGAGATCGACGGCCTCGCCGGTCAGATCATCACGCAGAGGGACATCCGTCCTCTGCGGACCGAGGGCAAGCCGGTGGGCTACCTCTACGGCTGAGCGGGCTACTCCGCCGCCTGGCGGACGTGGCGTGCGGTCGGGGTGCGCATGGTGACGAGCTCTTCGGCCGCGGTCGGATGCAGCGCGATCGTCGCGTCGAAATCGGCCTTGGTCGCCTTCATCTTCACCGCAATCGCGACCGCCTGCGTGATCTCCGCCGCGGCATCGCCGACGATGTGACAGCCGAGCACGCGGTCGGTTGAACCGTCGACGACGAGCTTCATCAACACGCGGGTATCGCGGCCCGACATTGTCGCCTTGATGGGGCGGAACGTGGTCTTGTAGATGTCGACATGGCTGAATTGCGCCCGGGCCTCGGTCTCGGTGAGGCCGACGGTGCCGACCTCCGGCTGCGAGAACACGGCGGTCGGGATGTTGGCGTGATCCACCTGCACCTCGCGCTTGCCGAACACGGTGTCGGCGAACGCATGGCCCTCGCGGATCGCGACCGGCGTCAGGTTGAAGCGATGGGTGACGTCGCCGATCGCATAGATGCTGTCGACCGAACTCTTCGAGAAATGATCGACCGCGATACCGCCGTTCCGCGGGTTGATGGCGACGCCGGCCTTCTCCAGGCCGAGATTGGCCACCGCCGGATGGCGGCCGATCGCGAACATCACCTGGTCGGAGGCGAGGCTCGATCCGTTCGACAGATGCGTGGTGAATTCTTCGCCGTGCCGATCGACCTTCGCCACCGTGCAGCCGGTGAGGATGGTGATGCCCTGCTTCTCCATCTCGGCGCGGACGTGGGCGCGAACGTCCTCGTCAAAGCCGCGAAGAATGTTGTCGCCGCGATAGATCACTGTGACGTCGGAGCCGAAGCCGACGAAGATGCCGGCGAACTCCAGCGCGATGTAGCCGCCGCCCTGGATCACGATCCGCTTCGGCAGCTTCGTCAGGTGAAACGCCTCGTTGGAGGAGATCACGTGCTCGATGCCGGGAATCGGAGCGCCGTGATTGGGCGCGCCGCCGGTGGCGATCAAAATGTATTTTGCGGTGATCTTCCGGTCGTTCTCGAGCAGGCGAACGGTGTGCTTGTCCTCGATCACCGCGCGGCTCTTGACGATTTGCGCGCCCGACTTTTCGACATTGGCGGTGTAAGCCGCCTCCAGACGCGCGATCTCCTTGTCCTTGTTGGCGATCAGCGTCGGCCAGTCGAAGGTCGCAGGTGGAACGGTCCAGCCGAAACCGGCGGCGTCCTCGATCTCATGGCGGAAATGCGAGCCGATGACGAACAGCTTCTTCGGCACGCAGCCGCGGATCACGCAGGTCCCGCCCATGCGGTACTCTTCCGCGATCATCACGCGGGCGCCGTAACCGGCCGCGATGCGGGCGGCACGCACGCCGCCCGAACCGCCACCGATGACAAAGAGGTCGACGTCGAATTCAGCCATTGTCCACTCCGACCTCTTTCAGAACATGATCCGGATTCTGATCAGATAGGGACTGTCATATCTCCTTGCCACGCTTGCGCATCTCGGCGCGGAAGTTGCCCATCACGGTCTCGGAGAAGTTCTGGGCCCAGGAGTTCATGAAGGCCATGCTCAGCCCGATGGCGCGCGGCTCGGCCTCGATCAGCTTCTTGCCCAGCGGCGACTTATAGAAGGTGACGAGATCCTTCAACTCCTGCTCGGTGAACTCGCTGGCATAGACCTGCGCCATGCCTTCGCCGATTTCGCTCTCGCGGCCCTTGAGCTGCTGGGCGACGACCTGGGCGACCTCGGTGAGGTCCTTCTGGTAGTTGAGGTTCTGCTGGATCAGCGCGATCTTGGTCTTCTCGACCAGGCCGGGCACGGCGTTCGCGTACATCGCACTGGCGTTCTTGATCGCCAGGATTTCCTTGGCGGCCGCGATGGCCGCCGGTGACGATTTCGGCGCCGCTGGCTGCTGGGCCCCGGCCGGGGCGACCGAGAGAGCCAGTCCCACAGCGAGGGTCGCGACGGGCAACAATTTCCAAACGCTCTTCATTCCTAGTCTCCCTTCGGCTTTCGCCGTTCAATCACGCGAATTCCCTCGCCACCCGCCAAAACAGCCGAGCTGGCCAAGCCGATGAACAAACCATGCTCGACGACGCCGGGGATCGCGCTCAACGCCGTGGCGAGGCGGGCGGGATCCTCAATCTTTTCGAGCTGGGCATCGACGATCCAGTGGCCGCCATCAGTGACGAAAACGTGGCCGTCCTTGCCGTTGCGGACCGCCATCTGCCCGGAAACGCCGCATTCCGCAAACGCCTTCTCGATCGCGCGTCGCGTTGCGCCTAGCCCGAACGGAATAACTTCGACCGGCAGCGGAAAGCGGCCGAGTGTCGGCACCCATTTGGTGTCGTCGGCAATCACGATCATGCGATCCGAGGCGGCCGCCACGATCTTCTCGCGCAACAGCGCTCCGCCGCCGCCCTTGATCAGATTGAGCTCGGGATCGATCTCGTCGGCGCCGTCGATTGTGATGTCGAGATGGTCGATCTCGTCCAGCGTGGTCAGCGGCACGCCGCAGCGGATTGCATCGAGGCGCGTCGCCTCGGAGGTCGGCACGCCGATCACTTTCAGTCCGGCGCGGACCCGCTCGCCGAGCAGCTCGACGAAGTGTTTCGCGGTCGAGCCGGTGCCGAGCCCGAGCTGCATGCCGTCTCGGACGTCCTCGAGGGCGCGCGCCGCAGCCTGCCGCTTCAATTGGTCCATGTTCACGTTTGCGCCGTCCCTGAATGACGAGTGTGCTGCCGGATAGGCTTGCGGCGGCCTGTGTAGCCTCGTTTTCCCTCGGAGAACAGGGTCTGGGGGAACAGGCCTCCGGGCCCACCTTATAAGGTGATCTTATGGCTTCGGCCCTTGCGCGGGCGGGGCCGGGCCGGTAGCGCTGGACCATGACCCCCTCCCACACCATCGTCTTCGATCTCGACGGCACGCTTGTGGATACGGCGCCCGACCTGATCACCGCGCTCAATTACGTGCTCGACCGCGAAGGGCTACCGCCCGTGCCGATGGCCTCGGCCCGCAATATGATCGGCGCCGGCGCCCGCAAGCTGATCGAGCGGGGGCTGGAGGCCGAGGGCCGCAGCGTCACGGTTGCCGACATGGACCGTATGACGGCCGATTTCATCGCCTATTACGCCGACAATATCGCCGTCGAATCCCGCCCCTTCGAGGGGCTGGAGGCCGCACTCGACCATTTTGCGGCCCAGGGCCATCGCCTCGCGGTCTGCACCAACAAGCTGGAATGGCTGTCGAAGCGCCTGCTGGACCAGCTCGACCTGAGCCGGCGCTTCGCCGCGATCTGCGGCGCCGACACTTTTGGCGTCCAAAAGCCCGATCCGACCATTTTCCGCGAAACGGTGGCGCGGGCCGGCGGCGAGGTCAAAGCCAGCATCATGGTCGGCGACGCCGGACCCGATGTCGGCGTGGCCCGGCGCGCCGGAGTTCCCGTCATCGGGGTGAGCTTCGGCTATACGGACGTGCCGATCGCCGAGCTGAAGCCGGACCGGCTGATCCATCACATGCGCGACCTGCCGGCCGCCGCCAGCAGCCTGATGACTGCGCACGCAGATCTCAAGTAATTGACATCGCTTGGTTATTCCGCGGAATCCCGCGTTAACCATCTGCTAACTATGCGCGGCCCGCCGGTTGCTCGTTCGGAACGACGCTCCTAAGTTCGTCCGGGGATGTGGCGGTTCGTCGCACTAGGTGGATGTCATGCGTCGTGTCATCTCGTTTGCGTTAGCTGGAATAAGTGTCCTCGGGGCAACAAGCCTTGCCGGCTGCTCCTCGATATCTTCGGTTTCCTGGGACATGTTCAAATCGGCCCCGCCGACCGTCCAGGTCCGGCTCGAATCCAATCCCCCGGGTGCGGACGCCACGACCTCACTCGGAGCGGGCTGCAAGACCCCCTGCTCCGTGTCGGTTCCCGCCCCCGACGCCCCCTTCACGGTCGCTTTCGCGCTGCCAAAACACCAGCCGGTAAGCGTGCCGGTGAACGTCATCAGGAATCCCGGCGACTTCACGACGCCCGCCTCGGTCACCACCGACCCCAACCCGGTTTTCGCGGAGCTCCAGCCGGCCATTCCGCCAAAACCGGTGCGCAAGCCGCACCGGCCGAAGAAGCCGAAACCGGCGGCGCCCGCCGCTGCCCCTGGTGCTGCACCGGCTGCGGGCTCGCCGTTCCCCGATCCAAACACGGGCAAGCGCTGACCTCCGTCATCCCCCCAATTGTCTCTGACGCGTTCGATGCTTAGATTGCTTCCAGGACACCGCTGAAGCAAAAGCTGCTCGCGTTGCCGCAAGTGACAAGGCATTTTGGTATGAACGGACTTTCCGCGAGCCCCCGCACCGCGCTGTCGAGCGCGATGACCGATCCGTTCGGACGGACCATCTCGTATTTGCGCGTCTCCGTCACCGACCGCTGCGACCTGCGCTGCTTCTACTGCATGTCAGAAGACATGACGTTCCTGCCTAAGGCGGATCTGCTGACACTGGAGGAACTCGATCGGTTGTGCTCGGCCTTCATCGCCAAGGGCGTGAAGAAGCTGCGGCTCACCGGCGGCGAACCGCTGGTCCGCCGCAACGTGATGACGCTGGTGCGCTCGCTGTCGCGGCATCTCAAGAGCGGCGCGTTGAGCGAACTGACGCTGACCACCAACGGCACCCAGCTTGCGAAACACGCAAGCGAGCTCGCCGATTGCGGCGTCCGCCGCATCAACATCTCGCTCGACACGCTCGACCCGCAGAAGTTTCGCGAGATCACCCGCTGGGGCGAGATCGACAAGGTGCTGGAAGGCATCGAGGCGGCACGCGCTGCGGGCCTCGCGGTCAAGATCAATGCCGTTGCGCTGAAGAACCTCAACGAGGACGAACTTCCCGACCTGATGCGCTGGGCCCACGGCAAGGGCATGGGGCTGACGCTGATCGAGGTCATGCCGATGGGCGAGATCGGATCGGGACGAATCGATCAATACCTGCCGCTGTCGCTGGTGCGCGCGCGCCTCGCCCAGCAGTTCACGCTGATGGATCTGGCCGAGAGCACCGGCGGGCCGGCGCGCTATGTCAGCGTCGCCGAGACCGGCGGCAAACTCGGCTTCATCACCCCGATGACCCATAATTTCTGCGAATCCTGCAACCGCGTGCGTGTCACCTGCACGGGAACGTTGCACACCTGCCTCGGCCACGAGGATGCCTCCGATTTGCGCAAACCTCTGCGTGCATCGGACGACGATTCGCTGCTTGCGGATGCGATCGACCGGGCCATTGGGCTGAAGCCGAAGGGGCACGATTTCATCATCGATCGCCGCCACGACCGCCCCAGCGTCAGCAGGCACATGAGCGTCACCGGCGGCTAGCGCCGGCTGCCCGGCCGCGGCTTATTCCCCTTAACTATCAACAAACTTCCGATTGACTGGCGGCAAACTCGCTGGTTTGGTGCGGCTGCCTCATGCCTGCGCGGCGAGACAAGCCAACGCGCCACTCGGCGCAGTCAAGACGGCCGGGGCAAATCGGGGAGGACTAATCTTGCAAGCGCTCCTGAAGCTGAGCAATGGAATTGACGCGTTCACACGTTGGACGGGCAAGCGTCTGGCTTGGCTGATCCTGCTCGCCGTCGTCATCTCGGCGGTGAATGCGATCATTCGGAAGACGTTGGACACGTCCTCCAACTCGTGGCTCGAGCTGCAATGGGTGCTTTTCAGCATCGTGTTCCTGCTGTGCGCGTCCTGGACGCTGCTCGACAACGAGCACATCCGGATCGACATCTTCAACAGCATGATGCCGAAGCGGGCTCGCAACATCATCGACATCATCGGGCACATCTTCTTCCTGATCCCGCTGACCGTTGTCATGATCGTGACCGGAATACCGTTCTTCCTGCGCTCGCTTCAGATCAACGAGCAATCCGGCAATGCGGGCGGCCTGCCGCAATGGCCGGCCAAGTCGCTCATCATGATCGGATTCGCGTTCCTGCTTGTTCAAGGCGTCTCCGAACTGATCAAGCGGATCGCCATCATGCGCGGCATGATACCGGATCCCCACGAGTCGCAGATTTCGGCGCTGGAGGCCGAAGTCGAGCACCTCGTTGAAGCGATCGAACAGAAGTGATCGCCAAGCGGCATCGTAGGGGGATTCAATGACCGCGTTTATCGTCGCCAATATGGCGCCAATCATGTTCGCGACGCTGGTGATCGTGCTGCTGCTCGGCTACCCGGCTGCATTTTCGCTCGGCGCCGTCGGCCTCTTCTTCGCAATCATCGGCGTCGAACTCGGGCAATTCCACCCGGACTTTCTCCAGGCGCTGCCCGAGCGCGTCTATGGCGTGATGAACAACGACACGCTGCTCGCCATTCCCTTCTTCACCTTCATGGGACTGGTCCTCGAGCGCTCCGGCATGGCTGAGGATCTGCTCGACACCATCGGCCAGTTGTTCGGCACCATCCGCGGCGGCCTCGCCTACGCGGTGGTGTTCGTCGGCGCCCTGCTTGCGGCGACGACCGGCGTTGTGGCGGCCTCGGTGATCTCGATGGGCCTGATCTCGCTGCCGATCATGCTGCGCTACGGCTACGACCGCCGCGTAGCGACCGGCATCATCGCGGCCTCCGGCACGCTGGCGCAGATCATTCCGCCGTCGCTCGTCCTGATCGTGATGGCCGACCAGCTCGGCAAGTCGGTCGGCGACATGTACGAGGGCGCGTTCATTCCGGGCCTGGTGCTCGCCGGCCTCTATGCAAGTTACGCGTTCCTCGTGACCATGATTTTCCCGAACGCCGCCCCGGGCCTGCCGAAGGAAGCGATCGGTTTCCGCGAGGAGAGCGGCGACCGCGGACTCAAGTCGCTCGGCGTGCTGTTCCTGGCGAGCTGCGTCTTCGGCTGGTTCATGATGCGGAACTCGGAGACACACGGCGCCGACTTCGTCGTGCTCAGCATGTTCTTCGGCATCCTCTTCGCGTTCTTCGTCGCCATCGCGAACTGGGTCCTCGACAAGCTGACGGGCTTCCGTTTCCTCTCGAAGATGGCGCAACAGACCACCTTCGTCATGGTGCCGCCGCTGTTCCTGATCTTCCTAGTGCTGGGCACGATCTTCATCGGTGTCGCGACGCCCACCGAAGGCGGCGCCATGGGTGCAGCCGGCGCCCTCATTCTCGGAGCCGCGAAGCGGCGGCTGACCTGGGACCTGATCCGTCAGGCCACCGAATCGACGGCGAAGCTGTCCGCGTTCGTCGTCTTCATCCTGGTCGGGGCACGCGTGTTCTCGCTCACCTTCTACGGTGTCAGCGGCCACGTCTGGGTCGAGCACCTGCTGACCTCCCTGCCAGGCGGCCAGGTCGGCTTCCTGATCTTCGTCAACGCCTTCGTGTTCGTGCTGGCGTTCTTCCTCGACTTCTTCGAACTCGCTTTCATCGTGATCCCGTTGCTCGGGCCGGCTGCCGAGCATCTCGGGATTGACCTGATCTGGTTCGGCGTCATCCTCGGCGTCAACATGCAGACGTCGTTCATGCACCCGCCATTCGGATTTGCGCTGTTCTATTTGCGCTCGGTCGCGCCGAAGGAGCGCTATACCGATCGCGTCACGGGCAAGCGCATGGAGCCGGTCACGACGGGACAGATCTATTGGGGTGCGGTGCCGTTCGTCGTGATCCAGATGATCATGGTGCTGCTCGTGATCATGTTCCCGTCGATGGTGATGCACTACAAGGGCGTGCAGTCCACCGTCGATCCCAACAGCATCAAGATCGACATTCCCCAGATCGATCTGCCGCCGCTCGACTTCGGCCAGCCGAAGCAATAGCGCCCGGCCCGCCTGCAAAAAAGAACCCGGAGCTTTCGCTCCGGGTTCTTTCGTTTGGCGGATCGCGCCCTGCGATCAGCTCTGCGAGTTGCGCGCCATGAAGTTGTCATAGCCGACTTCGGCGACCTGGAACCACTGATATCCGTTGTTCGAGAACGCGGTCAGCGATTCGTAGACCTTCTTGAAGTCCGGATTGCTGGCCGAGACTTCGGTGTGCAGCTCCTTTGACGCCTTGAAGCAGGCCTGCATGACCTCGGGCGAGAACGGATGCAGCTTGGCGCCGGCCGCGAGCAGGCGCCGCAACGCCGGTGGATTGGCCTGGTCGTACTTCGCCATCATCCAATTGTTGGCATAGTGACCCGCCTGCTCGAGGATGCTCTGATAGTGCTTCGGCAGCGCATTCCACTTGTCCTGGTTGACGAAGGCGAGAAGCATTGGCCCGCCTTCCCACCAACCCGGGAAGTAATAATGCGGCGCGACCTTGACGAAGCCGAGCTTCTCGTCGTCATAAGGTCCGACCCATTCGGCAGCGTCGATGGTACCTTTCTCGAGCGCCGGATAAATGTCGCCTCCGGCGATCTGCTGCGGCACCGCGCCGAGTTTGGCCATCACTTTTCCGGCGAAGCCCCCGATGCGGAATTTCAATCCGCTGAAGTCCTGGGGAGTCTTGACCTCCTTGCGGAACCAGCCACCCATCTGACAGCCGGTATTGCCGGCAAGCAGCGAGACGACGTTGTACTTCTTGTAGAACTCGTTGAGGATGTCCCTGCCGCCGCCGAGTGTGTACCAGGCCTGGTTGATGCGCATGTTCGGTCCGAACGGCACCGCCGATCCGAAGGTGAAGGTCGGGTCCTTGCCAAAATAATAGTAGGACGCAGTGTGGCCGATTTCGCAGGTGCCGTTCTGCACGGCATCGAGCACCTGAAGGCCCGGCACGATCTCGCCGCCGGCAAATGTCTGAATCTGGAATTTGTTGTCGGTCGCTTCCGCGACCATCTTGGCCATCATCTCGGCGCCGCCATAGAGCGTATCGAGTGATTTCGGCCAGCTCGTCGGCATGCGCCATTTGATCTCGGGCGTCGTCTGCGCGATCGCTGGAGCGGCGAGCGTGGCGACACCCGCCGCACCAAGCCCGGTGACCTTGATAAAGTCTCGTCTTTTCATGATTTCCTACCCTGATGGATTGTGACGGTGGGCCTTCTTGCTGAGGCTTGGAGGCCAGCATGGAACATGTCTCGTCCGATTTCCATCCCTCACGATGTGAGGGATGAAAATGCTCAGCTCCCGCGCCATCGGGTCCTACGACTTTAGGCTTAGATCGATAGCCGGTGATCGGAAGACGGAGCACGAAGTGGTGCAGACCCGTTGGACGCCTGGCGACCACACGTCGCCATCGAGACGGCGCAGGTTCAGGCTGCCGCCGCTCCGGCCGCCGGATTGGGGCCGGCTGGCTGCACGCCATTCGCCAGCCTGAACCGCAGCGTGAACTGCGCGCCGCCGCCCGGACGATTCTCCACCGCAACCGTCGCCGCGTGATCATCCGCGACGGCGCGCACGATCGAAAGCCCGAGGCCGGCGCCGTCACTGCGCTGGCGGTCGGCGCGCCAGAAGCGGTGGAAGATCAATTCGCGCTCGGCTTCCGCAATTCCCGGGCCGTAATCGCGCACGTGCACCGCACCGTCCGCGCTCACATCGACATCGACCGACGTGTCCTTTGCCGTGAACTTGATGGCGTTTTCGGCGAGGTTGAAGATCGCGCGCTGGAGCATCACGGAATTGCCGTGGATCAGTACCGGTGCCTCGGTGCCCCTCAGCGCGATATCCTTGTGCTGCGCGATCGCGAGCGGCGCGATCGACCCGACCACCTCGGCGCAGACCGCGCGCAAATCCGCGGTCTCGCCGGGATCGAGCACCAGCGTGTCGAGTTCAGCGATCTCCAGCAGCTGCACGACGATGCGGCTCATGCCCTCGATATCCGCATGCAGCGCCTGCCTCGCGGCGCCGTCGCCGAGCGTCTCGATCCGCGTGCGCAGGATCGCGAGCGGCGTGCGCAACTGATGCGCGGCGTCGGCGGTGAACTGCCGCTGCACCCGAAAGCCATCCTCGAGGCGGTCGAGCGCCTGGTTGACGGCGATGACGAGCGGCATGATTTCGCGCGGGATCTGCTCCGTCGGCAGGCGGATGTCGGTGCGCGCCGGGCCGATATTGCTCGCCTCCTCGGAGGCCTTCCACAGCGGCGCGACAGCGCGGCGAAAGATGATGATGTCGATGGCGAGCAGGACCAGCAGGATCGGAATGGTGATCCACCCGACCCGCCGGAAGAAGTTCGACACGATATCGTCGATGATGACGTCGCGGTGCCCGAGGTCCTCCGCGACGCGAATGCGTATCACCTTGCCGTCAATGGTGCGGGTGACACCGGCGCCGGAAATCGTCTCGGAGAGCGGCGGTGCGGTCGTGGCAGCGCCGGTCTTGCGCCGCGACGAGAACAGCAGATGTCCCTCGGCATCGCGAATGTCGTACTGGTAGCGGCCATAGGCTTCCGAATAAAGGCCCTTGAGACTGTCCGGCAGGTTGAACGTCAACAGCCCGTCGGGCTGGGCGACGATGCGCTCGGCCAACACCTCGGCCTGCGCGCGCATGGCATCGCGATGCAGCTGGTCGATCTCGGAATTGAGCAGCCAGAACAGCACCAGCGGCAGGAAAATCGCGACCACCGCGACCGCCACGATGTGCAGGAACACGATGCGCCAGATCAGCGATTTGAACGTCGGCGACCTCGCACGGACCCCGGCGCGTAATCCGGCGTGAGGTCCGATCCGGGCCACGCTATTTCTCCTCGGCCATGAGATAGCCGACGCCACGGATGGTGTGGATCACGACCTTGGCGCCATGCTCGGCGAGCTGCTTGCGCAGCCGCGAGACGTAGACCTCGACCGCGTTGGAGGCGACCTCGCCGTCGAGCCCGAAGATGTGGTCCTCGACGTTCTTCTTCGGCACCACCCGCCCCTGCCGGCGCAGCAGGATCTCAAGCACCGAGGTCTCGCGCGCGGAGATGATGCGCGGCTGGTCGTCGACGAAGATCTGGCGGCTTTCGGTGTCATAGACGAGGTTGGCGAGGCGCAGCGAGCGGCCGAGCAACTGGCCCGGACGGCGCAGGATCGCCTCCAGCCGCGCCACCAGCTCCTCCATCGCGAACGGTTTTGCGAGATAGTCGTCGGCGCCGCTGCGCAGGCCGCTGACGCGATCCTGCAAGCCGCCGCGCGCGGTCAGCACCAGAACCGGCAAGGGCTCCATCTGCCGGCGCAGCTCGCGCAGCACCGACAGGCCATCGCCGTCGGGTAGTCCAAGGTCCAGGATCATCGCGGCATAGCTGACGCTGCTCACGGCTTCGCGCGCCTCGGCGGCGCTGCCGACGATGTCGCTCTCATAGCCGGCCGCCGACAGCCCGCCGGCAACCAGCCGCGACAGCTCGGCATTGTCTTCGACGATCAGAAGGCGCATCGCATTTTCCCGCGGGATGTTCCGGTATCACCGCACGGCTCGCGCCGCATCTTCGATCTCTTCCACCATCCGGGGCATCTCGGCCAGCGAAAAAGCAGCAGGCCGGGCCGGCCGCTCCCTTCCGTCAGGTTCCTGTAAGCCAATCAGGGCACGTGCGGATGAGGTCGCGTATGGCGGACGTTTGCCTCCTTGGGCCTCGCCGCCGGCGCCGCATCGATCCTGCCAAGGAACGAACACCCCGGCGAACCGTTCAACTCAGCTGCAACATTTCTCATTTGATGGGGCGTCGTGCAGACCACCTAAGGTAATGCACATGCGGGTTGCACGACAAACACGTTCCAGCTCCCTTCTATCCGACAGCCTGACCGCCATCACGCGACATCCGGGCGCCACCGCGTTTGCTGCCGCAGGTACCCTCATCGCGGCTACCGCAATCATGAACCGGCGGCTCGCGAACAAAGCGCAACGCGATAATCCTCCGCAGGGGCGGTTCATCGACGTCGAGGGCGTTCGCCTGCACTATTTGGAACGCGGCAGGGGCAAGCCGCTGGTTTTGTTTCACGGCAATGGCAGCATGGTCCAGGATTTCGACTCGAGTGGATTGATCGATCTCGCAGCCGAGAACTACAGGGTCATCGTGTTCGATCGTCCCGGTTTTGGGCATAGCTCGCGGCCGAGGCACGTCGTCTGGACTCCGGATCCCCAGGCGGACCTGTTCAAGAAGGCGCTCGATCAGCTCGGCGTCTCTCAAGCGATCGTCCTTGGCCATTCGTGGGGAGCGTCGGTTGCGGTTGCGTTGGCGACAAGACATCCTTCGTTCGTGCAGGCTCTCGTGCTGGCCTCGGGTTATTATTTCCCGACTCCCCGCTCGGACAGCGCGGCGTCAGTGCTGTCCGCCCTACCGGTGCTCGGGGACCTCATCAGCTATACGATTTCGCCGCTAGCCGGTCGGATGATGTGGCCCGCGATCTTGCGCAAGCTGTTTGGCCCCCGGCCGGTCCCGAGCAAGTTCGCGGGCTTTCCGAAAGAAATGGCGCTCCGCCCATCACAGATGCGGGCCACAGCGGCCGAAGCGACGATGTTGATCCCCGCCGCATTCTCAGGTTCGAAGACTTATGCAGAACTCGAGATGCCCACGATCATTATCGCGGGCCAGGACGATCGCCTGATCGATATCAAGCAGTCGGTTAGGCTGCATAGCGAGATCAAGCAGAGCAAATTGCGCCGGATCGACCGAGCGGGACACATGATCCATCATTCTGCAACCGCTGAGGTGATGGCGGCCATCGACGAAGCTGCTGCCGAGGCCGTGTTGACTCATGGACGGGAAGGTCCGGGCGTACAACAGCCCCGAGAGACTTCCGACGCGTGACGAGCGCGAGGAGCCACCCAAGCCAACAATTTCGGATTTTACGATAATGCCTTTATGCCACTGTTTTGCCCGACGAGTCAAACGGTCTCGCTGAAGCACGCGCGCCTGCCCCGCTTTAGCTGCCAAAAAAGCGAAGTTGCCATCGACCGCGCGATGCTCGGGCCTGTCCCCAATTAGCTCCATCGCATCAAGCGTTTGGCTGCACTCGCAACGCCCTGTCCTCTCACCCCTCGTCTACTGTGCATGGGGTTGTTTTTCAGATTTTTTGTTGGAGGCCCCGCCCGTCCCCCGGCGACACCGCCGCTCGGCGGCTTCCGCCTCGCCTTTTCCGATCACGTCGTCCCAAAGAAAAAGCCCGGCCTCGCGAACGAGACCGGGCGTGTCGCCTTCCGAGTTCTTGCGAAGATCAGCCGCGGGTGCGCGAGCGGATCATGAAGCTGTCGTAGGTGTATTCGGCGACCTGCCACCACAGATATTCGTCGGAGCGGTAGGCCTGCATGGCGTCGATCGACTTCTTGAAGTCGGGATTCTTGGCCGAGATCTCGCCCCACAATTCGTTGGTCGCCTTGAGACAGGCTTCCAGAACTTCGTTGGTGAAGGGGCGAAGCTGCGTTCCGCCGGCGACCAGACGCTTCAGGGCGCCGGGGTTCACCATGTCGTAGCGCGCGGCCATCCAGGTGTTGGTGTTGACGGTCGCGTTGGTGAGGATCGCCTGATAGTTCTTCGGCAGTTCGTTCCACTTATCGATGTTGGCGAAGGCGTGAACGGTCGGACCACCTTCCCAGAAACCCGGGTAGTAGTAGTACTTGGCGACCTTGGCGAAGCCGAGCTTCTCGTCATCGTAGGGACCGACCCATTCGGCGGCGTCGATGGTGCCCTTCTCGAGCGACGGATAGATGTCGCCACCGGCGAGCTGCTGCGGCACCACGCCGACCTTCTGGAGCACCTGACCGGCGATGCCGCCGATGCGCATCTTGAGGCCCGAGAGGTCGGCAACGGTCTTGATCTCCTTGCGGAACCAGCCGCCCATCTGGGTGCCGGTGTTGCCGCAGGGGAAGCCGACCACGTTCGACTTCTTGAAAAACTCGTTGGCGAGTTCGTTGCCGCCGCCCTGGTACAGCCAGGAATTCTGCTGGCGTGCGTTCAGGCCGAAAGGCACCGATGCGAAGATCGCGAAGGTCGGGTCTTTGCCGACGTAGTAATACGACACCGTGTGGCACATCTCGACGGTGCCCTTCTGCGTCGCATCCAGCGCCTGCAGGCCCGGAACGATTTCACCCGCCTGGAAGACCTGGATCTGAAACTTGTTGTCGGTCATCTCGGCGACGTACTTCGCCATCTGCTCGGCACCGCCATAGATGGTGTCGAGCGACTTCGGGAAGCTCGACGTCAGGCGCCACTTGATCTCGGGCGAGGACTGCGCGATCGCCGGCGAGGCTACCGCGGCGGTCGCCGCCGCACCGGCTGCCGACACTTTCAGGAAATCACGACGCTTCATCTTTAGTCTCTCCTTGTTGGGGCGTTTCCCCTAACTTCCTCTTTGCTGCCGCTCATTCCGGCGACGCGTTCTTGGGCCGCGTCGAACCGAAGGGGCTTGACTGCCGTGGGCCTTTAACACGGAAGCCCCGCTTTCGAAACGCGACATTGGCATGACAGGGCTCTACGAAAGTCGCATGTCCCCAAAGTATTGATTTTGGTTTGGATCCGCTCAGGCTGCGGCGATGACGCCCTTGAGCTGGTCCCGCACCTGTCCCGCAATGGCGCGGTAGATCGCCGCATGAGGACCACCCGGTTCGCTGTCCACCACGGGCGTGCCGGCATCCGAGGTGGCGCGAATCGCCATGTGCAGGGGGATCTCGCCCAGGAACGGCACCCCGAGCTTCTCGGCCTCGTGGCGCGCGCCGCCATGGCCGAAAATGTCGGATTTCGTGCCGCATTGCGGGCACTGGAAATAGCTCATGTTCTCGACGATGCCGAGCACGGGCACGTTGACCTTCTTGAACATCGCAAGCCCCCGCCTCGCGTCGATCAGGGACAGGTCCTGCGGAGTCGAGACGATCACGGCCCCCTTCAAGGGGACGTTCTGCGCCAGCGTGAGCTGGGCATCACCGGTGCCTGGCGGCATGTCCACGACTAGGACGTCGAGCTGGCCCCATGCGACGTCGCGCAGCATCTGCGTCACCGCCGACATCACCATCGGTCCGCGCCAGATCATCGCGGTCTCTTCCTCCACCAGGAAGCCGATCGACATGATGGCCAAGCCAAAGCGCCTGAGCGGAATCATCTTGCGCTCGCCATCCAGCTCCGGCTTCTCATGCAGACCCGTCAGCCGGGGCACCGAGGGACCGTAGATGTCGGCATCGAGCAGCCCGACCTTGAGGCCGAGATCGCGCAGGCCCAGCGCAAGATTGAGGGCGGTGGTGGACTTGCCGACGCCGCCCTTGCCCGAGGCGACCGCGATCACGGCAGCGACGCCCGGAATCTCGGACTGCCGCGCCATCGGCGATTGGGCGCCGCCCTGTGGCGGCGGCTTGTGGGCGTGGACCGGCTGCACGCCCGGCGTGCCGCGGCTGGGAGTTGGCGGCGGTGGTGGCGCCGCGCCGGCCTTGCGCTCGGCGGTCAGCGCCACCATGACGGTGGTGACGCCGGGAATCGCGCGCACAGCAGCTTCGGCCTCGGCCCGGACGGATTCCCAGGCGCGCGCCTCGGCGGCATCGACATTGATCGAGAAGAACACCTTGCCGTCGGCCGCGCTGATCGCGCTCAGCACGTTGGCATTGGTGAGCGCGACCCCGCGGGGCGACTTGATCCTGGCGAGGCTGTCGAGAACCTGTTGCTGCGTCACGCTCAAAGCGCATCTCCTAGAATTCAAGATGCCCCATTAGAGCGGAAACGGCCAAAAGGCTACTGCCTGCCGATATCGTCAGCCATCTCGGCGGGCGCCGCGCCCTGCTCCAGCGCCGCCTCATAATTCAGCTCGATCATGACCCCGTTGGGGTCGTGAACGAAGATCTGCCAGAGTTCACCGCCGGGCACCTGGCGGGAGTCGAACGTCATCCCCTTTGAGGCCAGCCGCTGCTTCATGCCGTCGAACCCGCGGCTGGCGAAGGCGACATGGTGGACAACGCCGGAATCCGGCTTTTGTGGCTCGGCAGTCGGAGAAATATCGACGAGGTGCACCACCGGCTTACCCTCGCTGTACATCCAGGCGCCGGGGAAGGCGAAATTCGGCCGGGCGCCTTTTTCCAGGCCCAGCACGTCCTCATAGAAACGGACGGTCTCGGCCAGATTCCGGGTCCGGATGTTGAAATGATCGAGCACGCCCACGCTTACGCCGCCCATGCCTTTGCTCCCTTTTTTTGAAGTCCTTAGGTCCGCCATCCTAGCACAGGCGGGGGCCAAACGAAGCCGTTGCCCTCCGGCCTCAAGGGTTTATGGTGCGCCCGATCTGCCGCAATGGCGGAACCGGGCGCCCCTCGCCCGGCAAGAACCGTAAAACCCAAACTACGGACAAGGTACCACAGATGGCTAAAGTCGCTTTCCTCGGTCTCGGCGTGATGGGCTTCCCCATGGCCGGACACCTCGTGAAAAAAGGGGGCCATGAGGTCACCGTCTACAACCGCACCGCGGCCAAGGCGAAGGAGTGGGCGGACAAGTTCGGCGGCAAGACCGCGGCGACCCCGAAGGCCGCAGCCGAGGGCCAGGATTTCGTGATGTGCTGCGTCGGCAACGACAACGATCTGCGCGCGGTCACGATCGGTGCCGACGGCGCGTTTGCCGGCATGCAGAAGGGTGCGACCTTCGTCGACCACACCACCGCTTCCGCCGAGGTCGCCCGTGAGCTCGATGCGGCCGCCACCAAGGCCGGCTTCAAGTTCATTGACGCACCCGTGTCCGGCGGCCAGGCCGGTGCCGAGAACGGCGTGCTGACGGTGATGTGCGGCGGCGCGCAGGACGCCTATGCCGGCGCCGAGCCGATCATCACAGGCGCCTATGCGCGGATGTGCAAATTGCTCGGGCCCGCAGGCTCCGGCCAGCTGACCAAAATGGTCAACCAGATCTGCATCGCCGGCCTCGTCCAGGGCCTCTCCGAGGGTATTCACTTCGCCAAGAAAAGCGGCCTTGACGTCGCGGCCGTGATCGAAACCATCTCAAAGGGCGCCGCGCAGTCCTGGCAGATGGAGAACCGCTATAAGACCATGAACGACGACAAATACGATTTCGGCTTCGCGGTCGAATGGATGCGCAAGGATCTCTCGATCTCGCTCGCCGAAGCCCGTCGCAATGGCGCCAATTTGCCGGTGACCGCGCTGGTCGACCAGTTCTATTCCGAGGTCGAGAAGATGGGCGGCAAGCGCTGGGATACGTCGAGCCTGCTCGCGCGCCTCAATCGCTGACACCTGACGAAGTGATCCTGCCTTGCTGATCGCACTCGCCGCAATTTTCGTCCTCGCCTATGCGGCGATCGCGCTTGAGCATCCTATCGGGGTGAACAAGAGCGCGTCTGCGCTACTCGGCGCAGGCGTGCTCTGGACAATCTATGCGCTCGCGACGGGAGACCACACGCTGGTCGGTCGTCAGCTCGATGAGTCCGTCGCCGCCACCGCGCAGATCGTGTTCTTCTTGATTGGCGCGATGACCATCGTCGAGGTCATCGACGCCCATGACGGTTTCGAGGTCATCACCTCCCGCATCAGCACGACCAGCCAGGTCCGTCTGATATGGCTGATTGGCTTCGTGACCTTCTTCCTCAGTGCCATTCTCGACAATCTGACCACCACCATTGTCATGGTCTCGCTGATCCAGCGGTTGATCGCCAAGCGCGACGACCGCCTGCTGTTTGCCTCGCTCATCGTCATCGCCGCAAATGCCGGCGGTGCATGGACCGTGATCGGCGACGTCACCACGACCATGCTGTGGATCGGCGGACAGATTTCGCCGGTGAATATCATGGGCGCGGTGTTCCTGCCCTCGCTGCTCAACCTGCTGGTGCCGCTCGCATTCATCAGCTTTTCGCTCAAGGGCAAGACCATCGCACCGCCGCCGAAAGAGGACGGATTGCAAAGTGTCGATCCGTTCGAGCGGAATGTGATGTTCTATCTCGGACTCGGCGTACTGATCGCGGTGCCCGCCTTCAAGACGGTCACGCACCTGCCGCCCTTCATGGGTGTCCTGCTCGGGCTCGGCATCGTGTGGTTGGTCGGCGAGATCGTTCATCGCAACAAGGATGAGCATGTCCGTGGTCCGCTCACGCTTGCCAATGCGCTGACGCGGATCGACATGGGCTCGATCGTGTTCTTCCTCGGCATTTTGCTCGCCGTCGCCAGCCTCGAACATGCCGGCGTGCTCTCTATGGTGGCCAAATGGCTGGACACCACGATCGGCCGACAGGACATCATCGTGATCGTGCTCGGGCTGCTCAGCGCCGTCATCGACAACGTGCCGCTGGTCGCCGCGACCATGGGCATGTACGACCTGGCGCGTTATCCACCCGACAGCTTCCTCTGGGAGTTCATCGCCTATTGCGCCGGCACCGGCGGTTCGATCCTGATCATCGGCTCGGCCGCGGGCGTCGCGGCCATGGGGCTCGAGCGCATCGAGTTCCTCTGGTACGCCCGCCGCATCGCCGTTCCCGCGCTCGCCGGCTATCTGGCGGGCGCCGTGGTGTACATCGCGCAGCACGCGGCGCTGCATTGAGCGGCTCACGCCGGATCCAAAATTAACGCCGGGTTAACGTAATTCTTTAGCTCCTTAAGTCACCTCTTAAGGATTTCTTGCCAGAGATAGACAATGCAGAAGGCCCGTCCCGCGCGGGCAGGAATTGTTGTTGTGCGATGAGTAAACCCGCTGAAAAGCCCGAGGTTGTGCAGCTTCCGGCCGAGCCGGTGAGCGTGCCGTCGGCGAGCCATCGCCGGGCCGCGGCACAGCGGGTGCGCGAGGCGCGCGACAAGTTAACGTCGACCAGTGGAACCCGGCCGGCCTTCGACGCCGAGATGCTGCGCCATTACGCCCAGACCCGGCTGTCGGCCTCCTATGTCGTAATGCTGCTTGTGGTCGCGACGGGCGTGCTGTTTGGGCTGTGGATGCAGCCGATCCCGGCCGCCGCCTGGACCGCCGGCATGCTTTGCATCCATGCCGCGATGATCCGCAGCTGCCACCGCTTCCTGGCCGAGCCCGCCTCGCCCGCGGCAACGCGCACATGGCAGACGCGCTTCGTCGTGCTCGACCTGCTCTATGGCCTTTGCTGGATGGCGATCCTGATCCATCCCGTGCTCGACATGATCACGGAATCGCTGATGATGTTCCTGATGCTGCTGGTGATCGCAGTATCGAGCATGCTGGCCGCCAATCTGCCGATCGCCGCCCTTGCCGCCACCGCGCCGGTCGCGGTCGCGATGGCGCTGAGCTTCGTGATGACCGGCTCGCTGGACAATTACATCCTGGCCGCGCTCGCCGTCGCCGCCGAAGGATATTTCGTGCTGCTGGCTCACCGCCTGCATTCTTCGACCTTCGCCACGCTCGAGGCGCGGGCCGAGAAGGACGCGCTGATCGGCGAGCTCGAACAAGCCAAGGCGATCTCGGACGAAGCGCGCCACCGCGCCGAATCCGCCAATGTCGCGAAGTCGCGCTTTCTGGCGCAGATGAGCCACGAACTGCGCACGCCGCTCAACGCGATCCTCGGCTTCTCCGAGGTGATGAAGAGCGAGATTTTCGGCGCGCATGCCGTGCCGGTCTACAAGGAGTACTCGGCCGACATCCACAATTCCGGCGTCCACCTGCTCAACCTCATCAACGAGATCCTCGATCTGTCGCGGATCGAGGCCGGCCGCTACGAGCTCAATGAGGAAGCGGTCTCGCTGGTCGGCATCGTCGCCGACTGCCATCATCTGATGAAGCTGCGCGCCTCGAGCCGCGGCATCACCATCCACGAGGTGTTCGAGCAGGCGATGCCGCGGCTGTGGGCCGACGAGCGCGCGATCCGCCAGGTCGTGCTCAATCTGCTCTCCAACTCGATCAAGTTTACCCCACAAGGCGGCGAGATCTGGCTCAAGGCGGGCTGGACGGCCTCAGGCGGACAATATCTCTCGGTGAAGGATACCGGCTCCGGAATCCCCGAAGACGAGATCCCGGTCGTGCTGGCCTCGTTCGGCCAAGGCTCCAACTCGATCAAATCGGCCGAACAGGGCGCCGGTCTCGGCCTGCCGATCGCCAAGAATCTGATCGATCTGCATGGCGGCACGTTCACGCTGAAATCGAAGCTGCGCATCGGCACCGAAGTGATCGTCACCTTCCCGCCCGAGCGCGTGATGAGCGCGCTGGCGCCGATGTCGGATGATTCTCCGCCGCTCCAACCCGAGAGTTCCGCGGTAGCGGACGAGAAGCGCCGGCCCCGTCGCAAGCCGATCATGAGCGCAGGTACGGGCTCGTAACGAGATGCTTGCAGACATGCCTGACCATCCGCCACTATGTCCGAATGAGCAAAGAAACGCCGTGCGTGGCCGTCTGCATGATCGATCCCAAGACCAGGCTGTGCTTCGGCTGCGGACGTACATTGCCGGAGATCGCGCGCTGGCACGCCATGGAGAGCGCGGAACGACTCGCCGTCATGGCGCTGTTGCCGGCGCGCATGAATCAGGCTGGACTTGCGCCCGTCGCGGGGTCGCCGGAACGCACCTGACCGGCCTGAGCGCATCGGCAGGTGCGCAATGATCCGGTTCCTGCTCGTTCTCATTATGCTTGCCTGCACGGCAGGTGCCGTCGTCGCTTATGGCGATTCCGACCAGATCGCGCGGGCGAGCAGCAAGGTCTCGCATATCTTTCGCACGCAGACCGCAGCGCCCGCCCCCGCGGTGCAGATTCAGCGCGGCCAAGGCGGCGAATTCGCGCTGCGCGCGAAGATCAACGGCGTGGCCGCACCGATGGTCATCGACACCGGCGCGACTTCGGTGGTGCTGACCTGGGAGACTGCGAAAGCGATCGGGCTGCCGCTCGAGATGCTCGAATACGACGTCGATCTCGAAACCGCGGGCGGTCGCACCAAGGCGGCTCGCCTCACGATCGACCGCCTCTCGGTCGGCCACCTCGTCGAGAAATCGGTCCCCGCCCTCGTCGTGCCGCGCGGTCAGATGAAGACCAACTTGCTCGGCATGAGCTTCCTCGATCGCCTGGAGAGCTGGGGCGTGCGTGCCGACAAGCTGATGCTCACCGGTTATCCGGAGCTCCAGACCAGTCACCGCCGCTCGCGCCTGGCAGTCGACTAGACTTTTGCAAACCGGCTCTTCGTGCGACTACGGCTAGGTCGCCGCCTCCGCCGGCGCGCGGGCACCGACACGCGCAATCGCATCGCGCAGCACCTCGAGGCCGGCGCCCGGCTTCACACCCTGCTCGGCAAGATGTCGGCGGAAGGCGCGTGCACCGGGCACGGCGTGGAATGCACCGACGAAATGCCTCGTCATGGAGTGCAGCCTCGTGCCGCGCGCGAGCTGCTGCTCGATATAGGGCATCATCGCCTCGATCGCATCCTGCATCGAGGCATGCGGCGCCGCCTCGCCGAAAATGTCGGTATCGACAGAGAGCAGCCGCCACGGCTCCTGATAGGCGGCCCGTCCGAGCATCGCACCGTCAACTTGATCGAGATGTGCTTTGGCCTCGTCGACACCGGGGATGCCGCCGTTGATGATGACAGGTACATCGGGCATCGCGCGCTTGAGGCGATAGACGCGATCATAGTCGAGTGGCGGGATGTCGCGATTCTCCTTCGGTGACAAACCGCTGAGCCAGGCTTTCCGGGCATGCACGATCAGCGCATCGCAGCCGGAGGCGACGACCGCGCGCGCAAGGTTGTCGAGCGCGACTTCCGGATCCTGGTCGTCGATGCCGATGCGGCACTTCACGGTGACGGGCACGGCAACCGCACCCTTCATCGCCTCGACGCACCTCGCCACGAGATCAGGCTCTGCCATGAGGCAAGCGCCGAAACGGCCGTCCTTCACGCGGTCGGAGGGGCAGCCGACATTGAGGTTGATCTCGTCATAACCGAACTCCTCGCCGATCCGCGCCGCCAGCGCCAGGTCGCGCGGATCCGACCCGCCGAGCTGAAGCGCGACCGGGTGCTCGACCAAGTCGAACCCAAGCAGCCGCCCCCGGTCACCATGAATGATGGCACCAGTGGTCAGCATCTCCGTATAGAGCAGCGCCCGCTTCGTCAGGTGACGGTGGAACACCCGGCAATGCCGGTCGGTCCAGTCCATCATAGGGGCCACGGAAAAGCGATAGCTTTGCGCTTTCAATGATTTACCTTATCGTGTCAATAGGATGAAACACGAACCCGTGCACTCCAATCTAGCCGAAATTGCACACGTTTGTACCCGTCTCGACCTCTCGGTGCACGTCGCGTCCACGAATTAGGAACTGGCGCGTCCAGGTCCGTCGCAGAGCCGCTATGTGTCAGAGACCTTCCGCCGTCGCAAGGACGGTGAAGATTGGCCGCTCGACATGGAGCGCAACATCGACCGCCGCAAAGCCCTCGATCGGCGAGTTCGCCAAAGGGTCCAAGCCGTTCCGTTCGCTGCCGGCAGCCTACTGTATTCGATCGTCAAGCCGTCATTGAGCATGCTGCTCGCAGCACTAATTTTTCGCTCGCGCTCGGCGCAAAAGTTCCCAAGCCTCAACGAGGTCCTTTGATCCGAAGCCCTCGCTGAACTCTTCATAGATCGGGCTGAGCAACTGGGCAGCCTTGCGCCTGCGACCAAGTGCGATCCAGTGCCTCGCAAGATCGGTGCCGATACGCAACTGGAACGTCAGTGCGCCGATGGACCGCGCTTCGGCGAGAGCCTCCTGCAGCCGCTTTTCAGCCAGCGGAGCCTCACCTGCGCGAAGCAGCACCGATGCATCGATCCGCAGCAACTCCGACCGGCACCAGCGTTCGCCCTGGCGTTCCTGATGCGCGAGAGCCCGGGTAATGGCTGCGCGCGCTTCGTCGATACGTCCCTGTCTCAGCAGCGCGCGGGCGAGGACCGCGAGATAGCTGCCAATTCGCATGAGAAAGCGGCATTCGATGAGTTCGTCGATCGCCGCTCGGATGTCCTCCACCGCGCGCGGGTCGCCGCGCAGGTCGCGAAGGCACGCGGAGAAGTAGCGCTCGACCGGGACCCAGCGCGAGATGCGCTCCCGCTCGAGATTGGCGCGCATCCTTTCCGTGTAGCTTTCAAGGGCTTCCAGATTTCCCGTTTCGAGCGACACCGGTAGCGCAGCAAGGCCGAGCGCATTCGACTGGGACACCCATTGGCCACTGCGGCCTGCGGCCTCGACCGCGTCGCTGGCCAGTCTGGACGCGTAGTCCGGCTGTCCCTGCATCCAGGCAACGAATGGCAGATTGAAGCGGACCGTGATGTAGCGATAGACCTCGTTCGCGTCCTTGCGCGAACGGCTATCGGCCAGCGAATAGGTCGCAGCGAGGCGATCGAGAACCGGGCGACTTCGGCTCAACTCGCCGGCGAAGGCTCGGGCCCAGGCAAGTGCCCGATCGGCTTCGGACGTTGCCGTCAGGTCGCGGTCGCGCTCAGCGAGCTCGGTGGCTTCCTCGAGATAGGTTATGGCACGTGGGACATGTCCGATCTGAAGCAGATAAAATGCAAACCCCACCAGCGCGCGCTGCTGATATTCGCAATCCCGCGCGCGCCTTGCAAATTCGATGGCATCGAGCCAGGCAACTTCGTTCTCGTTCGACAATTTACGGGCGTAGAACAGGCTCCATCCGAGCGCACAGGCAAGTTTTGCCCGCAGCAGATCATCGCATTCGACGGTCCTGGCCAGAGCAAGCGCCGTTTCCAGCCGCGCTTGAGCCTCCGACAGGATCGAGGTCTCCGACCACAAAGTGATCCCGGCGACCGTCAGTCTGATTCCGAGGATAGGATCACCATGCTTGCCAAATGCCCACGATAGCGCAGCCCTCAGATCGGCGATGCGGTCGAGATAGCGATTCGTCCAATCAGCCGGCTCGCGCCAGTTCCATTCATCTTCAGACTGTTCGAACAGCGCCAGGACGCGCTCCGCATGGTGGCGTAGCGCCTGATGGCAAGCACGATCCCTCTCCCGCCGCTCGGCTGCATATCGCCGCGTGCTGTCGAGCAGTCGGTAGCGCAAGCTCGGCCCGTCGGACTCTGCGCTCAGAAGGGATTTGGCGACCAAACTGCCGAGCCCGGTCGCGACGTCAACCGGATTCAGCCCGGCGCCCTCAGCGACAAAAGCCGCATCTTCGGATTCGAACGCATCGTTGAACACGGACAGCAAGGCAAACAGCCTTGCGTCCTTGTGCGAGAGGAGCCTGAAGCTCCAGTCGATCGTCGCCATGAGGGTTTCATGACGCGGAGGCGTGACTTCGGCGCCTGCTGCACGAAAACCCAGGTTCCCGTCCATCGCCGCCACCAATTCGAGAGGAGCGAATGTGCCGATCTGGGCCGCCGCCAGCTCGATAGCCAGAGGAAGGCCATCGAGCGCATGGCATATCGAAACAATGGCCGGGCAATCCTCGTCCTTAAACTGGTAGTCCGACCATTCGGCCGCACGGCAAACGAACAATTGCACCGCCGGGAATTTCAGCGCCTGCACAGCTGTTGTGGTCTCGCCCACTCTGGGCGCGGCAAGCGAGCCAAGCCGCACGACATGCTCGGTCGCGGTACCAAGCGCCTCCCGGCTCGTCGCGAGCAGAACCGACGGCGACGTGTCGTCCGCGAAGCTCCCGGCGAAGATGGTCGCCGCAGGCAGCACGTGCTCACAGTTGTCGAGGATGATCAGCATCTGGCGCGACCTAAGATACTCCAGCACGACGGCCAGGCTGTTGTCCGAGTTGCCCCGGATCCCAAGCGCCGTCACCAGCGCGGGGCCGAAAAGCATCGGATCGGAGATTGTGGTGAGATCGACGAGGCACGTGCCATCGCGGCATTGGGGGGCGAAGACTTGCGCCACGGCGACGGCAAGCGTCGTCTTGCCGACGCCACCGGGCCCAACAAGGGTGACATGCCTCTTCCGGGCCAACAGCTCGGCAATCTCCGCCATGTCCGACTCGCGGCCAACGATGCCACGCAAGGAAGGCGGCCGTGACGGGACGACGGGATCAGCGCGCGCCGGATCGTCGGTGATGTCGGTGGCAATGGCCTGCACATCGGCGATGAACCTATAGCCTCGACGGGCGACCGTCGCGATATACACAGGCTCGATCTGCGTATCGCCCAGCGAACGCCGCAAGCTCCACATGTTGACCTTGAGGTTGCTGTCGTGGAGGAACGTGCCCGGCCAAGCCGCCGCCATCAACTCATTCTTGCTGACGAGGTCGCCAGAGCGCTGCACCAGCAGGTGCAGGAGCTCGAATGCACGCCCTCCCAACTTCACCGGGCGCCCATCCAGAAGCAGCAACTGGCGCCGAGGAATCAGTCGAAATGGGCCGAAAGAGAACGCCGATTCCTGCGGGCGCCCGCTCCGTTGTCGTGTCTCCGTGACAGCCAGCATCGATACTTGCCGCTCGATCTAATAGATCAAGCGGAATTATCATGCATTGCGAAGAGGTTGAATAGCGCGCTTCCGAATTAGCACGATTGCGAAGAGCAATTTGCCGCAGGAACGTCATAGCGCAGATTGCGTATCCAGCGGCCGGTGCACCCGCTCAGATAGTGCTTGTTCACATGCGAGCCGCCGATTGAGTGCTCGATCGGAATCCGGCTATTTTTCCGGCGTGGCAAGGATTGCCATATGCATGACTTCGACGCCGCCCTCGGCAAGCTCCGGCAGCTTGGCAAACCATTCCTGGACAGAGGGCATGGCATTATGTGCGTCAAAATCGGCCTTGCTGGCGAAGACCTCGTAGAAGATGAAGTGGCCTGGCTTTGTCCGATCTTCCGCGAGAAAATAGACCAGATTCCTGGGATCGCTCCGAACCTTGGCAATGAGCGGCAACGTGGCTGCGCGCAGCGCATCTTCCTTACCCGGCTTGGCTCGCACCTGCGCCACCACCGAATAGGCGCCTTCCGGAATTTCCTGGTAGCGGATTCGCGGCGCTTCTTCGGCGACCGCCAAAGACGCGGCTCCGGTGATCGAGACGGCGAACAGCAGGGCGGCGAGCGAGTTACGGACGAGAATTGGCATCATGAGTATCTTGAATTGTCAGTCACGAACGCTTCGCAGGGCCAAGCTGGCAACCGGCTGGAGATCGGATGTCCGTCGCCCGTGATCTGTGGATCAGCGTGTGATCGCCTGCTGCCGTTTCGCGAGGGCTTCGCTGAAACGCTTCTTCACCGGGCCCAGCGCCTTGACGAATTCAAGTTGCTCGCCTTCCGGACCCTTGCAATAGATCAGTTCCCAGCCGTTCGAGGGCTCCTCGGTGACCCGGTTCGTATTGGCGCTCTGCGGCGCGGCTTTCCTTTCCGCCTCGGTCGTGACCCGGACCGTCCGGTTTGCCCTCACCCGCGTCAGGCCGCGGCGAGCGGATTCGGCTTCGAGGTCGGTGATGAACTTGTTGAAATCGACATCGTCGCGAACATAGAAGCAGATATGCATCATGCGCGGAAACGCGGGACTCATGTGCTCCACCGGTTCGGCAAAGCTCTTCGAAGTGCCCATCGGCTGATCGGACTCGCGATACTGCAGCAGCTCAAGCACCATGTTGTCGAATTGAATGAAGCGGACATCCAGCCGCTGCGCGCCGCTCCGCAAATCGGGGACCCCGATGGTACGGGGATTGACCCCACGAGCGTTCGCCTCAATCTCCTAGTCGGCCAGCAGGTGTTATGCACTCCGTCACCTTTGAAATCGCCGTGACGGAAAACTTCGGTACCGCCCAGTACGTCAGTATAGAACTGATAGGCCCGCTCCATGTTCTGCACCGTAAGTCCGAAGTGCTGGACACCCTGGAGTCGCGCGCCAAGCGGCGCCTGGTTGCGTTCGACAGCCGACATTGCATCCGTGCCCTGAGCTGCGGCGACTGCGGCGGGGCGCGTGCTGGCGGCAACACCGGTCACCACGGCAGCACCGACCGCTCGAAGCACGCTACGGCGCCCCGTTCCCGTCGCGTTGTCCCGGTTGTCCGTCATGTCCGTCTCCTTGGCCGTTGTTTGATTCACGAGCAGTTCCTGTCGGTCGACGCGCAGCCGAGCCGAAAAGTCGGAGCGCCGATTGCGCCGTTCAATCGGCGGGAAGCGGCGCGGCGGGATTGACCAGACCTGCCGAACGGAGTTCGTGCCAGAAATCGGCAGGGATGGATTCGAGGAGAGCTGCGCGATCCTCAGCGATGCGGCTCGGACGGCTCGCGCCCGGAATGACGGCCTGAACCACCGGATTCGCCAGCGCAAACTGCAAGCCCGCTGCTTTCATGCTGATGCCGTAGCGGTCAGCGATCGCCTTGATCCGCGCCACCTTGCCGAGGATCTCGGGAGCCGCCGGAGCATACTCGAAATTCGGGCCGCCGACGAGTGCCCCGGAACTGTAGGGACCGCCGACGACGATTGCGAGCTCGTGCTCTGCGACCATCGGCATTACCCTCTGAAGCGCCCGTGCGTGGTCGAGGAGCGTGTAACGGCCCGCGAGAAGAAACCCGTCAGGACGCGGGCCTTCCAGCCCAAGCAGCAGTTCGATCGGTTCAACGCGGTTGACGCCGAGCCCCCATCCCTTGATCACACCCTCGTCGCGGAGCCGGTCAAGCGCCTTGAAGGCGCCCTTGCGCGCATCTTCGAAGACCGACAGCCACTCGTCGCCGTAGAAATCCTGCGCGACGTCGTGCACGAAAACGATATCGATACGGTCGGTGCCTAGCCGCCGCTTCAGGCTGTCGTCGATCGAGCGCAACGTGGCATCGCGCGAGTAGTCGTTCACAATCTTGTTGGGGCGTCCATATCTGAAGACGCCGCCCTTCTCGCCGAGGTCGCGGGCACCCAGATCCTCGATCTCGTCCTGAATCAGACGACCGACCTTGGTGCTGATCACGTAGTCCCCGCGCGGCTTGGCGGCCAGGGCAGCGCTCATGCGGATTTCTGCGAGACCTGCGCCGTAAAAGGGGGCAGTGTCGAAATAACGGATGCCATCGTCCCAGGCCGCGTTCACCGTCGCGAGCGCTTCCTGCTCCGGAATGTCGCGAAACATGTTGCCGAGTGGCGCCGCGCCGAAGCCAAGCCTGCTGGACAGAATATCCCTAAGGGCCATAGCGCATGTCCTTCGTTGTGGCAGGCGAAGCCATTCGTCGAGGGATGATCGCGAGAACGTCGACTGCAGCAATCGCAGTTAGATGAGCCATCACTAGATCGCGCGCCCATTGTGGTATTTTCGATTCTTGCGAGATGACGGACGCATCTTGCTCATTCGGCGCGAGATCAGCTTTCGAAACTGGCGGGCGCATTGCCAAGCCCTTGCCATGCTTGCCTTTTACCTCTTTTAACCGCCCCGCCTCTGGACACGCATGCGGCGGTTTGTGAGAAATCCCTGAGCGGGCAGCGATCGAGACTGCGACTGTCCGCTGGATGAAATCATCGCTCGCTCGCGTACGGGGCCGGGACGGAGGTCATGATGGCGTTCGTCACGCATGGAGATCAAAAATATCAGAACAGCGAGAAGCTCGCGAAGACCAGCGAGTGGCCTGCGCTGAGCATTGAACACCGGAAATTCGAGGCGGGCCACCAAGCAACCCCCGCCCCCATTTGCACCGAACTCGTCATGCTGCTGTCAGGCGGCGGGATGGTCCACCGGATCGGCAATGGCGAAGTCCAGAAGAGCCTGGCCCGGCCGGGCATGAGCTACCTCGTACCGGCGGGTACGCAGGAGAGCCATCTCGAGCTTTCGGACCGGATGGAATGTCTCCATCTCTACCTTCCGCCGGCGCTGCTGGACCAAAGCGCCCTTGCCGACTTCGATATCGATCCGGCGAAGGTCGAGATCGCCTATGCCCACGGCCTGCCAGACCAGGTTCTCTTCCACGTCTGCTCGCCCTTGCGTGACCTGCTCCATCGTCCGCGCCAGCCGACAGATGCGTTGTTTGTGGAAGGCATCCAGGTCGCGCTCGCGGCGCATCTTCTGGCGCATTACACGATCGACCGCTGGCGGCCGCCCGAGAAATCACCGTCGCTCGATGAGCGACGGCTTCAACGCGTGCTCGACCATATCGAGGCCTCGCTCGGCCTTGACATCAGGCTTGATGAGTTGGCGGCGCAAGCCTGCCTCAGTCCCTATCATTTTTCGAGGCTTTTTCGCGAGGCGACAGGCCTCTCGCCACACCGCTACGTGACCGATCGGCGCGTCCAGGCCGCGCGGCAAGAACTGGCACGCAACCATTCGTCGCTGGTCGACATTGCGCTGGAGTTCGGTTTCGGGTCCCAAGCCAATTTCACGCGCGTGTTCCGCAAGGCCACCACCCTCACACCGGGGCACTACCGCGAGCTGTGCTGCGGCCCGCTCGACGTCAGGACCGACCGCATCGCTGCGGGACTCGGCAGAGATTGCGCATGAAAGCGCAGGATTCGGCAATACCGCTCGGCACGCATGAGACAGTGCTGTTGGGGCGAACAAATGGATGTCCCGATCGCAAGCGGCCACATGTCGATCGGCGTGAGGGAAGCAAGATGTCAGGACACCAGTTCCAACACGACCGCATCAACAATCCGCCAAGGACGTAGCGACATGATCGAACTCACGGTCAATGGGATCAAGCGCCAGGTTGACGTCGTACCCGAAATGCCCCTGCTCTGGGTGTTGCGCGACGAACTCGGCATTACAAGCCCGAAGTACGGTTGCGGTGTCGCGCAATGCGGCGCCTGCACTGTGCATATTGATGGAAAGGCCGTTCGATCCTGTCAGTCGCGCATCGGCGAAGTCGCGGGAAAGTCGGTGGTCACGATCGAAGGATTGGAGAACAGGGATCAGCATCCGGTTCTTCAAGCTTGGATCGAACATCAGGTCCCACAATGCGGCTACTGCCAGACCGGCCAGATCATGCAGGCCATCTCGCTGCTTGAACGCGCTTCCAAGCCGACGGATGAGCTTATCGACCAAGTGATGTCCGGCAATCTGTGCCGGTGCGGCACCTACCCGCGTATCCGCGCTGCGATCCACGCGGCTGCCGCAAAGAAAATGGCGGAGAAGTGAGATGGAGGACATCAAGAATATTTCCCGTCGCGCTTTCGTTTTCGGCTCCGCCGCGATAGCGGGCGGAATAGCTTTCGGCTCCTACGGCGATGCGGCCATGGCTGCTACGGCAACGAACGGCAATCCCCTGGCCGCGGGGCTCGGGCCGAACTCAGTCACCTTCAATCCCTGGGTCGAGATCAGCCCGGACAAGATAACGCTCATTGCCCAACACGCTGATATTGGTCAGGGCGTCGGCTCGGCGCAGCCGATCCTGATTGCAGAAGAGATGGACCTCGACCCAGGTCAATTCGAGGTTCGCTTCGCTGGGCCGAGTCCCGCTTACTTCAACACCGGATTTGCCAATGAGAATGCGCCCTTCCTGTCGGCGGACCATAGCCCGGCGGCGGAGGCCGCGCGTGCCGACGCGCTCGAAGCTTTGCGAAAGTCGGGCCTGCAAATGACTGGCGGGTCAAGCTCGATTCCGGACACCTACGAAAAGTTGCGTATCGCCGGCGCGGTCGCGCGCGAAACGCTCAAGGCTGCAGCGGCCAAGCGTTCCGGTGTCGCGCTGGCCGACATCAACACGCAGTCTGGCCACGTCATCCTGCCCAATGGGACCAAGATTCCCTATGTCGAACTTGCGGCGGAGGCCGCTCGGATCGCGCCGGTGCTCGATGCGAAGCCGCGCGATCCGTCCAAATGGCGAATGGTCGGCAAGCCGATGATGCGCCTCGACGTCCGATCGAAGGTCATGGGCGAGCTGAAATTCGGTATCGACAAGAAGATAGACGGCATGATGTATGCCGCCGTCAAATTGAACCCCAACAAGGGCCAGCCGCTGAAATCTTACGAGGCAGGCAAGGCGCAGTCGATGCCGGGGGTCAAGAAGATCCTCAAATTGAAGAACGGCGTCGCTGTGATCGCAACCAACAGCTGGTACGCCATGAAGGCGGTCGATGCCATCCAATGCGTGTGGGCGCCCTCGATCTACCCTGCCGAACAGGCCGGCCATTGGAAAGTCCTTGAAGGATCGTTCAAGCCGCAGTTCCTGGGCAAGGAATGGCGGAAAGTCGGGGACGTAGAGGCTGGGCTGAAACAGGGCACGCTCGTCAAAGCCGAATATCGCGCGCCTTATGTCGGGCATCAGCCTCTGGAGCCGCTCAGTGGGCTTGCCATTGTCTCCGATTCCGGCATGGAGATCTGGGTCGGCCATCAGAGCCCTCAGGCCGTCCAAAGCATCGCGGCAGCTGCCATCGGCCTCAAGCCGGAACAGGTGACGTTCCACAATCAGTGGACCGGTGGAAGCTTCGGTCACCGTCTGGAATTCGAGAATATCCGCGTCCTGGCCGAGATCGCCAATCAGATGCGGGGAACGCCGATCAAGCTGGTCTTTTCGCGCGAGCAGGACTTCCTGCAGGACATCCCGAGGCAGATTGCAATCGCCCGCCACAGAGGCAGTGTCGACAAGGGGAAGATCGTCGCGGCCGATCTGCAATTGGCATCGACGGCTCCGCTGAAAGGGTTGCTCGAACGGATGGGAGCGCCGTCGAAGGACCCCGACCCGCAGTTAGCCGCCGGTCTGTGGAACGTCTATTACGACCTGCCCCATTTCCGGGCCACGAGCTATGAAGCGCAAGGGCTGTCGCCAAGCACCACATGGCGGTCGGTCGGAGCCTCGACGGCCGGCTTTTTCACCGAGAGCTTCATCGACGAGCTGATCCACGCGGCGGGGCTTGATCCGTTGAAGGCGCGCATCGCGATGTGCTCCGTTCCCACCTACCGCAAGGTGCTGGAGACGGTTGCGGAGATGTCGAACTGGAACGGGCCACTCGGCAACGGCAGAGGCCGGGGCGTCGCGTTCGTGGAATCCTTCGGGACACCGACGGCCGAGGTCATCGAGGTCACAATGACCGACAAAGGCGTCAGGATCGACAAAGTCTGGGTCGCCGTCGATGTCGGCAAGGTCGTCGATCCCGTGAATCTGGAAAGCCAGGTGCAGGGAGGTGTGGTCTGGGGACTCGGCCATGCCATGAACTGCCAGCTCACCTACGCCAAGGGTGCGGTCCAGCAAACCAACTACAACCACCACGAAGCGATGCGAATCTATCAATGTCCGGTCATCGAAGTCCGCGCACTCGAGAACGACCCGAAAGTACGCGGCATCGGCGAGCCTCCCGTTCCTCCGGCCGCGCCCGCGCTCGCCAACGCGATATTCGCGGCTACAGGCAAGCGCATCCGCGAAATGCCGTTCAACAAGTTCATTGATTTCGTGTGAGGCAGAGCCATGAAAATATCGCTGATTGCGCTCGTCATCGCTGCTTCATCCGTCGCGGTCCTCACAGGCATTGTCGCGGCGAAGGACGAGGTTGCCAAAGATGTGCTGCGGCCGGGCAGCGTCAGCCGCAGCGAGGGTTTGAAGGCCTGGAATCGGATTGAAGCGGTGGTGACACATCCCCGCTGCGCGAATTGCCACGTCGACGCCAAGGCGATTCCGATCTGGACGCCGGCCGGCGAAACCAAACCTCGCGTGCATGGCATGAACATCCACGGCGGAGAAAGCCGCAAGGGCGAGGAGGCGGTCCCTTGCTCGACCTGTCACATGACTTCCACGCAAGCAAACGAGCCGGCTCCCGCTCCGCCCCGCGCCGGGATCGATTGGCAACTCGCTCCCGTTGCTTTCATCTGGTTCGGAAAGAGCGGCGCCGAGATCTGCGCGCAACTGAAGGACCCCAAGCGCAATGGCGGCCGCGACGCCGCCGGGCTGGTGGAGCATCTGCGCCATGACGCGTCATTGAGCGGCTTCATTCCGCGCGGTTGGGCGCCCGGCGCGGGCCGGACGACGCCTCCAGGCAGTTTCGAGGAACATGTCAAGGACGTCGCCTTGTGGGGGGCGGCCGGGCAACCTTGTCCGAATTGAGCGATCGGTTTTGCCGCATGCGAGGGCTGGATACGAACATATGACCGGCATTGTCTGTGGACTTGAGACGGCCATCGCCCGCGCGCACGGCCGGCACAGTTGCGCAGCAGCGTGTTGAGCCCGATCAGATCAGGCTCGACCTGCCGCGGCTGAGAACCTCGCCTGCGCCTTTGGTGCCGACGATCCTGCCGTGTTCGTACACCACCCGGCCACGGGCGATCGTCGTTACCGGCCATCCCGTGACGTCGAACCCTTCCCATGGCGTGTAGTCCGAGCCGTGATGCAGATCGGCCTGCCGAATAGGTTTCTTCAATTTGGCATCCCAGAGCACGATATCCGCATCGAAGCCGACGCCGATCGAGCCCTTGCGCGGATAGAGGCCGTAGATACGTGCATGGTTAGTCGCGGTGAGCTCGACGAATTTTTGCAAGCTGATCCGTCCCTTCGATACGCCTTCGGAGAACAGGATCGGCAGCCGGGTCTCGATACCCGGAATACCGTTCGGCACCCAGCGGAACGAGGTTCGACCGTTCGGCGTCAGCTTGCCCTTGGGATCGTCGTAGCGGAACGGGCAGTGGTCGGACGAGAAGGTCTGGAACACGCCTGATGTGATGCCCTCCCAGATCGCCTGCTGGCTTTTGGCATCGCGGGGCGGCGGCGAGCAGACATATTTCGCACCTGACATGTCCATGTTCAGGCCCTTCATGTCGTCGGCCGTCAGCGTGATGTATTGCGGGCAGGTCTCGGCATGCACGGGCAACCCGCGCTGCTGGGCCCAGCGCACCTGCTCCATCGCCTCACGGCCGGAGACGTGGACGATCATGATGGGGACACCGACGATTTCGGCATGGCTGATAGCGCGATGCGCCGCCTCGCGCTCGACGGCCTGCGGCCGGGACACACCATGGAAATACGGGGCGATATGCCCCTCTCGCTCGAGTTTCGAGGTGAGAAAACGGATGGCGTCGTACCCCTCGCAATGGACCATCACCAGCGCTTCCTCGCGGCGCGCGACCTCGAACACTTCGAGCAGCTGCTGGTCGCTCAGCACGAGGTCGTCATAGGTCATGAACACCTTGAACGAGGTGTAGCCGTCCTTCACCAGCGCCGGCAGCTCCTGCCCGAGCACGACCGCGGTCGGATCGGAGATGATGAGGTGGAACGCCGTGTCGATATAGCATTCGCCTTCGGCGAGTTTGCGGTAGTTTTCGACGCAGGTTCGGAGCGACGTGCCCTTCTCTTGAAGCGCGAAGGGCAACACCATGGTGTTGCCGCCGGCGGCTGCCGAACGCGTCGCCGACGCGAAATCATCGGCCATCACCACGTCGGGACCGGACGGTTGCGAGATGTGGACATGGCTGTCGATCCCACCCGGCAGCGCCAGCAGACCGGTTGCGTCGATCTCGCGCGCTGCGCCCTCGACGCTCTCGGCGATGCTGACGATGCGGCCGTCGCGAATGCCAATATCGGCGCGGAACTCGTCGCCGGCCGTCACGATGGTGCCGCCGCGAACGGCGAGATCGAGTTGCGCCACAGGAGTCTCCATCACTTGATGACCGGCATGGTCTGGAATATCCTGCCCCATTCCGCAAGAGCCGCAACGTCGCCGCCGGCGAGGCTCAGGGTCCGCCACAGCGTGACAGCGACGGAATCCAGCACGGTGATATCCAATTCCCGTTCGAGCGAAGCGGCCAGCGCGGCGCCGTCGAGGTTGGTGCAGAGGATAACGATCGCGTCGGCGCCTTCCGCAGCCACGGCACGGATCATGTCCGCGATCGTTGCAGGCGCGACCTCGCCGAAAGAGAAATTGTCGCGCAAGCCCAGATGCCGCTCCGCATGCGAGGTGATGCCCTCCTGAGCCCACACGTCCGCGATCCGCCGCTGCACGTCGTCCGTATAGGGCGAGACCAGGCCGACACGCTTGGCGCCAAGTGCGCGGGCGGCATCGATGCAGGCGAGTGTGGAGGTCGTTGCCGGCACGCTCGCGCGCGCTGTGATCGCCTCGCAAAGGCTCCGGTCGCGGTCGATGCCAAGCCAGCTCGCGGACGTGCCGTTCCAGGCGATGGCATCGACTTTTGCATCGGCGAGCAAATCCGCTGCGGGCAGCATCACCGAGGCGTCGAACTGGTTCAGCGCGGCGGCGTCGAGCGCAATCTCGGTAACGCGGAAGCGTGAGAAATGCGCAGTGACGCCGTCGACGCCGGCGAGCATCGCACTGGTGACGGGCTCGAGCACCGAATTGGAGGATGGCGTGATCATGCCGAGACGCTTGCGCAGTACTAACATCGATCGCCTTCGCTCCATTTGCGGCGAAGCGCGACTGCGCTCCTCAGCAGGATCATCCGCATCCCTCGCACCCGCGCAACCCGCAATCTGCATACTGCATGCAATTTGTTCGATATGCTTTTATTTTGAGCTACATACGTCTCCTAATTGAGCACGGGTTTGACAGAGATTGGATTAGATTGCGCGCAAGCAGCGAGGCTTGCGTGCAGCAAAAATCCGAACCGAACCAGGGCCGAAAGTCGCCCAAACTCAAGCGGATGGGCCTGCATGAGCGCGCCGCTGCGCGGATGCGGACGATGATCATTCGCGGCGAGCTGGCGCCGGGATCGCAGACCCAGGAGACAAGGCTCTCGAAGGAGCTGGGCGTATCGCGCACCCCGCTGCGCGAGGCGATGAAGGTACTCGCGGCCGAAGGACTGATCGAGCTTCGCCCCAACCGCAGCCCGCGCATTGCCGGCATCGCGGTCGGCGGCATCTCGGAATTGTTCGAGGCGCTGGCCGGCATCGAACGTCTGGCCGCCGAGCTCGCCGCGGAGCGCGCCACCGAGCGCGATCTCGCCCGCCTGCGCACGCTTCAGACCCGCATGGAAGGCCATCATCGCAACGGCAAGCTCGACGAGTACTTCGCCATCAACGGCGAGATCCACAACACCATCGTCCGCATGGCGCGCAACACGCCGCTGCGCGAGGCGCACGAGACGCTGATCTCCCGCGCCGAACGCGCGCGTTACCTCGCGCTCGGCGCCGACCGCCGCTGGAGCAATTCGGTCGACGAGCACGCCGGTATCCTGGCGGCTATCGAGGCGCGCGACAGCGAAGCGGCCGGCCGCCTGCTCGGCGCCCATGTCCACCGCACCGGCACTGCGCTGCTCGAAGTCATCGCGGCCTCTCAAGCCAACCGGACGGCGGCGTAACCATGAAGCTGCTGCTGCTCAACCCGAACACCAGCACCGAAGTCACGCAACTGATGACGGGAGTCGGGCAGCGCGCGGCTGCGCCAGGGACCGAGCTGATCCCCTGCACCGCGACCCGCGGCGTGCCCTACATCTCGACGCGCACCGAGGCGCAGATCGGCGGCGCCATTGCGCTTGAGATGCTGGCCGAGCAGCATCGCAATGTCGACGCCGCGATCATCGCCGCCTTCGGCGACCCCGGCCTGTTCGCCGCGCGCGAAACTTTTGACATTCCCGTGGTCGGCATGGCGGAAGCAGCGATGCTGACCGCCTGCATGGCCGGGCGCCGCTTCGCCATCGTCACCTTCGCCCAGGCGCTTGGCCCCTGGTACGAGGAATGCGTCCGCGCCCACGGGCTCTGGGAGCGTTGTGCCGGTATCCGCATGCTCGATACGCCGTTCCAGGCGATCTCCGAGGTCGGCACCGAGAAGGAGGATGTGCTGGTCGATCTCGCCCGGCGCGCGATCGTGGAAGACGATGCGGACGTGTTGATTTTTGCAGGTGCGCCGCTCTCGGGCCTCGCTGAGCGCGTCGCCGACCGGATCCCCGTCCCCGTCGTCGATCAAGTCATCGCCTCGGTGAAGCAGGCCGAGGCCCTGGTGGCGCTGCGCCTGTGCAAGGCAATTGCAGGCACGTACCGCCGTCCCGCCGCCAAACCCACGCTTGGCCTTGCCGATGCGCTCGCCGCCCGGCTTGAGCATCGCGACAGCTAGGGGAGCTTCGGCCAGCGATGCGAAAAACCAAGTTCGTTCTGGATGGCACGGCCGAAGGCAAACAGACGGGATTCGCATCCCGGTGGTGCGATGATCTGGATGCCGAACGGCAACTCGTTCTCCCCTCGCGGCGCCGGCATGGTCAGGACCGGGAAACCGACCAGCGACACGATGAAGGTGACGGCGAGATAGTCGATCGGCGTCTCCAGCGCCGCGCCATCGATCACGGTGACGTCGCTGATCTCATTTGGCCAGGGCAGAACGGACGCCGCCGGCGCGACCAGGAAATCGGCGCGGCTGAACAGCTCGCGGAAGCTGCGGTAGATCGCGGTGCGGCGCCGTTCGGCGTTGAGATAGTCCTCCGCGGCGAGCTTTGCGCCCGCCTCGATGTTCCAGATCACGGTGGGCGTGAGCTCGGCGCGGCGCGCCCTCAGCAGCTCGCCATAGCTGTTGGCGATGTGCGCGGCGCGCAGCGTCCGAAATGTCTCGATCGCACCGCCGCAATCGGGCGACGCGGCCGCGACATCGGCCGCGGCCGCGAGCGCCTCGCACGCCGCGGCGAACCGCGCACGGACCTCGCGTGCAACAGGCGCGACAGCGAAATCGGGGGTCACCGCAATTCTGGGACGTCTTGCGATCGGCCGATCGTCGGTGACGACGCCGACCGAAAGCGGATCATTCGCGTCGCCTCCCCCACAGACCGACAGCGCGAGTTCGAGATCGTCGACATCGCGGGCGAGGAAGCCATGGGTGGCGAGCATGTCCCAGCCGAGGGGGCGATGCGGCGACGGGATGCGGCCGGGCGTCGGACGGATCGAAGCGACGTCGCAGAAGCTTGCGGGTGTACGCACGGAGCCGCCGAAATCGGTGCCATGCGCCAGCGGCACCATGCCGGCCGCGACCGCAACAGCGGAGCCGCCGGACGAACCGCCCGAGGTCAGCGCGGAATCGAACGGATTGCGGGTCGGGCCGCACAATTTGTTGGTGCATACCGCGCCGAAGCCGAATTCCGGCGTGTTGGTCTTGCCCAGAATGATCGCACCAGCGCGCCGCAGCCGCGCGACCACGAGATCGTCCTCAGCCGGAACGTGATCACGAAACAGAACCGACCCATAAGTGGTCGCGAGCCCCGCCGTGTCCGTGAGGTCCTTGAGCCCTACGGGCAGCCCATGCAGTGCGCCGACCGGCGCCGGCGCGGCGTCGCAGATATCCGCGGCACGGCGGGCCCCCTCCGCATCGACAGTCACGAATGCCGCCAATTGCACGTCTTGGTGCGCAATCCGTTCGAGATGCGCCTCGACAACCTCGCGCGACGACAGCTCGCCCTTCGCAATGGCGCGCGCAAGGACCGTGGCAGTGAGGTCGCAAACCGATCGATCCGATGTCATTGCGCCACAATGCCAAAACTCGCAGCGAAAAGCGACCGTCGCGGGCACGAGACTTGCTTTCTTACTCGGGTGAACGGGAGGCAACATCATGGCTGAAGCGCAAGGCGGCCGATCGCTCGTCGTCGACGCCGTCACCCACCGTTATCCGAGCGGCGCGCTCGCGGTCGAGAACATCAATCTCGACATCAAGGGCGGCGAGATCATCGCTCTGCTCGGGCCGTCCGGCTGCGGCAAGACAACACTGCTACGCATCATCGCCGGCTTCATCGCGCAGACGCAGGGACGGATCATCATCGGCGACGACATCGTCGACGCGCTGCCGCCGAACCGCCGCGCGGTCGGCATCGTGTTCCAGAACTACGCACTGTTCCCCCATCTCAGCATCAGCGAGAATGTCGCTTACGGGCTGGCCGCGCGCGGCATCGACAAAGCGACCCGCCAGCGCGAAGCGCAGCGCCTGCTGGATCTGGTGCAGCTGCCGACCATGTCGGAACGGTTGCCACGTCAGCTCTCCGGCGGCCAGCAGCAGCGCGTGGCGCTCGCTCGCGCGCTGGCGATCAAGCCGTCGATCCTGCTGCTCGACGAGCCCTTTGCCGCGCTCGACAAGAATTTGCGGCTCGACATGCAGATCGAAGTCAAGCGGCTCCAGCGTGTCTCCGGCATCACCACGCTGATCGTGACCCACGACCAGGAAGAGGCGCTGTCGATGGCTGATCGCGTCGCCGTGCTCAGCCACGGCAAGCTCGAACAGTTCGGATCGCCGTCCGACGTCTATGACCGGCCGCAAACGCTGTTCGTGAACACTTTCGTCGGCGCCAGCAATCGCATGCCCGGCGTCGTCGTCTCGGCGGATCGAACGGCGGCAAAAGTCCGCCTCGACGCCGGCGCGGAAATCATCGCGCGTCCCGCCGGCGGCGCCCTCACCGAAGGCGGCCGCGTCACCGTGTGCATACGCCCCGAGCATCTGCAGTTCGTCGGTGACGAGACCGGCTTTGCCGGCGTGGTCGGCATGTCGCTGCCGCTAGGGGCCACGGTCGTGCACGAAGTCACCACCGCCGACGGCTCCGGCGTCAAGATCTCCCAGGCGCGCATCGGCGAGACGCGCACGCTGGAGAGCGGCGCCGCGGTGCGCCTTGCTCCGCTCGCTCCGTCGCTCGCCAACGCCTTTCCTGCAACGCTTTAGATCCAATCTTTGTCCAGAGGGAGTTCGACCATGATCATGAACCGCCGAAGTCTGATGACGACCGCACTCACACTCGGCGCCATGAAGGCGTTTCCCGGATTGAGCTACGCCCAGGCCCGCCCGCTGGTGTTCGCGACCTTCACCGGAAGCTGGGAGGAGGCGCACAAGGCCGTGCTGGTGCCGGCCTTCCGCAAGGCCAACGCGGACGCCGCGATGGTGCTCGACCCCATGCTCTCGGTCGACCAGATCGCCAAGGTGAACGCCGCCAAGGCCAATCCGCCGATCGACGTCATGCTGCACGATCCCGGTCCGGCGCTGGTCGCGATCGGCCAGGATCTCGTCGAGCCATACCCCGTCGAGAAGAGCGCCTATTACAAGGACCTGATCGCCGAGGCGCAGGAGCCGATGGGCCCGGCCCCGTTCTTCCAGGTCGTCGGCCTTACCTACAATCCGGAAGCCGTCAAGACGCCGCCGACCTCCTGGGCCGATCTGTGGAAGCCCGAGTTCAAGGGCCGCGTCGGCATCACCAACCTCAACTCGACGCTCGGCACCGGTTGGCTCGTCGAGATTGCCAAGATGCGCGGCGGCTCGGAGGCCAATGTCGATCCCGGCTTCAAGGCGATCGAGGAGCTGAAGCCCAATCTCGCCGCGGTCGCCGCTAACCCCGGCGCGCTCGCCACCCTGTTCCAGCAGGGCCAGATCGATATCTCGCCCGGTAATTTCAACGCCATCCAGATCCTGAAAGCGCGCGGCGTGCCGGTCGAGTTCGTGGCTCCGAAGGAAGGCGCCATCGCGTTCAAGACCACGATCCACATCGTCAAGAACTCGCCCAACCGCGAGCTCGCCTTCAAGCTGATCGAGGCGTCGTTGACGCCGGAGGTACAGACCACGCTGATGAACCCGCCCTACCTAATCGTGCCGACCAATTCCAAGGTGACGATGGGCGGCGAGATCGCGCGCGTGCTCGCCAAGGACACCGCGGAGCTGAAGCAGAAATTCGTGTTCCAGGACTGGAAGAAGATCAACGAGCAGCGCTCGGCCTGGATCGAGCGCTTCAACCGCGAGATCAAGATCTAATACCATGGGCGCAGCACCGGCATCACGAGACGTCACGTCCTACGGGATGGGATTGGCAGCGCCGCTGGCGCTGTTCTTCCTGGTGTTCTTCGTGGCGCCGCTGCTGCAATTGCTGTGGCTCTCGCTGCACAACGACACGTCCGCGCTCCATTGGGGTCTCGGCCAATATCTGCACTTCCTCACCGACCCCTTCAGCCTCAGCGTGCTCGGCTCGACGCTGCTGCTGGGGGCCGAGGTGACGGCCGTCTGCCTCGTGCTCGGCTTTCCCATCGCCTGGCTCTACCAGCGGGTCGGGCCGCGGCTTCAGACCATCATCATCCTGATCGTGCTGCTGCCGCTTTTGACCAGCGTCGTGGTCCGGACCTTCGCCTGGATCGTCATCCTGGGCCGCCAGGGCATCATCAACGCCACGCTGCAATCGCTCGGCATCATCGATACGCCCATAAAACTGCTCTACACCCAGTTCGGCGTGGTGATCGCGCTGGCGCAGGTGCAGATGCCGCTGATGACGTTACCGCTGATCACCGCGCTCGGCCGGATCGATTCCAATCTCGACGATGCCTCCTGCTCGCTCGGCGCCGGAAGCTGGCGCACCTTCTTCAAGATCGTGCTGCCGCTGTCGCTGCCCGGCGTGATCGCCGGCTGCACGCTGACCTATGCCGCGGCGATCACGGCCTTCATCACCCAGTCGCTGATCGGCGGTGGACAGATGCTGTTCATGCCGATGTATCTCTATCAGCAGGCCTCGACGCTGCAGAACTGGCCGTTTGCATCGGCAATCTCCATCATCTTCCTGCTGGCCGTTCTCGCGGTCGTCTCCGTCTTCACCACGCTCGGCCGCCTGTCGCGCGGCTATGGAGGCGCGTGATGAGCGGACGCAAGCGTACCCTGGAGGCGTTCAGCTTCGAGCTGGTCATGACCGTAATCGCGATCGTCGCGCTGATCATCATCATCGCGCCGTCGCTGGTGGTGGTGATCGTCTCCTTCACCAGCGGCTTCTCGCTGCGTTTTCCGCCGCCGGGCTATTCGCTGCGCTGGTACGCCGAATTATGGAACGCCTGGCAGCTGCACTTCGCAGCCAAGAACAGCCTCCTCGTGGCGCTATGGGCGACGGGCCTGTCCGTGGTGCTCGGCGTTGCCGCCGCGCTGGCGATCTCGCGCTCGCCGACGCTGTCGGCGCGGCTGCTCGATTCCCTGTTCATGTCGCCGCTGGTGCTGCCGGCGCTGGCCTTCGGCCTTGCCGCCTTGATGCTGTTCTCGCTGGTCGGACTGCCGGTGTCGACGCTGACATTGGTGATCGGCCATACCGTGGTCTGCGTCCCCTATGTCGTGCGCAACACGATTGCGGCGCTCGCCCAGCTGGAGCCCACCCTGCTGGAGAGCTCGGCCGTGCTGGGCGCCAGCCGCACCTACACCTTCCGGCGCATCGTGCTGCCGCTGATCCGGCCGGGTATCATTGCGGGCGCCTTCATCGCCTTTATGTCGTCCTTCGACAACGTGCCGGTGTCGCTGTTCCTGCGTGATGCCGCAACCGACATGCTGCCGATCCGGATGTGGCAGGACCTCGAGGGCAAGCTCGACGTCACCATCGCCGCGCTGTCGGGCGTGCTAATCATTGCGACCGTCGCGCTGGTCGCCATCATGGAGCGCGTCACGGGATTGTCGCGGCGGCTGACCAACTGATCAGGCGCCGCGGAACAGCGAATAGCCCCAGCGCGTGAATTTCAGTGGCAAATGAAAATGCTCGTTGACATCCTTGATGCGAAAGCGGAACGGCGTCACCGTGAGAAAACCGTCGCGGTCGCCAAAGAACTCGCCGAGATGAAACAGGACCTCGTACTCGCCTGCCGTAACGCCCGCGCCCTGCGCAACGGGATGATCGAGCACGCCGTTGGCACCAAGCCGTCCGTCGGCGATACGCAGCGAGTCCGGATCGATCCGCCAGATCTCGACGCGCAGGCCCTGCGCTGGGCGTCCGCTCGCCACATCGACCGCGTGAATGGAAATGCCGCCTGCCACTATGTTCCTCCAATGAACGCAGCGCCATGGTAGACGCAAACACGGCCGTTCGGCCAGCACCCGCATTGTTGCCGGCGCTTGGCGCCATGACCTCGCTTCAGGCGCTGGTGGCGCTGGCTCTGTTCGCGCCGGGCGTGGTGGCACCGCGCGCCCATATCGAGGTCTGGCAGCTCTCGATGTTCTCCTGCGCCGTGTTCGCGGTCGGCATTCCCGCCTCGTTCTGGGGCGGCGGGTTCATCGCTCGCCTGGGCTCGCTGCGGATCGCGAGCCTCTGCGCGGCGGCGATCATCGCCAGCATGGTGCTGGCTTCGCTCGGCTCGACGGCGGCCCTGCTCGCAGCCGGCCTCTGTCTTGGCCTCGCCTTCGGACCTGAGACGCCCGCAAGCGCGGCGCTGCTGGCGCGACTCGTGACGACCGAGCGGCGTGCGTTCGTGTTCTCGGTTCGCCAGACCGGAAACCAGATCGGTGCCGTCTGCGGGTCGCTGGTTCTGCCCGCGATCGCAATCTCGCTAGGGCCAGCCTGGTGCTTTGCCGCCGTGGGCGCCTGCGCGCTGCTGGCGATAGCATGGTTCGAGCGCCTGCGGCCGGCCTACGTCGCCAAGGTCGCTCCACTGCCGGAGCTTGGCCTTAGCACGCTGCTGGCACTGGTGACCGCGGATCGGCGCATCGCAATGCTGGCGCTGGCCTCGATGCCGTTCAGCGCGATGCAGGTGTCGCTCAATACGGTTTTCGTCACGCTCGGCACCCGCGAACTCGGCCTCAGCCATATCGAGGCCGGCATGGCGCTTGCCTGCGCCCAGGCCGGCGGCCTGATCGGCCGGCTCGGCTGGGGCCTCGTCGCAATGCGCCTCAATGCCTCGCGCGGAGTTCTCGTCGTCATCGGTCTCGGCATGACTTTCTGCGCAGCGCTGCTGGGTCTCGATGGCGCATCGCTCGGACGGACCGGCCAGTTCGCGATTGCAGCTCTGTTCGGCCTGACAGCCTCGGGCTGGAACGGTGTCTTCATCGCCGAGATCGCACGCCTCGCCCCGCAGGACAGGATTGGCGAGACCACCGGCGCGGTGCTGACCGCATCCTATGCCGGCCTCTTGGCAGCACCGGCCCTGGTGTCGCTCCTGGACGGCGCAGCCCGTCTCGGGGCCGCCTTCTTCGCCTTGGCGTGCCTCACCCTCTGCGGCACGTTGGCACTGATCTGGGGAGGCGATGAAGAAGCAAGAAAGTAGCGCGTGCGAGATTGCGGCCGACGTCTCCGCCGGACGAACGGGTGCGGTCGAGACCGCCAAGGCCGCGCTTGCGCGCATCGAGGCCGCCAAGGCGCTGAACGCGGTGGTGACGACCGCTCCCGCGCGTACGCTTGCCGACGCCGCAGCGATCGACGATCGCCTGCGTGCCGGCGAGACGATGCCGCTCGCCGGTGTCCCCGTCATCGTCAAGGACAACATCTGGGTCGGCGACTGGCGTGTGACACAGGGCTCGCGCCTGTTCGCCGAATTCGCCGCGCCGCGGGATGCGATTGCGATTGAGCGGCTGCGCAAGGCCGGCGCCGTCGTCGTCGGCATCGGCGCAACGTCGGAATTCGCCTGCAAGGGCGTGACCACCTCTCCCCTGTATGGGCCAACGCGGCATCCACTCGATCCCACGTTGACCCCCGGTGGCTCGTCGGGCGGTCCGGCTGCCGCGGTTGCGGCCGGCCTCGTACCGCTAGCGATCGGCACAGATGCGGGCGGATCGAGCCGCAGGCCGCCGGCTCATGTCGGCGTCGCCGGGTTCAAGCCCTCCTATGGCGCGATCCCCTATGGGCCCGGCTTCGCCGAACCGTTCTTCGGCCTCTCCGTCATCGCGCCGATCGCCACTGATGTTGCCGACATCGCGCTGGCGTTCGAGGCCATGGCCGGCGTCGATCCGCGCGATCCGGATTCAGTCGGCATCGCTCAAAAGGCCAAAAATACCGCCAGTCTGCGCATCGCGTTCTCGCCACGCCTTGGGCTCGACGTCGCGGTCGACGACGTTGTCGCTGACGGGCTCGTTTTCGCCATCGCGCGTCTCTCCGCCGCAGGCCTCAGCATCGCCCAGCGCGATCCCGTCTGGCCGGCGGGCGCGACGGAAGAGGCCATCATGCCGCTTCAGCACGCCGGTCTCGCCGCACTCTATCGAGACGCCTTCCGCGCGGATCCGAGCGTCTTCGATCCTGACATCGCCAAGCAGATCGAGCGAGGGCTGTCATGGTCTGGCGCCGACGTTGCCGGTGCGCTGGTGGCAAGCGCCGCGATCGCCAATGCTTTCGCGGCATTCTTCACCGAGGTCGATCTGCTGCTGGCGCCAACCGTCCCCTGTGTCGCTTGGCCATTCACCCAGCTCGGACCCGACATGATCGGTGGCCGCGCGGCGAGCCCGCGCGCGCACGCGGCGTTAACTCCCTTTGTCAATCATGCCCGGCTGCCGGCGATTTCGATACCGTGCGGAACAGACGGGTGCGGACTTCCATTTGGCCTTCAGGTCATCGCCGCGCGCGGACAGGACCGCACGCTGCTTCAAGCAGCGCAAGAGATCGAGGCCATGCTGCGAACATAAATCCTGCCGGTAGATGTCTCTGCCGGAACACGCCGATCGCCCTATGGGCTTTCAACGGGCGCGGGGACGAGTAAGATGCTGTCTCGTGGGCCCGGAGGCGGCATGAGCCAGCGCAAGTTCATGGGACTTGTCGGCGGTGCGACAGCATCAGGGTCGGGTATTGCGCTAGCGAGCCAGCGATCAGCCAACGCGGCCGCCGAGCCTGCTCATGACGATGAGCAAGAATTCCCATTGATCATCGCAAACATACCCGCAACCCCTCGTCAAAAGGCCTGGGCGGTGAGTGTCGCCGTCTTGCTCATCGTCCTTGCAGCCGTCATCGCGCCGTTCGCTCGGATCCAATTGGGCCAGATTAATGGTTTCGTTCCGATATTGCAGACCACATTGGCTCTGGCCGAGTTCATCACGGCAGCCCTGCTGTTTGCTCAATTTGCGATCCAGCCCCAACGGGCACTTCTCGCACTGGCAAGCGGATACGTTTTCAGCGGATCGTTCGCATTCCTGCAAACGCTCGCCTTTCCGAACGGATACGCTCCCGCAGGTGTCATTGGAAATGGACTGGATAGCCCCGCTTGGCTTTACGTGCTTTGGCACACGGCTTTTCCCGCAGCGATCCTGGTGTACGGATTCACAAAGGATTATTCCACCGCCGGCAGACCAGGCAGACCTGCGCTAACCGCGATCATGCTAGCTCTCGGCTGCATCGCCGCTACGGTGACGGGATTGACGTGGATGGTGACCGCGAAAGCCGAACTTCTCCCTAGCTTCTACATGATCGACGTCAGGCATCAGACGCCCCTCGGTAATCAGGTCAACCTCATACTACTGCTATGGAATGTGACTGCTCTGACCGTCATGTTTGCACGCATGCGCACCATTCTTGACCTTTGGCTGATGGTGACTTTACTCGCCTACTTGCCCAATTTCCTGGTGGCGATCATCGGCAGCTCGGTACGGTTCACCATCGGTTGGTATGCAGCACGCGGTTTCGTTCTGGTCGGCAGTTGCATGTTGCTGACCGTATTGCTCATCGAAACGATGTTTCTCTATTCACGCCTCGCCAGCGTCATCGCCCTGCAGCGGCGCGAACGAGCGAACCGGCTTCTCAGCATCGACGCGGTCACTGGCGCGATCGCCCATGAGTTGAGATCGCCATTGGGAGCCATCTCGCTCAATGCTGCGACGGGCCTCAGTCACTTGCGAGCTGCATCCCCTGAACTTGCGGAACTCGAGAACATCCTCTGTGACATCGAAGCCGACGGCGGCCGGGCCGCTGACATCATATCGAGCATTCGCGAGATGACAATCAAAACGGCACACGGCGGCGCTTCGGCAAACGTCGAGGAGATCGCCGAGCTTACGCTGAGACTTTTGAAGCACGATCTCCTGACCAATGGTGTATCAGTAGCGACGGAGCTTCAGGGCAACATACCTCCAGTCGCCCTGGACGGCACTGAGCTTCAGCAGATTGTCCTGAACCTCTGCAAGAACGCGATTGACGCAATGAGTTCTGTCCCCGCCGATCAACGGCAGCTCCGTCTGAAAACCGCCCTCGATGGTAGCACAACCGTCCATTTGTCCGTCGAGGACTCCGGCACCGGCATCACACCGCGTCATCAAGAGCGCATCTTCGACCCTTTCTTCACGACGAAGCAAGGCGGTATGGGGTTGGGACTGGCGATCTCCTCCAACCTGGTCGCAAGGTGCGGAGGAAGGCTGAGGCTGGTCAAGTCGGACGTCAGGGGCTCCGTTTTCGAGTTGGAGATTCCAATCTCCGCTCAGTCTTCTGCGCAATAGCGGTACGAGGCGTCACCATCGTTTCGCCTTTCGCTCACTTCAGAGAGATCATGATCGTGCTGAGGTTGGCGACCGACACGAGGATGCCAGGCGCACCATCTACGTACGTCGCTCAGGGTTTCGCACCATCGACCTTCTTCCAGGTCTGGTCCGGATCGAATGCAGTCATGCGAGGAGCGAGGACCTTGGTCCGAGGCCCGAGATCCTTCTGGTAGACAACGCCCGCATGATTGACCAGGAAGGTCATGACGCCGGAATTGCCGTACTCGGCGGGCCAGGCGACCAGCGCAAAACCTCCGATCATCTTGCCTTTGACGACGTAGTTGAGCGCGCCGCCTGGCGCGTTCGAGCCCTGCCCTCTCAGGATGCGGAAATAGTAGCCGTGATAGGGCTCCGGGCCATCCCCGGCCTGGTACCCTTCAGCCGAAGCCTGCGCTACCAGTGCGCCGAGCGGGCTCTGGTCGCTGTCGTCGCGCCAGAACAACCCGTCCTTCTTGCCCGCGCTGCTGACGATGCGCTGTGCGTACACGCCGACCCCTTCGCCGCGATCCTTGTCAGCGTAGTCGTTCTCGGCATCGACAAAGGCAAGACTGGTCTGGATGGCGTCGAGCTCATTGCGGCCGATGCGGCGATACAGCACTTCGATGCGGCCTTCGGCGGCATCGAATTCCCAGCCGGTCTTGGTGTTGACGAGCGGGATCGGGAACGGGAAGTCGTCCGGACCCAACATCAGCATCGCCTTCTTGTTACCCTCTGTCTTGACCGAATGCTTAGCATCATACATCGAGACGAAGCGTTTCCGGATGTCGACGTCGGCAACCTCATCACCGGACGAGACGATGTCCTCGGCAGCGCTGCCGAGCACTTTCAGGATGGCCCGGTCCGGCCCGCTTTTGACGGCGGCAGCGAGCGCCGCTGCCGCATCCTCCGGTGTCGGATAGGATTGCTGCGCCAGGGATGGCCAGCTCAGGAGCGCCAGCGCCATGATGGCCGGCAACGCCGCACGAAGAAGCGACTTCAAACTCATCATGGCGTCACCCCCGCAGGAATCCGCGCGCCGCTCTCGAGCCAATCGCGATAGGTACGGAATTTCAGACCGAGCTTTTCGTAATAGACCCGGAGATAGCCGTCGGCTCCGCGGGTGACGGCTACCGGCTTCACTTCCTCGACTTCCTGCGCAATGACGCCGACATAGGCCTTGTCGCTGCCGATATAGCTGAAGCGGTAGTAACCAAGGCCGCTTGAAAGATGGCCGAGCAGAACGACATCGTGCTTCAGCCCGATATCGGAACGCCGTCCGCCGCCACCACCGCCACCGCGGCCACCGCCACCGCCACCCTGGAAGCCTCCGCCGCCGCCTCGGCCGGCGAAGCTCGCACCTCCGCCGCCGCCACCGCGCGGTCCCATGCTCGCCATGCTCGCCTGGCCACGGGCCGATGCTGCAGCCGCCGAGCGGCCCGACGACACGTTCAGGGCACCGCCACCACCGCGGTTCGCGGCCTTGGCGCCACCGCCGCCCTTGGCACCGCCCGCTTTAGGGCTGGCACTTTTTGCGCCGGCATTCTTGGCACCACCACCCTTGGCCGCGCGATCGCCACCACCTTTAGCACGATCGCCTCCCGCCTTGGCACGATCCGCCGCGCCTTGTCGGTCACCGCTTCGATCACCTGCGCGGTCGCCGGCACGATCTCCTGCGCGATCTCCCGCACCTGGCCGATCCTGTCCCGGCTTCTGCTGTCCGTCGCGGCCGCGGAAATCCATCCGGTCGGCGGCGCCGGCCTTCAGGTTGCTGTTGCCAAAGCGCTGCTGAACGTTGGCGTTGTTGTACCGCACCCCTTGGCGATGCGAAGGATTGTGCTGCCAGCCATTTCCGATGTTGGTGGTTCGGTGATTGATATAGACGTTGCGGTTGCCCCAGTTGCAGCCACCGCCCCAGTAATTGCCCCAGCGCCCAATGGCCCAGGCGGTGCCGAAGGCAAGACCTGCCGCGACGACGCCTGCGCCGATGTAGGATGGATAGCCGAAATAATACGGCGGATACTCGGTGTAGGGCCACGCGCCGTAGACTGTCGCAGGCTCGTAGTACGGCACGTACATCGTATCGGGAACCGCCGGCTCGATCACGACCACCTGCCTGCTTTCCTCGGTCTTGACGCTCACCTTCTGCTGCTTGGTGGTCACCAGCTTTTTATTGTCATAAGCCTTGGTCCGCAACCGCTGGACCGCATCCATCACATCCGGTTGCTGCGCGAGCACGGCGTCGCCCAGCGCCTTGGTCCAGTCGAGCTTGTCGCTCATCATGGCCAGAACCTCAGCAGTCGAGGCCAGCGCCTTGATGCTGTCATCCCACGGCTGCTTCTCGACTTCAGTCTTCAGGGCATCACCCTTCAGAGTCTTGCGCTCTTTCAGCCAGCGATCGGCCTGAACGACTTCCAGAGGATAGGTGGAAGCCGCCAGCACGTTGGCAAGCAACTCGTCGGGATAGAGCGCAATCGGCGCGACCACAGCTTCGAGCTGCTCCGGTTTCAGAAGCTCTGCTGCTTGCGCGGGGGGATCTGCCTGCTGCGGACTGGAGGCCGGCGCCTTATCTGCCGTCTGCGCCGCCGCCGCCAGCGGAATCGCGATCACGAGCGCGACCGCCATCAAGATCCTGCCGCAGCGAAACATCAGATCCTCCATGCACATTCCCGGCGATCATCAGACCGGAGAGCTGACATTTGTTGATCGAGATCAACGAAACGCTGCCTCATCTCCCGGGACGCCCGAGCAAGCTAGTCGATCAGCTCAGCCTCCATCAGCAATCGTTCCGGGACCGCCAGCCCAAGCGCGTGGGCGGCTCTCACGTTGATAACGAGATCGAACCTTGTGGCGAATTGCACCGGAAGACTGCGGACCTCGGCGCCGCGAAGGATGCGAGCGACATAGCCAGCGCCGTCGCGAAACTGTTGCGTCAGGTCGGCGCCATAAGACATCAGCCCGCCATTCACAGCATAGAAGCGGACGGCGAAGATCGCCGGGACGCGGCGCTGGGCCAGCAACGGGATTGCCATTGCGCTCTGAGTACTGAAGAACCCGCCATCCGGCAGCACGACAAGCCCGCTGCCATTCCGCGCCGCCGTCTCGATGACCCCCGCGATCTCGGCGCCGCTGCGGACGGAGGCGCCGGTAACCGTCATGCGCAGGCGACTTTCCACCTGGTGTGCGGCCTGAAGATAAAGGGGCGCATATGGCGCGGTCTCGGGATTGTACAGAAGCATCGCACTGCTCATGCCGGGCACCATGTCCTTCAACAGGCTCAGCCATTTCCCGCTCATAGCATGCTCGTAAAGCGAGAAGCCGGTAAGATTGCTGGTCGGCCTTGCCAGATCGACGACGAGGCCTGTCCCGACCGGATCCGAGAGCCCGACAAAAATGATCGGAATGACCTGCGTTGCAGCCCGCAGCGCCCGTGTCGTCGCCGTGCTGGTCGCAAACAGCACGTCGGGTCCGGTGGCAACAAGTTCGCGAGCTTCACGTTCCTGCCATGTCGGATTGGAGCCCGGCCAGCGCACATCGAGTCGGTAGTTCTGATTGGCGATCCAGCCGAGATCGGCGAGACCCTGCTGAAAGGCATTGACGCGCATCTGAGCGCCGCCATCGCCCACCAAATTACCAGTCAGCACGCCGACCGACGGCATCGGCCGCGGTGCCCCGTCCTGAGCATGCGCGAAAACCGGACAAGCGGCTGCAGCCCCGACCAAGGCCATGAACTCACGACGCTTCATTGCCCGTCCGCTATCCCCCGAATGTCCCGCACCCTTCGCATGACGCGATTGCTGAAGGAAACGGGGTTGGCGGCCGGAGGGTTTGATCAAGATCAAGGTAGCTAAGCTTGGGTTCGGCCGTGATTCGACTTGGTCTGGAGTGACCACCGTCAGGTGCGGTCAACTGGCTGACCGAGCGCTTGCTCATGTCCGTTCGCGGACAGCAGGATCCGACGGTCGTGAATCAGGCTCTGAAGACGATGCGCAGCGACATTCAATGTGGTGACATCGAGCGCACTCTCGTCTCCTGCCGCCGCTTTGGCGCGCTGAGCCTGGAGAACCCGGTCGATTTCGGCCTCGATATCCGACAGTTCGGCCGCTGCCTCGGTCCCGCGTATCCGCACCCCCAACGCATACAGCAGGTCCAGCCCCCGCTCGTCCTTCGAGGGATCACGTACCTGAAGGAATTTCCAGGCCGCCGCCAATACGGAGATGAGGCCGCCGAAAATCATGGGCGCGAGGAAGATCGCGTTTCCCCATTCGTCCAGAAAGCTCTGCTGCGTTCCGTTGTAGAATGCTGCGGCGCCAGGATGGACCGGGAGGAAGGCGTCCGAATCCGTGCTCGGCGTGGTCATTTGCGAGAGGATCGGCAATTCGCCGAGCAGGTCCCTGCGCGCCTTCATCAGCGCGTCGGCCAGGCTACCCGCCACCTCTGCGCTGAGCTGCTTTTGCGCGACCACATAGAACGAAACCCGCAGCGTGGTGAGATCCTCGCTCGGGACGGGAGGCGAGCCACGCAACGTCCCCTTTGGGACGTCGAAGCTTTCATAGGCGCGCTGCTTTTCCGCGATGGCACCAGCCGCCTCGACGGGAAGGAGGACCGGCGCGGTCTTCGGCGTCTGCAGAAAGAGGCCGCGCAAGAGGGCGAGATACTTTTCCGCAAGGGGAACGACGATCAGAATCGCCCGTACCTCCTTGGCATCGAGTGCCCGCCGCGCGTCTGCCGGTTGGAGATTACGGAATGTCACGTTGGCGCGTCCAAGGCCGTATTCGTCGCTGAGGACGTCGACGACCTTGCGATTCATCTCGCCGCCGATCACGCCGACGCTGGTGCGCTTCAGACCAGCGATTTCGGTAATGGAGGAGCCCGGCGGCGCAACTAGCAGGACAACGGCATGGGCGAGAACCACGATGGCCTGCGCCTGCGATAGGTCGCCGACGTCGCCACGGACGACAGCGAGCTCGACCTTTTCCGCCGCAAACTGCTCGGCAGCATCAACCGCGTTGGTGGTTTCCACCAACTTAAGCCGGACCGGGGCGTTCACCACGGCAAGCCGGCTCGCCAGTGCCGAGACCAGACGAGCGGCCTCACCGTCCAGCGATCCGACCGCGATGGTCAGCGTCGTGGGGCGAGAATACCACCGGTAGCCGAACAGGCCAGCTCCAACCACGAGCACGACAGCGCTGGCGACAATGAAGGAACGAAGCCAGATCGGCATTTTTGCGGGGACCATGTGGCGCTCATAGTGAATATGCGCTGGTTGGTCGGACTGGCTCATGACGCCAGACCGGCTCAACTGAGGCGCATCGCTGAACCGAAGTGCGATTCAAACCAAAGCGAAGCCGGTCAGTGCCCGCTCAGCACCAGCGTCTTGATAGGCAGCAGCAGCGCCTGAATTCGCAAGAGCATGGCGTGCACGAGGCCGACGCCATCGACGACATGCAGAGCGACGGCCCGAGCAGTGCCCGTCTCCTTCGCAGTGATCTCCTCGTGATTGCTGGTATAGGCATTGACGATGCAGCTGCTGCCCGGCGTCAAGCCTTCAAGTCCGCCCTTGTAGAGCGGCTCCAGGAAGGCGAGTATCGAACCCGGCTTCCGTGCATTCTGAAGTTCAATCAATTCCTGGCCAGCCTGGACCTGGCCGGCGGCGATGTAATCCTGCACATCGGTGACAACGAGCGGAATGATCACCCACGGCTTGGAGATGCAGGTCGCTTCCGCGACCATCCCTACCTTCATCACCCCCGCTTCAATCTGTCCAAACCCGGCCTGCAGCCTACCCCTGCCGGCATCCGCCGGTATCAACACGCCGGCTGGTCGCATGATCTGGGCGACGAGATCGCCAGGTCGAACGAAGAACTGTTCGACCCGCCCGTCGACGCCGGCGCGAACGAAGGTCTTGTCGAGATCGACCTGCGCTTCAGCCAACGCCGCCTGGCCGCTCGCTTTTTCAGCCGGCAACAGCGTTGAAAGCCGCAACATCGCCGACGTCTTGGACGCGGTGGCCGAGTCCACACCAGCCTGCCGCTGGTTGACCACGACCTGTAGTTTCTCGATATCGCGTTGCGGGACGATACCGGGATTGCGGCGCTGCAGCTCCGTCTTGACGTCCAGCTCGTCCTTGGCCTGCTGAAGGCTGGCCTTGGCTTCCTGGATCTGCGCTTCGGCCTTGACCACGTCGTTTTCGGCGCTTGTCATCGCGGCGTCGACCTCGGCGATCTTGCGCGTGGCCGTCTCCAAGGCGGCCTTCTGCTTCGAACTGTCCAACCTGAACAGCACATCGCCTTTCTTCACTGCCTCGCTGTAGCCGACATTGACTTCCGCGACGCGGCCGGAGCCTTCAGGAAGGATGGGGACCGTCCGAAAATAGAGCGCGGCCGAGGTCGTTGACGGGTGAAAGTAGAAGATCATCGTGATCAGCGAAATCGTCAGCATCAGGCAGCCGGTGATGCCCCATCGCAATTCATACCAGATGGAAAAGAAAGTGATCTCCTTGCCGAAACGTTTGCCCTGGGCATAGCGGCGGTAGAGGTAGTCCGGCAGGATGGTCAGGAGGGAGCAGAACATGAGCTCAAACATGGCTGTGTTCCTTTCCCTTGACGATCGGCTTTTCAACCGGCGGCAAGCTGGAGATTTCTGGCTCGCGACCCTCGCCGGGCGCGGCGTCGGCGATCCTCTCGACCGAGCCTGCGATACTCCGCAGCGGCGTGCCGAAATCCGGCAAGTCGATCATCGCGAGCAGAAGGCCGGCCACCCAGAAAATGTGCATGTGCGTAAAGAGCGAGATGATGCCGAGCACGGCCACGATCTCGAACTGAAGCTTCTGCGACTTGTGGGCCATTCGTTCCGGCAGGCTGTGCAGCTTCCAATAGAGCGTGCCAACCCAGAGTACTGTGCCGATCAGGAAGATCCCCATCACCACCATCAGCACGTCCGTGCCACTTCCCGGCGCGAGATAGAACGGCAGATGATGCGGGGCCATCGGATGAAGTTGCTCGCTCAATGGTCGCCTCCACAGAAGGGATCAGGGCGGTCTGCGCGCCGATTAGTTACCCTGGCCGCGCAGGTGAGAAAATTGCTTGATATGAATCAAGGGTCCGAACGGCGCGAAACGTAGCCTAGCCCTGACTCCGATCCCACAGCAAGCCAGGAACGCACAATCATGCCCGGCATCGATGAGCTCATTCCCAACGCACTGCAAATCCGCAAGGAAGCCGCGCTCGAGGAGGCCAGAAAGGCTGAGGAATATGTTCGCCTTGCCGCCGCGGCCGAAGCCGAGAAACGCGCTCTAATCGATCGGCTGAGCAAACCGTCCGGCAAGACCGAGGAGGAGAAGATCAAGCTCGCCTCGACCATCATCCAGCGCGCGGTTCGCAACGGCCTGACCGAAGTGCAGGTCTATCGCTTCCCAAACACGCTGTGCACCGACAAGGGCCGCGCGATCAACCAGATGGAGGCGGGCTGGGAGACAACGCTGACTGGAATTCCAAAGGAGATCTTCGAGCTCTGGACCGAATACCTCAAGCCGCGCGGCTATCGCATCGGCTATCAGGTCATCGACTTCCCGGACGGCGTGCCCGGCGACATCGGGGTCACCATCTCCTGGGGCGACTGATCACGGTTTGGCCAACTCGAGGCAATGGAACGCGAAGCATGGCAAAGGCTGAAGCCTCAGAGCGGATGAAGCGCAAAGACTACGAGAAGGAGCTCGAAAAGCTCCAGATCGAGCTTTGCCACCTCCAGGATTATGTAAAGGAAAACAAGCTCCGAGTCATCGTCCTGTTCGAAGGCCGCGATGCGGCCGGCAAGGGCGGCACGATCAAGGCGATCACCGAAAAGGTCAGCCCGCGTGTATTCCGGGTAGTGGCGCTGCCGGCACCATCGGATCGCGAAAAGACGCAGCTTTTCTTCCAGCGCTACATGAAGCAGTTTCCGGCCGGCGGCGAGATCGTGATCTTCGACCGGAGCTGGTACAACCGCGCCGGCGTCGAATATGTCATGGGGTTCTGCTCGCCCGCCGAGCACGACCGTTTCCTGTCGCTCTGCCCGCAAATGGAAAAGTACGCCATCGATGGCGGCATCATCCTGATCAAGATCTGGCTCGAGGTCGGGATGGACGAGCAGGAGCGCCGCTTCAACGCCCGCATCGACGATCCGGTGCGGCAATGGAAGCTGAGCCCGATGGACCTCGAATCCTTCAAGCGCTGGTATGATTATTCGCGCGCGCGCGACCTGATGCTCAAGAAGACGAGCACGAAGGAGGCGCCTTGGTACATCATTCGCTCCGACGACAAGCGGCGGGCGCGGCTGAACTGTATCGCGCACATCCTGGAGGCTATCCCGCACAAGCGGATCAAGAAGGACAAGGTGAGGCTGCCGAAGCGTTCCGACAAAGGACGCTACAATGACCAGGCCGGCCTGCGCGGAATGAACTTCGTCGCCGAACGCTATTGACAAAGTGGTCGGGCCGCACTGCCGGTGCGGTCCGATCGTTGAGTCCGGGGCCAATGCTGACGGTGTATTAGAGCCCGCCAGCGGCGCATTCTCAGTATGGATACTGGTTGGGGCAGACCCAATTTCCGTACGTGTCCTGATAGCAACCATTGTTGTAGTTGTTATTGTAGTATCCGTAAGCGCCCGCGGCGGCCGCACCGACGGCAGCAGCACCGTAAGCCGCGCCTCGATAGCCATATCGCGGATAGCCTCCGGGATAACCGGCGACGGGACGGCCGGGACGGCCCGCAACGGGGTAACCTGGACGGCCAGGACCAGCAATCGGATGGCTGGGCCGCGGACCTCCTGCGTAGTGGCGTCCGCCTCCGCCATGGATGCGTCCGGCATGAACCCCGCCGCCATGGAAGCCTCCGGCGCGCATGCCCCCTCCACCTCCGCGATAGCCACCACCGCCACCTCCGCGGCGGGCATAGGCATCATCGGGAATGAGCGTGGCCGTGAGAAGAACGACGGCCGCAACAAAAGCTAGTAGATAACGAAGCATGGCATGTCCTCCCTCGATATGGGTGCCGTGATCCGCTTCGACGATGCCTCGCGAAACGCGGTTGGCACCCGACCTGGCGCTGATTTGCGGGCGCTTCCCCGACCTACGTGCATGAGAAAAGCAGCCGCCATTCAGCTAGAGCGCCGCGACCGCCGAAGCGGCGCGACTGCCGCTCTACCGCTTCAAAGCTATCGTCACGCCCCCCACAGCGGCTGACAGCTCCGCACCGACCTTCGGCCCGCTAAGCTGCAGAATCACGCCGTTGCCGTTTTGTAGCTGAACGGCACCTGCGCCAGCAGCGATAGCACCGCCCGCACCGCCGACAGCGTAGGAGCCTTCGATCGACTCCGGTCCCCTCAGGTTGAGGGCGCGACCGACCAGCTTGGTGGTCGAGGCGCCGATCGTGAAGCCGACGCTCATACCCGAGACGGTGAAGGGATATTTGTGGCCCCGATACAGCAGAACGCCCTCGCCCCCACCGACGCCAACGATGAATCCGCCCTTGGTGAAGACAACGGCAACTTGGCCGGTCTCTGCCCGGGATGGCGTGCTGAATCCGGCGACGCTTGCCAGCGAGGCGACCAGGGCGGCATAGATAGCGACTTTTCTCATGACTTTTCTTTCCTCTGGTTTTGACGCCGAGCTATTGAGCCAGGATCATTGCGAAGTAGCCGAACACGGTGAGCAGAATGCCCGATACGGCGTAGCCGACCGGGAACCCAATCCAGGGCACGGAGCTCTGGATTTCCACCGCGGCCTCGCGGCAAGGGCCGGAGTGCGACCGCGCACCGGCAACGCCGCCCATCAGCACGGCCGGGTTGATCTTGAAGACGTGGAAGCCGATCGCCCAGACGATGAACGGCGGAATCGTGCAGGCAATGAAGCCGGCAACGAAGATCTTCAGTGCCACGGCCCCGGTCAGCTGCGCCAATAGTCCCGCGCCGGCATTGATGCCGACGATGGCGACGAAGACCACGAGACCGAGATCCTCAAGCACATTGCGTGCCGCGTTCGGCGTATTGCCGAAGAAGCGCAGCCGTGAGACCAGCGATGAGACGATCACGCCCGACAGCAACAGACCGCCGGCGTTGCCGAGGCCGATCTTGGCACCAAAGGCCGGGAATTCGATCATCCCGATCAGGAAGCCGATGATCATGCCTGCGGCGAGCGTCAACAGATCGGTCGAGGTGTTGGTCCGTGCAATGCGGCCCCACATCTCGCCGAGCTCGTTGACGGCCGACTTGATGCCGACCACCGAGACGATGTCCATCCGCTGCAACTCGGTCTTGAGACCGGCCGGAATCTGCACGCCGCCACGTTCGACCTTGGTGACCTGCAACTGACCGGCAATGGCCGTCTCGCGGAAGGATTCAAAGGTCCGTCCCGCCATCGCCTTGTTTGTGACGAGGATGTCCGCCTGATCCATGGGAATGCCGAGCGCCTTGGCGTCGGCAACTTCCGGCCCGATCAGGCCCATCTTGTCGGTGAGATGCTCAGTCGAGCCGCCGAGCGCGACGACGTCGCCCTTTTCCAGAACGAGTTCGGGGTCGGCACCCAGCGGTTCTCCTCGGCGCGCCACATTGACGATGCGGTATTCGGGATTCATCGTGCGGAATTTGGCAATGCTCATGCCAACCTGGGCTGGATTATCGAGCCGGTAGGCACGGAGGCCGAACTGCCGGTAACCGGTCAGGCCGCCACCCTCGAGGTCCTTGACGCCAAACTCCTGCTCGTACTGCTTGGCTGCGGCCTTGGCGTCGACGCCCCACCAGCGCGGCAGGTATTTGCAGATCAGGATGATGCCGACGGTGCCCCAGATATACGTGATGCCGTAAGACAGTGCGATCATGCCCGACGCATCCTCGGGCTTCATGCCTTCAGGGAGCTTCACCACACCCGAGGTGATAGCCTGCTCGGCCGAACCGATCGCGGCAGACATGGTCTGAGATCCCGCCAGCATGCCGCCGGCAGCACCAATTGGCAGCGCAAACAGCTTGGCGCAAATCACGACCAGCGCAAGTCCGACAACACTGGACACGAGCGCAAGGATGCAGAACTTGAGGCCGTCGCCTTTCAGGCTGTTGATGAAAGAGGGCCCGACACGAAGGCCAACCCCATACATGAACAGGTAATAGAAGAGGCTCTTGGCGAAGTTGTTCAACTCGAGCTTCACGCCATAGACCGACGCCCACACAGATAGGCCGGCGCCCACCACGATGGCGCCGGCAACCATGCCTAGGCCGTAACCCTTGATGCTGGCCCGGCCGATCCAGACGGCGACGCCAACGACGAAGAACAGCAACAGAAACGGGTTCTGCTGCAAGAACGTGAAAAAGCTCTGCATGTCCGTCCCCTTTTATTACGATGCAGCCTTCAGCTTCGGCGTCGCACCGGGCTTGGGCCGGCCGATCTTCGCCAGGGCTTCGGCGCGTACGAGCTTCAGCCCTTCCTTGGCGTCGTAGCCGTGGATTTCCTTCACATCGAGCTTTCGCATGAAGTCGATGGTCTCCTGCGTGATCACCTGTCCCGGCACCATGATCGGAAAGCCCGGCGGATACGGGATCACGAAACTCGCGGAGACGAGGTCCGGCCCGGCCTTGAGGCGGCGGTCGATCTCGGAATCGCCGAGCCGGATATATTCGCACCCCGCTGCGTCATAGGCCGAGTAGAAGCCGCTACGGATGTCGCCCTCGTTGGTCTTGGTGCCGGCATCGCCACGGAAACTGTCGTGGAAGTGCGAGAAATTCGGCAGGTCGGGCACATCGGTCATCAGGCTCTTGACCCGCGCGTCGAAGGTCTTCTTCGCGTTGGCGCCGCCCTGAACCAGGCCACGGTCGACCTCGCCCGCGATCTCGGCCAGCACCCTCACCAGATGGGCGACGTCGCTGCGGGTGTTGTTGATGTTCGATTGGAACAACACCGAGTTGCGCGATGTCTTGTTGATCTGGATATTGTAGTCATTGGCGAGGATGCCCTTGAACTGCGTGCCGTCGTAGCCCGCGGTGCCGCACACCAAGGTCATGCGGGTCGGATCGAGGCAGAACTCGTCATCGTCCAGGCTCTTCAGGACGTTCGCCCAGTTCATGCCTGTTGCGAGATAGTCGGTGAAGCCGCTCTGGCGATATTGCGCCGGCACCATCGCGTCCGCGCCGAGAATCCGGAAGTATTTCGAGATCAGCGGATTGCCGTTGACCGCCTTGCGGATCGCGAACGCAATTTCGATCGCATTGGCCACCAGACCGTAGCCTTCGAGCTCCATCTGGCGCCGTGAGACATCGAGGCTGGCGATGAGCTGCTGGTTCGGGCTGGTCGACGCGTGCGTGAACACCGCTTCCTTGAACTGCTGCTCGACGGTGTGGAATTCGACATCCTTGACCGACAGCATCGACCCCTGCCGGATCGCCGACATTGACTTGTGGGTCGAGTTGGTCTGGTAGACGCGCAATCGTATCTGACGCGGATCCGGGATCAGACGAGTCTTGAGCAGCAACTCGTCCGAGGGGGTCTTGCCGAGCTCGGCCTGCTGCTTGTCGTAAGCCGCGACCGATTTCGGATCATGCATCCAGGTCTCGATCTCGTTGGCGGCGCCCATCGCGGTCCGTCGCCGCAGGAACGGCGAGAAACGCGCAAAGCCGAACCAGGCTTCGTCCCACAGGAAGATCAAATCCGGCTTGATCGCGAGACATTCCTCCATCACCCGGCGGGTGTTGTAGATGTGGCCGTCGAAGGTGCAGTTGGTCAGGTCGAGCATCTTGACTCGGTCCAGCCGGCCATCGGCTCTCGCATTCAGCAGCGCTTGTTTGATGGTCTTCAGCGGCACCGCGCCGTACATCGAATACTCGGTCATCGGGAACGCTTCGACATAGATCGGCTGGGCGCCGGCCAGCACCATGCCGTAGTGGTGCGACTTGTGACAGTTGCGATCCACGATCGCGATGTCGCCCGGCCCGAGCAGCGCCTGCACTGCCATCTTGTTCGAGGTCGAGGTGCCGTTGGTCACGAAGAACACACGATCCGCGCCGAGCGCCCGCGCCGCCTTGTCCTGCGCTTTCTTGATGGTACCGGTCGGCTCCAACAAGCTGTCGAGGCCACCGGTCGTCGCGCTGCTCTCGGCCAGGAACAGGTTCAAGCCGTAGAATTCACCCATATCGCGGATCCAGTCCGACCTGAACACAGACTTGCCGCGCGCGATCGGCAGCGCATGGAACGTTCCGATCGGACGTTGTGCATATTTCTTGAGATTGTCGAAAAACGGCGTGTCGAAGCGATCCTGGATACCTTCGAGGATGGAGAGATGGAGCTCGAGAAGCTCTTCGATGGAGTAGAATATCCGCCGAACCACGTTGGCCTCGGGGTCTCCAGCCATTTTCTCGACGTCGCGGTTGGACATCAGATAGATGTCAAGCTCCGGACGTACCCGCTTGATGATGTGCGCAAGCCGGAGCGCGGACGCGTCGGCCTCGTCATTGAGGCCCGCGCCGGCTGTCATGGTCCGCAGGATCGGCGCGTCGTGACGCGAACGCAGCCCGAACCCTTCGTTGATGACGACGGCCGCGATGTCGGGATTGAGCATCGTTGCGCAGAAGGCATCCTCGAGGCTGCCGACGATCACCGGCTCATATACGAAGGAGTCAACCGTGCGGCGCAGCTTGCGCCATTCGGCGGCGAGCGCCGGCCAGTGGCTGGAAGAGACGCCGGTGACAATCAGTGTTTCGAAATAGGGCCGATGGCCCCCATGCGATCCGAAGGTCGAGGGCACCAGCTCGGGCGAGGCATCGGCGCCGTCGTCCTTGGGATCCCAGTCGCCGGCGTGCTGGCGGAAGGATCGTGTCATCAAGGCCTGCGTGATGCGCGTCGTAAGGCCAAGTGACTCCGCCGCATCCCCGGCCGTTGCCGCTTCCCGCAAGGCCGCCATCAATTGCAGGCCGGGATAGCCGAGAAACTCCTCTATGACAGAAAGATCAGCCAGCGCCGCATCGTACTTCGTGCGGTCGCCGCCGCGCGACCATGCCTTCGCTGCCTCGACCAGATCGCGCCAATCATCCGCCCGTCCGCCGGGCCCGGAAATGAACTGATCGATGCGCTTTTCTGCAGCCTTGGCGTCCTTGGACATGTCTCTCTCCGGATCTTTGCGACGTCTCGTCCGGGATCGTGATGCCCGCCCACCTCGGTCCATTGATCCAAGTCAAGGGTCGAGCACCTTGAAGAGGCCCGGAACAATTTGCGATGCGGACATCGTCCAAGGCGCTACCGCGTGATCGATTGAGGACGATGGTGAGATCGCATCAGAGCCGGCCCGCCCATAAGTCGGGTGTATCTTTTGGATTGGGATCAGATGATTGCCCGGTCGTGCTCTCCCCGAGTACGCTGTCAACCGAACGAAGCCACGCTCCGCTGTCGGTCTTTTCCGCCAGGCCTTCAGCCCGCAGCAAATCGCGCAATTGTGCGTGCGCGCCGACGATTCGTAACGTGATATTCCGGGAGGCGAGTTCGTCATAGAGATCGTGCAACATGCGCGCGCCGGCCAGATCGATGTAGGGGGATGCCGATAGATCGCAGACAACCAGTTTGGCGCCGACCGACAGCGGCAAGGTGCCTAACACTGTTTCCAGGATCGTTTCAGCATTGATGTAGAGCAACGAGGCTTCGGGTCGAAACGCGATGATGCCGACCAATGGCTCGACGCCCTCATGCCTCGCATTATCGGAGTAACGGCCGGTACCGGGGAGCCGGCCGAGGAAAGCAACATTCGGACGCGAGGCCCGCGCCAGGAGCAGGAAGATCGACGCGACGGCCGCCAGCAAAACGCCCTGCAGGATGCCCAGGAGCAACACTGACAGAAGGGCAATCGCCGCGGCATAAAAGTCGATGCGGCTGACTTGCCACATCCGCAACAGCGCGCGGATGTCCACCAGCCTGTAGACGGCGGCGAGGACGATCGTCGCCAGCACTGCCTTGGGCAAGTTTGTCAACAGACCCGTGAAGAACAGCAGGCACAGCGCAAGCGTCGCCGAGCAGATCACCAGGGCCAGCGGCGTGCGCGCCCCGGCATTGTCGTTGACCGCAGATTGCGACAGCCCGCCGGCCACGGGGTAGCCGTGGCCGAAGGCGGTGACGAGGTTCGCCGCGCCAAGCCCCAAGAACTCCTGCCGGACATCGAGGGCATAGCCGTGCTTGGCAGCAAAGCTGCGGGCGGCGGAGACGCCTTCGATATAGGCCAGCAGTACGCATCCCGCAGCCAGCGGGAAGAGCTCGTCGGGCTCCAACAAACCAAAACTCGGCAACCCGATAGCCGGCAATCCCTCTGGGATTTGCCCGGTGACTGGTACGCCAAGCGACGGAAGGCCAAGCAGTGTTGCCAAGACAATCGACAGCGCCATGATCGTGAGCCCGACCGGCCTTCCCGGCAGCCGCCGCTCTCCCACCAGCAGGAACGAGAGCGCGATGGCTCCGATCGCCAGAACCAGCCAATTGATGCCGCCGAGCTGGCCGGCGAGCTTGATGGCGCGATCGAAGAAATTGTGACCGCCTCCGGCGACACCGAACAGGCTCGGCAACTGGCTCATCATGATGGTAAGTCCCGCGCCGGCCTTGAAGCCGACCAGGATACTGTCGCTCACCAGGCGGACGAGAACGCTGAGCTTGAACAACCACGCGATCAGACAGAGCAACGCCACCGCGCATGCGGCCAGGCTTGCGATCTCGGCGTATTTCGCCGCATCTCCGGCGGACAGCGTCCCGACCGTCGCCGCAATCATCAACGAGATCGCGGAGGTCGGACCGACCGCAAGCTGGCGAGACGACCCGAGCAGCGCATAGCCGAGGCCGCCGAGCATGTAGCCGTAGATGCCGATCTGAGGCGGCAGGCCCGCCAGAGTCGCGTAGGCCAGCGACACGGGGATGGCGTAAGCCGCGAGGGTGATTCCGGCGATTGCGTCCGAACGCAGCCAGGCACTGTGATACTGCGCCAGCCAGATTGCGGGCGGAAACAGGAAGGTCCAGCGCGATCTGCGGTCAGATGAGGTCATGGGCTGGCCTCGTCGCCTGGACTTTCGCAACGCAACAGCACGACCAGGAGCGCGATCACGGGAACGCCGAGCGCCAGGTTCGGGATCTGCTTGGTCGCGAAGGCGCCAAGCGCGGCACCGAGGCCGAACGTGATGCACAAGACCGCGAAAACGCCCGAGGGCCGCAGCGCCCCATCGCCAGAAGCTACAGCAAATACCCCTTCAATTGCCTGCCGCATGTTGCCCGTGATCATGACGGAGCTGTAGGGCACGCCCTCAACTCTCGTGAAGACAGCGCTCTGTACGGCGGCGACGAACGAAATACCAAGTGTACCCGCGAGATCCGGCAGGCGATTGTGCAGGACGGCGATAACGACCAGCAGGAGGATTTCCAGCAGAATGCTGATGGCAATGGCGCGCTCTCCCGCCGCGCGGCGCAACCATGACGCGACGACGATACCGACCGCGAACGCAAGGATTGGTGGGACGAAGTGGAGCGCTTTCGCCCAGTTGCCGACGGAGCCATGGACCCACAGCAGGACGAGATTGGCCGTCTGGGCGTTGGCCATGACGCCGTGGACGATCCACGTATAGGCGTCGAGGTAGCCGCCGGTGAAGGCCAGCAACAGCGCGACAGGCACCGTTTCGTCGCGGCGTATCGACGAAGCGGCGGTGGTATCCATCGTACTCATGCCCCAACGTCGGGTTTTGAAATCCTGCAACTCAACAGGGAGCGTCTGACCGACCGCGAGGTTGATCTGGATCAAGCATCGGCGGCTATCACCAACCAGATTGGCGCAAATGGCTGGAGGGCCCGCCCATGAGCACGGTCAGATGGATCATATCCGCCGCGCCGGAAATTTTCCTGCTGCTGTCCGTCGCGCTCGGCACCATTCTTGGTCGCGTCAGAATCCGCGGCTTCTCGATAGGCACCACCGCGTGCACGCTCATCGTTGCCGTCCTGATCGGGCAGCTTGGCACCTTCACGTTTCCTTCCCTGCTCAGGATTATTCTCTTCAGCCTGTTCGTGTTCACGATCGGCTACCGGTCCGGACCCGAGTTCTTTGCCTCGCTGAGCATCCGGACCCTGGCTCAGGTCGCGCTCGCGCTCGTGCTTGGTGGTACCGGCCTCGTCATCGTTCTCATATTTGCCCATGTGTTCGCGCTCGGTCCCGGCACCGCTTCCGGTCTTGCTGCGGGAGCCCTGACACAATCGTCGGTCATCGGCACCGCATCTGGCGCACTATCCCAGCTCGGACTGGCCAAAGAGGTGCTTCAGCAACAGGACGCCAATATCGCCGCCGGTTACGCCGTCACCTACGTGCTCGGCTATATCCTCACGCTCCTGTACGTGCCGTTTGTCGCGCCGAAATTGATGCGGATCGATTTGAAAGCGGAAGCTGCAAAGCTCGAGGCGGAGCTTTCGGGCGGCAACCCGCCACAAACTGAAAATCTGCATTATCGAAAATTCCAGGCCCGCGCGTATCGGGTGTCGGCAGCGGCGGGACGGGCCGTCGGTGCCGTCGAAGACCAGATCGGCAGCCGCAGCGTGATCGAGCGGATCGTGCGCCAGGGCGCTGACGTCGAACCGCATCGCGACACTGTTCTTGAAGCGAACGACGACATCGTTATCGCAGGCCGCACCGCCGCCATCGTCACTGCAAAGCCGATTGTTGGCACCGAGATCGACGCTGACGAGATCCTGAAGGCGCTTCCCGGCAACGTGGTCGAGGTCCTCGTCGACAATCGCAAGCTCCATGGCCGCTCAGTCAAGGAGGTGGCTGAACGCGTTGGCGACGCTGCGCGCGGCGTGTTCCTGCGCACCTTGACGCGGATGGGACGCGAGGTCCCCCTGAGCGCCGATACCCGCGTCTATGTCGGTGACGTCATGACGCTGGTCGGCAGCACCCGCAACATCGAGCGCGCCGCCTCGCAGGTTGGACAGATCCTGAGCTCCGACGACCGTACCGACATTGCATTCGTTGCCGCAGGCATTGCCGTAGGTCTTCTCGCCGGTCTCGCGAGCGTCAAGATCGGTTCAGTGCCCCTGACTCTGGGCGGCGGCGGCGGTGCCTTGATAGCGGGACTTTTCTGCGGCTGGCTGCGCTCGCGCCGACCGACCATGGGTGCAATGCCGCCCGCCGCGCAGCAAACGCTGAGCGACCTCGGGCTAGGCGGCTTCATCGCGGCGATCGGACTCGGCAACGGCCACGCAGCCTGGGTCGCGATCCAGTCCCACGGTATGCTGCTGGTCGGCATGGGCCTGGTCGTCACGCTGGTACCGCTGATTGTGACCACCCTATTCGCGCATCGCGTGCTTCGCATGAATCCGGTCATCATTTGTGGAGCGCTCGCCGGCGCCATGACGGTCGATGCCGCCGTGACCGGCGCCTGCGAAGTTGCAGAAAGCCAGACGCCGGTGCTCGGCGTCGCGGTGCCCTATGCTGTCGGAAACGTTGTGCTGACCGTGCTTGGACCGATCATCGTGGCCAGCACTTTCGCCGGTTGAAGGAGGCGCGCGTGAATCTCCGCCATGCTTCAACAGTGACTTACCTGGCGGCAGCATTGAGTATCCTGGCCTGCATTATTGCTCCAGCACGTGCCGACGACAATGTCCGCATCCAGGAGGAGGTCTGGGCTCTGCCGCTACCGCTGCCGATGTTCGCCTATGTAGTGCGGCCCGTCGGCGACGGCCCCTTCCCGCTGGCGATCATGAACCACGGCGTGTCGCTCAAGCCCGTCGATCGCAGCTTCTTCCCGTTGGTGGAGTTCCGTGGCGCCGCCAAATGGTTTGCCAAGCGCGGCTACCTCGTGGTTGCACCAGTCGGCACCGGCTATGGGGCAGCCGCGATCGATATTCCCGAGCATGGTCTCTACGGACCGTTCTTCTCCAAGGTCGGAAATTGCACCAATCCGAACTTCCACGACGCCGGCCGTGCAGTTGCGCAAGCCGATCTCTGGATCATCGACTACATGGTGGCCGAGAAGCGCGTTCTGCCGAAGGACGTGATCGTCATTGGACAGTCCGCGGGCGGCTGGGCTTCCATTGCGCTCTCGAGTGCAAACCCGCCGCAGGTCAAGGCAATCATCACATTCGCAGCAGGACGCGGGGGCCGCGTCGATGGCAAACCCAACAACAATTGCGCACCGGACAAGCTGGTCGAAGCGACTGCCGATTTCGGCCGAACCTCGCGCGTTCCAATGCTGTGGTTCTATATCGAGAACGACACGTTTTTCGGTCCCGCCTTGTCGAAGCGCATGCACGAGGCCTTCACCGCTGCCGGCGGCAGGGCCGAATATCATCTGATGCCGCCCTTCGGCAACGAAGGACATTTCTTCGTCGGCTCGCCTGACACGATCGCGACGTGGGCACCACTCGTCGAGAAATTCCTCGACGAACAGAAGTAGGCGCGGAGGACGCGCGGCTGGAGGCACTGACATGATCAACCCAGCTTCGACACCATGGCTCAAGCAGGCGCGCGCTTACCTATCCCTTTTGTTAGCAGCGACCGTTGTCGGACCGGCTTCAGCCCAGAACTCGGCAGCGCAGGAGCATGCGCGCGAGGCAAAGCCCGCCGAAATTGCGCCTCGCGGACAGCGCGAAGCCAAGGACATCACCTATGGCGACTGGCGGAAGCTTTGCGTAAAGCCCGGCGGCGCGCCGATGCTGTGCCGGACCTCGATCACCGGCAAGTTTGCAACGGGCCAGATGGCGGTGCGCCTGGACCTGATCGAGCGTGACGGCGACCGCACTGCCCGGCTCCAAGTGTTTGTCCCCGTCGGGATGTATCTGCAGAGGCCCGCCAAGCTGACGATCGATGGAGTAAGCGCCCAGTCATTGCCCTACACCTGGTGCCTGACCAATACCTGCATTGCCGCCGACGCAGCGGATCCCAAGTTCGTCAAAGACATGGATGGAGGCAAGGTCCTCCTGCTCGAACTCACCGATTCCAACCTTTTGTCTCTGGCGACATCGTTACCGCTGGCGCAGTTCGCTTCGGTACACAACGGCGCGCCCACACAGACCCTAGAGCAGGACATCGAGGAGTGAGCAGCGGCGGCTTCAGCCATGCTCGGCGCAGGCGCGTTCAATGGAGTCGATGAGTGCGCTTGCTGCGAAGGGCTTGGCCAGATAGGCGGCGCACCCAGACTCAATCGCGGCAACCTGATTCGTCCGGCAGTCGTTGCCGGTAATGTAGATGACGGGGACCGTGGCACCCTCGCTGGCGAGCCTGCGGCGGAGTGAGATACCCGACTCGCCGTTTAGATTGATATCCAGAACGATGCAGCACGCCTCTTCGATGCACCCATGACGAAGCAACGCACCCGCGGAATCAAAAGCAACCGCATCAAAGCCGTGCTTCCGAAGCAGCCGCTCCAAGCTTCGGCGCATTGATAAATCATCATCCACGACGTAAATCGGCTTACGTGCAAACAATGGACCCGTCTTTCTGATTGGAAACCTGGCACTCGCGTCGCAACGACGCTACGGGGCAAAGGTTCCTGCGCTAATCCGACGGCTAACGACGCCGGTATGTAGGCGGTCCAGGCCGAAATATGTCAATAACATTTCATATTGTCCCATCGTACAGGTCTGATCACCGACCTGACGAAGCCACGAAAACGGCCTGCATCACATCTTTGCCGAATCCAGAAGGCCGAGCCGCTCTGCAGCGGACACCAGTTCGGCAAACGATAGTACCTGCATCTTTGTCATCACTTGGTGGCGGTGCGCCTTCACCGTGCGTTCGGTCGTTCCAAGCTCATAGGCGATCTGCTTGTTGATTTTGCCGCGTACGATCAGGTCGAACACCTGTCGTTCGCGCCGCGATAGAGACCTCAAGCGAGAACGTAGCGAATCGAGCTTGCTGTGTTGACTCCGCGCCGCCTCCTGTTGAGCCATTGCCCGCTCAATCGCATCGATCAACTGTTCCGACGACACCGGCTTGGTCAGAAAATCCTCCGCGCCGGCCTTGATCGCACGGACCGTCGTCGCGGTATCCGCATGTCCGGTCAGAAAGACGATGGGCAGCGGCGAATGGCATTGGACGAGGGAGGCTTGCAACTCCGGCCCGCTCAGGCCCGGAAGCTGCACATCGAGCAAGATACATCCCGGATCGTCGGACCCTGGCGGATCATCCAGTAACTGCTGGGCGGACGCGTAGGTCACAACTTCATACCCAGCCAGTTTAAGCCGACGCTGGATCGCCATCCGAAAGGATGCGTCGTCGTCCACGACATAAACGAAGCCGGGCAAGTTTTTTCCTCGCTGGGTACTTCAAATGCAGAAAGACCAGATGCGCCTTAGTACCTGAGCAAAGCAGCACAATTGGAATGCCACAACCGCGAATGGAGCGTCTGTTTTCGGCATATTGCCGCACCATCTGACAGACACTCTGACGGGTTCTCATCAAGCGCATCGAACCCTTCCTGTACCTTGGTACAATGCACCTACAGACAATGGTTGAAAACCCCACTTATGGCCTAAACAACCTTCGCGGGAAGCGGATTTTCGGCGGCTCCTCATTCCCGACGATGGAAATACCGCGTCACCATCAGTTCGGGAGTTGGCCATGTTCGTTCGCACCGCTGCCGACGCCGCCTCGCGGCTTCATTCGCTCCGCGAGCTAGGGTTAAACACCGATTCAAACCCGATCATTAGTTTAAACGAATTTACCTACAAGAAAGGCTCGGAAGTCTACGGCGAAAGGGAGCCTGCGGAATACGTCTATCAGGTGAAGAGGGGCGCGGTGCGAAGCTATAAGCTGCTGTCCGACGGCCGGCGCCAAATCGGCGCATTTCACCTGGCCGGCGATATTTTCGGGCTCGAGAACGGCGGCTTGCACCGATTCACGACTGAAGCGATCGTCGACACCACGGTTCGTCTGGTCAGGCGCCAAAGCCTCGAGCTGGTTGCGCAGGGCGACCCCATGGTCGCCCGCAACCTGCTGAGCATGACCACCAAGAACCTTCAGCATGCGGAAGACCACATGCTGCTGCTTGGCCGCAAGACGTCGCTGGAGCGAGTCGCAGCCTTCCTGATCGAGATGGACAAGCGGCTGACGGCCGCCGGCATCATGGCGCTGCCGATGTCGCGGCGCGATATCGCCGACTATCTCGGATTGACGCTGGAAACCGTCTCCCGCGCACTATCGCGGTTGCATGAGCTCGGTATCCTCGGCTTCATCGGAAACACCCAGCGCCAGATCGTGCTGCTGGACAGGCTGAAGCTCGCTAGCCTCGATCTCCAGAACTAGACTTAGGTGCCGCAATCGCGGCGCGATGCTCGACCGTCTTGCGCAGAACCTCAAACAGGACCGCAGTCGACCATCCGAACATCAGGATTCCGTTCATCGCTGTCATGGGTCCCGTCAATCGCCACCCCGCCACGGGCGTAATGTCCCCATAGCCAAGCGTGGTGTAGTTCACGAACGTGAAATATAGCAGATCGCTGCCTGGAGGCGCCGCGCCGACTGCCGCATAGGCGAGCGCCCACATGAGAACCTCGACAGTGTGGGCGACCATCAAAATGACAGCAGTGGTGACCATCACGGCCATCAGGTGCGACCGGGGCCGCGCCGTGTGCCTTAATCCGGCGGTACGAGCGATATCGATGGCCGCAACGGTCACCAGCGCGTGAATCATGATGTTGATCACGCTGATCAAGGTACCGAGCAGGAATTGGACCGCCATTACACACTCCTGGTGCCGACATCGAAGAAGCCGTCCGATAATCCCGCAAGCGCCGACCACGCCCCCCTCAACGCCTGACCGCAACCCGGATCAAGGAGAACGTATCACGATGCCCCGTTTGGAGCTGTCGAGCTACGGTTCATCAGCAGCGCCAACGTGTGTCTCGCGATCATGAGATCCTCGTCGGACGGCACGACGTAAACTGGAATGCGGCTGGCGGAAGACGATATCAGCTGCGATTGCCGCGCATTCTGCGCCATATCAAGCTTGACACCGAGCCATGCGAGCCGCTCCGCCACGCGCGAACGGATCGACGCGGAGCTTTCGCCTATCTCGGCGGTAAAGACAAAGGCATCGAGCCCTTGCAACGCAGCTGCGAGCATACCGGCGTTAAGGCCGACCCAATGAACGAAATAGTCGATCGCAAATTTTGCGTCGACATCCTCACTTGCCTCAAGCTGACGCATATCGCCGCTGAGGCCCGAGAGGCCGTTCAACCCGTAATCTCCGAGGAGAAACTCCTGCACCCTGGACGCTGCCATTCCCTTCTCCGAGATGAGATAAAGCACGACTCCGGCGTCGATCTGCCCTGGTCGCGCTTCCATCGGCAGTCCGTCTATCGCGGTGAACCCCATGGTGCTCTCGACGCTCCGTCCTCCATGGAGCGCGCACATTGATGCCCCACGCCCGAGATGCGCGACAATCACCCTCCCCATCGCGATTTCTGGCGCAACCTTCAGCAAGGTCTTCGCGATATATTCGTAGGAGAGGCCATGAAATCCATAGCGCCGTACGCCTTCGGCATGAAGCCAACGCGGGATCGCGCAGTGGTCGGCCACCTCAGCATGGGTTCGATGAAATGCGGTCTCGAAGCAGGCGACCTGCGGGAGCGTTGGGAAGTCAGACAGGATCAAACGTATTGGAGCCAGATTGTGCGGCAGATGAAGCGGCGCCAATTCCGTCAGTCCATCCAGGCGAGTCAGGACCTCCTGATCAATCAGGACCGGGCGGTCATGCTCCGCCCCGCCGTGAACGACGCGATGCCCGACAGCAATGGGGCTGATATGAAGCTCATCCCGCAACCAAGCGACTGCAATGTTCAGTGCGGCCGAAATATCCAGCACCGCTTCGATCGGATAGGCGCGATTGGCAAGCGGATCACCGCCGGAACTGCTCGCTTGCAGTCGCGGGCAACGCCCGATGCCGTCGATCCGCCCCTTGATCTGCTGTCGTAAGATTCCTTCTCCTTCGACCGAATAGATCCGGAACCTGAGGTGGGAAGAGCCGGCATTGATGACAAGGATGGTATCCATGGCACTCACGTCGCACTCGTTGGAGCATGTCAAAGCCCTGCATCAACACCGGCGGTCACAGCAACGGCACCAAGCGAGCCAGACAGTCAACGCTCGATCGCCAGTTTCGCCGGCACAGCACGTTCGGTACGAATCCAGGCCACCGTCAGCTCCCAGACCACAGATAGAATGATAGGTCCGATGAAGAGGCCGATGATCCCGTGGAAGAGGGTTCCTCCGATCACCCCGATCAGGATGACGAGCGCTGGCGTGGTCAGGCCGCGGCCCATGACAAGCGGTTTCAGGATGTTGTCGAGAACCGATACGATCACGAAAAACACCGTCAGCAGGAGGGCGATCGGAAATTCCTTGTCGGTCCAGATCCAGATGATGACCGGCAGGATGACGATGGCCCCGCCGATCTGCACGATCGACAGCAACAACACCGCAAAAGCCAGCAGCCCCGCGCTGGCGATGCCGGCCAGCTTGAAGCCGATACCCGCCAGCAACGCCTGGATGATGGCGACGCCAATCACGCCCTGGGCCACCGCGCGGATCGTGGCACCTGCTAGATCCAGAAAGTGCTCGCTCTGGTCCGGCACGACGCGCGACAGAAAGCTGCGCCCCGCAGCCACGAGCTGAGGTCCATACGGAAACAGCACCCCGGCCACCGCCACCGACAGCAGAAACTTGACCGTTCCCACCCCGGCATTGCCGGCAAATCCGAGCAAGGTCGCAGCGAATGGCTTCAGGTAGGGGACCACTGCACGCAAGAGCGACCGGAGATTAGTCGTCGCTTGGTCCCAGAGATCGAAGAGCTGAGCGCCGACGATGGGCCAATCTTTGAGAGACTGCGGCGGCGAAGGCACATGCAGTTCGCCAGCCGTCACCTGGGCGGCGAGATCGGTGATCCCGTCGACAGCGCCCATGCCCAGCCAGGTCGCGGGCCCGATCACCACAGCAAGATTGACGAGAGTAAGGATCGTCGCTGCAAGCTTCGGTCGACCGCCCAGAAGGTCGGAGAGGCGCCGAAATACCGGGTTCAGCGCAGCGGCGAGCACGACACTCCAGGCCAATATGGGCACGAATGGACGGACCAGGAGGAGGGCCCAGATGAGCAACAGCCCCAGCAATCCCAGCCGGATCAGAAGCTGGATGATCTCGTCTCCTGAGAATATCTGGCGGAGTGTTTTCACGGACGCGCCTTCAGCTCATGCCGCGCATGCTGAGGCGAACTAGCCAGTCTCCTCGCTCAGCTGGCTTGATCCAGATCAACGAGCGCGCGCTCTTCTAGGGCTGAGGTCCGGACAGGTTCAGCTCACGCTCGGCCCGAAACACATTACCGTACAAGCTCGCTATCCATTGCCGACCGCGGGACGTCACGTTGAGATAGCGTATCGCCGGCTGAATCTGAGGGGCGACGTTGCTCCAATAGAATTGCGGATATTTGTAGACGATATCTGCCGGCGTCGCGTAGCCCAGGGTCTTGTTGAGTCCGATCTCTTCGAACTCGTAGAACAGCGCGTTCGACTTCTTCAGATAGTTGGGATCACCGAGCTGACCGATGAGATCGGCGGCGCGCAGCAGCAATCCCTCCTCTTCGATGAGGCTGTCATTGGAGGACATTGTATAGGGAAATCGGGTATATTCGATCGCCTGGGCAACCCGGCCCGCATCCAGCTGCTCGATGGAATCCAGCCGTTCCAGCACAAACAACTTCGACCGATCTACGTGGTATGGTGCCAATGCCGCATCGGACGATCCTCGCGGCAGCCGAACGGTGCCGCCTTTCACGTCGGCTATGAACAGCTCGTCCTCATCGCCTTGAACGACACCGCGCACGTATCCGATGTCATGAGCAAGGCACGCGAGGATGAAATTCGCATAGTCGTTTGCTGTGGTGGGCCGCAGCAGCGCACGTCCCGTCAAGATATCGTGCCCGGCCAGAGTTACGAGCAACGTATGCTCGATATTGTGATACAGGGCATCGCTATTGCCGATGCACTCCATCGTGAGCTTGGCCGCGAACGGAAGCAGTTCGGTCAGACCGGCATGGGAGGCACCGAACCGGTCCTTGGTTTCGGTCGTCAGAAACGCGCCCAAAGCTTGCGACACCAGTTCCGGAACTGTGATCATCAGGTCTCTCCGCTATGGTATTGTCGACGATGCAGATCAAGCCATGTCTCTCTGCGATCAATGCTGGCGATATTCGCAGATTCTTCAAGCCGGCCGCGCTCTGCGACCTTAAAGACGATCCATCTGGTGCCGCGCCTCGGGCAAGCGAACCCGTGACCGGCCGGAGCCGCTCACGGTCTCCAGCCTCTCTCGTTGATTCAAATCAAGGCCAAGCCGGTAACGAAGGCAAACATTTCATGTGCACGGCCATGCCGCCGGCGTGACGGAATTCTTCTCTTGCCGGTCAGTCGAGATTTAAACCAGTGGAGGACATTATGAGGTTCATCAAAGGGGCATTTGCAGCAATTCTTACTGTCGCGAGCGCCATGATTTCTGTACCCGGAAGCGAAGCAGCGCCATTGCTCACCAACGTCGGCGTGATGAGAGCAGCGCTCGATAACGACGTAGTGAACGTGCGCTACGGAGGCTGGGGTTATCGCGGAGGATGGGGTGGAGGCTACCGCGGAGCGGGATTGGGCTATCGTGGTTTGGGATATCGCGGCGCCGGATATGGCTACAGAGGTTATGGATATAGAGGCTACCGTGGCTGGGGCGCCGGCGCGGTGGTCGCGGGCGGCGTCGTCGGTGGCGCGATCGCAAGCTCCGGCTACTATGGTGCATATCCGTCCTACGGCGGCGGATACTCCTCTTACGGCGGAGGATACGGCTATGATTATTGTCCGCCCAGTGCCTACAGCGCCTACGGAAGCTATGGCGGTTATGGCGGCTACTACGCGAGACGGAGCTACTATTCCGGCTGGTAGAATCTGCCTCGGATTCTCCTGAGCACGCGCTCTTGGTGCCAGGGCTCGTCTTCGCGAGCGCTGAAAGCGCCAACGCGGCCGTATACTGCCAATATTGTGAACTACCCCGCGCATTTCGTCGCAAGACCGGGCGTCGCCCTGGGAGTGCGTCCCGTCGCGCGCGCTGCTGCACGAGAAGCAGTGCGGTCCGGCACTCCGACCAACCGCGGCGGTCCGGTCGATCGCGCCGGCAGACGCTGCCTGGCTTGCACGATAAGACCACAAAAATGAGGGCCGGCGTTGCTGCCGGCCCCCTGAAGACATCAGACCGAGAGAGTTCAGTACCTCGCGACGACGGGGTTGGCCCCTCCGAAGCGGTAATTGAAGCGCACGGTGAGCATATCCACGTCCTGGGTGATCCGGTCGTTTACAAAAGCGGCAAGGCGCGGATCGGCGACCGTGAACGAATTATTTCGGTGCCCCATGAATAGATGATCGTATTCGAGTCCCACCGACCAATTCGGGGTGAAGCCATACTCGAATCCGACACCGATGACACCGCCCCAGCGGGTTGCGCTTTGCGCCGCGAGCTCGGCGCCGGTCGCAGTATCAAGCACGCTGAGGCGATTGTCTGTCACCGCAGCGCCGCCCTTCACGTAGAACAGTGACGCATTCCAGGCGTAGCCGATCTGGCCGGTGAAGAGGCCGATGGCGCTCGTTTTGGCGCGCGTGGAGAGCGTCGGATCGAACAGGCTGACGCGCTGATTGCTGAGATCCGCCCAATCGCCCTGAGCCTCCAGACCAAACACCCACTGGCTGGCTTGCCAGCGGTAACCGAGCTGGCCACCGATGACGCCACCGGATCGATCACGGCAGCCGGAAGCGACGGCGACGCCAGCCGCGTCAAGGAAATCCACGCAGTTGTGGTTCTGCGCCCAGCCACCATTGCCGCCGATATAGAACCCGGTCCAATTGTAGATTGGAATAATCGGTGCCGGTGGCGGCGCCTTCACGGCCATGTCGGCAGCCATGGCGCTCCCCGCCGTGCACAGCGCCACCAGACCAACGGTTGTCAGCAAAAGTCTTTTCATCATGCTCTCTCCTTGCCGGCCGCTTTTTGATTGCTCGAACGGCGGCTTGTTGCACTGCAATCATCCCCCAACTTCCAGCTGAAACTCTACGGGCGAGGGTACAAACTCCCCGTGCCAAAATGGCAACACTCAAGACATTTCGAACCAGACTCCGGGTTGCCTCGCCAGCAGAGTCGAACGACCGGCGCCAGTATGCGAAAGCACCAAAAGGCAGCCGCCCGCTCCGAGCCGCCTCCGGTCATCAGCATCAGTCACCATGATGGACCGCTTATTTCTCCGGGTCGCGCTTGGCGTCCTGGCCGGCAACCTCGTCGCCTTGGTCTTGCTCTATCCAGGACGGAATGTCGCTCGAGGGGATCAGCCGTCGCGGCAAAAAGGGATTGAGCGTGCCTGCAAACACGATCAATCCCTCATTGAACTTCTCTCGCGCGAAAGCCCGCGCCTCGGCTTCGCTCTCGAATGTGCGTGTCTCCCGTGGGCTTCGCCTCTTCGGCAAGGTCCCACGCTTCTGCACCTCGAATGTTACGTACCAGGTCTGCGGCATCCGCCAGCTTCCGGATCGCGATCAAGCAGACATATGCCGGTGAACGATGATCGGTGAGATCATGTCGGCGTCCTAGTTGCGCCGCTCTTCACGGCGCTCCGTGCGCCCTGTACGCCTTTCCAGGCGGCGTTCAGTCCGGCCCGTGCGCCGTTCCTGACGCCGCTCGTGGCGGGCTCCCCGCCTCTCCTGGCGTCGCTCCATGCCGATCGTCTGAGCCGGCACTTCTGTTCCTAACAGCACCGTGCCGGATGTCGCCAATCCGAGCAATGAAAGAGCCCCGCGACGATCCAATCGTTCAGGCCTTGACGTTTCACTCATGTCAGTTACTCCCGATCTTGAGGACGTTTGTAGGCGAAGCCTCGACGTGCATTCGTTGATCAGTATCAACGGCGGGCACCCCACTCCGCAGCGACGAACGGAGACGCTCACCAGACCTGGTTGCCAAACCAGCCGTACTGCGGAGGTCGCGAGACGAGCCGGATATTTCTTTCAATGTGCCTCCTCACAATTTTGTTCTGACGCTGCGGCTTCGCATCAGCCTTTGCCGACGGACGCGCTGGCGGTCGTTCGGCATCGAGGGCTCCAAGCCGAGCAAATGCCTCGCGCGCGCGCGTCTGTGGCAGGTCGGCGCCCGGCGGGGCGGCGAGCTCGACCTTGGGGACGTCAACCGCCACGATCGTGGGCCGGCTAGTGTCGAGAACGATCCGTTCGGGCAACCTCAAATCAGAGTGGATGCGGATAGTGGAGGAGCGCGCAACGCCATCGTGTATAGCGGGCCGGACCGGGACAAAGGCATCCGCAACGAAGAGCATCGCGAGCAACGCACCGCCGACATAGAACAGATATCGTGAGATAGGCATTGTCGGCGCCATCGCCGCCGCAGATTTTCGTCTGGCAAGCAACGGGCCACGGCGGCAGAATTGGCGAAGCAACGCAACCTGCATGGACGTGGTTGCCTAAATCGAGCCGCCGCCGCTTCCGCCGCGGCGCGCCCCTGGTGAAACACTTGCTGAGGCATGGGCGACGCTTCGTGGTAAGCGCACGCACGCTGCAGCGGACTAATGTTCACCGCGCCCGACGCGGTTTCGCTTGAGCCAGATCAACGAATGGAATTATCGCAACACCGCCTCGCGTTAGTGCCGCATGGCATATCAGTGTCAGTGACATGCCCCTTGGTACAATGGCCGGAAGGGCAATTGCAGAGATGTGGCACGCAACGCAGAATTCTCACCGCGTACATCGAGCTTCTGGCAGGGAGGGCCGATGATGAGTCAATTCGAGCTGAGTTCGCGCGCAGCACTTTGCCGGCAGCTTGCAAGCCAGGATCCGGCAAACCAAATAGTCTGGATGGCCGAGGCAAGGAGCTGGTCACGCCAGGCCGCCGAGGCGCTTCATGATGAGCACCAATTAAAAGGTGGCATCACCGCCCGATTGTTCTTCGCGTTCAGCAAATTGGTCGAGGCGCAACACGAGCCTACAAACGAAACAGCAGACATGATGAAGAGCAGGTCGAGAGGCGTCATGCCGTCTCGGAGCTTGTCGCCGACTGCCTGACGCATTCCAGCAAAAAGCGCTCGCACGATTGCATACTTCGCTCCAGTGTGGAGAAGCCGTCCCACGTGACAGCGCGCTTTCCGATGCGACCCGGCGGGCTGCACTTTTCAGACGTCGGAGCGTCCTCCTCCAGATTCACTTAACTCGCTCCGAACTGGATCCGGCGAATTCGAAGAGGAAGCGGACTCGATTTATTTCAATCCCTTGATCTAAAGCAAGTCGGCGGCCCAGTGCCGGGATGGTGTTGTAGCGTTAAACTTCATTTTTGGAGAACGTCCATGAAGTCGATAAGCGCAAGGAAAATTGCCGTTGCCGTCGCCGCGCTCGTATGCGGCACGACGCTGTCCATAGGCTGGACCGACCAAGGCGGAGTTTCGCTGAAGGTCGACAAGGCGCAAGCGGCGACGCGATTGTACGTCACTCCCTCTTATCGCGGACACTACTACACTAACGAGAGTTTGCCCTGGTACGCTGTTCGGGCCTATTACTTCGGCGGACCGTGGAGCTACGGCTATAGCGGCTGGACCGACTATGCAGCGCGCAACGGCATCGGTTGCGTCCCAGGCTCGTTGGTGAAGGGCGGTGACGGCATCATGTATGTCTGCCAATAGAGCTTGATAGCGGCGCGATGGACGGCGCTCATCAAGCCGCCCGTCGCGCTAAGCTGCGTTCCGAGATGGGCGACTGAGGGGGGAGGATACCATGACCTATGTTCTGGTCGTCATCAGCTGGCTCGGCGTCGCGAACGGCGCCGTAGTCTCGACGCAAGAATTTTCAAGCGCAGAGCGTTGCGAAGCAGCCCGGACGGCGCTGATGGAATACGCAAAAGCGCGCAGTACCGACGAGACGCTCAGGCCACTCTGCATACAGAAGTAAAAAAGCGACGAAAAGTGTGACGCATGCACCCGACCCCGACTGAAATCGTTCTGGTGTTTCGCCTTCGCTAACAGCTTCACGATTTCCACGGTTCGTTGATCTTGATCAATGGTCCGAGCGCCAGTCCATGGAGCGATCCAAATTCACTCTCACAGGCGGAGACTATCATGAAGCGTGGTTTGGTCACAAAGCTATCACTCGCGGCTGCCGTGGTCGCCCTTGGAGTGTCCGGCTCGATCGACTGGTCGGTCGACGAAGGCCTTTCGCTCTCGCTCGGCCGGGCTGAAGCACGGGTCGGGCGGCCCTTGACACCCGTATCAGTCGCTGGCGTAGCACGGCGCACCACCAGGCGCGCGGTCGTCGGCGGCGCGGCGGTCGGTGCAGCCGCTGTCGGCACGGCATGTGTCCGCGTTCTGATCAATGGCAGCTACGTCTGCCGCTGATAGCCGTCGTTGCCGGCTCTGAACACCGCATCCTGCCGGATAATTTTTCTGCAGGATGTGCGGTTTCGGGCTTCGGAGCGCGATTGACGTGGCCGGATGCGAGCGGCAATGCACCGACCAAATCCTCGTTGGGCCACTGCAGATTTTTCAGTCTCCCAGCGGCCCTTTGGCGTCCCCGTCGCTTCCCTTCAGCAACTCGTATTTGATCCGCCGCATGCGTGCCTGGGCTTCGAGCGGCTTGCAATAGGCAGTTGACGCTGCGAGCAGGTCGATGGTGGCGAGAAACGCATAGCGCGACGCCGTCGGCTTGAGCGCGTCGGGCGCTTCGGGCACGTGCACGCCAAGCGCAATATCGGCGATTGAGGCCAGCCTGCTTTGCGGCTTGGTGATTGCCACGACCAAGGCGCCGTATTGCTTGGCGATACTGGCTGCGTCGATCACTTCGTTCGCCGCACCGGTGGTCGAGATGGCAACGACGACGTCATCCCGCCCGAGGGTCGCCGCGATCATGCGCATCAAGCTCGGGTCAGAGGCATGCGAGACGGCAATCCCAAGACGAAAGAACCGGTTCTGAACTTCCGCCGCCGCAAGAGTGGAACCGCCCCCCACCCCGAACGCTGCAAGCTTCGAACAGCGGGAGATAGCTTCGGCAGCCCTCTCGATGTCCTCCTTGCGAAGTCCCTCCTCGGCAGCGGCAATTGCACGACGAATTTCCTGAAACACCGACCGCCACAGCGCGGGGCGCGCCAGATCGGTCCCGACATGCGGGGGAAGCTCAACGTAGATCCGCCCAACCGCCATTGCTTGAGCCAGCCTCACCTTGAGGTCCCGGACGCCCCGGCAACCGACGGAGCGGCTGAACCGGGTGACCGTCGGCTCGCTCACGCGCGCCCGACGGGCCAGCTCGGAATTGCTGGCGTGAACGGCAAACTCCATATCGGCCAGCAGCACCGCTGCAACGCGTTGCTCGGACGGGCTGAGGCTTGGAGCGCTCTGCCTGATGAGCGAGATGATGTCGCCGACCACGACATTGTCGTCGCCCGACGGCTTCGAGATCGCTGCATCAACGGCTCTCGTCGGATGATTTCGCTTTGCACGCGCCATTGCCGCCCTTCCCCAGGTCAGATCCACCTGCGCCCTTGGCAAGAAGCTGCCGTAAGAAACCTTCAGCATCCGACCAAACGTATATCGGCATGCCCCATCAAGAACAGCATTTTCCGCTTGATAATTGCCAAATTGTGTATGTAACTTTCAAACAAGCAATAGCGTGCCATCAGCCCAACAGCTGAAAGGCACATCCCCTGCACCGGGAAGCAGGCGGTTCAACAAGGCGGGAGGGCGATCATGAGATACGGTCCAAGTGTCTTGATGCGTGGCGTCGTGGGGCTGGTTACCGCGTCATTCTTGATTGCGCAGGCTACTGCCGCCACCCTGCTGCGCGAAGCCACCATCGGAGAACCGCCGCCGCTCGATGTCATGCTGACGACAGCCGATGTGGCATCGGTCATCGGCCGCCACATCTTCGAGACCCTGTATGCGCTGGACTCAACCTATACGCCGCGTCCGATGCTGGCCGAGAACGATCGGACGGAAGACGGCGGTCGGACCATCGTCATCAAGCTCCGCGAGGGTGTCCTCTTCCACACCGGCAAGGAGATGACCGCCAAGGACGTGGTCGCCTCGATGACGCGATGGGGCAGTTTCGGTGCGCGCGGCAAGCTCCTGATGGCGGCGGCTACGTCGGTCGAGGCGACCGGAAAGTATGAAGTCACGCTGAAATTGTCCGCGCCGAACGGCGCCTGGAAGGCTCTCATTGCGGACGTCAATGGCGGTCTTGCGATCTATCCGGAAGACATTGCCGCCAAAGCGGGAAACCGGCCGATCGAGCAAAAGGACTATATCGGCACCGGGCCTTACAAGTTCGTGGAGTGGCGGCCGAACCGCTACGTCGAGGTGGAAAAGTTCGACGGCTACAAGCCGTTGAAGGAAAAGGGTGACGGCTTCGCCGGCGCCCGCCTTGCGAGCTTCGACAAGATCCGGTTCATTCCGGTGCCTGACGTCGGCACGCGCGTGAGCGGCGTGCAGGCGGGCGACTACGACTATGCGGAAATGATCTCCGGCGATCTGTACGAGTCCCTGAGCAAAGATCCATCGGTTCAGGTGCAGCGTACCAACGCGCCGATCTTCGGCCTTTTTTTCATGAACTCGAAGCAAGGAATCCTGAAGGACAATTACAAGCTCCGCCGCGCCATCCAGACCGCGTTGGACAAGTCGCAGGCGCTGCGCGTCGCCTTCGGTCCCAAGGACCTGTGGAATGCCGAAGGATCGATCTTTCCCAACGGCACACCCTGGTACTCGACGGACGGCGCCTCAAATTATAGTGCGCACGATCCGAAGAAGGCCAAGGAGCTCGCAAAGGAGGCGGACTACACGGGGGCGCCGATCCGCCTGCTGGTCTCGACGAACTATCAGGCACACTATGACGAAGCCTCCGTCTTCACCCGCCAGCTGGCCGATGCCGGCATCAATGTTCAGATGATGGTCGTCGATTGGGCGACTCTTCTGAAGATGCGCGGCCAGCCGGAACAGTGGGACATCTTCGTCACCCACCATTCCTTCGCGCCCGACCCGCTGCTGCTCACGTTCCTGAATGCGAGCTATCCCGGATGGTGGGACAGCCCCGAGATCGGCTCGCTTCGGGCTGAGTTGATCAACACGACCGATCCAGCCGCGCGCAAGTCGACATGGGACAAGATCCAGTCGCTGATCTATGAGCAGGTACCCGTGATGAAAGTAGGCGATGCCTACACCTATGACATTGCGTCTCCCAAGCTCAAGGGGCTCAACCCGAACGGTCCCGTGTTCTGGAATGTGTCAACGAAGTAAGGACGGGCAATGAGGCCGCGAGGACTGTCGAGCGCCGGCGCGCATCGTTGCCGCTGATCAGGCGCACAATCACATGTGGTCTTACGCATTCAAGCGCGCAGGAACGACGGCGGTGACGCTGGTGGCAGCGTCCATCATCATCTTCGCGTTCATTCATATCGTGCCAGGTGACCCGATCTATGTTCTGCTCGGTGACACCGCGACTCCCGATCAGATCGACGCCTTGAGACACCAACTCGGTCTCGACCAACCGATCATCCTGCAATATTTCACTTGGGCCGGCCATGTGCTCGAGGGCGACCTCGGGCGGTCGATCTTCTTCCAGGCACCCGTGCTGTCGGTGATTGCCGATGGCGCCGAGACCAGCACCTTGCTCGCCACAATGACCATGATCTGGGTTGCGGTCATCGGGGTGCCGATCGGCATGATTGCGGCAGTCCGGCACGGCACGTGGCTCGATCAGGGATTGTCCGGCGGGGCGATGCTGATGGCCTCGATACCCACGTTCTGGGTCGGGCTCTATCTGATCCTGATCTTTGCTGCATGGCTCGGCTGGTTTCCGAGCTCCGGTTATCCGTCGATCTTCGAAGGCGGTGTCGTCAATCTTCGCTATCTCGTCCTCCCCAGCCTGGCGCTAGCGGCTCCGAATGCCGCCTTGATCCTGCGGCTGACGCGCGCCAGCATGCTCGACGTCTCCCGGGAGGACTACGTGCGCACGGCGCGTGCAAAGGGAATCCGGCCGTGGCAGGTGGTGCGCCGCCACATTTGGCGTAATGCACTCCTGGCGGTCGTCTCGGCCTTCGGCTTCACCTTCGCCGCACTGCTGTCCGAAGCGGTGGTGACCGAAACCGTGTTTGCCCTGCCCGGCATCGGCCGCCTCGTCGTTCAGTCGATCCTTCGTCGAGACTACCCTGTGATCCAGGGCGTCATCCTGGTCATCGTGGTGGTTTATCTCCTGATCAATCTGATCGTCGATCTGAGCTATCGTCTGCTCGATCCGCGGGTCGAGCTCCAATGAGCAGCAACAGCGTGACATTGTGGCTCAGGCCGTTCACCGCCCGCCCGATCGCGCTGGCCGGGCTCGGGGTCCTTGTGGCGACTGTGCTCGCCGCGGTCTTCGCGCCCTGGCTGTCGCCTTACGATCCGTATGCCATCGATCCCCTGATCCGTCTGATGCCCCCGAACGTGACCCACTGGTTCGGCACCGACCAATTCGGCCGGGATACTCTCTCGCGCACCATTCATTCATCACGCATGGCACTTCTGATCGGCTCGGGCGTGGTGGTCTTCGCCCTCGCAACGGGCGTTCCGGCCGGCGTACTTTCCGCTCTGTTTCCGCGGCTGGGTCACCTGCTGATGCGCATGGTCGACGTGCTGATGGCCTTTCCGACTCTGCTTCTCGCACTTGGGCTGATTGTCATCTTGAGCCCGAGTGTGGGCACCGTCATTCTGGCCATCGGGCTCGGCTACATGACGACGACGACCCGCATCGTCTACGGACTGACACTGCGCTTGCGCGCGGAAACCTATGTCGAGGCATCCCGCAGCATGGGTGCCGGAACGGCATGGCTCATTAGCAGGCACATCTTGCCGAACCTTGTCTCACCGCTTCTCGTACAGGCCAGCTTCGTCTTCGCGTTCGCGCAGCTCGGCGCGGCTTCACTCGATTTCCTGGGCCTCGGCGCGCCGCCGGACATTCCGAGCTGGGGCAATATGCTGGCGGAATCGCGCACCTTCATCACGCGCGCTCCGTGGCTGCTCTTCTTTCCGGGCATGATGATCGTGGCGACGGCATTTTCTCTGAACCTGGTCGGCGATGCATTGCGCGATCGACTCGATCCGCGGTTCCGTCAGGTCTTTGGTGAGAAGGGTTAGGCCGTGCTGACAGTTTGCGACCTTACGGTGTCAGTGGGGCCGGAGACCGCGCCGGTCGACATCGTCGCGGGCGTGTCCTTCAGCCTGGCCAAGGGCGAGATCCTCGGCCTCGTCGGCGAGTCCGGCTGCGGAAAGAGCATGACCTCGCTTGCAGTCATGGGATTGCTGCCGCAGCCCGGTCCCCGGGTCCGGGCCGGGCGGGTCCTGTTGGAGGGCTGCGACGTAACGCAGCTGCAGCCCTGGCAACGTGTCGAAGCGGGCCACGGCCGCATGGCAATGATCTTTCAGGAGCCGATGACCTCACTGAACCCGGTTCGCCGGATCGGCGATCAGATCGCGGAAGCCGTGCGTGTGCATGAGGGAATTCCGGGCGCAGCGGCGCTCGCCCGTGCACGCGAACTGCTCGAACTGGTGCGTTTGCCTGACCCCAAAATGCAGCTGTCCGCGTATCCGCACCAGTTGTCCGGAGGCCAACGCCAGCGGGTCATGATCGCGATTGCGCTGGCCTGCCGGCCACAGGTGCTGGTCGCCGATGAACCGACCACAGCGCTGGATGTCACCATACAGGTTCAGATTCTCGGACTCTTGCGCGAGCTCTGCAACCGGCTGGATATGGCGATACTGTTCATCACTCACGACATGGGAGTCATTGCGCAGCTCGCCGATCGCGTCGCCGTCATGTACGCCGGCCGGATCGTGGAAACCGCGGCAGTCAATGCGCTGTTCGGCGCACCGCGTCACCATTACACCCGCGGACTGATGGATTGCATGCCGTCGCGAAATTCCGGCGCGCGCCGGCTGCCAACCATTTCTGGTCAGCCGCCGCTGCCAGGTACGGTCGCTGCTGGCTGCGTGTTTGCCCTACGTTGCGCAGCGGTGCGCGATGAGTGCCGCGTGGCGACCCCGCCTCGTCTGGAGGCCTCCCAAGGACACGAGGTGCTCTGCGCATTTCCGCTTGCCCGCGGGGAGCTGCCATGAGCGGCAATGTCATCCTCGATGTCCGGGACATGATGGTCTCGTTCAGTGCCAGGCGAGCCGGTCGGAAATACCGGGTGGAGGCGGTGGATGGTGTATCGCTATCGCTAGCCGAAGGCGAGGTCCTCGGGATCGTCGGCGAGTCCGGTTGCGGCAAGACCACGCTGGGCCGAACCCTCGTCGGGCTGGTCCAGCCCGACAGCGGCAACATCAATTTGAAGGGAACCGAAGTGATCCGAGCCGGCGGCTCCGGCCTCCGCGAGATGCGTCTGAACGTCCGAATGGTTTTCCAAGATCCCAATGCATCGCTCAACCCGCGGCGCACAATTGGAGATTCGGTGGCGGAGGCGGCCGACATCAGCGGCTTCTTCAAGAGCCGCGCCGAGCGCAGCGCGGGCATAGCTGCCACCTTGACGGCCGTCGGGTTGAACCCGTCTTTCGCCGCCCGCTATCCCTACGAACTGAGTGGCGGGCAACGGCAACGGGTTGGAATCGCACGCGCCATTCTTCCCACGCCGTCCATTATCGTCGCCGACGAGCCGGTCTCGGCCCTCGACGTTTCCGTGCAGGCGCAGGTGCTCAATCTGATGATGGATCTGCGTGACCAGTTGAGACTGGCGATGCTCTTCATCTCGCACGACCTTGGCGTGATCGGACAGATCAGCAGCCGCGTTGCTGTCATGTATATGGGCCGGATCGTGGAGCAGGCCGGGACGCGGACGGTGCTGGATCATCCGCTCCATCCCTATACGCGCGCGTTGGTGGCAGCAATTCCGAAGCCGGATCCATCGAGGCGGATCCTGGGCGCGATCGAAATGGGTGAACCGCCGAGCCTCTTCACACGACCGCACGGTTGTGCATATGCGCCCCGCTGTCTAATGGCCAGCGATCGCTGTCTCGTCGATGTGCCACAACTTCGATCTGTCGGTGCGGACGGTCGGACAATCGCCTGCCACAACGTATAACCAGCGAGTGCCGCGCGGCGAAATCACGCAACGCCTACGATTGATTTCTCCTCTATTCGAGCGTTCCCATTCACGCGGCGGCAGTCCGCGACCGCCATGCGGCAGGCGCATGCAAATTCGGGAAGCCCGACGCCTGTTGCACCGCGATGTTAATCGCGACGCAGCATTCAAAATGAGACTGCCCGTTAAGCCGCGCACAGCTCCGATACGTGCGCTGCTTCGGAGTTCGGTTAGCCTCCACTTCAAGAACCGTTGGCCCTGCCCGAACGCCGCACGACGCGGCGGACGCGCCAGGGCGCGGTGAAAAACAGCGACAAGAACGCCAAGGGAGGAGAGCAATGTTGAAAGGCAGTCTAGGACTGATCGCGTTGAGCAGCCTGTTACTTTCGGGCACCGCCTTCGCACAGGAGAAGATCAAGGTCGGCGTCACCGCGACGCTCGAAGGCACCTACACCGTGCTCGGCGAGGACGGTATCCGCGGCTTCCAGACGGCCCTCAACGTGCTCGGCAAGAAGGTCGGCGACAAGGAACTCGAATTTGTCATCGCCTCGACCGACGCGACGCCCGACTCCGCCGTACGAGCCGTGCGCAAGCTGATCGAGCAGGACAAGGTACAGATCCTGCTGTCGCCGCTCTCCGGCGACGAAGGCATCGCGGTCAAGAATTTTGCAAAGACCCATCCCGAACTGACCTTCATCAACGCCGCCTCGGGGGCCCAGGAAACGACCTATGTCGATCCCGCTCCGAACTTTTTCCGCTACAACATGGACGGCGCGCAGTGGCAGGTGGGCCTCGGAAAATACGCTTATGACGAAAAGAAGTATCGCAAGATCGCGACCGTCGGCGAAGACTACTCCTTCATCTATACGCAGGTGTTCGGCCTCGTGCTCGAGTTCTGCGGTGCCGGCGGACAGGTCACCAACCGGCAATGGGTACCGCTCGGCACCAAGGACTTTGCCTCGGTTATCGCCGCACTGCCCGACGACGTCGACGCAATCTATCTCGGCCTCGGCGGCGCCGATGCCGTCAACTTCCTGAACCAGTACCAGCAGGCCGGCGGCAAGGCGCATCTGATGGGCGGCTCGATTATGATCGACCAGACCATCCTGTCGTCCAAGGGCAACGCCAAGAATGCCCTGATCGGCACGCTGGCCGCGAGCGGCCAGGCTGACACCTGGGAGAACCCGAGTTGGCAGAAGTTCGTGAAGGACTATCAGGACGCCTTCCCGGCCAACAAGCGCTTCCCCAGCCCATCGCTGCTCGCCACCAACTATTACGACTCGACCATGGCGCTGATCCTGGCGCTTCGTCAGGTCAACGGAGACCTCTCCAACAACCAGGCCAAGTACAAGGAAGCCCTCGCCAAGATCGAGATCGACGCACCCAATGGCAAGATCAAGCTGGACTCCAACCGCCAGGCGATCGGCACCAACTTCGTCACCGAGGTCGTCGACGACGGCAAGGGCGCACTGTTCTCAAAGGTCGTGAAGGTGATCCCGAACGTCAACCAGACGCTGGGCTACGATCCCGCAGTGTTCGCTAAAATCGGTTTGCCGAGCCGCACAGTACCGGAATGTAAGAAATACTGACCTAGTCTCGTTCGCGAGCGATGACCGACCGGGGAGAGATTTGCCAGGACGCGACACGTGCGCCCTTGCATTCTCTCCCCGGTTGTTGAACGCTACCAAAAAATACCAAGAGCTTTTGGGAGGAGAGGCATGAGCCGGGCGCTCGCCGTCTTCCACGGCCGCTTTGGCCGGGCGACGGTCTATCAGTTGAACCGCCCTTTCAACATCCACGCACATCGCGAAGGTCATTTGATCTTCCATGTGGGTGGGCGTTCCGCATGCATCGATGTCAGCGACGGACGTTACGAGCTCACAGAAGGTTCCGTCGTCGCGGTCAATCCGTGGGAGCCGCATAATTTCCTGCCATCCGATCTCGAGGGCGGCGCCGTTTTCTTCGTGCTCTACGTCAATGCAGAGTGGTTCGCGCCCGACGCGCCCGGCGCCGACCGCCTGCGCTTCGGCCGTACCCAGTTCACGCGGTCAGTTGCGCTCGACAAGCATATCAGGCACGCAGCCGCCCTCGTGTGCGGCGCCCCCTCGCTCAACAGCCTCGATGGCGAGCTGAGAAGTCTCATCGACATCTGTTATGACGAAAGCTGGCAACAGGCCGCGACCGCGCGCGATCCGCGCGCAAACGGCTTCGTCACGGATTTTCGTGTGCGCAAGTGCATCAAGATGATGTCGGAGAGCCCCGGCGCCGAGATCGAGCTCGACACCATCGCGCGCGAATCCGGCCTGTCGCGGCCGCATTTCTACCGGCTGTTCCGCACCCAGACCGGCGTCACGCCACACCTCTATCTCAACACGCTGATGATGGAGCAGGCGCTGGAGGCGCTGGTGGCGAGCGAAGCCCCGATCGCCGATATCGGCTTCGATCTCGGTTTCTCGTCGCAGAGCGGATTCACCCGCTTCTTCGCCGCCAATGTCGGCATGGCGCCGACCGATTATCGCCGCGCGGCCAAGGTTTTGCGCGCCTGACCGCGCGCGAAAAGATACTCACGATCAAACGCCTCTGTTACAGCCGCATTAGGATAGGCCAAACGCGGTCCCGAAAAGAGGATCGCGCTCGATAGGGAGCGGACGTTCATGGCAGGGCTTGCGGCCGGCAACGGTCTGCGCGCCCCACCGTCCTGCTTGCGGGATGAGAGATGGGGTGACGTGAAGACGGAGCGGCGATCATGACCCGCTTTGTCGAACGCCATCCCGCCTGGGCACTGATCGTCATCATCGCGATCGCGGTGGCGCTTTGGCTGATTTTCGCAGTGTGGCCGCAGGGCCTTGAAGATGCGGTCGGCCGCAAGCGGGTCTTCCTCAACGCGCTCTTCAACGGCATCACGCTCGGCGGCCTCTATTTCCTCGTCGCCAGCGGTTTTACGCTGATCTTCGGCCTGATGCGTAACGTCAACCTCGCACACGGCTCGCTCTATTTGTTCGGCGGCTATGTCGGCTACGCCATCAGCGCCGCGACCGGCTCGTGGGTCCTCAGCTTCATCGTCGCTTTCATCCTGACGGCACTGGTCGGCGTCCTGCTCCAGGTCCTCGTCTTCCGCCGCATGGAAGGCCAGGACTTGCGCCAGACCATGGTGACGATCGGACTCTCGATCGTATTCGCCGATTTGATGCTTTGGGCCTGCGGCGGCGATTTCTATCAGATCCAGACCCCGAACTGGCTGATCGGACCTGTGGAGCTGCCGCTGGTCACCGCGGTCAAATCCTCAGGCGAGCCGGTCTATCTCCGCTATCCCATGGTCCGACTCGTGATCTTCGCCGCCTCCGTCGTGATCGGCGTGGCGATGTGGCTGGCGCTCAACCGCACGCGCATCGGCATGATCATCCGCGCCGGGGTCGACGATCGCGACATCCTGGCGGCGACCGGAGTGCGGATCCAACTCGTTTTCGTGGTGGTGTTTGCGCTCGGCGCCGGCCTCGCCGGCGTCGCCGGCGTCGTCGGCGGAACGTTCCAGTCGCTCTCGCCGGGCGAGGATATCCGCTTCCTGCTCGCCTCCCTCGTCGTTGTGATCGTCGGTGGGATGGGCTCGATTCCTGGGGCTGCGTTGGGCGCGCTCATCATCGGCCTCGCCGAACAGCTCGGCTCGGTCTACATCCCGACCTACGCCATAGTCGTGACCTTCCTGATCATGGTTTTGGTGCTGGCAATTCGGCCGCAGGGCCTGCTGGCGAGGCGCTGACATGTCCCTCGCTCACGACGCCCGCGTCCCGGTTCGTCCCGCCGCTGCGGTGCAGCGCTCGAAATTGCGCGGATGGCCGGAGATCGAAAATCCGGCGGCCTGGGCCGTCGCGGCCATTCTCCTGATCATGCCGCTGATCGCCAACGGCTTCTTCCTGATCGAGATCTTTGCGACCACGCTGATCCTCGGACTCATGGCGCTGAGTCTGATGTTTCTTGCCGGCTATGGCGGCATGGTCAGCCTGATGCAGCTCACCATCGCGGGTTTCTCCGCCTATATGGTCGCGGTGTTTGGCGTCAGCGGCAACGCCAACATCAGTCTGGGCTGGCCGTGGTGGCTTGCGGTCCCGATGGCGCTTGCGCTCGCGACCATCTTCGGCACCCTCGGCGGCGCGCTGGCGGTGCGCACCGAGGGCATCTACACCATCATGATCACGCTCGCGATCGGCGCGGCGTTCTATTATTTCACCAACCAGAACTGGGCGATCTTCAACGGCCATACCGGCATCAATACCGTTGCCACACCGCATTTCTGGGGCGTCAACTGGCGCGCCGACATTCCCTTCTACTATATCGTGCTCGCGGTAGCCGCGCTGTGCTACTTCGCCGTCGACTACATCTCCCGCGCACCGTTCGGCCTCGCGCTGCAAGGTGTACGCGATAATCCCCGCCGCATGGCGGCACTTGGCTTCAACGTCAATGCGCATCGCGTCGCGGCCTACGCCTTCGCGTCCTTTGTCGCGGCGCTCGCAGGAGTGCTCCAGGTCTGGAATTACCGGCAGATTTCGCCGGGATCCGTGAGCGTCGGAGCCTGCATCGATATCCTCATCATCGCAGTCGTCGGCGGCATCACGCGCCCTATCGGACCCTTTATCGGCGCGCTGATCTTCGTGCTGCTGCGCACTTTCGCACTCGACTTCCTGGTCAAGCTGGGGCTCGACGGCAACCGCTTTCGCCTCCTGATCGGCCTCGGTTTCCTCGCCATCGTGTTCTGGTCCTCGGACGGCGTCATCGGGCTCTGGCAGAGCTGGCGGCGCCGCCAACGCTCCGGCGCGGCAAGTTCAAGCGGGCGTCATGGCCGGGAATCTGGCCAAGGATCCACCCAAGGATCCACCCAAGGATCCACCCAAGGATCCCGCCATGGATAGCGTCGCGCAACGTCTCTCTGTCGTAGGCGCAGGCGCGGCGCTGGAGCTGCGCGGCGTGACGCGTCTGTTCGGCGCGCTCGCGGCACTCACCGACATCACCATTACCGTCCGCCCCGGCGAACGGCGCGCCGTGCTTGGCTCCAACGGCGCCGGCAAGACCACGCTGTTCAACTGCATCACCGGCGACTTCCCACCTTCTTCCGGCACCATCCGCTTCTTCGGCGAGGACGTCACGCACTTCCCGCCCTATGAGCGCATCCGCCGTGGCCTGCGCCGGACCTACCAGATCTCCGCGCTGTTTCCCGGCCTCACCGTCCAGGACAATGTCTACCTCGCCTGCCGTGGCGTCTCACGGGGGCGCTTCTCGTTCCTCCGCCCCGGTCAGAACGATGCGTTGATGCACGCGGCCGAAAATCTCGTGCAGGCCGTCCATCTCTCGGGTGTGAAGGATCAGCGCGTTGCCGAGCTCGCGCATGGCCAGCAGCGCCAGCTCGAGATCGCACTTGCGCTTGCCGGCGCGCCGCGATTCGTCCTGTTCGATGAACCGGCCGCGGGACTGTCGCCGACCGAGCGTGCCGAGCTGATCGAGATATTGACGTCCCTGCCCGCGCATATCGGCTACATCATCATCGAGCACGACATGGACGTGGCCCTGCGGGTCGTCGAGAGCGTCACGATGATGCACAATGGGCGGATCTTCAAGGAAGGCCGTCCGCAGGAGATCGAGTCAGATCCCGAAGTGCAGGAGCTTTACCTCGGAGGCGGCCATGAATGAGGTCCGCCGTACCGCCGCCGCGCTCGAAGTCCGTGGGCTGGACGTCTATTACGGCCATTCGCATGCGCTGCAGGGCGTGGATCTGACGCTCGAGGCCGGCGTGTTCTCGGTCGTCGGCCGCAACGGCATGGGCAAGACCACACTGTGCAAGGCCATCATGGGGCTGGTGCCGGTCAGCGGCGGCTCGATCCGCATCCGCGGCGATGACATCACCCGGCAGCCGCCCGCCCACATAGCCCGGCTCGGCGTCGGCTACGTTCCGCAGGGACGCCGGCTGTGGCGCTCACTAAGCGTCGACGAGCATCTGCAGCTTGCCGCCGGCTTGCGCCGCGGCGCCTGGACGGTCGAGCGCATCTACAAGACGTTTCCGCGGTTAGCCGAGCGCAAGGATCACGGCGGCGGCCAGCTCTCCGGCGGCGAGCAACAGATGCTTGCGATCGCCCGCGCGTTGCTGACCAACCCGCGGCTCCTGATCATGGACGAGCCCACCGAGGGGCTCGCGCCCGTCATCGTGGCCCAGGTCGAGGAGATGCTGCTACAGCTTGGCGAGGACGGCGACATGTCCGTGCTCGTGATCGAGCAGAATATCGGCGTGGCTACCGCCGTGTCGCGCAACGTCGCGATCATGGTCAATGGTCGCGTCAACCGCATCATCGATTCGGTGCGGCTTGCCGCCGATCGCGAACTGCAGCAGCGCCTGCTCGGTGTCGGAATGCACGCCGGACTCGAGCTCGACCTCGACGTGCCGCCAGCGGATACGGAAGCGAAGCCTCCTTCGCAGCAGACCCGTCCAGGCGGCGCGATCCGGATCTACATGTCCAACCCGACGCCGCCGACACGCTGGTCGCAGCCCGTGCCGATCGCCCGCATCGAAGCTGCGGCCCGCACGTTCTCGACACAGGTGATGCGACTCGACGAAACGGCACGGCGACGACGCGAACCGGCCGCGACGCAAACGCAGGCCTCTCCGGTCGTGCTCGTCGTCGGTACGCTCGATACCAAGGGCACGGAGCTCCGCTTCATCCGCGACATCATCGCCGGGACCGGCCTGCGAACCCGATTGGTCGATATCTCCACCAGCGGCAGGCACGCGGCCAGCGACGTCTCCGCCCAGGAGATCGCCTTGAACCATGGTCGCGGCGGGTCGGCGGTATTCGGACCCGACCGGGGCGCCGCCGTCACCGCGATGGCCGAGGCCTTCGCCAGCTGGCTGCGGCGCCAGAGCAATGTTGCCGGCGTGATTTCGGCGGGCGGCTCGGGCGCAGCGTCGCTTGTCGCGCCGGGTATGCGGACGCTTCCTGTCGGGGTGCCGAAGCTCATCGTCTCGTCCGTCGCCTCCGGCGACGTCGGGCCCTACGTCGGCCCCGCGGACATCACCATGATGCATTCGGTTGCGGACGTGCAGGGCCTCAATTCGATCTCACGCGCTGTGCTGGCCAACGGCGCCAATGCGCTGGCCGGCATGGTCAAGGCGCGCCTTGACCAGCCTGCACGGAAGGATCGCGGCGACAGCGGATTGCCGGCGGTCGGCATCACCATGTTTGGTGTCACCACGCCCGCGGTGCAGAAGATCGCCGCCGACTTGCTCGAGGATTTCGAGTGCCTCGTCTTCCACGCCACCGGCGTCGGCGGACGCTCAATGGAGAAGCTAGTCGATTCCGGGCAGCTCGCAGGCGTCATCGACCTCACGACCACGGAGGTCGGCGATCTCCTGATGGGCGGCGTATTCCCGGCCACCGACGATCGCTTTGGCGCCATCATCCGCAGCCGGGTGCCTTATGTCGGCTCGGTGGGCGCGCTGGACATGGTGAATTTCGGTGCCCCCGAGACCATCCCGGAACGCTACCGCGGCAGGAAGTTCCACGTCCACAACCCGCAGGTCACCCTGATGCGGACCACGGCGGAGGAGAACGAGCGCATGGGGCACTGGGTCGCCGACCGGCTCAACCGCATGGACGGCCCGGTGCGCTTCTTCCTGCCCGAGGGCGGCGTCTCCGCGCTCGACGCGCGAGGACAGCCATTCTGGGATCCGGACGCGGATGCGGCGCTGTTCCGAACGCTGGAGCGCAACGTGCGGCAGACCGCCAACCGTCGGCTCATCCGCGTTCCCAAGAACATCAATGACCCCGAGTTCGCCTCCACCATTGTCAGCGCGTTCCGAACATTGTTCGGCCGCACCGGGGCGCGCCGGAGACTAGCGAGGTGACCGATGGCCCGGTTTGAACGCGCTGCACTGTTGAAGCGCTTCCGCGACATGGCAAGGCGCGGCGAGCCCATCGTCGGCGGCGGGGCCGGCACCGGCTTGTCGGCCAAATGCGAAGAGGCCGGCGGTGTCGACCTCATCGTCATCTACAATTCCGGCCGCTACCGCATGGCCGGCCGAGGCTCGCTCGCGGGATTGATGGCTTACGGCGACGCCAACGCGATCGTGCTGGAGATGGCCGGCGAAGTGCTGCCCGTCGTCACCAGAACGCCAGTGCTCGCCGGCGTCAATGGCACGGATCCGTTCCGCGACATGGATCTTTTCCTGGACCAATTGAAGGCGCTCGGCTTCGCCGGCGTGCAGAACTTTCCAACCGTCGGCCTTATCGACGGCGTCTTCCGTGCCAATCTCGAAGAGACCGGCATGTCCTACGCGCTCGAGATCGACATGATCGCAAAGGCGCGCGAGAAGGACCTGCTGACGACGCCCTACGTCTTTAGCGAGAAGGAGGCCGCCGCGATGGCGATCGCGGGCGCGGATATTATCGTCTGTCATCTGGGCCTGACGACGGGGGGGACCATCGGCGCGCAGACCGCACACAAGCTGACTGATTGCCCAGCGCACATCGACACCTGGGCCTCCGCCGCGCTCGGCGTCAACCCGGACATTCTGGTGCTCGCTCATGGCGGACCGATCTCCGATCCTGACGATGCCGATTTCATCATGAGGAACACACGCAATTGCCACGGCTTCTACGGCGCCTCCTCGATGGAGCGGCTGCCGGTCGAGCGGGCGCTGACGGATCAGGTTCGCAAATTCAAGGCGATCGGCGCGCGATAACGCCGAAAGGTCGAGGGAGAGAAACATGTCAGGGACTCTGGTCGGTGAATTGATCCTCTGGTTGATCGTCGCCGTCGTGGTGATCGTGGTCGGCGTCTACATCGTGAACTGGCTCTATCATCGCTCGTCCAAGGAGACATCATTCGTTCGCACCGGCCTGCTCGGCGAGCGCGTTGTGATCAACGGCGGCGCCTTCGTGCTGCCGTTCATCCACGACTACACGCCGGTCAACATGAACGTGCAGCCGATGGGCATCGTTCGCTCCCGCCAGGACGCCGTGATCACCCGAGACCGCATGCGCGTCGACATCGAGGCTGACTTTTATGTCCGGGTCCAGGCGACCCGCGAAGCCGTGTCTATCGCGGCCGCCACGCTCGGCCGCCGCACCATGGAGCCCGAGCAGCTCCACGCCCTCCTCGCCGGCAAATTCATCTCAGCCATTCGTTCCGTTGCCTCGGAGATGACCCTCGAGCAGATGCACGAGCAGCGTGGTGAGTACGTCGCCCGCCTCAAAGCCAACGCGGCAGAAGCACTCGCCCAGAACGGACTCGAGCTGGAGTCAGTCGCGATCACCGATCTCGACCAGACCGATCTCGAATTCTTCAATCCCTCGAACCGCTTCGACGCCGAAGGTCTGACCCGCCTGATGGAGGACATCGAGGCCAAACGCAAGCTGCGCAACGACATCGAGCAGGTTTCGATGATCAAGATCCGCTCCCGCAACCTGGAGGCCGAGCGGCAGGCGCTTGAGATCGAACGCGAAAGCGAGACGGCGCGCCTCGAACAGGAGCGTGACATCGAGATGCGCCGCGCCCTGCAACGCACCGAAGTCGCACGTGAGCGAGCCCTGCGCGAGACCGAAGCCGAGCAGGCGCAGATTTCCGCCCGTGAAACCATCGAGAAGGCGCGAATCGCCAACGACCAGGCGATCGCCGAAGCCCGCATCGCTTCGGAGCGTGAGACCCGTCAGCGGGAGATCGAGCGCACCCGCACCATCGAGGAGAAGGAACTGCTCGCACGGGAGGATATCGAGAAGGCCCGGATCGCCAACCAGCGCTCGATCGATACCAGCCGCATCGCCTCCGAGCGCGAGGTGCGCCAGCGCGAAATCGAGCGGATGCAGACCGTCGAGGAAGCCGAGATCACCGCCCGCGAGGCAATCGAGAAAGCGCGTATCCAGCAAGACCGCGTCGTGACCGACGCCCGCATCGCGAACGAGGAGGAGACCCGACGCCGCGAGATCGACCGGACTCGCGCCGTGGACGAAGCCGAGATCGCTGCCCGCGAGACCACCGAAAAGGCCCGCATCGCCCAGATCATGATCGTCAATGTCGAGCGCATCGCATCCGATGAGCGCACCCGAGCGCTGGAGATCCAGCAGGTGCGTAACATCCAGGAAGCCGAGATTGAGGCGCAACGCGCGGTCGAGGCGGCGCGCATCGCCCGCGAGCATAGGCTCGCCGTCGAGCGCATCGCGGTCGAGCAAAATACCCGGCAGTTGGAGATCGAACGCAACCAGACGCTGGAAGTCGCAGAGGTCACGGCGCGCGAAGCCACGGAAGCTGCCCGCATCACCCAGCAAGAACGCGTTCGCTCGCTGGAAATCGCCCGAAACCGCGCCGTCGAGGAAGCCGACATTGCCTCACGCGAAGCCATCGAAGCCGCCCGGATTGCGCAGGAGAAGTCCGTTGCAGCCGAGCGTATTCAGGCCGAGCGTGACACGCGCGCGCTCGAGATCGAGCGCACCGCCGTGCTCGAGGCTGCCGAGTTGAAGCGTCGCGACGCCATCGAGCGCCAGCGCATCGGCGTCGATCTCGCGCTCGAAGCCGAGCGGATCACGTCCTCCAAGAAGCGCGAAGTCCTCAACATCGAGCACAAGAAGGCGATCGAGATCGCGGACGAGGACCGCGTCATTGCGCTTTCGACCAAGAAGTCCGAGCGCATCGACGCCGACCGCCAGGTCAGGCAGGCCGAGATTGTCGCGCGCAGGGAGGTCGAGACCACGGATGTCTCGCGCGAGCATGCGCTGGAGGCGGCGCGGATCGAACGCCGACGTTCCATCGAACAACTCGAGGTCGCCCGTGTCCAGTCGCTCCAGGAAGCCGAGATTGCCGCGCGCGAAGAGGTCGAGCGCTCCCGCATCGCGTCCGATCGTGGCCTCGACGAGGCCCGCATCGGCCGCGAGCGCGAGCTACGCAAGCTTGAAATCAATCGCGAGAGGGAGGTCGAGACCGTTCTGATGGAGAAGGCGATTGCCATCCACCTGAAGTCGTTGGAGGAATCTGCGGCCAAGGCCTCGGCCGAGGAAGCGCGGGTGCATGCCACTGAAGCGACCGAGCGTGTCATTACCGCGCGCGAGAGCGAGATTGCGAAGCGCCGTAAGACCGTGGAGATCCTGATCGCCGAGAAGCAGGCCGAGGAGACGCGAATTGCCGCGGAAGCCGAACGGATCCGCGCTGCGGTCGAGGCCGAGGGGCAGCGTATGCTCAACGAGGCCGAGAACGTGCTGACCGACCAGGCGCGCTACTCGCTGTTCCGGCGAAAGCTGCTCGACCGCATCGAGGGCATCGTCCGTGAGAGCGTGAAGCCGATGGAGAAGATCGAGGGCATCCGCATCCTCCAGGTCGACGGCCTCAACGGCAACGGCCATGGCGGCAATGGCGGCCGCAGCGCCACCGACGAGGTGATCGACTCGGCGCTGCGCTACCGCGTCCAGGCGCCGCTGATCGACTCGCTTCTGGCGGACATCGGCGTCGAAGGCGGCAGCCTCGCCAAGATGCCAGGCCTGATCCGGGAAGCGCGCGACATGCAGGGCATCAAGGACTCCGCACGCAAGGGCGGCGGCGGCGAGAAGCCAGCCGCTGCACCCTCGCCTTCGGCCGAGGGCGAGCCGCCCGCCGAGCGCAGCCCTCGGAAGAAGAGCTGAGGTCGCACCATGGCCCGCGTCTACGTCTCAACCGTCGTCAACGCGCGCAACGACCGCGTCTGGGCGCGGGTGCGCGACTTCAACGGTCTGCCGAACTGGCATCCCGCGATTGCGGAAAGCCGCATCGAGGGCGGCGAGCCCTCCGACAAGATCGGCTGCGTCAGGGATTTTCGCCTGCGCAACGGCGATCGTATCCGGGAGAAGCTGCTCGGCCTGTCCGATTACGACATGTTCTGCACCTACTCGATCCTCGAATCCCCGATGGGGGTCGAGGACTACGTCGCCACGCTTCGGCTGACGCCGGTCACGGATGGCGACCAGACCTTCATGGAATGGACCGCCGAGTTCGACTGCGCACCCGAGCGGGAGGCGGAGCTCGTCGCAAATATCGGCGGCGGCGTGTTCCAGGGCGGCTTCGACGCTCTCAAACGCCAGTTCGGAGGCTGAGCGCCGTGCCGCACATCATCAAGAGCACGATCGTGGATGCGCCGACCGGCTCCCTGTGGGCCGTGCTGCGCGATTTCAACGGGCACGATCGTTGGCATCCGGCGGTCGCGACCTCCACGATCGAGCGCGCCCAAGCCTCGGACAAGATCGGCTGTGTCAGGCGGTTCAAGCTCCAGGACGGCTCCGAGCTGCGCGAGCAATTGCTGACGCTATCGGATCTGGAGCAGACCTTCAGCTATTGCCTGCTCGATACGCCGGTCCCGATGTTCAACTACGTGGCCCACGTCCGCCTGCTGCCCGTGACGGACGGCGACCGCACCTTCTGGCACTGGGAATCCCGCTTCTCGACACGGCCGGAGGACAAGGACCGTATCACCCACATGGTCGCGGAAGATATCTACCAAGCGGGGTTCGACGCGATCCGCCGGCACCTCAAGGAGGCTGTGTCAACATGACTGTGACGGTGAAGACCTTCACGAGTTTGAGTGAGGCCGCCGCAGCGCTGTCGTCCGATCGCAATGCGCGCTATCTCGGCGGCGGCACGCTCGTGATCCGCGCACTGAACGAAGGCGACATCTCCATCTCGACCGTCGTGCGCGCCAATGACCATGCCTTGATGCGCATCGACCCCTCAGGCCCGCGGATCACACTGGGTGCCGGCGTAACTTTCGCCCGGATTCTGGGCGAGCGCGACCTCGCTTTCCTGCACGCTCCTGCCCGCTCGATTGGTGGCCCGGCGGTGCGCAACATGGGTACGGTGGGCGGCAATCTGTTTGCGCCCAATCCCTATGGCGATTTCACCGTCGCCATGCTTGCGCTCGATGCCACCGTGGCCCTGCAAGGCGGCTTTGGATCGCGCGACATTCCGATTGAGGAGTTTTTGCAGTCACGTGAAAGGCAGGCGGGCACGCTCGTGCTGTCGGTGTCCTGCACGCGGCCGGCGAGCGCGGAGGCTTTCCGCTACCGCAAGATCGCACGAATCAAGCCCAAAGGCGGCTCGGTTATCACGCTCGCCGCACATCTGCCTATCAGCGGCGGGCGGGTCGCCGGGGCACGCATTGCATTGGGATCGATGGCGCCGACGCAAATACGTGCGCGGGCGGCCGAACGCGCGCTGGAAGGCCGCTCGCTCGATGCCGCGACCATTGCGGCCGCAGCCTCTGCAGCCGTGGAAGGAACATCGCCGTCCGACAACGCGCTCGGCAGCGCCTGGTATCGCCGCGAGATCGTCGGCGTACATCTGCGTCGTCTTCTCTTGGGTCAGGAATAGATCGTATGGCCAGGACTGCCCTGCAATTTCGTCACAACGGCAGCGATGTCGCCATTTTCGTCGATGGCGGCACCAACCTGCTCGTCGCGCTTCGCGAATTGATCGGCGACATGACGCCGAAGTTCGGTTGCGGCCAGGGGGGCTGCGGCACGTGCAGCGTCCTGGTCGACGGCGAGCTTCATCTCTCCTGTCTGACGCTGGCCGAGACCGTCGCCGGCCGCTCCGTCGAGACGCTGGATAGCCTGAAGCAAGGACCAAACCTGCATCCGCTGCAACGCGCTTTCGCCGAGAATTTTGCTGCCCAGTGCGGCTATTGCACGCCGGGCATGCTGATGGCGGCCAAGGCGCTGCTCGACCGCAATCCCTCCCCGAGCCGCGCCGAGATCGTCGAGGCGATCTCCGGCAACATCTGCCGCTGCACCGGCTACGAGCCGATCATCAACGCCATCCTCGCCGCCTCCGGCGGCCGGGTGAGCGCCTGAAGGACCAGACCATGCTGGAACTGCGCAAAGACATTTTCGCGGACGAGCGCGACGATAATCTCAACGAGATCGGCAAGGGCACACAGCGCCAGGACATGCTCGGCCATGTCACGGGCACATCGAGCTATTTCAACGACCACAAGCTCCAGGGCATGCTGCACCTGAAAGTCGTCCGCTCGACCCATTCTCATGCAAGGATCCGACGGATCGACACCGCGGAGGCCGAGCGCTCCGCCGGCGTGCGCCGGATCATCCGCGGCTCCGACGTGCCCCGTAACCTCAACACGCTCTTGAGCCTGATCAATTTCGGCAAGGACGACGAACCGTCGCTGGCCGTCGACAAGGTCCGCTACAAGGGCGAACCGATCCTGGCTGTCGTCGCCGACAGCGAGCGCGAGGCGTTCGAGGCGATTGCAAAGGTGCGGATCGACTATGAGCCGTTGCCTGCCGTGTTCGACGTGGAACATGCGTTGAAGGCCGGCGCACCGGTCGTCAACGATACTTATCCGAAGAATGCCTTCATTTATCACGACGTATATGACCACCAAAAACTCCGCTTCGGCGATGCCGATGCCGCGCTCGCGACCGCCGATCACGTGCTCGAGCAGCGCTACCAGATGTCGCCTATCGAGCACGCGCCGACCGAAACCAACGGCTCGATCGCGGCGCCCGACACCAACGGGCGCTACGTCGTCTATACGTCGACGCAGGCACTGTTCTTCTCAGTCGACACCTGCGCCAAGATTCTCGACGTCCCCTCCAACACCTTCCATTTCATTGGCGGCACCGTCGGCGGCGGCTTTGGCGGCAAGGTGGACACGCTGACCGAACCTTTATGCATCCTGGGTGCGATGCTGACGGGACGTCCCGTGCGTTACGTGTTCGGACGCGAAGAAGAGATGCAATACGGCCCGCCGCGCGGCGCCGAGCGCATCTACATCAAGGACGGCGTGATGCGCGACGGCCGGGTCGTCGCGCGAAAGATCCGCGCATATTTCGACAGCGGCGCATATACGCGGCTCTCAAGCTATGCAGCGGTCAAATGCGCAGCCCACCTGCCAGGGCCTTACACCATCCCGAACGTCTATGGCGATGTCTACTGCGTCTTCACCAACCGTACGCCGGCAACCGCGATGCGCGGCTTCGGCGTCACGGCAATGGATTTTGCGATCGAGTGCCAGATGGACAAGCTCGCGAACCTCGTCGGCATGGATCCGATGGAGTTCCGTATCCTCAATGCCTATCGCGACGGCGACATGAAGGCGCATCGGCGCGAGGCCAAGAACACGGCACTGATCGAGTGCGTCCAGGTCGCTGCCGAGAAAGCCAAATGGCCGATCCGCGACGAGTTCAAGCGCGCCTCCTCCCGCAAGGACGGAGGCGGCAGCCGCGCCGCCATCCCGCGGACGCCTGCCGACACCAACGCGCGGATAACTACGCCGGCGCAGCAGCGCACGAGCTATGATCGCCTGCCAACGACCGCGTCGCGCGAACCGCCGCGCGAGCCCCCACCGCCCGCACCGCCACCGCCGCAGCCATCGCGACCAACATCGCCCTCGCATGGGGCGGGTCGATTCTCATCCGTGTTCGGCACCAGGAGGCGTTGAGATGACCCGACATCGCGGACGCGGCATCGCGTCGGTCAATTATCCCATCGGCATGAACCTCGGTGGCGATCCCAGCCAGGCCCTGGTTCACTCCAATCCGAGCGGCAAGTTCACCGTGGCGCTGTCGTCGATTGATCTCGGCCAAGGCATGAAGTCGGTAACGCGGCAGATTTGCGCAGAGACACTCGGCGTACCCGTCGAGGACGTCTATGTCGACACCGCCGATTCCGATACCGGTCCGCATTGCATGGGTTCGTTCGCCTCGCGCGGCACACATCGCGTCGGCAATGCCGTGATGGCGGCGGCGCGCGAGGCGCGCGGCGTGATGATGGAAGCCGCAGCAGAGGAACTCGAGGTCAACGCCGCCGATCTCGAAACCGACGGGCGTGGCAACATCCACGTCAAGGGCGCGCCGCACCGCTCGATCTCCACCAAGGACGTCGCCATCGCGGCGCAGTTCAAGCAGGGCAAGACCATCGCGGGTCGTGGCATCTTCCTGGTTCCCCTGTCCAATGTCGATCCGGAAACCGGCGAGATGTCGCCGGCGACCTGCTACGCCCACGCCTGTCTCGTCGCCGAGGTCGAGGTTGACGACGAGACCGGCGAGGTCACGATGATCCGCATGGACTCGGCCTATGAGCTCGGCCGTGCGCTCAACCCGCGCCTGGTCGAGCAACAGCTCGTCGGCGGCGCGTGGATGGGCGTCAGTCACGCGCTCTACGAGACGCCTGAACCCTATTATCCCGACCCTATCCACGGCCCTCGCGACTTCGTCGAATATGTCATGCCCGGTCCTGGCGACATCTGCCCGCACGACATCGCCGTGTTGGAACGTCCCGCCCCCGATGGCCCCTTTGGCGCCAAGGGTCCGGGCGAAATGTGCGCGAATCCCGTATTGCCAGCGGTTGCGAATGCCATCTTCAACGCCGTCGGCGTCCGCATCGACGATCTGCCGATTACGCCGGAGAAGGTGCTGCGCGCGATCAAGGCCGAGGGCGGTGCGCGCCCTCAGGCGCGGCGCTGAGGACTCGATGGCCGTCCGCAGCAACATCGTCGGCATCGACAGCCCCGAGGCCCTGGAGAAGGCGCTTCGGGCGGCCTATTACCTCGCCGACGAGGGACTGGCGACCGCGGCCTATCTCGGGCTGGCGTTGGGCAAGCCATTGCTGCTCGAGGGCGCGCCGGGCGTCGGCAAGACCGAGGCCGCCAAAGCTATTGCCGCTGTCCTCGGCCGCCGACTAATCCGCCTGCAATGCTACGAAGGCATCGACGCGTCCGCCGCACTCTATGAATGGAACTATCCGCGCCAGATGCTCGCCATCCGTCAGGCCGGCGATGAGAGCATCGACATCTATGGCGAAACGTTTCTGATCGAGCGACCCATGCTGGCGACGCTGCGCGCGCCTGACTCGACTGTGCTATTGATCGACGAAATCGATCGCGCCGACCAGGAATTCGAAGCCTTCCTGCTCGAGTTTCTGTCTGACTTCCAGATCTCGATCCCGGAACGCGGTACGGTGCGCGCCTCCGAGCGCCCGGTCGTCGTCCTGACTTCAAACCGCACGCGGGATCTTCATGAAGCGTTGCGGAGGCGATGCGTCTATCACTGGATCGACTATCCCACCGCTGAGCGCGAAGCGCGCATCGTGATGATGCGGGCCTCCAGCGTCGCCGAAGGGACCGCGCGGGCCGTCGTCGCGGCCGTCGAGAAGCTGCGACGCGAGCCGCTCAGCAAGGCGCCCGGGATTGCCGAGGCCGTCGACTGGGCTGAGGCCGCCACGCTGCTGCACAAGGGCGGGGCGCGCTGGCCTGATGCATTCAGGCGCTCGATCGGCGTTGCCCTGAAAGACGAGGAGGATCTGCACTTTATCTCGCCGCGCCTCGATGCCCTGCTGGCGGAGGCCTCTGCATGAGCGCCGAACCCGAACTGCCGCACGCTGCGCGTGTTTTCATCTCGTTCGTCGGCTTGTTGCGAACGAACAGGTTTGCCGTCGCACCGGAACAGACGACCTCGTTCCTGGCCGCAATCCAGTTGCTCGGTCCCCGCCGCCTGGAGGACATTCGGCAGGCAGCCCTCGCAACACTGGCCCCTCCGCCGGACCGTCGTGCAACGTTCGACCGGCTGTTCGATCTGCACTTTCGTGGAAACGAGGCCATCGAGCGCGTCGATGACGGTGAGGACGACGAGACGGTTCGGCTGCAAGAGGAGGCCCGCGGAAACGACGAGCCGCTGTTGTCGGACGAAGCCAATGAGTCCGGTCTCGCAGCAGCGCGCGCCGAAGCCCTCGTCGAGCGCCGGTTTGCGCAGCTCTCGACCACCGGTGCGCTGCGCCGTCTGTCCCGCGAGGCACCCAGGCGCCTACCGAAGCGGCGCGGCCATCGCCGCATGCGGGCACGCAGCGGGCCCTACGCGGATTTGCGCCGCACCCTGCGCGACTCCGTTCGCAGCGACGGCGAAATCCTCCGGCTGGGACGTTTGAAGCGGCGGCAGCGTCCACGCAAGGTGTTGCTTCTGATCGACGTCTCCGGCTCGATGAAGACCCGCACCGAGGAGAATATGAAGTTCGCGCACGCGCTGGTGCAGGCGGCGCCCAACGTCGAGGTCTTCACCTTCGGCACACGGCTGACCCGCATCACCCGGCCGTTGCGTCTCAAGCGGCGCGAGCAAGCGCTCAACGCCGCGGCCTACGTGGTGAGCGACTGGGACGGCGGCACCCGAATCGGCGATGCGCTTCAGGCCTTTCTCGCGGTGCCCCGCTTCGGCGGATACGCGCGGGGCGCCGCCGTGATCATCGTTTCCGACGGCCTGGAGCGGGGCGAACCCGATGCGCTGCGCGACGCGGTCGCGAAACTATCGCGCCGTGCGTGGCGCGTGAGCTGGCTGACGCCGCTCGCGTCTGGTCCCGGCTTTCGCCCGCAGACCGAAGCGCTGGTCGCGATCGAACGCCTCGTCGACGACCTCGTCGATGGTGGATCGAGCGCGTCGATCGTCGCGCACGTGCTGGCGCTGGGACAAAGGAGAGTTGCGTGACCGACATCGTCGATGGGCACCATCATATCTGGCGCCAGGCCGACCTGCCCTGGCTGGTCGGTCCGATGCAACCGCGCATCTTCGGTCCATACGAGCCGATCCGGCGCGATTACCCGATCGAGGAATATCTCGGCGACCTCGAAGGCAGCGGCGTTACCCGGTCGGTCTATGTCCAGACCAACTGGACCAATGACCGCTTCGAGGACGAGGCCGCTTGGGTGCAGCAGACCGCCGAGGAGCACGGCTGGCCGCATGCCATCGTGGCTTACGCCGACTTTTCAGTGGGCGATGTGCGTCCACAGCTCGACCGCCTGAAGCGCCATGCCCTGGTACGCGGTGTTCGCATGCAACTGCATTGGCACGAGAACCCGCTTTATCGCTTTGCCGCGCGGCCGGATCTCTGCACCGATCCCGTGATCCAGCGCAATATCGCTTGCCTTGCGGACTATGGCTGGAGCTTTGACCTTCAGGTGTTCACGCCGCAGATGCCGGACGCCGCACACCTTGCGGAAGCCTGCCCCAAGGTGATCTTCATCCTCCAGCACGCCGGCATGCTCGAGGACCTTTCACCCTCAGCCCGCGCCGCGTGGCGTGCCGGGATGGCCCGCCTCGCCGCCTGCCCGAACGTCGTGTCGAAACTGTCGGGGCTCGGAACCTTCATCCACCGCAACGACCCCGCGCATATCGCATCCGTCCTGACCGACACGATCGCGATCTTCGGCGCCGAACGCTGCTTGTTCGGCTCGAATTTTCCAATCGAGAAATTGTGGACCAGCTACCGCGAGTTGATCGATGCGTTCCGTGCCGCCGCAGCGCCGCTGCGAGATGATCAGCGCGAAGCCATCTTCAGAACCACCGCCATGCGCGTCTATCGGCTCTGAGCGCCGAGGAAACCAATAAGAACGGACACAGGAGGGACGGAATGCCGCTGGAAATCAAGATCCTGGACTATGGCGATATCGAGCTGGAATCGAGCTTTCTGGTTCTCGGCCACGACTGCGGCCGCACCCGCCGTGTCCTCACCCTCGGCTTCCTGATCCTCGGCGGCAAATACCCGGTCGTGGTCGATACGGGTTACCGCTCCAACCAGATCATGGAAACGCTGGGGATGCGCGGCCTGCAGTATCACGAGCACATGATTGAGAACCAGCTTGCGCGGCACGGCGTGCGGATGGGCGATGTGCGTTTCGTCTGCCACACCCATCTGCATATCGACCACGCTGGCAAGGACGATCTGTTTCCGATGAACACGACCGTCGTCCTCAACCGCCGCGAGCTCGAGTATTCCGTGTCCGGCCTCATGCATCCGCAATATCCGGCGCCGGATATCAAGCATCTGATCGACCGTCTGCACACCAAGAGCGCGCTGCGCTTTCTCGACCTCGAAATCACGGGTCCCATCGAGCTGATGCCGGGCGTCTACTGCGACGCCGCGAATGCGCATACCGAGGGGTCGATGAACATCATCGTAGAAACCGCCGACGGCATCGCCACCATCTGCGGTGACGTCATCTATGATTTCAACGACCAGATCGTGACGCCCTTCAACGAGATCCACGACTGGGAGCCACGCACCACGGGCAACCACGGCACCACCAAGCGGGCCGAGAAGGCCGCCATCAAGAAGCTGCTCAGCAATTCGCGCTATCTGCTGCCGGTCCACGACCGTCCCGCCAAGATCGAGGGCGGCAACGTCGTCGGCCGGCTGCACGACCAGGTCCCTGGACCGGTCGTGCAATCCCTGCCCCAGCGCAACTGGTTTCCGGCCTAGACGCCAGAGGATGGACGATGACGCACGTCACCTTGCGCTCCGAATTCGAGACCCTGATCGATCCTTACGCACCGGTCGCGCAGATCGGCACCGGTTTTGACTTCACGGAGGGACCGATCTGGCATCCGGTCGATCATTATCTGCTGTTCTCGGACATGCCGGGCGACGTGCGCCGGCGCTGGGATGGGCGGCGCGGCATCGCCGAGGTCAAACGTCCGTCGAACAAATGCAACGGCATGACCTATGACGCCGAGCTCAATTTGATCGTTTGCGAGCACGCGACATCGTCGTTGATCCGCGAGCGGCCGGACGGGCGGCGCGAGGTGCTAGCCTCGCACTTTGGGGGGCAGGAGCTTAACAGCCCCAACGACGTCTGCGTGCACTCCTCCGGCGCGATCTATTTCTCGGATCCCTGGTACGGCCGCATGCCAGTCTATGGCGTCGAGCGGCCAAGGCAGCTCGGTTTCCAGGGCGTCTATCGCGTCGTGCCCGGCGCCGAGCCGAAGCTGGTCGTTGACCGCAATCTGTTCGACCAACCGAACGGGCTGTGCTTCTCGCCCGACGAGAAACTGCTCTATGTCAACGACACCGTGCAGGCACTGATCCGCGTATTCGACGTCAACGGCGACGGCTCGCTGTCGAGTGCGCGTGTATTCGGGAGCGGCATCCGCTCCGAACTCGAGCCCGGCTTGCCGGACGGCATGAAGTGCGACCAGCACGGCAACGTCTGGGTTACGGCACCCGGCGGGGTCTGGGTCTATTCGCCGCAGAGCGAGCTGCTCGGCAAGCTCCGCCTGCCCGAGCTCGTCGCCAACCTTACCTGGGGCGGGCCGGATTTTCGCACGCTGTACCTGACTTCGACGCACTCGGTCTATGCCGTCCCCACCAAGGTCGGACCGCGCCATGAGCCCTATATGAGCGGCAAGCGAGGCAGCGGCACTGCAGCGACCGGCTCTGCTTCCGCTGCACCCGTCCTCGCCGACGGCGAAATGCAGCTCGACCCGCGACGCTGTGCCATGATCATCCAGGACCTCCAGAACGACGTCATCATGGACGGTGGCGCCTTTGCCGATTCCGGCGCGCCCGGGCATGCGCGCCAGCAGCATGTCGTCGAGAATGTTCGCCGCCTGGCGGAAACGGCGCGGGCGCGCGGCGTCGCCATCATTCATGTCTGGTTCGTCGTCGAGTCCGGCGCGCCCGGCGTGACCTTGAATGCGCCGCTGTTCGAGGGTCTCCTCGACAGCAAGGCGATGGTGCGCGGAAGCTGGGGCGCGGCACCGGTGTCAGGTCTCGAACCACGGCCCGGCGACTTCGTGGTCGAGAAGGTGCGCATGAGCGCTTGGGAAGGCACGAGGCTCGAAACAATTCTGAAAGCAACCGGCCGCGACATGATCATCAACACCGGCGCCTGGACCAACATGTCGGTCGAGCACACGGCGCGGACAGGTGCCGACAAGGGCTACTTCATGGTTGTTCCCGAGGATTGCTGCTCGACCATGAACGCCGATTGGCACGCTGCGTCGATCAACTTTGCCATGCAAAACGTCGCCGTCGTGACCAAGGCCGATGCGGTCATCAAAGCGCTGGGATGAGCGGTGGCGAAGCTCCTGCACCTGTCCTGCTCGCCCCGCGACGACTCCTGGTCAAGCGCCGGCGCACGCGTTTTCCTTGACGGCTTTCGCCGAGCTCGGCCCGACTGGGACGTGGACGTCATGAATCTCTGGCGGGAGCGCCTGCCGGAGTTTTCAGGCCCCATTGTCGAAGCCAAATATGCGCGGATGAAGGCGCAAGCCTTCAACGACGCGCAGCGGGACAGTTTCGCGGAAGCCGAGCGGATGGCGGTGCGCTTAGCGCTCGCCGAGCGGGTGCTGATTTCGACGCCGATGTGGAACTTCAGCATTCCCTATAAGCTTAAGCAATGGTTCGACGTCATCGTCCAACCCGGGCTCACCTTCCGGTTCGACCCGTCCCTGGGATATATCCCGCTGCTGAAGGACCGGCCGACCATCGTCATCATCGCCAGTGGCAGCGATTTTGCCACCGGCATGAACCGCGGCCGCATCGACATGGCAACGCCTTACCTCCGCGAAATCTTGCGCTTTGTCGGCATCAACAATGTCCGTTTCATTCTGATTGGGCCAACCACCGGACCGCAACAGCCCATGGAAGCGGCCCGCGAAAGGGCCCACCAACGTCTGGCCGAAATGGCCGCGAGCTTCTGATGCGCCCCGCCGGCCAGTCGAGATTACGGCAGATTGTCCCGCAGAAAAATGTCGATGCGGATGCGCTCCTGGTCGGGGCTGATGGGCTCACCCGAACAATGCGCGAGCAGAATTCTCGCCGCAGACCGTGCCTCGTGGCCGGGATCCTGGTTGATGATGGCATCGAGCGCGCCGCGCACCAGGAAACGCCGTGTATATTGAGTGAGCTCATGGGCAATCCAGACCACCTCGCGCGCGCGTCCTGAGGCCTCGAGCGCGTCGGCGATGCCACGGTTGCCGGCGCCGCAGCAGTAGATGCCGCGCAGATCGGGCTGGCGCGCGAGCAGTGCCGCAGTGAGCTCTCGCGTGCGCTCGCTGTCGTCGCGGCCCTCGATCACCGGCAGCGCGAGCAGGTTCGGATACTCGCTGGACAGGATCTGGTGGAAGCCGAATTGCCGTTCGGTGTGATCGCGCAGCGACAACGATCCCGCGATCACGGCCACCGTCCCCTTGCGACCAGTGAGGAACCGTCCCATCAGCGTTGCAGCGGTGCGGCCTGCCGCCGGATTGTCGATGCCGACATAGTGCAGGCGACGCGAGCTCGGCGCGTCCGACACAAGGGTCACCACAGCGACCCCGCGCGCGGTGAGTTCGTCGATCGCCGCGCGTACCCTGGGATGGTCGAGCGCGATGACGGCGACGCCCTGATACGCCGGCGAGAGATTTTCCAGGGCGGCGGCGAGTACGTCCGGATCGAACACGTCAACATGGAGGACATCAATGAAGCCGCGCTGGCCGGCGAGCCAGTCCGCGGTGCGCTGGACCTGCTCGGTCAGGTTGGTCATGAAGCTGTTGCTGCCGGTCGGCAGCACGAAGGCAAAGCGGAACGTCTGCCCGCGGGCAAGCCGAGCGGCCGCGACGTCGGCCCGATAGCCGAGTTTTGCCACCGCGGCCTCGACTCGCGCGACGGTCTTGGCGCGCACGCCCTCACGCCGGTTGACGACGCGGTCGACCGTGGCGAGCGAAACACCCGCCGTGCGCGCGACGTCCTCAAGCGTGGCACGAATCACCGGCTGGGTCGCACCAGCAGTCATTCGCGTGCGGCCCACAGCATGCCACGGGTCATCAACGTTCGGATCTCCGGTACGTCGAGCTCGTAGGCGCGGTGGCCGAGCGAGGAATAGAACACCCTGCCCGCGCCGTATCGCTTCTTCCAGACCACGGGCATCACCACGCCCTCGATCCAGGGCGCGTGCTCGCCGGTGAAGGTCGTCGTCGCCAACACCTCGTTGGCGGGGTCGACATGCATGTAGTATTGCTCGGAACGGTGCTCGAAACTCTTCAGGCCCTTCATGATGGGATCATCCGGCTTCGTCAAGTCGACCTTGTAGTCGATGATGTTGCCGGGATGCGCAACCCACTGCCCTCCGCACAGGAACTGGTAGTCGACGGAATCGCGGAACGCGTCGCCCATGCCGCCATGATGGCCGGCGAGCCCGACGCCGCTGCGGACCGCAGCGCAGAGGTTGAGCGCTTCCGCCTTCTCGATCTTCGACATGGTATAGATCGGGATGATCAGTGACAGGTCGTGAATCGCGGGATCGGCGAACGCGGCGGTGGTGGTTTCGGTCCGCACCTCGAAGCCTTCCGCTTTCAGCCAGCCGCGGATCATCGAAGCACAGAGATCGGGATCGTGCCCCGGCCAGCCGCCCCATACAATCATTGCCTTGCGCATGTTTCTGTCCTTAGTCGATCTGTCCGGTTTCACGCCCGGCCGGCAGCATCGCCGGCCGCTCGACGCAGCTCTCGATCTTGACGCGTCGCCCTTCGTCGGCGGAGGTCTGGAACGCCTCCATCACCTCCAGCACGTGGAGAGCGAGTGCGCCGCTGGCACGATGCGGCCGGTCATTCAGGATCGCGGAGGCCATGTCGGCGACGCCAATGGAACGGAACTCGCCATCGACATGACCATGAGTCAGCGGCACCGGCTCCCAGTCGCCCCCGGTCCTGGCGACCTGCACTTCGCCGCCGAAGCGGTTCGGGTCCGGCACCAGCATGCTGCCCTTGTCGCCATAAATCTCAATTGGCGCGTGCCGGTGCTTCGGCACATCAAAGCTCATCGCGATTGAGACAACCGCCCCGCTCTCGAATTCGAGCGTGCCGGCGACATGGGTCGCAACTTCGACCGGGATCAGCGTGCCGTTCATCGGCTGGCTGGTGACCAGCCGCTCGGATTTCGGACGCGCGGTCGAGCCCATCACGCTCGCCACCGGGCCGAGCAGCTGCACGAGATCAGTGATGTAGTACGGCCCCATGTCAAGCATCGGCCCGCCGCCGCGCAAATAGTAGAAACCCGGCGCCGGATGCCAGCGCTCGTGGCCGGGGCAGCCGAAGAACGCGCTACCGGCCACAGGCCTGCCGATCGCACCATCGTCGATCAGCTTGCGCGCGGTCTGGTGTCCGCCGCCAAGGAACGTATCGGGCGCGCAGCCGACGCGAAGACCCTTTTGCGCGGCGAGATCCATCACCTTGCGGGCTTCCGTGACGTTGATGCCGAGCGGCTTCTCGGAATGAACGTGCTTGCCGGCGTTTAGCACTGCGAGGCTGACGTCAGTGTGGGCGAGTGGCACGGTGAGATTGATGACGATCTCAATATCGTCCCGCTTGAGCAGTTGATCGACCCGCATCGCCGGCAATCCGAAGGCGGAGCCCTGCCGCTCCGCGACGTCGCTGCGCATATCGGCGAGCGCCTTGATTTCCATGACCGGGAAGCGCTGGGCCGCCTTCAGATAAGCTGTGCTGATATTGCCGCAGCCGATGATGCCGATGCCGACTTTTCTCATTGTGATCTCCGTGAGGTACCGTTCACCCCTTGACCGCGCCTGCGGTGAGGCCAGCGACGATGTGTTTCTGCGCCAGAAGAAAGAGAACGATCGTCGGCAGGATGGTCAGCGTGATGAAGGCGAGGATCAGATGCCACTCGGACGAATACTCGCCCTGATAAATCATGATACCGAGCGGCCAGGGATAGAGCGCGTCGGTGTTGAGCATCACCAGCGGCAACAGATAGGCATTCCAGCTGTTGACGAAGGTGATGGTGCCGACGGTCGCCAGGATCGGCCGCGATAAAGGCAACGTCACATAGCGGAAAAACTTGATATAGCTGCAGCCGTCGACCAGCGCGGCCTCCAGCAGTTCGTACGGGATGTCCTTGAAGAAACGCCGCAGCAGCAGCACGCTCATCGCAAGACCGAAGGCTGCCTGCGGCAGGGCAACGCCAAAATATGTATCGAGCAACCCGAGATCGCGCACTTTGATGAAGAGCGGCAGCACCGCTGTCGCGGCCGGAAACAGCAGGCCCAGCGTCAGGTAGCTCAGCAGCATCGAGCTGCCGTAGAACCTGATATGGGCGAAGGTGAATGCCGCCATCGAGGCGACGATCAGGGTCAGTGCCACCGTGAGAGTCGAGATAATCAGTGAGTTGCGCAAGAGCTGCCAGTAGCGTGCCGAGAACAGGATGTCGGCATAGTTCTGCCACTCCCAGTGACGTGGCAAGCCAAACGGATTGACGCGCAGTTCGCCGAGCGATTTGAAGCCACCGAACAAGGTCGCGAGCAACGGCACCATGACGATGATGGCAACGACGGCGAGGAACACCATCTTGAACAGCATTGAGGGATCGAACGGCGCGCGAATAGCCTTGGCGTTACTCATCGCGCATGAACCATCGCTTGTACGTGAAGGCAAAGGTCACGCAGATCGCGAACAGAATGACACCGATAGCGCTCCCGTAGCCGACCCGCATGCGCGAGATGCCGTTGTTGTAGAGAAAACTCACCATCGTGTTCGAGGAGTCCGCAGGGCCGCCGCGCGTCAGCGGCATGACGAGGTCGAAGAGCTGCAGCGAGCCGACGATGGCGAAGAACACTGAGAGCCGAATCGTCGGATAGAGCAACGGGATGACCACATGTCGCAAGGCTTGCGATCGGGTCGCGCCGTCAATGCGTGCCGCCTCGACCAGGCTCTTGTCGAGGCTCTGGAGCGCTGCGATGAACAGCATCATGTGGAAGCCAAAGTACTTCCAGACGATCACGATCAGCACCGCCAGCATGGCCGTATCCGTCGAGGCAAGCAGATGTGGGGGCTCGGCGCCGAAGGTGCGCCAGATCGAAGCTACAAGGCCGTAGTCGCCATCATAGACGAAGCTGAAGATCAGCCCGGTCGCGATCTCCGCCAGGATAAAGGGCATGAAGAACAGCATGCGCAGAGCCACCGCCCCTCGAAAGCGTTCGGCGAGCATCAAGGCCAGCGTGAGCGCAAGCGGCAGCTGAATGGCGAGCGAAACTCCGATAATCAGGCCGTTGTTGCGCAGCGCGAGCCAGAAGGCGCGGGTCTCCAGCACAAAGCGGTAATTGTCCAAGCCGATCCAATTGGTCGGCCTGCCGAACCCGTTCCAATTGAAGCCCGAATACCAGGCTGCTTCGCCGATCGGCAGCACAACGAACAACGTGAACAACAGCAGCGCCGGCGGCAGGAACAGGATGAGCACCGTCAGCCTGCCGTCCCAACTTGGGCCGCGGATCGTGACCTGTGGCACCATCTCGCCAGCAGCGCCGATCGCCGACACGCTCGCGGTCCGCCGCGCCACCGTCAGTTGCCCTGCTTCCACGCCGCTTCGATCGCCTTGGCAGCGTCTTGCGGGCTCATGCTGCCACCGGCGATCTCGGCCGTGACATCGTTGACGACGCGGCCGACCGACGGACCGAGGCTCTGGTCATAGAAGTTCTGGTGGTAGTTCGACTTCGCCAGATTGGCGGCGATCAGCTTCATGAAAGCGTTGTTGAGGCCGACATCCGCGCCCTGCACCACCGGGATGATGAAGTTGCCGGCGGCAAGCCGCGTCTGCACATCCTTGGAGACGAAATATTTCAGGAAATCGACAGCCTCCTTCGGCGAGCCTTTCGTAATCAGCCAACCGGTGATGCCGCCGAGCGTATCGGTCGGCGCGCCCTTGCCGCCGGTCACGACCGGGAAGTCGAACCAGCAGATCTTGTCTTCGTTCAATCCGACTTTGTCGGCGGCGAGAGCGCGTTGCAGATGATAGACCGTGCTGATCGCGAGCGTCATCGCCGCCTTGCCGTCGCCGAAATAGCCGACGGCTTGCGGATTCTTGAAACCCAGGAAGCCATTCTGGAACGGCTGGAGATCCACGAGCTGCTTGAACAGCTCGCCGGATTTTTGGAAGGTCTCCCCGGCAAAGCCGCCGTTCTCGCCGCGTAGCGCCGCATCGAACGCCGCCTTGCCGCCGATGCGCACAGCAAGATGCGTCCAGTAGAAGTGCAGCGGCCATTTGTCGGCGCCGCCGACGACGATCGGGGTCACGCCGGCGGATTTCAACGTCTTCACGGCAGCAAGCAGATCGTCCCAGCTCTTGATCCCGGCAGGATCGACCTTCGCCTTGGCCATCAGCTCCTTGTTGCAGAGGAAGCCAACCTGCGAGAGTGCTGTGGGCAGACCATAAACACGGCCGTTGCTGGTGAAGGCGGCGAGCGCCGCCGGTGTGAGACTGTCGCTGTAACCCTTCACAGAATCGGTGATCTCTTCGAGCACGCCGGCCTCGATCTGCGTCTTCAGGACACCGCCCGCCCAGCTGTAGATGATGTTGGGCCGGTCTTTGGATTGCAGGATGGTCGGCAGCTTGGCCTTGTAGGCCTCGTTCTCGAGGAACTGCATCTCGACCTTCACGCCCGGATGCAACCCCTCATAGGCGCGCGCAACCTCCTCCCAGATTTTGACCTGGGCCGGGTTGGCCTCGATGTGCAGCCACTTGACCGTCGTTTCGGCCGCAGCGAGTTTCGCCCCGAACAGGCATGCGACAACGGCCAGTCCCAGTTTCCCGAGCAGTCTCATCACATTCCTCCCAACGGCTTTTATTCTTTGGTGCAATCCTGCCTTCGATTTTTGAGGTACGCAACTGAAATTCTGATCTATGCACCTCACGAGCGCAGTAGCTAAGGTGAGCGGGAGAGTCGGCAGCGCGTTGCGCTGCCCAACGCAAATCGAGGGATATCCATGGCTGCCGTTTATTCCGACCTCGCCGGCAAGGTTGTTCTCGTCACCGGGGGCGCATCCGGAATTGGCGCTGCGATCGTGCGGCGCTTCGCACTGCAGAAATCCAATGTCGTGTTCTTCGACATCAAAGTCGACGAGGGCCAATCCCTGGCATGCGAGCTATCGGACCAAGGGCTTAACGCGAGTTTCATGCGGGTCGACTTGACCGATATCGCCGCGTTGCGCGCCGGTGTCGCGGAGGCGCGGAACGTGCACGGCGCGATCAACATCCTCGTCAACAATGCCGCGCATGACGAGCGGCACAGCACCGAGGAAATGACACCGGAGTATTGGGACGACCGCATCGCGGTCAATTTGAAGCACCAGTTCTTTGCTGCGCAGGCCGTGTTGCCGGACATGAAGGCGGCGAACGCCGGTGCCATCATCAATTTCGGCTCCGTGTCGTGGATCGCCGGACAAGGCGGCATGGCCGCCTACACCGCCAGCAAATCAGGCGTGATCGGTCTCACACGCTCGCTGGCGCGCGATTACGGCTCCTACAACATCCGCGTGAACGCGATAGCGCCGGGATGGATCATGACCGAGCGCCAGCTCGACAAATGGATGACGCCCGAGGGCGAGGTCGAGCTGATGCAACGACAATGCCTGAAGCGCAAGCTCGTGCCGGACGAGGTCGCGAAGTTCACCATCTTCCTCGCTTCCGACGAAGCTTCCGCCTGCACAGCCCAGCACTACATCGTCGATGGCGGCTGGGTCTGAGGCGGACCAGACCGGATCGTGCATTACTTGCGAGCGGCTCGGAACCTCGTCAACCAAGCTCCTGCCGAACCTTGGCCGCCGCATCGCACATCGCCTTCAATTTCCCGAACGCGACAGCACGTGGCATGTATTTCATGCCGCAGTCGGGCGCCGGAACGAGACGATCAGGCGACACATATTTCAGGCCGTTGCGAATGCGGTCGGCGACCGTATCGACGCTCTCGATCTGGGGGTCTGCGAGGTCGAGCACGCCGAGCATGATTTTCTTTGACGAGAGATCCTTCAGAACACCGAGGTCGAGTTTTGGCTGCGCCGCCTCGATCGAGATCTGGTCCGCAGTCGTATCGTCGAGCTCGGCGAGGAACGAATAGCCTGCCGGCTTGTTCGAGCCTGGCACGACCGCCGCATAGCCGAAACAGAGATGCACGACGGTCGGCACTGTGATGCCCTCCAACGCGCGGTTGATCGCCTTGACGGCGTAGCGCTTGGCGGACTCCGGATTGTTCCGCACCCAGGGCTCGTCGAGCTGGATCACGTCCGCGCCTGCTCTTTGCAGATCGAGCGCTTCGGCATTGACGGCCTCCGCCAAGGCCATCGCGAGCTCTTCGTCGTCCTTGTAGAACTCATTCTTGGCCTGCTGGCTCATGGTGAACGGACCCGGCAGCGTGATCTTCGCTGCACGATCGGTGTTCCTGCGCAAGAACTGCATGTCGTGCAGCTCGACCGGCCCCTTGCGTTTCACCGGCCCGATGACGCGCGGCACCGGGGTCTGGGTGTTACCGGTGCGTGCTACGATCATCGCGGGATTGTCTCCGTCGATACCGTCGAGCGCCGTGGCGAAGCGGTTGGAGTAGCTCTCGCGGCGGATTTCGCCATCGGTCACGATATCGATACCGGCGCGCTCCATGTCGCGGATCGCGACGATCGTCGCATCGTCCTGGGCCTCCTCCAGATGTTCCGCTGGCAGCCGCCACATGTCGTGCAGGCGCGTGCGCGGCACCACTTTCGACAGCATGGCGCGATTCACGAGCCATTCCGGCTGCGGATAACTTCCGACCACCGTGGTCGGGAGGATATGCGTTGGCATCGGCATGACGGTCTCCTTCTTATTGCTGTGGAGCGCGGCCAATCAGGCCGCGCGCGTCGCCTTGGCCGGCGCTTCGTCCTTGACGGGATTGCTGAGGACCCCGATCCCGGAGATCTCGATCTCCACGATGTCGCCGCCCTTCATCCACAGCGGCGGATTACGATAAGCGCCGACACCGCCGGTCGTGCCTGTGACGATGACGTCGCCTGGCGCGAGCTCGGTGAAGGTGGAGCAATAAGCAATCAGGGCCGGCACGTCGAAGACGAGATCGGAGATCGGGGCCTTCTGCACCTCGACCCCGTTGAGCCGCGTGATCAGCGTCTGCTTGCTGACGTCGGTCAATTCGTCGGTCGTGACCATCCAGGGCCCAAAGCCGCCCGTGCCGGCGAAATTCTTGCCGGGGGCGAATTGCGAGGTGTGGCGCTGCCAGTCGCGGATGCTGCCATCATTGTAGCAGGCATAACCGGCGACATGGCTCAATGCGGCTTCGCGCGAGATGCGGCGGCCGGCCTTACCGATGACAACCGCCATCTCGCCCTCATAGTCGAAGCGCTCGGATTCGAGCGGCCGGATCATCGGCTGGCCATGTCCGACCTGGCTGTTGGCGAAGCGGGTGAAGATCATCGGGTGTGGCGGGGTGGGATGGCCGCTCTCGGCCAGATGGGTGGCGTAATTGACGCCGATGCAGAAGATCTTGTCGGGATCGGGGACCGTCGGCAGCAGTGTGACGTCCTGCAGCGCGTGGTCGGGCTTCTCGCCGGCAAGCTTCTTCAATTCGTCGAGCGATCCCTTGGCAAGCAGCGTCTTCAGCGTCGGATAGGCCTTGAGACGCTTGCCGGCATCGATGACGCCGTTGTCGGTGACAATACCAAAGCTCGCGGTACCGGCGATCGTGAAACTTGCGATTTTCATCAGTCAAACGCTCTCTTCGATGGAGGAAACATAGTCGTTGATCGGAAGTGCGATCGCGCCATTACGGATCGGAACGCATTGTGGCGGGAACTCCTGGCGGAAACGGGCGCCGGCCGCCTCGGCGCGGTCGAGGAACCGCTCCAGATGGTCCATCGCTCCGGTCGGAAGATCGTGCAGAACCATCAGCGTCCAGGGCTGCTGGCCGCACTGGACAACGGCGCGCTCGGTCCAGCCGTCGGGATCGTCCCAGTCGCGGGGGATCGCGTTCCAGAGCACACAGCTATGCTTGTGGCGGGCGAGATAGTCGACGACGGATGGCTTCAACAGCCGCGTATCAAGATTGCCGCCGCCACCGAACGGCCGGAACCAGCGCTGCGGATGGGCGAGATCACCGATCGCGGCTTGCGTGCAGCCAACTTCGTTCTTCGCGGTCGCGCGATCCGGCTGCTCGCCGAGCGGGACGCTGTGGGTGAAGGTGTGATTGCCGATCCAGTGCCCCTCCCCGTGCGCCCGGATTGCAAGGCCATGCCGCGCGGGATCGGCGAGCTTCTCGCCGATGACGAAGAACGTGGTCTTGATGCCGCGCTCTCCGAGAATGTCGAGCACGCGCGGCGTCACGTTGGGATCGGGGCCGTTGTCGAATGTCAGGGTCAGATCAAACACGCGGAATTTCCTCAGGTCGCTGGCTGCATCGCGCCCGATGCGATGTCATCGTTGGCCTGACCAGCGCGCGTGCCGGTCTGCCAGATCGCCGCCTTGCGTTCGATCCACCGGATCGCGGCGTTGAAGGCGATCGCCATGAACAGCACGAGGAGGACGCCGGCGAACACGTGCGGACTATCGAGGATCGTGCGGTAGCGCGAGATCAGATAACCGATGCCGGCCGAGGAGATCAGCATCTCCGAGACGACGACGCCAACGATCACCAGTGCGCCTCCCACGCGGAGCCCCGACAGCACTGTCGGAATCGCCGCGGGAATGATGACGCGAACCAGCCGCTGGCTCAGCGTGGCGCCCATGCTGCGTGCCGCGAGCAGGAGTTGAGGGTCGATGGTCTGGATGCCGGCGGCGGTGGCCAGCATCGTTGGCAGGAAGCCGTAAATCGAGGCGAAGGCGATCTTGGATTCCGAGCCAATGCCGAGCCACACCGTGAAGACGGGATAGAGGATCACGAGCGGCACGGCATAGAGGCTCGACACCATCGGCATGATCAGGACGCGCGGACGCGGCAGGCTGCCGACGATAGCGCCAAGCAGGATGCCGCCGCCGCAGGCGAAGGCCATGGAGATCAGCACCTCATAAAGCGTCACTGCGAGCGCGTGACCGTATTCGGCCGCGTCGGTCCATCCGGCCATCAGCGTCGACGAAAGCGACGGCAAGAACAGCTCGGGAATGAGACCGGTTTGCGGCAACAGCTCCCACAGCGCGATCAAGCCGATCACGATCAGACGTCGCAGCGTCTTCGCACTTATTTTGGCGCTCATCTCCGCCTCAGGCCGATTTGCGGATATGCCGCCAGATGCGGTCGCGCAAGCTCCCGAAGGCATCGCCGCTCAGCATCTCATAGGTGCGGGGCCGCGGCAGCTGGACCTGGAGATGATCGACGATGCGGCCGGGCCGCGCCGACATCACGATCACCTCGTCGGCGAGATAGACCGCTTCGGTGAGGCTGTGTGTGACGAAGACGACGGTCTTGCCGGTCGCCGCCCAGATGCGCAGCAGTTCGTCACCCATGGTCATGCGGGTCTGCTCGTCGAGGGCAGCAAACGGCTCGTCCATCAGCAGCACCGGCGGGTCCTGCACCAGCCCGCGCGCGATCGAGACGCGCTGCTTCATGCCGCCTGACAACTCGTGCGGATGGCGCTTGCCGAAGCCGTCGAGGCCGACCAGCGTGAGCGCATCCTGCGCCTTGGCGCGGCGCTCCGCCTTGGGCACGCCACGCAGCGCCAGCGGAAACTCGACATTGTCTTCGGCCGTCAGCCAGGGAAACAGGCTCGCCTCCTGGAACACCACGCCGACCCTGTCCGGGTCGGGCTGCAGAATCGGCGCGCCACTGATGGTGATCGAGCCCGAGGTCTGCTGGCGCAGGCCCGCCATCATCATCAGAAGGGTCGACTTGCCGCAACCGCTCGGGCCGACCAGCACGACGAAGCGACCCGGCTTGATATCGAGCGAGACGTCTTCCAGGGCGACGACGTCCTGAGACCTGGTCTTGAAGACCTGCCCAACATTCTTCACCTCGATCGCGCCGGCGCGCGCGGGAGGCTTCAACGGGGTCACGTTCGCCAATGGCTGCATCGCGTTTCCACCCATCTGACAAGTTCGTTGAAGGTCATGGCGATCGCGGCGACCATCACGACCCCGGCGAGGAGTTGCTTCATCTGGAAGTTCTCGCCCCAGGTCGCGATCTGGTGGCCGATGCCGTCGCGCGAGGCGTACATCTCGGCAAGGATCACGCCGGTGAGGTTGAAGATCATGGAGATTCGCAGGGCCTCGAGCAGCACCGGCAGCATGCTCGGCAGATAGACCCGGAACGCGGTCTGCATCGGAGTTGCGCCATAGGAGCGCGCCACCGTGAGATGCTCGACCTTGACCGACTCCACCGCCGTGGTCGTCGACATGATCACGATGAAGATCGTGGAGAAGAAGCCAAAGCCGACCTTCTGGGCGAACCCGACGCCGAGTACGAGGATGAACATCGGCAGGAAGATCGACTTCGGGATGCTGAAGGCGAAGAACAGCAGCAGCTTGGCCACGTCAGCGAAGTAGCGGTTCTCCGCAACCAGGAAGCCGATCGCGGCGCCGAAGGGGACGGCTAACGCGAACGCGGCCAGTACTTCGGTCGCAGTCACCATCAGGTCTTTCCGCACGGCCGCGCGCTGCAGGAGGTCGCCGAGTGTCGCGAACGTGTCGGACGCCGAGGGCAGCAGGCGCGGATTGACGATGCCGGTGCGCGACAGCACCTCCCACAGCGCCAGGACCGCGATGACGATCGCGATCCGTGCAAGCTTGATGGCGAGTGAGTTCTGCATCGTCACGGCTTGGTCGGAACCGGCTTGAACCTGGTCGAGATCACTTCCTCGACCGGTACGATGTCCTTGAGCCCGCCGAGCTTGGCGAGGTCCAGCGACAGCTGCACGGCCGCGTTCACGTCGGGCGCGCCCATGTCGCCGCTGGTCTCGAGCTTCATGATCGTGTTGTCGTATTCCAGGGCGGCGATCTCGGCCGGCATTTCGTAGAGCTCGGCGATCAGCTTGACGGTCACGTCCCGATTGGCGCGCATGAACGCAACTGCGCCATAGAGGGCGTTCACCGCCTTCTGAACCAGCTGAGGCTTTGTCTCCGCCAATTTGTCGAGCACGATCCAGCCTGCCGTGAGGTTCGGCGGCACCGCCGTGGCGTAATCGAGGATCGACTTGGCTTCGCCCGATTTCGAGATCTGGAAGCTCAGCGGCGAATAGACCACGGCGGCCTCGACGTTGCCCGCTAGGAGGTTCGGCACCAGACCGCCGCCGCCAACCGGGACGCGCGTGAAATCGATCTTCTTGTCCTGGAGTGTCCACAGTGCGAGCAGGTCGGAACCGGAGCCGGCGGCGGTGATCGCGACCTTCTTGCCGTTGAGGCCCTTGACGTCGAGCGTCGACTTGGTCGGGACCATCAACTGCCAGCCAAAATTTCCCATCGCGGCATTGGCCACGATCCGCGACATCACACCCTTCTTGCGCCCCGCGGAGACCAGCGAGGGCGGATCGAGGATGATATCGGCCGCGCCCGCAGCCATGCCTTCGAACGTCTCTGCACCGCTGCGGTAGATCGTCAGCTCGGCCTGGATGCCTTCCTTCTCGAACAATTTCTGCCGCACGGCCGTCTCGGCGATCGTCGTCGGCCAGTAGGTCTTGGTCGGCAGGCCGACGCGAATGGTTTCGGCGGCAGTGGCAGGGCCGGCGAGCACGCCGGCTGCGAAGAGCGACGCCAATAGCGCCTTGCGGCGAGTTATTTTCATGATCTGTTTCCTCCCGGTCTCTGTTTTTCTTTGCCGGATTTTTCCGGATCGTCAGTTTGCGCCGTTCACCTCCGCAATGCGAGGCGCGGCGAGTTCGACAAACTCTTTGGTGATGCCGAAGTGCTTTGACAATGCGCGAACCGCCGCGTCCGCGTCGCGTTTGACGACGGCAGCGACAATCGCCCTGTGTTCAGCCTCAACGTCGCGCGGCTTGCCGACTTCCCTGCGGATCGAGAGGCGGCGATATCGCTCGCTTTGTTCGTGCAGCACGTCGCGGAAGCCGAGCAGCCACGGTGAGCCGCAGGCATTGACCAGCGCACGATGGAAGATGCGATGGCGGACCACCCACTCTTCATAATGCACCGTCGGATCGTCGGGGTAGCGATAGGGAACCGCCTTCAGGTCCGACCAGGCGGATTTCACCGAGGCAAGCCAGGCATCGTCGCCCCGCTCGATCGAGCGACGGAGCGCAAGGCCTTCGATATCGATCCGGGTCTGCGTCACGTCGGCGAGATCAGCGAGCGACACCGGGCTCACCCGGAAGCCACGCTGGTCGGACGCCAGCACGAGCCCGTCGGCCACCAGTCGGGAAAGTGCCTCACGTACGGCGGCAAGGCTCACGGAAAACTGCTTGGCGAGGCCGGCAATATGCAGCTTCTGGCCTGGAAGCAGCCGCGTCGCCAGGACGTCGGCGCGCAAGCGCTCATGCAACGCCGATGTCAGGCTGCGCGGACCATCCCCGGGGCCTCCGGTCATGTGAAACTGAAGCGGACCCATGGGTCGAATGATGGCAAGGCAACGCGAAAGGGTCAATAGAAAATCGAAAATCGATTTTTCTTGTTCATCTCACGCCCCATTGGACGCCCCGGGAATGGAGCGCCCCCATCCCCGATCAGCCATCTCTGGATCCCCAAAACGGACCACCGGACCAGATCGGCGCAGGCATGGTGTCCCGCCACCCGCTCGTACAAAACTGATTGGCGCCCCGCTACTTTGCGAGGCGGAACTTCCCGCCTTCGACCTTGATCAGAAAGGCCGAGCGCTCGTCGTAACCGTTGTGATCGGCCTTGCTCATGTTCGACAGCCCATTGTTGAGATAGATGTTCTGCCCACGCTCGAGTGCGTCGCGCAGAGCCGCGCGAAATTCGGCTGTGCCAGGCTTTGCCGTCTTCAGTGCATCCGGTGCAGCTTTTCCTATCAGCGCGACGACATCCCAGAGGTGAGCAGCGAACATGTTGGGCTTTTGCCCGTTCGCCGCTTCATACGCGGTCACGAACTCCTCCGTCGAGCGACGAAACGGATCTCCCGTGGGAAGATCGGCGGCAATGGTGAAAGCCTCGCCCGCGAATACGGCGCCTTCGACGTTCGCGCCACCGAGCTTGATGAACTCCTCACTGGCCACGCCGTGTGTCTGAAATATCTTCCCGGCGTAACCGCGCTCGCGGAGCGCCTGCTGCGGCAAGACCGCCGGAGTTCCTGCGGAGGCGATGAATACGGCATCGGGATTGGTCGACATCACCTTCAGCGCCTGACCGGTGACGCTGGTGTCGGCTCGCGCATAGACCTCATGTGTGGTTACGGTCAGCCCCAACGTGGGCGCGAGGCGGCTCACCTCCTTGTAGTAGCCCTCGCCGTAGCCATCCGAAACGCCGATATAGCCGAGCGTCTTCACGCCTGATTTCGCGATATGCTTGAGGATGGCCGCCGCCATGAGGTCGTCATTGGGAACGACCTTGAAAGCCCAGGCGCGTTTCTCATCCATCGGTTGAACGATGGCGGTAGCGGCAGCGAGCGACAGCAGCGGCGTCTTCGATTCGAGCGCGACATCCAGCATCGGCATGGTCACCGGGGTCAGAGAGGAGCCGACCAGCACGTCGACCTTGTCCTGGATCACCAACCGGCGTGCGTTCTGGACCCCTTTAGTCGAATCCGACTCGTCGTCCAGGACGATATAGGTCACCTTCTCTCCACCGATCTCTTTCGGAAGAGCTGCAACCGTCTTGAGCTGCGGTTGGCCCAGAGCGGATCCCGGGCCGCTTGCCGAAATCACAATTCCAATCTTGATGTCCGCGTGAGCAGCAGTTCCATAAAGGACGCATGCCACAAGAAGCGAGGCTCGCGCGAAACCGATCTTCATATCCTGTTCCTCCTTGTCCGCTCTGATGACTCCGCCGGCTGCATCGGGCGCCCGGCTCGAGGTTGCACTGCTCCCCAGGGGCACCGTCGTTGCTCAGAAGGCATGTCGTCCGATATACGCGTTTCCTCCCGCGGTCCCGAGCAACCGGGCGGACCATGCTAAGCGGATCGCAGCAACGCGTCTGTCCCTAGCGTTAGGGACAAGCCATCGGTAGGGACAAGGCATCGGTGCCCGAACCGGACTCTCTGGGTAGGCGGACGCACAGCCGCGTTCTCGCGGCGCATTTCGCCCGAGCTTTGCTTCGTCACTCCACCCTCTTATCCAAGAGGGCGCAGGGAAGGCCGGGTGCCGGCTGGCACCCGCGGTCCGCTGCGCGAAAAGCACACGCAGGAAAACCGCACAGCAGCATACAGGTGTAGCCAATCACTCGGCCTTCCCTGCGCGATGGTTGGACGGCTTATGCCGTGCTCTCCCGGGAGCCGAGTTCCTTTTGGCCTCCCTCGTCCCAGCGAAATTCACCGACATCGCGCCGGTTGACGCAGATGCCGCATTCGCCAGGGCTTGACCGTAGCAACGACGGCCAGGACCACACGGTTTTGCCGTACGCACGGTTCGCCATTTCGCCACCGGTTTCGACGGCGTTGTGCACGTTGCCGCCGACCTGATGACGAGACGAACCTAGCAGCGCCGCTCGTCGGAACGAAGCCTCGGGCTCACGGAGAGCAATCCGCCCTGCCCTTAGCCTTTCGCACCCGAACGCTGCCGCGTCCACCGCAAGCCCGGCTCGCGAACGTGACGACCACAAGATCGCCCCTCAAGGATGAGCCGGGATGAGCGACACATACGCTAAAACCGAATTTCGGTAAAGTGGAATATATTTGAAAAGAGGGGTTGACGCGGTCGTGGCTGTTTCGGCCGACGCGTCTTAGCCTGAGACCTGTAACCGCAGACGCGGCTGCGCGCTCCCGGGTTCCCCGGAGTCCACCTCCGTCTGACCTTCCTTAAGCGCGGCCTATAATTTCTCTCATAGGTCGACCTCCATGCCGCGAGGCCGCTCGATCAGGAAATTAACGGTTTGGTAACCATACGAGCCTTGCTCGAAGGATTAATGCAAATCACACGCCGCCGGTGTCTCCCCCGCAACGACCCTGCTATAGAGCGTAGATCCGGCTCCATCGACCACCCCGAGCCATCTGTTTTCTTGGTTGCACATGAACAGACCTAGCAACAAATTCAACATCGCCATCGAGCAGGGATTCGACTTCCTGTCGCCCGACTACGCGGAGCTGTTTGACAACTCGGCCGCCACCGCGTTCCAGCATCCGCTCTGGCTGGACACCCTCTACACCAGGCTCGCGTCTCATGCGGGGGCAACTCCTCTGGTTGTTGTGGTCCGCCACCGCGCGACGGGCGCCCTTGCGATGGTGCTGCCCTTGCTACGGATCCGGCGCGGCCCGATACGGACCGTCGAATTCGCCGACCTCCGCGTCTCCGACTATCTGGCGCCGGTGTGCAGCCCGCAGCTATTTTCTGAGCTGCTCAAGGACGAGAGTGCGTGCGCAGAAATTCGGTGCCTCGTCCGCCCGTTCGATCTGCTCCGGATGACCAAGCTGCCGGATGGACGGCTTCCGATCGAGAACCTTCTGGCTGCGCCTCGCCGCATAGCGATGGACACCAATGCCTACGCCACCGTTCTCGTCACGCCATTCGAGCAATGGCGCGCCAGTGCGTTGGACCGTTCCTACCAGAAGGAGCTCGCAAAGAAAGCCCGGCAGCTCCAGAAGAAGGGGGACGTAATTTTTTCATGCTGCAGCGACAGCGCCTCCGTCCTGGAGGTGCTGGACGTGATGAAGAAATTTCGCGGGCCGCGCTTTCAGGCACATGGCGACGGAGATTTGCTCCAGCGCCCCGAATATTACGGCTTCTATTCCGAGATAGCGCACCGCGGTCTCGGCTCCTTTGTCCGGCTCTATGCCATGAAGATGAACGGCGAGGTGATTGCGGCCGTGCTCGGTCTCTGCCATCGCGGTAGATTCCTCGTGATCATGGGCGCCTTCGACATTGCCGGATACAAGAGCCAGTCCCTGGGCGCACTGATGTTCGAGCAGGTGGCGAAGGATTGCATCGAGCGTGGGGATCAGATGCTCGATTTCACCATCGGCGACGAGCCTTACAAGAAGCAGTTCGGCGCGGAGCCTTCGCCGATGTGGACCGTCACGCAGGCCGGCAGCACCACGGGCGCCTTCTCCCTATTCGCACTCAAACAGGCGCCTTGGCTCAAACTGGCCGCCAAGCGAATGTCGGAGTTCAGGCTTCTGCCAACCCGCACCTCAACGCCGACGCGCTGACCGGCGCGAGGCGCCGACGGGCGCGGCTCTCAGGCGCGTAGCGCGCTTCGAACATGCGCGAGCCAGCCCGGACGCATCTGATCGACCCGGTGGGTGATACTGCGTCGCAGGAAGTGCAGCCGCCGCCGCACGTCCCAGCCGATATCGTTGCGGGACGTCAGGGCCTGCCGGAAGCGCGCCATCTTCAGTGATTGCTGGTCCGCCGCGAGCTTGTCGAGATCGGAATAGAATTCCGAAATCTTCTCCTGGCCCATGCCTGCGGTCATGAGCCAACGCGGCGCATATTCGGTGCAGAGGCGCTCGACGTCGACCAGCAGGCGGGCAACGCCGGTGCCGGCGGCCGGACAATTGGTCTGGAAGGCGTCGCCGATGAGCACGACGCCGGGCTGGAGATGCCCCTCCACGACGGACAGGTCCATCACCCAATTCTGCACCCGGTCGATCACGCGGAAATCGCCGAGGTAGGCGCGCAATCCCGGCAGCAGGCGCAAAACCGTCGCTTCCGGTTCGCGGCGCAACTCGCGCATGATCGGATCGGTGGGGTCTCGGAACATGAAGAGATTTGCCCGCATGCCAGCACGGACGGGAAACAGGCTGAGATAATCGATGCCGTCCGCCGTGCGCTCGCCGTAACAGGTCAGCGCCTCGAAGTCGAACGGCGCATCATCCCGGCGGGCGATCGTGAAGCCGAACGAGACCGAATGACGCTCGGCCAGCACGCGCCGCTTGATGCCGAGCTTGTAGCCGAGAACGCCCGCCATGCCCGTGGCCAGCACGACGAGGCGCGCTGTCAAGCGCCTCCCGGACGCGAGCTCGATATCCTGGATATCGTCGCTGCATTTGATGGCCGTGACCTCGTCGACGATCAGGCTCGACGGATTAGGCAGTTGGCTGCGCGCCATGGCGACGAGATCCGCATATGGAAGTCCGTAAGCCCGGCCGACGCTGATATCGACCACCTTGCCTTCCCTGATATTGAGCACCTGGTCATACCGGCAGGCCACGTTGTCGAGCGCGTCGAGGAAGCCAAGCTTGCGCAACATCTCCAGCTGATGGCCGCCGATTTTCTCGACCCGGAACTCGTCCGGATGGACCGCGCGCTTGTCGACGAGAGCGACACGATGCCCCGACCGCGCGAGCACGGCCGCCGCGAGCGAGCCCGCAAGCCCGCCGCCAACGATCGCGATGTCGGCGGTGATCGTCGAAGTGCCGGCTGCGGCAATCGGCTCGGGCAGGCTATCCGCCGTCATGGTGCAGGCTCCCACGGTCAATGATGATTGCCTGAGCAATTCTCACGCCTGATGTCGCATCGCAGGAGCAAACGCGATCATTTCTCGATATCTCGGTTAATGCAGCGGAGACCTGCCCGGCCCGATGAGGTCCGGCACGCGCCTTGCTCGGGATGGCCATTCCCGGCGAGCTGGTCCGCATTCCAGCGGCTCATCTCGCCTCATCGGCCGTCGATGCGGCGCTATGCCGCCACGCGATTAGGCTGCACTTTGCTCTATCCGGGACAGTGGGGTCAGCGATGTTCCATAGTGAAGCACCAGGCATGACCGCGACGTCGCCGCGGTCGGCAGGATCACGGAGACCGTCCATTAACACTCGCGATTTTTCGGCATGCTAGGCTTTTGGAGGTAATCGGAAAATGTCTCTTCAGGGGAAGTTGCCTCTTAAATTTCCATGATCGAATCCATCGTCCAGTTCATGCGGCGCGACGTGACTCGCGGTGTTGCCGGAACCATCCTTCTCAAGGTTGGTAGCGGCGCGCTTGCGTTCGCGTTGTTCTCGCTTGCGGCACGAACGATGTCGCCCGATGGGTTCGGCATCTTTGCGACCTGGCTTTCGGTGGCCCAGATGGCTGCGGTCGTCGGTCTGGTGGGCCAGGAATCGCTGCTGGTGCGATTTCTGAACGAGTATCGGGCTGGAAATCAGCCCGATCTCACCAAAGGCGTGCTGCTATCGAGCTTCAAGATTTCCTCCGTCGCGATGCTGATTGCGATCGGCGCAATCGCGATCGGCGCCAACATCAAAGGCGCCTCGTGGCTGCTGGTTGTCGCGGTGTCGGCCTACACGGCCGTGAATGCGGGACTGATGCTTGGCAGCCAGATCGCACGCTCGCTGGTCAGCATTCTCATGGGAGAAGGAAACAGGGAGTTCTTCTGGCGAGTCAGCGTCGTGCTGTTTCTGCTCGCAATCATGTCCGGCCATCGGCTGCTCGATCCCGCCGAATTGATCGCCGTGATGACGCTTGCCATGTCCGTCGGGCTGGTTGCACAGATCATCGCGATTGCGCGAGTTCTGCCGGATTTCCGCGGCACGGCGGTGCGTTCCGAGCCGTCGCGCTGGAGATCGAGCGCGCTTCATTTCTGGGCCGCATCCATCCTCGAAGCCGCGAACCAATATTTCGACGTCATTCTGGTCTACTGGATGCTGGACCCGGCAACTGCCGGAATTTACTTTGCCGCTTCGCGCCTCGCCAACATCTTCGCCATGCTGTCGGCCGCATTGTACAGTTTTGGTGCACGTCGGCTCCCCTCGCTGTACTTCAGCAAGAACCATCAGGAATTCGAGCGAACGTTGAGGCTCATGGCGGAAGTGACCGCGGTGTGCGTGGTCAGCGGACTTCTCCTGATCTGGGTTGGCGGTCCCCATCTGCTCAACCTGTTTGGGCCGCATTTCGCTGCGCAGCACTGGGTTCTGATCGTGCTCGCCATCGGAACGGCGTTCCAGGCAGCGGGCGGTCCGTCTGCGGCGATATTGCAGCTGACCGGCTATGAGCGCGAGTATGTTCCCGTGATTGCCGGGAACGTAGCGCTGCGGCTAGTCGGATTTCTCGTCCTCATTCCCTGGCTCGGCGTTCTTGGCGCAGCAATCTCGGCCACTGTATCGCTGGCGCTCGCGACCATCGCCCTCAACATCATCTGTCGCCGGCGAACCGGCGTCGACCCCTCGATCTTGGGGCTTCTGCGTTTCTCGGCGTCGAAGCCTAGCGCCTACGCGGTCCGTGCCGCGGATGGTGAATAGAGCGTCAGAATAGTCGGGCGTGTCCCGCATGAAGAAGCGCACCGGCGACCGTCAGCGCACCGGCAGAGTCGTTTTCGCACGCTCTCAGTGGCCCGCTCCAACCTGAATATCGATGGCTGGTCGGCAGTTACCCACGTCCTATTCGCTTCGTCGGGAGCCGCCGGAATACCCTGGTGAACGACGCCCTTGCGGCAGGGCGCATTAACTCCGTTTCTTGCTAGTCGGTGTCCGCGTGATGCCCGCATGGTAGATAGGCGGTTAAGAAGGTGAAAAATTCGTTTCTTCAGTGGGTCGGGATCCGTGCTGCATTATCAGCCAAACAGGGTGTTGGGCGAGACGACTGCGACAGCACTTCCGCCGTCCAACGGTGGCGGACGAAAGCTGCACGTGCTCCTCGTACAGACCCAGGCCGAGAACGCCGGTGCGCAGGAGATCTCGCGCCTGCTTGGCGCCGGGCTGACCGCCCGCGGCTATCGGGTCACCAATCTGTTCTTCTTCCGCAAGTCGGATTCGTTCGATGAGCCGCCGGACACGATTTATTGCGCGTCGAGCCGGCCGGGAAACCCGCTGGCGCTGCTGCAAATGCTGTGGACGCTCGGCGGCCATCTCAGGGCCACGAGGCCCGACGCCGTTCTGACCTTTCAGCACTTCGGCAATGTCATCGGCGCCGGCGTGGCGCGCCTCATTTGCCGCGCGCCTGTCATCGCCAATCAGGTTTCCTCCGCGCTGTCGATGAGCTGGCCGATCCGTATCGCCGACATCGCCATGGGCAGCCTCGGCTTCTTCGACCGCATCACGCTCAATTCGCTGGACATGCAGCGCGAGTATTCGCGCTACCCCAGGGCTTATCGCGCGCGCATGGTGCATGTCCCGCACGGCTTCGACGACAAGGCCCTCACGCTGACGAAGCAAGCTGCGCGACAGAAATTTAATCTGCCGCCGGATCGCACCCTGCTCGGCTGCGCAGCAAGATTGCACCCGCACAAGCGGCTCGACGCGGCGATACGTCTGTTGCCGGATCAACCATCCTGGCACCTCGCATTGGCCGGCCAGGGAGCCGACGAGGCCCGGCTGCGGCAGTTGGCAGATGATTTGAAAGTATCGGACAGGCTGCATCTGCTTGGCGAAATCACCCCGCGCCAGATGGCGGAGTTTCTCGCCGCTCTCGACGTGTTCGTATTTCCGACACAGGCGGAGACCTTCGGCCTCGCCGCTGTGGAGGCCGCAAACGCCGGCGTTCCCTCCGTCGTCACCGATCTTCCGGTCTTGCGCGAGGTGTTGTCCGTCGAAGGAAAACCGACAGCGCTGTTCGTCGATGCCTCCGATCATACCAAGCTGTCCGCGGCCGTCTCCAGGCTCCTGACGGACCAAAAACTGAGCGACGAACTGCGGCAAAACGCCAAAGGCCTGAAGCTGCGCTATTCAGTGGATGCCATGGTGGAAGAATACGTTCGAATTCTCGGCCAGGTCATTTGATCGGGACGCATTGAAACGGATCGGCTCGACATGACCATCGAGTTTCGCTGTGAAATTGAGCATGCGCGGCGATGGATGGGCCGCGAGACGCTGTCGGTCGACGGCCGGGATGTCCCGGTCCAGATCGTATGGACGGCAACGACGGAGCCGCGCCCCACAGGTCTCGACGCGCTGTTCGAGCTCGAACGTTTGGTGTTGCACAAGGGCAAGCACAGCGGCACCGATCGGCTGAAGATCAGTCCCGACCGGATGCAGGCTCGCGCCGGCACGGCAGACGTCATCGTCGATTTCACCGGTGCCGCGCGGGATCCGAACTGCTCCGCCCGGCAGTATCTCCGCCCGCTGTTCAATGGAGCCGCAGGCGAAAACGCCGCCCTTGCCGCCATTCTCGCCGGCGATCTGCCCGTGATCGAAATCATCGACGAGATCGACGGTGCAGTCCTCGATCGCGGCCACCCCTCCGGAGAAATCGCAGCCGGTCTGAGCGGCGGCCTAGAAACGGTCATGGCGCGAACCCTGACCATGGTGGCGGCCATCCTGTCGGGACGGCCGCGCATCGTGCCGCAGCTGGCACGCCCCGCTCGAGCCACCAACGGCCGCCCGCCGGCGGCGTACGTCGCGCGCGGGCTCGCCATATCGATCGCCAAGGAGATCTATCGGCTCTGCTGCTATGCCCCGCATTGGCATGTCGGATGGCGCATCAACAAGGGCGCAGGCGTCTGGCAGACCGGAGATCTGTCAGGGCCTTCGTGGAACGTCCTTGCCGATCCGGGAAACCACTTCTACGCCGATCCTTTCCCCATCACCGGGCAGGGAAGAACATTCGTCTTCTTTGAAGACCTCGATCACCGGGTTGGAAAAGGCATCATTTCCGCGATCGAGTTCAACGACGCCGGCCCGATCGGAGCGGTCGTCCCCGTTCTGGAGGAGCCTTGGCACCTCTCTTATCCGTTCCTCATCGAGGACGATGGCGCGTTGTGGATGATCCCGGAGAGCTCGATCAATGGGGACGTCGCCCTCTATAAATGCGTTCGGTTTCCGGACAAATGGGAGCGGCACGCAACGCTGCTTTCGGGCGTCGAGCTGGCCGATGCCACGATCACCCGGCACAACGGCCTGAATTATCTGTTCGGAGCCTGGCGCGACGGCACCGGCGGCTATTCGGATTCGCTGGCGATCTATTATGCCGAGCACCTCATGGGCCCCTGGTTGCCGCACGCCAGCAACCCGGTCCTGATCGATCGCGCGAGCACGCGGCCGGCGGGGAATTTCGTCACCATCAATGAACGATTGTGGCGACCGGTCCAGGATTGTGCCGACGGATACGGGGCAGCGCTCGCGCTGGCGGAAATCGCCGAACTATCGCCGACGACGTTCAAGCAGATCGTCCGTCACTCTGTGAGGCCCGGACCGGTATGGCCCGGCAGGAAGTTGCACACCTTGAACCGCTGCGGACAGCTCGAGGTGATCGACGGATCGCGTGTTCAACCCAAGACCCGCGCCTTTGGGGGCAAATTTCCATCGGCCGTTCTGTCGCCGCGAACCAGTCCCTCTACCGCCAGCTAACGCGGATGGCTGAACAGGTCCGTCGTGGCGTCATCGACGGCGATATCGACCAGCGCCGGGCCGCTCGATGCCAACGCTTCGGTCAAGGCGTAGTCGACATCCCCGGCATCGGTCACGCGCCGCCCCGGACAACCCATTCCCCTTGCGAGCGCCACGAAGTCGAGCCCGGGCAAGTCAATTCCGGGCGGGCGATGCGCCTGCATCAGCTGGCTGAAGGCGCGCATCGCGCCATAGCCTGAATTGTTCATGACCACGAAGGCGATCGGCAGGCGGCGTTGCACCGCGGTCCAGATCGCCTGGATGCAATACATCGCCGATCCGTCGCCGATCAGGGCGACGATGCGGCGGCCCGGCCGCGCCAGCGCCACGCCGACGGAGGCTGGCAGGCTGTAACCAAGTCCGCCGCTCGTCATCGTGTAGAAGCTGTCCGCGCCCGGCCGCGGCAGGAATTGTTGAATGGCAGGACGATGCGACGGCGCCTCCTCGACCACGATCGCATCGCTCGGCATCAACGCCGAGAGCCGGGCGAGCGCATGGCTCGGCGGAATCGGATTTTGCGCGGCAGGAGCGGAAGGCCGCATGCGCGGGGCCGGCACCTCGCGCTCAGCGATATCTGGCATCGCCGACAGCAGCCCAGCCAGTGCTTTCGGGAGCGTGCTGATGATGGTGTCACCGACAGAAGCGGATGCGGCTTCCGTCGGATCATCCGTGATCTGCCAGACCGGCGTTCCGTCGTCGAGCAATTCGCATTGTCCTTCGACATGGAAAGTAAACACCGGCGCGCCGACCACGATGATCAGATCGGCGCCGCGCAGGGCGCGGGCGAGACCTCCTGGTGCTGCCGGAAGGAAGCCGGCGAACAGCGGATGCAATTCCGGAAAGCTCGAACGGCTCGACATCGGGCTTGCCCAAACGGCCGCGCTCGCCTGCTCGGCCACAGCGACCATCGCGTCGACGCAGCCGCTGCGGTCGATCTCGGGTCCGACAACGAAGATAGGTTTTTTGGCGGCTCGGATCGCCGCGCCGAGCCGAACGATCGCCGCCGGATCCGGCGCAAACTCCGTCGCGATGTGGCGGACCGGCGGAGCGACTGCGGGCCGCGCCCAGTCATCCGACGGCACCGACACGAATGTCGGACCGCGCGGATGCTGCATGGCGGTGAGGAAGGCCTGCGCGATCGCCGCTGGAACATCTTCGGCGCGCGCCGGTTCGGCGCTCCATTTCACATAGGGCTTTGGGAACTGTGCGGCGTCCTCGGAGAAGAGATAGGGTCGCATCCGCAACAGGCTGCGTGCCTGCTGTCCGGCTGTCACGACCATTGGCGTCTTGTTGCGGAACGCGGTGAAGAGATTGCCGAGCGCATGACCAAGCCCGGCCGCCGAGTGCAGATTGACGAAAGCCGGACGCCCCGTCGCCTGCGCATAGCCATCCGCCATGCCGACGACGCAGGCTTCCTGCAGACCGAGCACATAGTCGATGTCATCGGGCCAGTCGCCGAGGAAGGCAAGCTCGGTCGAGCCGGGATTGCCAAAAACGCGATCGACGCTAAATGACCGAAGCACACCGAGGGTCGCTTCTCGAACCGTGAGAATTTTCGAATTCATGAATGGACGTCCTGGTGGGCTTCGCTTGCGGCGCGCTTAGAAGGGATAGTGCTGCGGCTGGGTCTCGATGGTGATCCAACGCAGATTGGTGAACTCGGCGATGCCGGCCTGGCCGCCGAAGCGGCCGTAGCCCGATCCCTTCACGCCGCCGAACGGCATCTGCGCCTCGTCATGCACGGTCGGGCCGTTAACGTGGCAGATGCCGCTTTCGATACGCTGCGCCACCGTCAGCGCACGCGCGACGTCACGGCCGAACACGGCGGCCGAGAGGCCGTACTCGGTATCGTTGGCGAGCCGCACGGCATCGTCCACGCCACTTGCGCGGATCACCGAGACGACGGGACCAAAGCTCTCCTCGGTGTAGATGCGCATGCCGGGCACCACGCGGTCGAGCACGGTGGCCGGAACGACCGTGCCAACCCGGTCGCCGCCCGCGAGCTTGACGGCGCCTTTGGCGATCGCGTCATCGATCAGTGCAACGACATGCTTGCCCGGCGCTTCGTCGATCATCGAGCCGACGACAACCGGACCAGGACGCGGGTCGCCGGCCGGAAGCGTAGCCGTTTTCTTCGCAAGCTTCTCGACAAAGGACGCCGCCACCGCCTCGTCGACGATCACCCGCTCGGTGGACATGCAGACCTGGCCCTGATTGATGAAGGCGCCGAATGCCACGGCCGCGACGGCGGCATCGAGATCGGCATCGTCGAGTACGACCAGAGGCGCCTTGCCGCCAAGCTCGAGCAGCACCGGCTTGAGGTGGCGCCCGGCGAGTTCGGCGATGACGCGACCGACGCGGGTCGAACCGGTGAAATTGATCCGCCGCACGGCAGGATTGGCGATCAGGCGTTCCACCAGAGCGGGCGCATCGGCCGGTGCGTTGGTCAGAACATTCACGACACCGGGCGGAAAGTCTGCGTCCTTGAAGACCTCGCCGATCAATCGGTGCGTTCCCGGGCAGATCTCGGACGCCTTGAGCACGACCGTATTGCCGCAGGCGAGCGCCGTCGCCATGGCGCGAACGCCGAGAATGATCGGCGCATTCCACGGCGCGATGCCGAGGCAGACGCCGGCCGGCTGGCGAACGGACATCGCGAGACATCCCGGCTTGTCCGACGGGATCACCTCGCCGGCGATCTGCGTGGTGAGCGACGCCGCTTCGCGCAGCATGCCGGTCGCGAGCTTGACGTTGAAGGCGGACCAGATCTCCGTCGTGCCGATCTCGGCCATCATGATCTTAATGAAGGCGTCGCGCTTGGCGTCGAGTGCGTCTGCGGCCTCCAGCAACAGCGCGCGCCTCGCATTCGGGCCAAGCGCCGACCATGCGGCAAGGGCGGCGGAGGCCGCCGCCACCGCGGCGTCGGCATCGGAAGCGGTCGCGGCGGCCGCGCGGCTTGCGACCTCCTGCGACAGCGGATTGCGCCGCTCGAACATCTTGCCGCTGGAAGCGGCCTGATCCTGCCCGTTGATGAGAAGACTGACGTCCATGAAGACCTCCCTGGTGTTGGTGATGGCGCTCGCCCTAGCCGAGTAGCCGCGACTTGCCGGTTTCACGCGCGAAGCCGAGCGCGATCATCGCCGCGAGCGCGAGCACGACGTAGTATCCTGTGATCGCGTAGGTGGAGCCCGTCTGCGCAAACAGGCTGGTGGCGACTAGCGGCGCGATGCCGCCGCCCAGCACCGTCCCAAGCTGCTTTCCGATCGATACGCCGGTGAAGCGAATGCGGGTCGGAAACAATTCGGGGAAATAGCTCCCTTCGCTGCCGAACATCAGCGGATGGATCATTCCCGCGGCGAGGATCACCGCGCCCGTCACCAGCACCGTGTCGCGGCTCGCGACCACACCGTAGAATGCAAACATCGAGATGGCTGCGAGCACCAAGCCGGCCAGAAACAGACGCTTTCGCCCGATGCGGTCGGACCAGGCGCCGATGAGGGGCATCGCAACGAGCCCGACGAGATTGGCGAACAGCACGGCCTGCGTGATGACGTCCTTCTGGACGCCGAGCTGACGGGTCGCGAAGGAGATGGTGAAGATGGCCGTCAGATAGAAATAGGATGTCTGCGCCATCTCGGCGAAGAACACGATGAGGATCGGCCGCCAGTGCTCCCGCACTGCTTCGACCACAGGCGCTGCTTCAGTCGTCTTCGCCTTTCGGAACGTCGCGCTCTCCTCGATGCGCAGGCGCATGTAGACGCCGAGCGCGACCAGCACCGCGCTGATCAGGAACGGAACGCGCCAGCCCCATGACAGCAGGTCCGCTTCCGGCAGCCGCGAGATCGTGAGCGCCGCAAACGAGGCGAGCACGACGCCGACAGGTCCTGCGGCCTGGATCACCGCGGCCGAGAACCCGCGCCGGTGGCCAGGCGCCGTCTCGATCGCCATCAGGATCGCTGCGGTCGACTCGCCGCCGAGCGCAAAACCCTGGAGGAAGCGCAGCATGACGAGCGCGACCGTCGCGGCCACACCCACACTGGCGTAGGTCGGCAACAGACCGATCGACATGGTCGCAAGTCCCATCATGAGGAGCGTACACAGCAAGACGGACTTTCGGCCGAGGCGGTCGCCGAAATGACCGAACACCAGTCCGCCGAGCGGACGCGCCAAGAAACCGACTGAGAACGTCGCGAACACCGCGATAGTCGCCGTGAGTTGATCGAACTTCGGAAAGAACAGCTGATCGAACACCAGCGGCGCGATCAGGCCGTAGATGAAGAAGTCGTACCATTCGATCGCGGTGCCGATGGTGCCGGCGATCAGGATACGCCGGCGGCTGCTCGCCGTCTGCTCGGCGGTGGCGGTGGCGGCATGATCGTCGTAGTCCTCCAATGCTCTTGTCGTCACGGTTTCCTCCTCCGGTGTAATTTTTCGATTTGTTGTCTTGTTGTTGTTGGCCGCGCAGCCGCTGATCGGATGCGGCGGCAGGATCGATCAGCTGGCCAGGCGCGCGACGTCGCTCGCGCTGTGTCCAAGTGCGCAGGCGAGGACGCCTCCGATCATCCCGGCCTGTGACGCGCTGCCGCGCCAGGCCACGATCTGGTCGGGGCGTATCAAAGCGAGATCGGCGTCGTAGAGATCGCGCAGGGATTTCGGCAGCGTGACGAGTTTCACATCGACCCCGATCGCGCGGATGGTCTCGGCAACTGACGCATGCGCGGACATGACCTCGCCGAACTGGAGCAGCGTCCACTCGAACCCGAACAGGTCGTACAGGGAGACGCCGTCGTCCAACCACGCATGCGGGGCGCGGCCGCCGGGGCAGGCGCTCGGAACGTAGACGTTCGCGGCGTCCGGCGGCGGCTGGCTGCCATCGGAAACGATGATCGGCGAGCCGTCGTAACGCCCCCCGAAGGTGACGCCGGGGATGTTGAATTCGGCGCGGGCGTGCTGTTCGAGATAGACGCCCGCCGTCCGCCGCGCCTCGTCGCCGGCGTCGGTGGCATCCTCGATGTCAGGCGCGGGCGCGAACAGACCGAGCGAGTCGGCAAAGCGACGCGCATAATCGGTGTTGCGCAGCGCCACCGGACGCCGCTCGACCTCATAGCTGTCGAGCAGCCCCGCCGGGCTCACCCCCTTGACGACGCTTGCGAGCTTCCAGCCGAGATTGACCGCATCCTCGATCGCGGTGTTGTAGCCAAGCCCGCCGGTCGGCGTGAACAGATGCGCCGCGTCGCCGCCAAGGAACACCCTGCCCCGCTGCATTCCATTCGCGACCAGCGCGTGACCGGCGGTCCAGGTCAGGAACGAGAGCACCTCGCAATCGATCGGTGCGCCGCAGGCGCGCTGGAACGCGGCTTTGGCTTCGTCGATCGTGATCGCAGTTTCGTCCTCATCGGAGCGAAGCTGCGTATGAAACGCAAACTCGTCGCGACCGTTCACGGATGCCATGAAGGCGCGGCGGTCGCCGTTGAAGCAATTATACATCCACGCCTTGGCGTGCGGGACGCTCGCGTAGAATCCGGGCGAACGGAGATAGACCGCCAGCATGCGGCCGCCCATGAAATCACGCTGCATTCCGGTTTCGCCGCCGTAGGCAATCCCGAGCGACTGCCGGACCATCGAGCGCGGCCCGTCCGCTCCGACCAGGAAGTTGGCCCGGATCTGAAATCGGCTGCCATCATCGAGACATTCGACGTCGGCGACGATGCCGTCGCCGCTCTCTACGTAGCCGATCAGCCTGTGGCTGTAGTTGAGCTTCACTCCGGGGATTCGTTCGGCATGGCGGCGCAGCACCGCCTCGACATATTTTTGCGAGACCCGATGCGGCAGTTCGGCCGCGCTCCAGGAGCCCGACATGCCCTTGACGAGCTCGCCCGCGCGTGACGATGACGGCAACTGAAATCGGGCCAGCTCGTAACCGGTGTAGCGCGTGAAGTACGCAACGTCGGTCGGATAATCCGCTGGCAGACCTTCGCGTCGGATTTCGTCGGCAAAACCCAGCCGCCGATAGTGCTCCATCGAGCGCGCCTGCGTCGCATTGGCTTGCGGATTGAATGCCGTGCCCGGCTTTTCATCGACCAGGATCGCGGACACGCCGCGCCGGCCGAGCTCGTTGGCGAGCATCAGGCCGCAGGGCCCCCCGCCCACGATGAGCACCGAGGCCGTCAGACATGTTTCCAAGACGCTTCTCCTTACCAGCATTATTCTGCATGGTAAGGTCGCCTGACGATATCGTCAAGGAGCCTGACTAATCGACGTCATCGAGGGTGTCGAACGTCGCGCCATAGATCGCCAAACCCTTCAGGATCGCATCCATCGTGGCCTTGCCGAGCTCGGCGCGCATCTCCTGCTCGGCGACATCGACCGCATCGCGGAACGCGTCGAGCCATTTGCGCCCGGCTGGCGTAAACATGACGATGCGCGCGCGCCGATCGGTCGGATCGGCGATGCGATCGACCAGGCCGAGCTCGGCGCATTGATCGACCAGCTCGCCCATCGCCTGCTTGCTCATGGAAGCGCGGCGGGCGAGCTCCGTCAGTCTGGTCCCCTCCACGTCGAGATTGCGTGTGAGGCCGACATGCGCGATCCGCGTTTCGCCATGCCCCTTCTCGCTCATCAGCTCGAGCACACGACTTTCGAAGCGCCGCACCGCGTTGTTGAGCAGCCGACCGATGTTGGCATGCCGCCATGCGGTACCGGATGTCCTGGCTTTCAATGGATGTGCCTTCTACAAAGCCGCCTGAAGTCGAAAATGTCGCTCACTTCGCCGCGTCGATCCAGATCCCCGGCTGCGAATGCTCGCGGATGTGGCTGACCAGGAAGTCTGAAAAGACTCTGATCTTGGCCGGCAGTCCGGCACGGTTCTGGTAGGCGATGTTCATCGTCAGCAGCGGCAGCTCCCACTCCAACAGGACCGGGACGAGACGGCCCGCTGCGATATCGCTTTGCACGATGTACAGCGGCTGGATGAGAATGCCGAGCCCCGCCAGTGCGGCGCCACGGATGACCTGACCGTCATTGCTATCGAGCGTCGGCGTGATGCGAACAGTCTGCGCGCCATTGCCTTTGCGCAGGCGCAGCGAATAGGGATCGTTGGCGAGATTGTAGACCAGCATGTTATGGCGCGCGAGATCGACCGGCTGTTCCGGCTCGCCGCAGCTTGCGAGATATGACGGCGCGGCAGCGAGCACACGCCGCATCTGGCCAATGCGGCGGACGATGATGTTCGAATCCGGCTCCTGCTCGCGCGTCCTGATCGCCACGTCAATGCCGGCCTCGATGAAATCGGAGTACCGGTTGGCGGTGGTGATCTGCATGTTGAGCTTCGGATAGCGCGCGCGGAAGGCCGGCAGCATCGGCGCCAAATAGATCACCGCAAAGGAGAGCGAACTCGTGACCCGCAGCGTGCCCTGCGGCGACAGCGCGCGATCGCTGACGATGTCCTCTGCTTCCGCCAGTTCGCTCAAAACCCGGCTCGAGCGCTCCAGCAGTTCCTGCCCCGCCTCCGTCAACCACAGCCGACGGGTGTTGCGCTCGATCAGCCGGACCGCAAGGCGCTCCTCGAGCGCGCTGAGATGGCGGCTCGCGGCAGCATTCGACATGCGCAGGGCCTCGGCAGCTTTGGACAGGCTGCCGAGCTCGGCCGTCTTGGCGAACACTTCCAACTGGAGCAGGCGGTCCATTTTTTCGCAAATAGGAAAAGAGACTTACGATTATTGATCTTTATTTCCGTATCCCGCAAGTCAAAATGGCCCAAACACAAGCAAGATAGCAGGCGAGGAAACAGGGAAATGTCGGGCCCGATCAGGCACATCGTGATGTGGCGGCTGCGCGGGGAGACGCCGGCGGAGCGTTCCGCCACCCGGGTCAAGGTCAAGACCCTGTTCGAGGGGCTGCGCGGCCGGATCGACGGCCTCACCCATATCGAAGTCGGTCTCGATGTCAGCGATGTCGACTACGCCTGCGACGTCGTTCTGTTCTCCGAATTCACCGACCACGCTGCGCTCGCGGCCTATGCCACCCACCCGGAACATTTGCGCGTGCGCGAGGCGCTGGGCGACTTGCGGATCGGACGCTTCCAGGTCGATTATCCCATCAAAGAGACCGGCGCATGATCGGTACGTTCACCTTTGAAAACCTGCCCTGCCGCGTCGTGTTCGGCAGCGGAACGCTTGCCTCGGCCAAGGCCGAGGTCGAGCGTCTCGGCGGCAAGCGCGCGCTGGTGCTGACGACGCCGCAGCAGGAGGCGCAGGGCAAAAGCTTGGGCGCGGCGCTCGGCCCGCTTTACGCCGGCATCTTTCCGGGCGCGACCATGCACACGCCGGTCGAGGTCACCGAGCGGGCGCTCGCGGCGATGAAGGCGTGCGGGGCCGACTGCGTCATTTCCCTCGGTGGCGGATCCACGACCGGACTTGGCAAGGCGCTGGCCCTGCGCACCGGAATCAACCAGCTCTGCATTCCCACCACTTATGCCGGCTCGGAGATGACGCCGATCGTCGGCCAGACCGAGAACGGCCTGAAGACCACGGTACGCGACGCCGCCATCCTGCCGGAGACCGTGATCTACGATGTCGATCTCACTTTGACTTTGCCGGCGAGCCTGGCCGCGACATCAGGCATCAACGCAATCGCGCATGCGGCCGAAGCGCTCTACGCGCGCGACACCAATCCGGTCACGTCGCTGATGGCGGAAGAAGGCATTCGCGCGTTGGCACGTGCCCTCCCCGCCATCGCCGCCAAGGGCGACGATCGCGAGGCTCGCACCGAAGCACTGTATGGGGCCTGGCTGTGCGGCGTCTGCCTCGGCACAGTCGGCATGGCGCTGCATCACAAGCTCTGCCATACGCTCGGCGGCACCTTCGACCTGCCGCATGCCGAGACCCACACCGTCGTGCTACCGCATGCGCTGGCCTACAACGCGCCCGCCGTGCCCGACGCGATGGCGCGCATCTCACGCGCAATCGGCGCCGCCGATGCATCGCAAGGACTCTTCGAACTCGCGAAGCGGCTGGGTGCGAAGGTCGCATTGCGCGACATCGGCATGCCCGAAAGCGGCATCGACAAGGCCGCGGATCTCGCGGTCACCAACGCCTACTGGAACCCGCGCCCGCTCGAACGCAACGCCATCCGCGACCTGATCGCGCGCGCCTGGGCCGGCGAGCCGCCCGACGCTATCAAAGCCGCGGTTTAATTCCATGCGGCGCACGCTGATCAAATCCGCGATCATTATCAGCATGGATGATGCGATCGGCGATCTACCTGACGGCGACGTGCTGATCGAGGGGAGCCGCATCGTTGACGTGCGCTCATCGATCGACCTCGGCGGCGCGGCCGAGACGGAGATCGTCGACGGCACCGGGCGCATCGTCATCCCCGGCCTGATCAACGCGCATATGCACACCTGGCAAACGGGCTTGCGCGGCTATGCTGCCAACTGGACGTTGCTGGAATATTTTCGCCGCATGCATGCCGGGCTCGCGACGGTCTTCAGGCCCGAGGACATTTATATCGCGACCTTGGTGGGCGCGCTGAATCAGATCAACCACGGCACCACCACGCTGGTCGACTGGTGCCACAACAATCCGACGCCCGATCATACCGACGCCGCCGTGCGCGGCCTGATCGAGAGCGGTATCCGCGCGGCCTTCTTCCACGGCTCGCCCAAGCCCGAGCCGAAACCGGGCGAACCGCACTTCTCGGAGATCCCGCATCCACGCCATGAAGTCGAGCGGCTGCTGGCGGGCCCCCTCGCCGACCGCGACGGCCTCGTCACGCTTGGGCTCGCCATCCTCGGCCCGCATTATTCGACGCTCGACGTCGCCATGCACGATTTCCGTCTGGCACGCGAGTTCAAGCTGATCGCATCGATGCATCAGGGCGGTGGGCCCGCCAAGACGCCTGTTGGCTGGGAGAAGCTGATCGAGGCGGGTCTCGTCGGCGCGAGCACCAACATCGTCCATGGCAACGACCTCCCGGATGATCTCCTGGATCGGATGGTCGATCTCGGCGTCTCCTTCTCGGTGACGCCGGAGAACGAGATGATCCAGGGCCACGGCTTTCCGATCACCGGACGGCTGCTCAAGCGCGCCGTACGGCCGACCATCGGCATCGATCTGGAATCCGTGCTGGGCGGCGACCTCTTCTCAGCCGCACGCGTTGCGCTCTCGATGCAGCGGGCACTGGACAACACGGAGTCGCGCAAGAACAGCGGCGCCATTCCGGCGACGACCACGGTCCCCGTCCGCGAGGCGCTGCGCTGGATCACGACGGAAGGCGCCCGCATGCTCGGCCGCGAAGACCAGATCGGCTCGCTGACGCCGGGCAAGCTCGCCGACCTCGTCATCATCGATTGCTCCGATCTCAACCTCGTCCCGGTGCACGATCCCGTTTCCACCGTGGTGATGCAGACGAGCCTTGCCAATATCGAGGCCGTCATGATCGGCGGCGTCTGGAAGAAGCGGAATGGGCGGCTGCTGGCCGACGGTCTGGAGGCGAAAAAGCAACTGCTCGTGCAATCCGGCCGGCGGCTGGTGCAGGACATCGAACGACAGGGACACGCCGCCTGAGGGCGTCAAGGACAACAACAATGACAGCTTTTTCGAAGAACATCGCTTTCATCGGGATCGGCAAGATGGGTCTGCCGATGTCGGTGCTCGTCGCCAAGGCCGGCTATGCCGTGACCGCGTTCGACCGGAGCGCCGCACGGCTCGACGAGGCGCGCGCGCAGGGCATTTCGATTGCCGCTTCACCGGCCGAGGCCGTGGGCGGCAAGGCCACGATCGTCACGTCCTTGCCCGATGACGCGGCCTTGCGCGGCGCATTGCTCGGCCCCACCGGCCTCATCGCCGCGATGGCTGCTGGATCTGTCCTGATCGAGACCAGCACCGTGAGCGTCGAGGCTTCCGCAGAGGTCGACGCCGCCGCACAGGCGCGCGGTGTCCTCTACCTGCGTGCGCCGGTCTCGGGCAATGCCAGCATCGTCCACACCGGCGCCCTGAGCTGCTTCGTCTCGGGCCCGAAGGACGCCTACGAAAACGCAAAGCCGCTGTTCGCCGCCTTCACCCGCGCCCAGACTTATCTCGGGTCTGGCGAGGAAGCGCGCTATGCCAAGCTCGCGGTCAATCTGATGATCGCGGTGTCGGCCACCATGATGGCGGAGAGCCTGGCGCTGGCGCGCAAGGGCGGCATCGGCTGGCAGGATATTCTGAAAGTTCTCGACGACAGCGCTGTCGCCTCACCGATGGTGAAGTACAAGACCGCGCCGCTGCGTAACCGCGATTTCGACTCGACCTTCTCCTGCAGGCAGATGGCCAAGGATCTCGATCTGATCCTCGGCGCCGGCCACGCCGTCGGCGTGCCGCTTCAGCTCGCAGCCCAAGTGCGGGAGACCTATGGCTCGCTGGTCGCGCAGGGCGACGGCGACGCCGACTTCATCGCGACCGTCAAGCACATCGAGCGGCTGTCCGGCCTCGGCGAGCCCAAACTCTGATTCACGGAGGCATCCATGCGCAATTTCAACGAGAACACCATCACCGACGCCGTGCTGGAGCGGATCGCGGGCGCGACCGATCCGCGGATCAAGCAGGTCAGCGAAGCGCTGGTGCGCCACCTTCATGCCTTCGTCCGCGAGGTGCGGCCGACCCAGAAGGAATGGGAATACGGCATCGACTTCCTGACTCGCACCGGTCACATGTGCGACGACAAGCGCCAGGAGTTCATCCTGCTGTCGGACGCGCTCGGCGTCTCCATGCTGGTCGACGCCATCAACCATCCGGTGCCGGAAGGCGCGACCGAGACCACAGTGCTCGGTCCGTTCTTCGTGCAGGCGTCACCTGAGAAAGACAACGGCGCTGACATCTCCGGCCCGATGGAAGGCGATCCGATGCTCGTCACCGGCTCGGTGTCGACCGTCGACGGACGGCCGCTTGCCGGCGCCGTCGTGGACGTCTGGCATTCCGACGATGACGGCTATTACGACGTGCAGCAGCTCGACAAGATCGGCGATCTCGCGATGCGGGCGCGCTTCCACACCGACCAGAATGGCCGCTTCAATTTCTGGTCGATCAAGCCGGCTGCCTATCCGATCCCGCATGACGGCACGGTCGGCGACATGCTGGCGGTCCAGGGCCGCCATCCCTGGCGCCCGGCGCACGTGCATTTCATGATCTCGGCGCCCGGCTTCGAGCAACTCGTGACCCATGTGTTCGTGGCCGGCGACCAGTATCTCGACAGCGACGTGGTATTCGGCGTCAAGGACAGCTTGATTCGAGAATTTGTGCGGTGCCCGCCAGGCCGTGCGCCCGATGGTCGCATGGTGGACAGCGAATATTATCATCTCAACTATGATTTCGGCCTGAAGCAGGTCGCTAGCAGCGCACGAGCCGCTTAAGCTGAACGACGGCGGACCCAACAAGAGTCCGACAACAAGGCAGACAGGGAGCAAGGATGGGACCGCGGGTCAGCACGAGCATATTGGCCGATCGCCTCACAGGCATGATCGGCCCGCGCGCGAGCGTCGCGCGTGGCGTGCTCGATCAGCATGGGCAGAGCGAGTCGCATTATCGCAACCTGCCGCCCGACATCGTCGTCTTCCCTGAAACCACGCAGGAGGTCGCCGAGATCGTCAAGCTGTGCGCGGGCGCGAATATGCCCATCGTGCCGTTCGGCGCCGGGACCTCGCTCGAAGGCAATGCGGCCGCGGTCGCGGGCGGCGTCTGCTTCGACTTCGCACGCATGAACAAGGTGCTGACGGTGCACGAGAGCGACATGGACGTCGTCGTGCAGCCCGGCATCACGCGAAAGCAGCTCAATGCGGAGCTGCGCGGCACCGGACTTTTCTTTCCGATCGATCCCGGTGCCGACGCCTCGATCGGCGGCATGACGTCCACGCGCGCCTCCGGCACCATGGCGGTGCGCTACGGCACCATGAAGGACAACGTCATGGCGTTGGAGGTGGTGCTCGCCGACGGCCGCGTGATCCGGACCGCCCGGCGCGCGCGCAAGTCAGCCGCCGGTTACGATCTGACCCGCATGTTCGTCGGCGCCGAGGGCACGCTCGGTGTCATCACCGAGATCACGCTGAAGGTGCATCCCGTCCCGCAGGCCATCTCGGCCGCGGTTTGCAGCTTCGACAGCCTGCACAACGCCGTGGACACCGCGATCTCCGTGATCCAGTCCGCGATCCCCGTGGCGCGAATCGAGTTGCTCGACGACGTCATGATGCGCGGCATCAACGCCTATGCGAAGCTCGGCTATCGCGAAGCCCCGACCCTGTTCTTCGAATTCCATGGCTCCGAGAGCTCCGTCGCCGAGCAGGCCGAGGCCGCAGAGGCAATCGCCGCCGACCATGGCGGTCACGGCTTTGCCTGGGCCAAGGCACCGGAGGATCGCAGCCGGCTCTGGCACGCCCGCGACAATACGCTCTATGCGGGCCTGGGCCTCCGCCCCGGCGCGCGTGCCGTGATCACCGATGTCTGCGTGCCCATCTCGCGGCTGGCGGAATGCCTCACGGAGACCCGGCGTGAGGCCGACGAGCACGGTTTTACGGCGCCTATCGTCGGCCATGTCGGAGACGGCAATTTCCACATGCTGATCCTGATCGATCCCGCCAGGCCGGAGGAAGTCGAAGGCGCCCAGGCGCTTCAGGCCCGGATGGTCGCCCGCGCCATTGCCATGGACGGCACCTGCACCGGCGAGCACGGCATCGGGCTCGGCAAGATCGACTATCTCACCGACGAGCTCGGCGAGACCGTCGATGTGATGCGGTCGATCAAGACCGCGCTCGACCCTGACGGACTGATGAATCCCGGGAAGATCTTTGCAAGCGGAGCGCGCGCATGAGCACCGCCGCACTGGCCGTCGAGCCCGCAGTCTCCACGCCGCTGCTGGAGCTGCGCGGCATCAGCAAGGAGTTTCCCGGCGTAAAGGCGCTGGACGATGTGTCCTTTGCCGTCTTCCCCGGCGAAGTCCATATGCTGCTGGGCGAGAACGGCGCCGGCAAGTCGAGCCTGATGAAGGTGCTGTGCGGCGCCTATCGCGCCGATGCAGGCGAATTCTACTACAAAGGCGAGCAGGTCGCGATCAACTCGGCCGCGGACGCGCAGAAGCTCGGCATTGCCGTGATCTTCCAGGAATTCTCGCTCGTGCCCCATCTCGATATCGCCCAGAATATTTTCCTCGGCCGCGAGCCGAAGGGCCGCATCGCTGGCACGATCGACCGCAGCAAGATTCTCGCCGACGCCAGGCGTGTGCTTGGCATGATCGGGTTCGAGATCGATCCTTCCACCGTCGTCGACAAGCTGGGAGTGGCGCAGCAGCAGATGGTCGAGATCGCCAAAGCGATCAGCCAGAACGCCCGCATCCTCGTGATGGACGAACCGACCGCGGCGCTGTCCGATCGCGAGACTGAGCTGCTGTTCGCGCTGATCGCGCGGCTGAAGGCCGACGGCGTTTCCATCGTTTACATCTCGCACCGCATGGCGGAGGTGTTCGCGCTCGGCGACCGCATCACCGTGCTGCGCGACGGTCGTCGCATCGACGGCGTTCGCCCGGCCGACGTCACGCCGGACCAGCTCGTCCGCATGATGGTCGGTCGCAACGTCGACATGACCTATCCGCGCAATTTTGCCGACAAGCCCGGCGAGGTGCTGCTCGAGGTCAAGGGCCTGAGCGCCTCCACCGGAATCTCGGACATCAACATCGAGGTGCGCCGCGGCGAGATCGTCGGCCTATGTGGCCTTGTTGGCTCGGGTCGCAGCGAGGTCGCGCGTGCGATCTTCGGCGCCGATCCCGTGACCTCAGGCGAGATTGTCTTCGACAGCAAGACTATCTCCGGCGAGCCTGATCTTGCCGCCCGCCGTGGCATCGCGCTGATCCCGGAGAGCCGCAAGAGCGAGGGTCTCGCGCTGTTGCGGTCGGTGGGTGACAATCTGGTGGTATCGGCGCTGCGAAAGCTGTTCCCGAGCGGTCTGTTCGACCAGCGCCGGGCACAGCGCACTGCCGACGGCCTGATCCGGCAGTTGCGCATTGCGACGCCGGGCGCACGCCAGACCGTCGGCCTGCTTTCGGGCGGCAATCAGCAGAAGGTCGTGATCGGCAAGTGGCTCGCCGCCGGCTCAAAACTCTTTATCTTCGATGAACCGACCCGGGGCATCGACATCGGCGCCAAGGCAGAAATCTTTGCCCTCATCGATCGCCTTGTCGCGGAGGGCGCGGCGGCGCTGATGATCTCGTCCGAACAGGTCGAGATCTGCCATGTCTGCGACCGCGCCTATGTGATGCGCGAGGGGCGCATCGCCGGGCACCTCGCGCGCAACGAGCTGACAGAGGAGAACATCGTGCGACTGGGGATGCATCATGCGTGAGGCCACGGTCGTTTCACAACCGAATCCGCTGCAACGCATTCCCGGCGTTGCCATCGTGCTGGTGCTGCTGATCGCGCTGTTCAGCACGATCGCGCCCGGCTTCCTGTCGGTCGCCAACCTCTCCAACGTGCTGGTGCAGTCGACGATCCTGACCATGCTCGCGCTGCCGATGACCTTGATCATCATGACCGAGGGGCTGGACCTGTCGATGGGCGCGGTGCTGACGCTGACCTCGCTCTGCGTCGCGATTGTCTCGCTCGCCACCCACTCGATGTTGCTCGGCCTCGGCGCCGGGCTACTCGTCGGCACGGCCTTCGGCTTCGCCAACGGCTGGCTGGTTGCCATCGTGGGCATCCCGCCCTTTGTCGCCACGCTCGGCACGCTCGGTATGGCGCAGGGCCTTTCGCTGATCGTCAGCGACGGCCAGAGCGTGGTCGGCATCCCCCACAGTGTGCGCGACATCTATTCGGCGACGCTTCTTGGTGTCCCAGTGCCGATCGTGATGGCGCTGGTGACCTATGCAGCGTTTCACGGCCTCCTCTATCACACCCGATTCGGCACCTACATCTTCGCGCTCGGCGGCAACCGGGAGGCGCTGCGCTATGCCGGCCTGTCACCCAACCGGCTGCTGATCGCGGTCTATGCGATCGGTGGCGCCATGGCCGGCATCGCGGGCCTGCTGATGACGGCGCGGATGAATTCCGGGCATCCAACCGCGGGCCTCGGTCTCGAATTCGATGCGATCGCGGCCGTTGCCGTCGGCGGCACGTCGTTCGAGCGCGGCAATGGCTGGTTGCTCGGCACGGTGCTCGGCGTGCTATCCGTGGGCGTGCTGCGCAACGGGCTGAACCTGATCTCGCTGCCCTCCTCGGTGCAGGTCGCAAGCGTCGGTGTCCTCGTCATCGTCGCGCTGTTCCTCGATGGTCTCAGGAGCCGCGCATGACCGACATCAGCAAAGAGGCCGTCGCGCCGCCCCGCTCGTTCCTGTCGCAGGACGCGATCCAATTGTTCTATCGGCTGCTTGCGGCGCTGCTGATCTGTGCGGTGCTCGCCGTGCTCAGCGATTCCTTCCTGAGCCTCGGCAACATCCTCAATGTGCTGAGGCAGGCGAGCCTGACCTTCTTCATCGCTTCGGGCCTGACGCTGGTGGTGCTGACCGCGGGCCTCGATCTCTCCGTCGGCGCTAATGTCGCGCTGTCCGCCTGCATCGCCGGGACCGTGATCCACAAGACCGGCTCGCCGGCGCTCGGCATCCTCACCGGGCTTGCCTGCGGCGGCCTCGTCGGGTTGCTCAATGGCGTCATGGTCACCGCGCTCCGCATCCCCTCCTTCATCGCCACCTATGGCATGCTCTGGGTGCTGAACGGCCTCACCTATTGGTACATGGCGGGCGAAACCCTTCACGGCTTCCCGGCCGGCTTCCGCCAGATCGGCAGCGGCTATCTGTTCGGCCTGCCGATCCCGGTCTACCTGCTGCTGGTGTTCCTCGGGATCGGAACGCTGTTTGCGCAACGAACGATCTGGGGCCAGGAAATCTATGCGATCGGTGCCAATCCGGTCGCGGCACGGCTCTCCGGCATTCCAGTCGCGCGCCGCCTGCTGCTGGTCTACGCCGTCTCCGGCACCATGGCGGGGCTCGCCTCGATCATCTTCCTGTCGCGGCTCAATTCGGCCGAGGCCGACATCGGCGAAAGCCTGACGCTGCCCGCGATCGCCGCCGTGCTGATCGGCGGCACATCGCTGTTCGGCGGCGTCGGCACGGTGTTCGGCACCTTCATCGGCGCACTGATCCTGACGCTGGTGCTGAACGGCATGAACCTCTTGTCGGTCAGCGCCAACTGGCAGCCGCTGGTCACCGGCATCATCGTCATTCTCGCGGTCTGGCTCGACATGAAGACCCGGCGCCGCGCGCAATGAGTTCTTGAACGACCAACAAGCAAAACGAGGGATGGAGGCAACATGAAACAGAAACTGGGTTATTTGGCGCTACCGCTGCTGATGGCGGCCGCGCTCACCACGCAAGCGCGAGCGGACGGCGAGACCATCGCCGTCTTCACCAAGAACCAGACCAACCCGTTCTTCCAGACGGTGCGGGTCGGCGCCGACAACATGGCGAAGACGCTGAACGCGAAGACGCTGCAGTATATCCCGACCAAGCCCGACAGCATTCCCGAGCAGCTCAGCCAGATCGAGGACGTCGTGGTGAAGAAGCCGAGCGCCATCGTCTTCACGCCGGTCGACTACAAGGCGATGGTACCGGGTGTCGAGAAGATCAACGACGCCAAGATCCCCGTCGTCAACATCACTGATCGCTCCGCCGGCGGCAAGTTCCTGTCCTTCGTCGGCGCCGACGATTACAGCCTCGGGCTCGAGACCGCGCGCTTCCTGCTCAAGACGCTGGGCGGCAAGGGCAACATCGTCATCATCGAGGGCGTCAAGGGCTCGCTGACCAATGTCGATCGCGTCCGCGGCTTCAACGACGCGCTGAAGGAAAATGCCGGTGCGAAACTGCTGGCCTCGCAGCCCGGCAACTACCAGCGGCTCCAGGCGCTCCAGGTGATGGAGAATCTGATGCAGTCGAACGCTCAGATCGACGGGGTGCTCGCCGCTAACGACGCCATGGCCGTCGGCGCGATCGAGGCGCTCGACGGCGCCAACCGCAAGGCGCAGGTAATCGGCATCAATGGCACCAAGGAAGCGATCGACGCGATCAAGTCCGGCAAGCTGCTCGCGAGCGGTGACTACAACGGATTTTTCCAAGGCTGCCTTGGCACCATGATGGCGATCCGCTCCTTGCGTAACCAGCCCGTCATCGCAGAGATCGTGCTGAGGCCAACCGTCATCACCAAGGACAATTACCAGCCGTTCGACGTGCCGCTGGAGCAACGCAGCTGCCCGACTTTCGAGGAAGCCAGCAAGCTTGGCGGCAAGTAACCAAGCGCACCCATCACGACAAGCCCGGACGGCCGCAGCCGCGGCCGTCCCAAGAAAACGAGACATAAACGGAGACCATCATGCTGTTCGCCATTCACGCCCTCGACCGCGCCGGCGCGCTACCGACCCGGCTCGCCAATTACGACGCCCACAAGGCTTTCCTGAGCGACACCTCGCGCTTCGGCGTCAAGATCGTGATGTCGGGGCCGCTGGTCTCTGACGACGGCGAAAGGATGATCGGCAGCCTGTTCCTGATCGAAGCCCAAAGCCGCGCTGAAGTGGAAGCCTTCAACCGAGCCGATCCGTTTGCCGCGGCCGACATCTGGGACAAGGTCACGATCACCGGCTTCCTGCGCCGCCAAGGTTGAGGGCGGCTAAACAAAAAACGCGAAAACAACCCCATGCACAGTAGAATGAGGTTGTTTTTACACATGAATTTTCGTCGCAAACGCTTTTGACTCGTCGGGCAAAACAGGAGCAGAGTGGCATCCTCGCCCGATAGTCGCCCCTGCACCTCAATCCGGAGCTTTGCCGCCCGCCCAACGGCTAGCCGCTCGCCACCGCCGCCGCTTCTTCGAGATGACAGGCCACCCACTGCTCGGGTCCAGCCGCGCGCAATGTCGGCTCCTCGGTCCGGCAGCGATCGAACACGAGCGGGCAACGGGTGTGGAAGCGGCATCCGCTCGGCGGGTTGATCGGGCTCGGCACGTCGCCCTTGAGGATGATCGGATTGCGCTGGGCACCCGGCTCCGGCAGCGGGACCGCCGAAAGCAGCGCCTTGGTGTAGGGATGCTTTGGCGCTGCGAAGATCTCGTAGCGTGGCGCCACCTCGACGATCTTGCCGAGATACATCACCGCGACGCGGTGGGTCATGTGCTCGACGATCGCGAGGTCGTGGCTGATGAACAGCAGCGCCAGGCCGAACTCGCGCTGGAGATCCTGCAGCAGATTGACGATCTGTGCCTTGACCGAGACGTCGAGCGCCGAGACCGCCTCGTCGCAGACGATCAGCTCGGGCTCGGCGGCGAGCGCCCGCGCGATGCCGATGCGCTGACGCTGGCCGCCGGAGAATTCGTGTGGCCTGCGGTTCAGCGCCTCGCGCGGCAGGCGCACGGTGTCCATCAGCGCCGTCACGCGGGTTTCGAGGTCGATCGCGGATTTGGCGAGGCCGAAATTGCGGATCGGCTCGGCCAGGATGTCGCGCACGCGCATGCGCGGATTGAGGCTCGAGAACGGGTCCTGGAACACCACCTGCACGCGGCGGCGCATCTGGCGCATCGTGCTCGGATGGGCGTCGTCGATGCGCTGGCCGTCGAGGATGACCTGCCCTGACGTGATGTCGAACAGTCGCAGGATCGCACGGCCGACCGTCGATTTACCGCAGCCGGACTCGCCGACCAGCGACAGCGTCTCGCCGCGCGCGATTTCGAACGACACGCCGTCCACCGCATAGACCCATTCGGACTTGCGGCTGAACATGCCCTTTTTGACCGGAAAGTGTTTCTTGAGGTCGTTGACCTGGAGCAGCGGGGGACTCATGCCGCGACCGCTCCCTTGGCCGCATAGTGGCAGGCCGCGACGTGACGTGGCCCCTTCTCTTCGAGCCCCGGCGCGTACTGCCGGCAAAGATCGGTCGCGAGCGCGCAACGTCCGGCGAACACGCAACCGACGATGGGCTTGCGCAGATCAGGCACCTGTCCCGGGATCTCTGCAAGCCGTCTCGCGGTGCCGGTCAGCGACGAGCCGAGCCGCGGCACTGCGCCGAGCAGGCCTTGGGTATAGGGATGACGCGGCGAACGGAACAGGTCCGCCACCGGCCCCTCCTCGACCTTGCGGCCGGCATACATGACCATGACGCGTTCGGCGATCTCGGCGACCACGCCGAGATCGTGGGTGATCAGGATGATGGCTGCGCCAACCCGGTGCTTGAGATCCAGCATCAATTTCAGAATCTGCGCCTGGATCGTCACGTCGAGCGCGGTGGTCGGCTCGTCGGCAATCAGAAGCTTTGGATTGCAGGCGAGTGCAATGGCAATCATGACGCGCTGGCGCATGCCGCCGGAAAGCTGATGCGGATATTCGCGCACGCGGCGCTTCGGCTCGGGAATGCCGACCAGCACCAACATCTCGATGGCGTGCGCCTCTGCGGCTTCCTTATCCAGGCCCTGGTGGATCATCAGCGTTTCGCGGATTTGACGCCCGACGGTCAGGACCGGGTTGAGGCTGGTCATCGGCTCCTGAAAAATCATCGAGATGTCGTTGCCGCGAATGGCGCGCATTTCGCGATCCGACATTTGCAGCAGGTCCTTGCCCGCGAAGCGGATGCTGCCGGCTATTCTGCCCGGTGGTTCCGGGATCAGCCGCATCAGCGACATTGAGGTCACCGACTTGCCGCAGCCGGACTCGCCAACGATGGCGAGCGTCTCGCCCTCGTTGACATGGAACGACACACCGTCCACCGCGCGGTTGATGCCGCTGGGCGTGCGGAAGTGTGTTTGCAAATTCTCGACTTCGAGCAGTGCCATCGCGATCAGCCCCTCGCCATCAGAGGCTCTTGGCCATGCGCGGATCGAGCGCATCGCGAAGGCCGTCGCCGAGCAGGTTGACGGCGAGCACGGTGACGGACAGGAAGGCCGCCGGAAAGAACACGATGTAGGGCTTGACCTGCCACAGCGCCCGCCCCTCGGCCATGATGTTGCCCCAGGACGGAATGGTCGGCGGCGTTCCCGCGCCGATGAAGGACAGGATCGCCTCCGTGATCATCGCGCTGGCGCAAATGTAGGTCGCCTGGACCAGCATCGGCGCCACTGTGTTGGGCAGGATGTGGCGCAGGATGATCATCGGCGTGCGCGTGCCGCAGGCCACCGCCGCATCCACGTAAGGCTGCTCGCGCAGCGACAGCACGACACTACGGACAAGACGGGAAACACGCGGAATCTCGGCGACGGTGATCGCGAGAATGACGTTGCCGACGCTGCCGCGTGTCAACGCCATCAGCGCGATCGCCAGCAGAATCGGCGGGATCGACATCAGGCCGTCCATGAAGCGCATCAAGATGCCGTCGGCCCAGCGGATGAAACCGGAGACGATGCCGATGGCAAGACCGACCGCGGAGGCGAATATCGCAACCGAGAGCCCGACGGTGAGCGAGACGCGCGCGCCGAACAGCACGCGTGAATAGATGTCGCGGCCGAGGACGTCGGTGCCAAACCAGTAAAGCGCCGACGGTGCGCGGGTGCGCTTGGCCGGCGCAAGTGCGGTCGGATCCACCGTTCCAAGATAAGGCGCAAAGATCGCGATCAGGACGAGGATCAGCAGCAACGTGCCGCCGATGGCAACGGTGGGATGGCCGCGCAGCAGCCCGATGAAGCCGCGCCGGATCGTGACCGGCCGGAGGATCTCAGGCAGTTGCGGCGCGAGGACGAAGCCCGCCGGCAGCGCTTGCGGATTGACGGTCGTGTCGGTCAATAGCGGATCCTCGGGTCAACGAGCGTATAGGTGACGTCGATCATCAGATTGACGAGGACGTAGACGAAGCTGAACAGCAGCACGATGCCCTGGATGACGGGATAATCGCGGCGCAGGATCGCGTCGATCGTGAGCCGGCCGAGGCCGGGAATCGCAAACACGCTTTCCGTGACGACCGCGCCACCGATCAGGAGCGCGATGCCGATCCCGATCACCGTGACGATCGGCACCGCCGCGTTCTTCAGCGCGTGGACGAACAGGATGCCACCCTGCCCGAGGCCCTTGGCGCGCGCGGTGCGGATATAATCCTGCTGCAGCACTTCGAGCATGGTGGCGCGCGTGATACGCGCGATCAGCGCGATGTAGACACAGCCGAGCGCGATCGCCGGCAGGATCAGGTTTTGCAGCCAGGGCCAGAAGCCTTGGGCGAGTGGCGTATAGCCCTGCACGGGAAGCCATTCGAGCTCCAGCGCGAAGACGTAGGCGAGGACATAGCCGACAACGAAGACCGGGAGCGAGAAGCCGAACACGGCAAAGGCCATGATGGCCCGGTCGATCAGGCTTCCCGCCTTCCACGCCGCCAGCACGCCGAGCGGCACCGCGACCACGATCGTGAGCAGGAGCGTGACCATCATCAGCGACAGCGTCGGCCCGAGACGCTGCCCGATCATGGTCGAGACCGGCAGATTGGTGAAGATCGAGGTGCCGAGATCGCCGTGCAGAATGCGCCAGACCCAGCTGCCGAACTGGATCAGGAAGGGTCGATCGAGGCCGAGGCTCTGACGGATGCGCTCCACATCCTCCGGACTTGCCTGATCGCCCGCGATCACCACGGCGGGATCCCCCGGCGCGATGTAGAGCAGGCTGAACACGAACAGCGCGACGATCGCCATCACTGGCAAGGTCGAGGCGATACGCCGGAGGATGTAGGAGAGCATCTGGCTTCAGCGCAAGGTCATGCGGATTTCGACACGCCCCAGAAGAACGGCAGCGGCCCTTTCGTGATGCCGGAGACGTTCTTGCGCCAGGCCGTGTAGCTGAGGAAGAAGCCGGTCGGCGCGTAGACGACGTCCTCGAGCGCGACCTTGTTGAGGCGAGCGACCGCGGCCTTCTCCTCGTCGAGGTTCTTGGCCTCGAACCAGGACGTGACCTCCTTCTCGGTGCCGGGGCTGTTCGGCCAGCCGAACCAGGCCTTGTCGCCGTTGGCGCGAATGGCGGTATAGGGCGCCGGATTGATGCAGTCCGAACCCGCATGCCAGGTGTGGAACATGTTCCAGCCCCCCTGTCCAGGCGGCGTCTTCTGCGCGCGGCGGGAGCCGACCGTACCCCAATCGGTCGCGACGAAGTCGACATTCATACCGAGCTTCTTCAAGAGATCGGCGGTCACATCGCCGAACGCCTTGGTGATCGGCTGATCCTGCGCCACCAGACACGTCACCGGCTGGCCGGAATAACCGCTCTCGGCGAGCAGCTTCTTGGCAGCGTCGAGATCGCGCTTGCCCTTGAGGACCTCGCCGCCCGCCTCGGTGTAGAGCGGCGTATCCGGCGTGAAGAAGCCGGGGAGCGGCTTCCACAGCGAATTATCGTCGCCGACGAGCGCACGCATATAGTCTTCCTGGCTCATCGCCATCAGCACTGCGCGCCGCGCCCGCACGTCGTTGAAGGGCGGATACAGGAAGTTCATGCGGAACGAGCCGACATTGCCGAGGGGGTCGCCGATGTCGACGCTGATGTTCTTGTTCTTCTTCAGGACCGGGACGAGGTCCGCGATCGGGTTCTCCCACCAGTCGATCTCGCCGTTCTGCAACGCGGCCGCAGCGGTCGCCGGATCCGGCATCACGATCCATTCGACGCGGTCGATCAGCATCTGCTTGCCGCCAGCGAGCCACGACGACTTTTCCTGCCGCGGCAAATAGTCGGCGAACTTCTCGAACACGGCTTTCGCGCCGGGGACCCATTCGCCCTTGGCGAACTTCATCGGCCCCGAGCCGACATAATCGCCGATCTGCTTGAACGGGTCGGTCTGCGCAATGCGCTCCGGCATGATGAAGGCGCAAGGCGAGTTGTTCTTGCCAAGCGCATAGAGCATTTTCGGGAACGGCTGCTTCAGCACCCATTTGAAAGTGCGATCGTCGACAGCGGTGAGCTCCTGCTGCAGCGCCTTGAGCATCAGCCCCATCGGATCGCGCGCTGCCCAGCGGGTGAGACTCGCAACGACGTCCTTGCTCCGCACCGGCTCGCCATCATGGAATTTGAGTCCCGGCCGCAATTTGAACGTCCAGGTGGTGCCATCGTCGGTCACTTCCTCGGATTCGACCATCTGCCGCTGGGGCTGGAGCGCGGAATCGACGCCGTAGAGCGTATCCCAGACCAGCGCCGCGGCATTGCGCACGACATATTGCGTGCCCCAGATCGGGTCGAAATTGGCGAGATTTGCTTGCGGCACGAAGCGCAGGGTGCGCGCGGAGGCACCTTGTGCGATCGCCGGGGCCGAAAGGCCGCTCAATGCCAGACCGCCCGCGCCGGCCAGTCCCTTCAATACGGTCCTGCGATCCATGAAATCCTCCCAATAGTGCCGTGATGCCGGCCATCGTTGGCCAAGAACAGGTGAAACCAGAGCTCATTGGCGTGCAAATGGTATGCCACTAACCGGGCCTTCGCCAGCGGGAGATCCGCACCATTTGGACCGGTCGAGACCTCAAAGCGCGGCCGCCAGTACCGGGCCGGTCTCGATATGCGGGATCGCCTCGACCAGCTTGCGCGTGTAATCGGTCTTGGGATTGTCGAACAGCGCCCGGCTCTCGCCCTGCTCCACGATGCCGCCATTGCGCAGCACGATGGTGCGGTCGCAAAGCATGCGCACCACGTTGAGGTCGTGGCTGACGAACAGCAGCGCGATGTCGTTCTCGCGCCGCAGGCGGTCGAGCAGTTGCAGCACCACGGCCTGCACGGAGACGTCGAGCGCGGCGGTCGGCTCGTCCAGCACCAGGAGCCGCGGCCGGCAGGCGATGGCGCGGGCGATGCCGACGCGCGCCTTCTGGCCGCCGGAGAGCTGATGCGGAAAGCGCGGCAACAGATCCAGCGGCAGCCCCACACGATCGGCGCAGTCTTCCACCCGCTTGCGCAGCGCATCGCCCCCACGCATGCCGTCGAGCCGCATCAGGGGATGGGCGATGCAATCGAAGGCCGTGAAGCGCGGGTTGAGGCTCTCGTTCGGATCCTGGAACACCATCTGGATGTCTTTGCGGAAGCGCGAGCGATGGAAGTCACGCGACGCCACGTGGCCGATCGACTGCCCGTCGAACACGATCTCGCCCTCGCTCGGATCGATCAGGCGGCAGATCATCCGCGACGTCGTGCTCTTGCCGGAGCCGGATTCGCCGACGAGGCCGACGCTCTCGCCGCCAACCATCGTCATCGAGAAATCCGCCACCGCCGCAGCACCCTCGTCGAAGCGTTTTGCGAGCTTGCGCACTTCCAGCAGCGGTGGAGTCCCGTGGGCGAGCTCCTGCCTAGGCCTGCTGACGACAGCTGCATGGCGCTCCCGCTCCTCTTCCGTCACGAGGTCCTCGATTTGGGAGGTCGCAGTCGGCGACGCCGCCACCAGACGCCTAGTATAGGCGTGCTGCGGCGCGCCGAACAGCGTCCTCGGGCTTGCCTCTTCGACGATGCGACCGCGCTCCATCACCGCGATACGGCGACAATATCGCGCCGCTAACCCGAGATCGTGCGTGATCAGGATCGTCGCCATGCCGCGCGCGGCGGCAATCTCCGCCAGGAGATCCATCACCACTTTCTGCGTGGTGACGTCGAGGCCGGTCGTCGGCTCATCGGCGATCAACAGCGCGGGATTGCAGGAAACCGCAATCGCGATCATGACGCGCTGGCACATGCCGCCGGAGAGTTCGTGCGGATAGGCGTTCATCCGCGTTTCCGGCTCGCGGATCTGGACGGCACGCAATAGCTCCAGCGCCTCGGCGCGGGCGGCATCCTTCGATATCCGCTTGTGAGTGAGGATCGCGTCCGCAATCTGCAGACCGATCGCGCGGATCGGGTTGAGCGCGGCCCGCGGGTTCTGGAAGATCATGGACATGGCGGCGCCCTGGAGCTGACGGAGATCGTCGCCCCTGAGCTTTGTGACGTCCTGGCCGCGAAACAGGATTTTTCCGCGAGTGACGCGCCCGGCTGAATCCAGGAGTCGCGTTGTGGCAAACCCGGTGACCGACTTGCCCGATCCGCTCTCGCCGACGAGGCCGAGCATCTCGCCGGCCTCGACCGCGAGCGTGACGCCGCGCACGGCCTCGACCAGTCCACGCCGTGTCGAGAACGAGACGTGGAGATCGTCAATCTCGAGGAGCATCTCGCTCATGTGCGCATGCGCGGATCGAGAATGTCCCGCATCCCGTCGCCGAGAAGGTTGAAGCACAGCACGGCCATCATCAACGCGAGGCCCGGAAAGGCCACCAGCCACCACCGCCCCGTCGAGATGAAGCGGGCGCCCTCCGCGACCATGATGCCCCATTCCGGCGTCGGCGGCTTGACGCCGAGGCCGATGAACGACAGGCCGGCCGCATTGAGAATGGCCCAGCCGAGGTTGAGCGAGATCTGCACCGCCATCGCCGGCAGGATGTTCGGCAGCAGGAAGCGCAGCACCACTGAGAAATGGCTCTCGCCGCAGGATCGCGCCGCCTCCACCCAGCCGACATTGCGCCGGACGTTGACCTCGGCGCGCGCGAAGCGGATGTAGAAGGGAAGATTGATGATCGCGGTCGCGATCACGATGTTCTCGATCCGGTTGCCGAGCGCCGCAACCATCGCCATCGCCAGCACGAACAGCGGAAAGGCCATCATGACGTCGACGAAGCGGCCGACCGAACGGTCGAGCCTGCCGCCGGCATAGCCGCAGAAAGAGCCGACGACGGCGCCGATCACGAAAGAGATTCCGACCGCCGAGACCGCGATGGCAAGGTCGAGCCGGGCCGCAACGACGAGGCGGCTGAACACGTCGCGCCCGAGTTGATCGGTGCCGGCCAGATGCGCCGCGCTCGGCGGCTGCAAGGCCTCCGAAACATTGGAGACGACGGGATCATAGGGCACCAGCCACGGTCCGAAGATCGCGACCAGGACAAACAGCAGGACACCCGCCGCGGCGACACCGGTCAGCGGGTTGCCGCGCAAAATCCAGACCGAATGGCGGAGGGTTGCGCTCGTCATCCGATCGACACCCTGGGATCGGCGATGCCGTAGCAGATGTCGACCACGAGATTGACCAGCACGAAGATGCCAGCCATCAGCAACACGAAACCCTGGACCGGCGCATAGTCGGACGACAGCAGCGCATCGAGCGCGTAGGAGGCGACGCCCGGCCAGGAGAACACCTTCTCCACCAGGACGTTCGCGCCAAGCATGGTCGAGAACACGATGCCGGCAATGGTGATGACGGGAAGGATCGCATTGCGCAGCGCATAGGTGACGACGACCTTCTGCCAGGACAACCCGACCGAGCGCGCGGTGCGCACGAAATCGCTGCCGAGCGAGACCAGCATCGAGGCTCGTGTGATCCGCGCCAACGGCGCGATCACGAACAGGGCCATGCTCACGGCCGGCAGGATCAACTGCTTGCAGGCCGCCCACCAGCCCTCGATGTCGCCCGCGAGCAGGAAATCGACCGACAGAAACCCGGTGCGCTGCGGCGGCAGCGAGGTGAAGACGTCGATCCGCCCGGTCGGATCAGGCGCAAGACCGAGCAGATAGTAGAACACATAGATCAGCAGCAGGCCCGAGACGAAGGTCGGCACGCAGACGCCGAGCGCGCAGAACAGTCGCACGCCGTGATCGACCAGCGATCCCGGCTTCAAGGCGGCGATCACGCCGAGCGGCACCGCCGCGATCAGCGCGATCAGGAGCGCCGTGAAAGTGAGTTCGAGCGAGGCCGGCAAACGCTCGCGCAAATCTTTGAGCACCGGCTGCCCCGTCATCATGGAGCGGCCCAGATTGCCGCGGCCGATGTCGGACAGATAGAACACGAGCTGCTCCGGCACCGACTTGTCGAGCCCCATCTGTTTGCGGATCTGCTCGATCTCCTCCTTGCCGGCATTGGGCCCCGAGGCGAAGAACACCGCGGGATCTCCGGGGAGGACCCGCATCAGCAGAAAGGTGAAGACCAGCACGCCGAACAACGCCGGCAGCGACGACAGAAGCCGCCTCCCCGCCCGCGCCACCGTCGCACCAAGTCCGGTCATCACCTTTCAGAGCCTCTGGCTTGCGGACATCACTTGCGGCTGACGTCGCGATAGTCGACCTGACGATGGAACTCGTAGGTATAGCCCTCGATCGACGATGCCATCACGGCGTCCTGGTTCGGCTGCCACAGCGGGATCTGCGGCATCTCGCTGAAGTGGATCGCGTTGAGCTTGCGGCCATCCTCCTCGTATTTGGCCTTGTCGGGCTCGAAGCGGGCCTCCTGCGCGATCGCGGCCAGCTCGGGATTGTTGATCGAGCTGTAATTCCAGCGCTGATTGCCGGTGTAGAAGTTGCGGTAGAAGTAATCGGTCGAGGGCAGCCAGGCGACGATGCCTTCCGTGAACAAGGGCAGCTTCTTTTCGTTGATCTGCGTCGACATCTGCGCATCCGGCAGCTTCTGGATGTCGACCTTGATTCCGATCTTGGCGAGCGATTCCTTCACAAGAGCCGCCATCGGCTCCGCGGTCGAGGCCTGGCCGACGTTGAAGCTGAAGGTAGTCGAAAAACCCTCCGGGAGGCCGGCGGCCTTCAGATATTCCCTCGCCTTGTCGAGATCGGTCTTCACCGGCGCCTGGAACGGATAGATGCCGTTCAGCGGCTTGCCATCCGGCCAATTCGCACCGAACAGCGGGGCCCCGCGGCCGAACAGGGCCGCCTTGAACATGTCCTCATAGGGCAGCGCGAAGGCGATGGCTCGGCGGACATTGACGTTGTCGAAAGGCGGGATCTGGTTGTTCATCGAGACGAAGGTGATCGAATTGTATTGCGGCGTCGAGACCACCTTGAGCTTGCCCTTGGCCTCCAGCGACTGCACGTCGCTGGCCTGGAGATCGACGACGAGATCGGCGTCGCCGCGCTCGACCAAATTGGCGCGGGTCGCGGGCTCCGGCACGGACTGCACGATCACGCGCTTGAAAAACGCCGGCTTGTCGGGCGAGCCGCGGTTCCAGGCCTCGTTGCGCTTGATGATCACCTGCTCGCCGGGCTTGAAGCTCTCGATCACGTAAGCACCGCTGCCGGCAGTGTGCTCCTTCAGCCAGGCGGTGGCCCAGGGATCTTCCGGGGTCGCATGCTCCTTGGCAACCTTGGAGTTGATGATCAGCGGGTAGACCGTAGCGAGATTCGGCAGCGCGAGCTTATCGGGTTTCGGCAGCGTCACCTCGATCGTGAGGGGATCGATCACCTTGAACTGGTCGGCCGACGTCAGCGATCCCGTCAGCAATTGCGCCTTGCCGAGGATCGGAGCGGTGACGCAGCGATCGAGCGACCATTTCACGTCCTCGGCGGTCACGGGCGAGCCGTCCTGGAACTTGGCGTCCTTGCGCAGACGGAATGTCAGCTTCAGTCCGTCCGGGCTGACGTCGTAGGATTCGGCGAGTTCGCCGGTGATCTTGTCGAGATCGAACACCCATTTGCCGTTGAGCTGCTTGCGGCCGAACGCCACAAGGCGGTCGTAAGTGCTCATGCTCAGCGCGAAGGATTCGCGCGTCGAGCCCGGAATGTTGGGATCGAGCGTGTTGACGGATGCGCCGGTGACATAGCGCAGCGTCTCGGCCCTGGTTTGCGCTTGCGAAGGCGCTGCGGCGATGAGCAACAACGCGGTGGTGGCGAGCACGGAGGATACCGACCTGAAAGACACAAAACGCATTTGTTTTCCCCAAAAATCTCGACAAGAACGCCAGCAAGGCAGGTTAAGAAACAAGCAAGTTGCGCGCCAGTCTTATGATGCGCTCTTGTGGACGCTTTGTCGCGGCGGCGCATGGACGATCATCGCGATTCCTCCATGTTTCGCGCTGGCCGCGTGACCACGGCCTGCGGCACGTCATAGGCGCGGAGCGAGGCCCAGTGTCGTTCGACATCGGCACGAAACAGACCGCGCGTCAGTCCGTTCACCAGCTTCGGCACCGCGGTCGTCATCGCGTTGATCGACGATCCCGACGGACCAAAACTCATGGTGGAGGCGATGGCGAAGAGATGGATGTCTGAGATCCACGGCGTCTCGCCCGCGATACGTTCGGTGAAGGCGTAGTCGTCGGCGAGATAGGGAAAGCGGCCAAGCCGCGCGTTGCGCTCGCTTTCCGGGGGCTGGTAGCGGTCGGCCCAGGTTGCGATATTGCCTGCGAATGTGGCGAGCTCGGCGCGCTCGGCAAAGTTCATGTCAATGCCGGTGCCGCAGATGACGAAATCCGTTGCGATGACGCCGCGCGGCGTCTGCAATTCGATTCCCTTGCCGGTCTCGCGCGCGGCCTCGATCGGCGCGCCCTCGTGCAATGTGAAATTGGCGTGATTTGCGCAGCGATCGTAAGTTGGCTGCGGAAAGCCTTCGCGCATCTCGAGGATGGTGCGCATGAAGCGCCAGCGCCAGGCATCGTCGAGATCGCTGAGATGGCGCAGAAAGCCGCGGAAGGTCAGCCAGCGATAGGGCTGGATCAGCTGGATCTGTGCCCTCCGACACAGCAGATGCACTTCCGCCGCGCCCGCTTCCAGCGCAGTTGCCGCATTATCGAAGGCAGATGCGCCGGCGCCGATCACGGCGACGCGCTTGCCGCGAAGAGTTTCGAAATCAATGTCGTCGGCGACGGTTGCGACCGAGCTCACCGGCAGAAGGCTCAGCGGTTCGGGGATCATCCAGTTCCCCATCCCCTCCTGCCCCGTCGACAGCACGATCTTGCGCGCATGGAGCGTCTCGACGCCATCGCCATGCTTCACGCGTGCGGCCAGCAAACCATCCGCCGCCGGCCGGATTTCCAGAAGCTCGCTCCCGTTGCGCACGGGCAAGCCGATCGTGCGCCGCAACCAGAGCAGATACTCAGCCCAATGCTCCCTCAGGATTAGGTTCAGTGTCTGCCAGGCGTCCCTGCCGAAGCGGGCCTCGTGCCATGACTGGTAGGTCAGGCTCGGGATGTCGAGGTCAGGTCCTGTATAGTCTTTCGGGCTGCGCAGCGTCGGCATGCGGGCATAGGTGAGCCACGGGCCTTCCATCCCCTCCTCTGCCTTGTCCAGCACCAGGATGTTGCTGACGCGGGAGCGCATCAGGCCGAAGCCGATGGCGATGCCGGATTGGCCGGCGCCGACCACGAGCACATCCAGCGCAGGCTTGCCGTCCGGTCCTGTCTTCGGTTCGAGCCAGGCGGCACCGGGATGCGCGATCCGCGCGAGATCGGCGCGAACCTTCGTTTCGAGCTCTGTCAGCGCATCACTCATGCCGCGAGCCAGCCTCCGTCGACCACCATCACGGTGCCGGTCGTGAACGAGGACGCATCGCTTGCGAGGTGAAGTGCGGTCTGCGCGATCTCCTCGGCCTGGCCGAACCGCTTCATGGCGTGGCGATTGCGGGAGCCTTCGCACACCTCGTCCGCATTGGCATGACGGGCAAAGCTGCGGCGAAGCATCGGCGTGTCGATCGCACCGGGCGCAATCGCGTTGACGCGAATGCCGTCGGTCGCAAAGTCCACCGCCATCGTTCGGGTCAGGCTGACGATCGCGCCCTTGGCGGCGATATAGGCGCTGTTGCCCTTGCCGCCGGCAATCGCAAGCTGCGATGCCAGCGTAATGATCGAGCCGCTGTTCTGCCGCTGCATCTGCGGTACCGCCGCTCGCGCCCACAGCCAGGTGCCACCGACATTGGTGCGGAACACAGCATCCCAATCGGCGGGACTGGTGGTCAGCACCGTGCCGCCGCAGGAAAAGCCGGCGGCGGTCATGAGGATATCGAGCCGGCCGTGCCGTGCCACCACATCGTTTGCAACGGTCTCGGCGAAATCGGCATCGCCGACGTCGCCAACATGCGTCATGGCCTCGCCAACCAGGATCAGCGTCTCCTCAAGCCCTGCGGCATCGCGATCGACCAGAGCGAGATGCGCGCCCTCCTCCGCGAACAGCTTCGCGCTGGCACGGCCGATGCCGGAGCCGGCTCCCGTAACGATGGCCGTGCGCCCCTGCAGCCGCATGTCAGATCCACTCCTTGTGCTGCGTCAGCCAGGCGCTCATCGCGGCCGCCGACTCGGCGCAGCCGAACCGCGCCCGCCAGCCGAATTCATCCGCCATCCGCGTCACCGACAGCGGCGCGCGATACGGTCCATGCAGCTTGATGACGGTTTTCTCCCCAGGCGCCGCGAGCCGGCATTGCAGGCCGGGATGCAACGCCGCAAAGGCCTCGCCCCATTGCAGCGCAGGCCATAGCCCACTGCTGGAGATGTTGTAGAGCCGATGGTGGGGCCGATCGGCTTCAATCAGCAGTGCCACTGCCTCGGCCGCATCCGGCGCGTAGATCCAGTCCCTCATGCCCGCTTCGGGCATGATCGCCGCCTCCCCGCGGGCGAACGCAGCCAAGATCTGGAACTGGAGGCTTGGCGTGTCGCGCACCGAACTCGGTCGCTCCCACGGTCCGAACAGGGCGCTCAGCCGTACGCTCAGGAAATCGCCGCCGAAGAGTTCGGCATGGCGCGCGACAGATCGCTCCGACGTGAACTTGCTGATGGCATAGAACGAGACTGGATCGCAGGGCGTTTCCTCGTCGAGAATCTCGACCCGCGCGCCCGCGGCGCCGTAAGCCGATGCCGACGAGAGATTGACGACCCGGCGCACGCCGTGACGGATGGCGGAGAGCAGGATCGGGATCTGCGCCATCACGTTGATCTCGATAACGCGCGCGGTCGACACTCTCTCCAGTTCATCACCGGCGGTAATCGCCGCGCCGAGCACGATCGCATCAACGCCTTCGGCGATGAGGGCATCGATGGCATCTGCGTCGGTGATATCGCCCTGCACGGCTTTGAGCCGGGCGCCGTAGTCGGCAAGAGATCGCCGTGCCGAACCGGGCAACTCTGCACGGTCATACAGCGTCACGTCATGCCCGCGCGCGAGCAGCGCCTCCGCAATGTTGAGGCCGACAAACCCCGTGCCGCCGAAGATGACAATCTTCATCGCGCGCGATCCGCGGTCACAGTAGCTTCGCTCCGAAATTGCGTTCGGGGTCCAGGTCGGCGACGAGCCGGCCGGTGGGCTTGGCCGCCTCGCCGCCGCTGCGTGCCAGGAACTGGCCGCTGCCAGCGCTCGCGAGGCACTTGTTGCCGTCGATGATCACCCGACCACGCGACAGCACCGACACCGGCCAGCCCTTCAGTTTGCGTCCCGCAAACGGCGTATAGCCGGCGAGGTCGTGCATCATCTCGTCGGCGATCACGGTCTCGCGATTGGGATCCCAGATCGCGATATCGGCATCGGCGCCGATTGCGATCGAGCCCTTGCGCGGATGCAGATTGTAGATCTTGGCCGGCGCGGTCGAAGTCAGTTCGACGAACTTTTCCAGGCCCAACCGTCCCTTCGACACCATTGCGTCGAACAGTAGCGGCAGCCGCAACTCCAGCCCCGGAAGGCCATTGGCGACCTGCTTGAAATTGGGATTTGGACCGGCACGCAGCTTGCCGGTCTCGTCGTAACGATACGGCGCGTGATCCGACGAGATGGTCTGAAGATCGCCGAGCGACAGCGCCTGCCACAACGCCTCCTGATCCGAGTGCGTGCGGGGCGGTGGGCTGCACATCCACTTGGCGCCTTCCGCCCCCGGCTTGTCGAGATCGGCAGCGGTCAGGAACAGATACTGCGGACAGGTTTCGGCAAACACCTTCAAGCCCTGCCCACGCGCGTCGCGGATGACCTTGGCGCCTTCGGCAGTCGAGACATGGAAGATCATGATGGGCTGGTCAATCAACGCCGCCATGCCGATCAGCCGGGTAAAGGCTTCCGCCTCCGACACCCGGGCGTGGCTGACGGCGTGGTATTTCGGCATGGTGTAGCCGCGCGCGAGCAGGCGCTTCACCATCCAGGCGATGATACCGTGGTTTTCGGCATGGGCGCACAACATCGCGCCGGACTGGCGCGCGGCAAGAAGGATGTCCAGCAACGGCTCGTCGTCCACCTTGAGCCGGTCATAGGTCATGAAAATCTTGATCGAGGCATGGCCCTGCTTCACCAGCGCCGGAATATGCTCCTCGACCGTTTCCTTGGTCGCATCGGCGATGATCATGTGAAAGGCGTAATCGATCACGGCGCCCTTCTTGGCGAGGGCGTGATAATCCTCCACCACCTGCGGCAGCTTCATGCCGACATGCTGGGCGGCAAAGGGGATCACCGTGGTCGTACCGCCGAAAGCGGCCGAGACGGTCGCGCTCTCAAAGGTGTCGGCGTTCATGATGCCGGCAGCGGACAATTGCTCGATATGGGCGTGGCTGTCGACGCCGCCGGGCAGAACGAGCTTGCCGCGCGCGTCGATCTCGCGCTTCGCAGGCGGAAGCCCGCGCCCCATAGCGGCGATGGTCTCGCCGGAGATGGCGACATCCGCTTCAAAGACGTCCGTTGTCGTCGCGACGCGCCCACCGCGAATGATCAGGTCGTAAGCGGGTTCAGTCATGAGGCACTCCATGATAGGCTCAAGCCAAGTGATCGAAATTTTGCAGGAAGACCAGCATGTCCCGACCGCGCATTCTCGTCATCAATCCAAATTCCAACCCTGCGGTGACGCAGGGGCTGGAGGACGCGCTGAAGCCGCTCGGCTTCGAGGGTGGCCCCGAACTGGTCTGCCAGACGCTGGCCGAGGGGCCGTTCGGCATTGAAAGCCAGGCCGATGTCGATGGCGTTGCCATGCCGCTGCGCCGGCTGGTCGAGGGCGACAACAGCTCGGCTGCCTTTGTCATCGCCTGTTACAGCGATCCCGGGCTTCAGGTCTGCCGCGAAGGCACCGACCGCCCCGTGTTCGGCATCGCCGAGTGCGGCGTGCTGACGGCGCTCGCCCGCGCGGAAACGTTTGGCGTCATCGCGATCGCCCAGCGCTCGATCCCGCGTCACATGCGCTATCTCAGGCAGATGGGACTGACCGACCGCCTTGCCGGCGAGCGGCCGCTCAACATGAGCGTCGCGGAAACCGCCTCGGGCGAAGGCACGCTGGCCACGATGATCGAAATCGGCCGCGCGCTGCGCGACGAGGACGGCGCCCGCGCCATCGTGATGGGCTGCGCCGGCATGGCGCGCCATCGCCGTCCCCTCGAAGACGCGCTCGGCATTGCCGTGATCGACCCGACACAGGCGGCCGTCACGATGGCGCTCGGTACGGTGCAGTTCTCGAATCACTAGGCGTCCTTCAGCTCTTTGGCGTCCTGCCGCGCGAGCCATTGCGCGTGGCTCTCGCGGACAAGCGCGAACGTGTCCCGCTGCGTCGTATAGAGATTGCCGAACATGCGACCGATCGGCCGGTAGGCGTCGAGGTCGACATACATGTTGGCCTCGTTGACGAGGCCCTCGCGGGCGTGAATCCGGAGCACCTCGCCGACCAGCAGTTCCCGATCGGGCGAGAAGGTCAGCGCGACATGGCGCCGGCATTCGAGCGCGAAGGGTGCTGCGGCGAGGCGCGGCACCTTCACGTCGATTGAGGGAAGGATCGCGAGCCCTGCCGCAGCGACCTCGCTGTCACCGGACGGAAAATCCACCGCGCAGTCGTTCATCGCCCCCGACAGCGCCTCGTCCACCATGTGAACGACGAATTCGCCGTCGCGATGGATGTTGCGGGTGGTGTCCTTCGGGCTGTGATCCGGCTTGTGCTGGAGACCGAGCACGATCAGCGCGGGGCTCTCCGAAAACACGTTGAAGAAACTGAAGGGCGCGGCGTTGACCGCCCCGTTCGCATCCAGCGTCGTCACCAGCGCAATCGGCCGCGGCACCACCACGCCGCAGAGCAGCTTGTAGCGGTCGCGCGGATCGAGCTCGCGCAGGGGAATACCTGATGTGCCCTTGTCCGCCATCGACATCACTTCTCCGGCGGCGGCACCGCGCCGGTCTGGCTCGTGATCAGACCGTAATGCTCGATGCGGCGATGCTGCGCGAAATTAAAGATCGTGGTCTTGCCGAATGTGGTGGCATCGAGATCGCAAGGATGGACCAGCAGCTCGTCCTCTTCAGTCCTGGCCTCTGCGACGATCTCGCCGTTGGGATCGACGATCAGGCTGCCGCCGAACAGCGGGTGTCCGTCCTCGTTACCGGCCTTGGCCACCGCGACCACCCAGGTCGCGTTCTGATAGGCGCCGGCCTGCGCCGAGAGGCGGTTGTGGAACAGGCGTTTCTCGACCCCCTCATCGCTCCTCTCCGCATTCACGGACGGCGTGTTGTAGCCGATCAGCACCATCTCGACGCCCTGCAAGCCCATTACGCGATAGGTCTCGGGCCAGCGGCGGTCATTGCAGATGGCCATGCCGATGATCCCGCCCAGCTCGCGCCAGACGTTGAAACCGAGATCGCCCGGTTCGAAATAGCGCTTCTCCAGATGCTGGTGCGAGCGCTTGGTGTCGTATTCCACATGGCCTGGCAGATGGATCTTGCGATATTTTCCGACGATCTTGCCGGATTTGTCGGTGAGAACAGCAGTGTTGAAATGATGACCATCAGGCGTCAGCTCCGCATAGCCGAAATTCATCGCCATCTGGTGCTGCGCCGCGCGCTCGAACAACGGCCGGGTCGCCGCATTGGGCATCTCGCGCTCGAACCAATTGTCGAACTCGGCCCGGTCCTCCACGTACCAGCGCGGGAAGAAGGTCGTGAGCGCCAGTTCCGGATAGACGATCAGGTCTGCGCCCTTGCTCTTGGCCTCATCCATCAGCGCAATCATGCGCTTGACCACGGCCTCGCGGCTGTCGGCTTTCTGGATTGGACCCATCTGGGCGGCGGCAACATTGACGATACGCATCAGCGATTTCCTGGTGATGTCTTGAGCTAAGCTACAGTTTCAACAATGTGCCGGCGCGCGGCAGCATAACGCAGCATCGCCCGGACTTGCCAGCCCGTGTCTGCCGATCGGCATGGTGTGCGTTGCACGCTCATTTCTGTTCCGCATCGGCAAGATCGAGGCCATGGTCGAGTGCATCAAGAAGCTGCCCGGCCTCATGCTCGGAGATCACGAGCGGCGGCGCCAGGAACAGCGAAGTCTGCTCGCCGCTGGTCCCGATCACGGCACCGGCCTCCAGCGCCCGCTCGGCGACGCGCGAGGCGATCGGCACCTCAGTGGTGTCGGCATGCCAGGAGCGCCAGTCCGGCCCGTGCAGCTCCACCGTCCAGTGCAGCCCCTGCCCCGCCACGCGCTGCACGCTTGGATGTTTCTGCGCGATGGCGAGCAGGCGCCGGGCGAACAGCTTTTCGAGGCTCTTCACGTGCTCCAAGATTTTCTCTTCGCTCACAACCTTCAGATAGGCGCTGACGGCGGCCATGCTGATCGGATGGCCGCGCAGCGTGCCGTAGTTCTGCCAGCTCGCGCCCTTGAGCCGTTCGACGATATCTTTCGACACGACGACCGCGGCTACCGCCGCCGCGCCGCCACCGAGCGATTTTCCCAGCGTCACGATGTCAGGACGGCTCTCGGCGCCCTGGAACGCGAACCAGCGCCCGGCGCGGCCCGCACCAGTCACCACTTCGTCGGCGATCCAGTAGGAGCCAGCCTGCCGCGCGCACCGCGCCACCTCGTCCTGATAGGCGCCGTCGTAATAGATGCCGCCCTGCGTGTAGTCGATGATCGTCGCCGCCGTGTCCGAAAGCAGGCGCGTGGCATCGGCCAGATATTCGCTGGGCGGGGTGTTGTTGGCCGGCGCGCCGTAGATCGCGCCATCCGGGGCCGGCAATATCCGCACCGGCGCCATCGGTGCCGGCAGCTTCGAGCCGCCCGAGTGCACCGCGAGGCCGCCATGCCATTGCGGCTGCACCGTCATGCTGCGCGACAGGCCGGTGATGCCGTGATAGGCGCGCTCGCGCGTTGCCAGCGCGGACCGCTGCGTCAGCGCCTGACAAAGCGACAGCGCCATATCGTTGGCCTCGCTGCCGCTGATGCAGAAGCGCACCGCACCGACCCAATCCTCCTCACCCTTGAACGCGATGGCCATTAAATCGTCCGCAGCCTGCTCGCGGCCGACCCAGGTCCACCCCTCGTTCACGACGGGCGTATCCGCGGCGCGGCGGATCGCCTCCACCATCGCGGGATGACGATGTCCGAGGCCGCCGCCGGTGTTGCTGCCGTCGATGAGCTTGCGACCATCCGACAGATGAAAATAGACGCCCTCGCCGCCGACCACGGCCATGGGCGCACTGTCGCCCGCGTTGAGCCCGGTTCGCAACAATCTGCTCATCGCAATCCCTTCATTGCGCAGCCTCTACGCCGTAGCCACCGCCGCCGCACGTCTCGATCGTGACGAGATCGCCTTGCTGAAGCACCAGGTTCGACTTGCCGTCGATCGCGACGTTGGCGCCCTGCCGGATCAGCGAGATGCGGCAGGCCTTGCCGGGCTCGCCGCCCTGCATGCCGAACGGCGCCATCACCATGCGCTCGATGCAGGTGGTCAGATGCATCGACGGCGCCAGGATGCGATAGGTGCGCACGACTCCGTCCCCACCGCGATGCGCGCCGGCGCCGCCGGACTGCCGGCGAATGGCCTGCTGCTCGATTTGGATCGCGTAATTCGCCTCGATCACCTCGACCGGCGTATTCGAAGTGTTGGACAGATGCACCCGCGTCGCCGAGATGCCGGCCCGATCGTGTCGCGCGCCCTCGCCACCACCGTGGACCTCGTAGAGCATCTTCCATGAACCGTTCTGTCGCGGCTCGGCGAAGAAGAGGACGCCCGCCGTGGTCGCCCCGCCGGCCGACAGACGTTCGGGGATGGTATCCTGCATGGCGCGGAAAATCGCATCGACGATGCGCATCGAGGTCTCGTGATTGCCGGCCGCAACCGAGGCACTCCACCCCGGCTCCAGGATGGAGCCTGGGCGCGTGATGATGGTCAGCGGCCGCAGCGCGCCCGCGTTCTGGTTCATGTCGCGCCCGCTCATGATGCGCGCGGCATAGGCCACCGCAGAGCGCGCCATGAATGGCGTCGTGTTGCAGAAATTCGAGACGCGGTCGCAGCTTCCCGAAAGGTCGAAGGTTGCTTCGTCGCCCGCAATGGTGATCTTGACATGAATGCGCGCGGGAGCGTCGTCGACGCCGCCGTCGTCCAGATAATCCTCGCCCTCGTAGACGCCATCAGGCAGATGCCGTAACGCCTCGCGCATCTCGATTTCGGAGAGATCGTGCAGGCGCGCCTGCGCCGCCGTGAAGACCGCCTTGCCGTGCTCGCGGCAGAGCTCGACGATGCGCTTCTCACCGGCTTTCGTTGCGGCGATCTGGGCGAGAAGATCGCCCTCGCAAGACTCGGAATCCCGAACATTGGCCTTGAGCAGCTGCACGATCGGCGTGTTGATGCCGGCTGCGGTGGCGATCAGCACCGGTGGAATGCGCATCGCCTCCTGGAAGGTATCGATCGCCTTGGCAAAATAGCTGCCGGGCCAGGTGCCGCCGATATCGGGCCAGTGCGCGAGGCTGACTGCGAACGCCACGATCTCGCCGTCGACGAAGACGGGGCGCACGACCTTGACGTCGTTGAGATGATTGCCGCCGAGCGGGCCGACATTGTAGATCAGTGCGTCGCCGTCGTTCAGGCTGTCGCGCGGCACCACCTTCAGCAATTCGAGAACCGTATAGGCCATCGCGCCGAGATGGATCGGGATGTCCCGACCCTGCCCGACCAGATCGCCGCGGCCGTCCGTGATCGCCGACGACAGGTCGCCGGCTTCACGCAGCAGCGGCGAGCGCGCCGAGCGCGTCATCACCAGGCTCATCTCCTCGGCCGCGGCCGAGAGCCCGTGCCTGATGACCTCGACGACGAACGGATCGAGCTTCATGCGGCCCCCCGAGTCAGGAACAAATTGCCTGAAACATCCGGCCGCGCCTGCCAGCCGGGCGGGACCACCACGGTCGAACATGCGTCTTCAATGATGGCCGGGCTGCTGACGATTTCGGTCAGCGAGGCGCGATCGATGATGCTTGTCGCGACGTCGTGAAAGCCGTCGAACGAGCAGCTGCGCTCGCCGGTGGATACCGTCCTGACCGCGGTGGCCGGCCGGCTCACGACGGTGCTCGAGGGACGGCGTGCCTGCACCCGCACGGATTCGATGACGCAGCTCTCGCTCGTCGCATAGCCGAACAGCTCATGGTGCCGGGCCAGAAAATCCTTCTTCAGCCTGATAACATCGAGCGGTCGCGCGAACGGCACCGGAATAGCGTCGTTCTGCGCCGCGTAGCGCATCAAGGCCACCAGCTCGATCTGAATCTCGGTCGCGGCAACGCCGGTGGCGATGAGCGGCGCCGACGCATCGTCGATCAGCACCCCGATCCGCTCGGACACGCGGGCGAGATCGATGCCGTCAAGCGCAGCGCGTAGGGTTTGCTGCTGGAGGAAGCTGAAGTCGGCAGTGAGACAACCCAGCGCCGAAAACGCACTCGATGCGCTGGGAACGACGACCTCGGCGATCCCGTAGAGATCGGCAAGACCCGCGGCGTGCATCGGGCCACCACCGCCGAAAGCGAGAAGCGTGCAGTCGCGTCCGTCGATGCCGCGCTCGACTGTGACGCGGCGGAGCGCACGCGCCATTGTCGCATTCGCGACCTTGATGATGCCGAGCGCGGTTTCGGTCAGGCTCAGCCCCAACGCGCGCGCGATCGGCGCGATGACGTCATTAGCTGCCCTGATGTCGATTCCGATCCGGTCGCCAAGCCTGGTTTCGGGATTGAGATAGCCGAGCACGGCGTTGGCGTCGGTGATGGTCGGCTCGGTACCTCCGCGGCCGTAGCAGGCCGGTCCCGGCTCGGAGCCGGCGCTTTCCGGCCCGACGGTCAGGCCACCGGGACCATTGCGCACGATCGAGCCGCCGCCCGCGCCGATCGAGTGAACCGCAAGCATCGGCTGGCGCAGCGGCTGGTCGCCGAGCATGCGGCCGTCTGTCATCTCGGCCTGGCCATCGACGATCAGGCAGACGTCGGTCGTTGTCCCGCCCATGTCGAACGTCAGCATACGCGACGTGCCGAGCTGACGCGCGATGCTGACCGATGCGGAGACGCCGGCCGCGGGGCCCGACATGGCCATCACCAGCGGCCGCCGCTTCACGGCCGAGATCGGGACCATGGCACCGGCCGAATGAAACACCTGCAGGCCGGGGCCGATCGGCAGCCGCTGCTCCAGCTCGCTCAGATATTCCACCGCGATCGGCATGGCGGCGGCGTTGAACACGGTCGCCGAAGTCCGCTCATATTCACGCGCCTCGGGATTGACCTCGTGCGACAGCGAAACGTGGGCAACGACGCCCTTGAGGCGCTCGCCGAGCATCTTCTCGTGGACGGGATTGGCATAGGCGTGAAGCAGTGCGACCGCGACGCTCTGAACGCCGGTTGCTTTCAGCCAGGCGACCAGGCGCTCGATCTCCGCTTCATCCAGCGCCTTCAGCACCGTTCCCTCGTGGTCGAGGCGCTCGGCAAGGCCAAAACATCGTTCCGGCGGCACCAGCGGCGGCGATTTCGGCGGGACATCGAGACGATAAAGATCGCGGCGGCGATAGCGCGCGATCTCCAGCACGTCGGCAAAGCCTTCGGTCGCCACCAGCGCCACTTTCGGCAGCCGTCCCTCGACGATGGCGTTGGTCACACGCGTGGTGCCGTGGACGAAGCGCTTGACCTCGCTCTTGCGCAGGCCGACCGCCTCAATGGCCTCCAGCATCGCCTGAACCGGAGCCTGAGGTCGCGACGGCACTTTCGCGATCCGCGCCTCCGCGGGGGAGTGCCGGATTGCGATGATGTCGGTGAAGGTGCCGCCGATATCGGTGCCGACCTCCCAGTGATTTTCGTCAGTGCTCATGTGTAGGTCAGCTGCGAACGACGTTCGAACCGGACGCCGGGTCCTTCCCGTCCATCGCCAGGTTCAATCGCAAACCGAGAGCGCTCATCATCATCCCCTGTCATGCCACCGCTTGCGAGCGTGCGACAGAGCGATGGGCTCGGGATAGGGCCAGAGTTGTCGCAACGCATTGGACCAGCCCGCGACGGGCAGGACGCGCGGAGGCACATTTTAGTGCAGCGCTGCCCGCAGGGAGTGCACGCCGGTGTGGATCGTTCCACGCGAGAAAAGTGCGGCGCACCACGCATTTTCGCGGACGAAACGCCACATCCGCTGCAGTGCAATCCACGCGCCGCGCACGGACTGTCTAATTTGCAGGCGATAGACCGGCGCTAAGGGCCCTGCGCGTGCTCATGAGCTATGCATGCCAGTCGGCTCAGCCTCTCTTTATTGGACGATCAGTAAGCGGTGGTTTTGCCCGCTCAACGCATCGCGACCTCACTCCAGGCCTCAGGCTGCAAACGAGGGACGCAGGCGGCGCCAGCCGATGACAATGCCCGTGATGGAGAACAGAAAGCCGAGGGCGCAGAGCCCGACGACCAAGCCGTCACGCAGCAACGGATGCGCGACCAGGACCGGAAAATCCAGCGTGTGCAGTGCGCCGTAGAACCAGCGATAGACCCGCCGCGACGAATCCAGCCTTTGCAGCAAATTGCCGTCCGCGCCGTCGATGTCGAACCAGAGGTCGCCGCAGCAGGAGCGGTAGACCGGGGCACCCGGGACGGTGGACTGCGCGGGATAGTTGTCGTTGTCGGCAAGCACGGACGGTACTGCGCAGCCGGCTGCGAGGCGCGTTGTCAGCCTCTCGACCTCGTGCACATCCAGAGATCCCGTTGGTCGATCGCGGGGCGCATCCCCTGCCTTGATCAAGGTCTGAGCGGCAAGGCCCGTCCGATCCCGCCGATAGAGAGTGCCGTTGAATGCAAACCATTCGGTCTCACGGGCCGACGGCGCTCCAGGCTGCCGATCGATCGATGGGGCAGCCGTCCAGTTCGGTGCGGCGTTCATCACGCTGGATTCGGCCGAGGTCAATTGCCCACGCGAGAATAGTCGCCCGTGATCCATGGAGAGCCAGCCGCTGAAAATCCAGGTCAGCACGAAGACCATCGCCGCGAGGCCGATGAGATGATGCAGCGCATGCCAGCCACGATAGGGCGAGCCGATCTGGCCACCTCGAGGTTTGATCCGCGCAAGCCCGAGCACGGCGCCCAGCAATGCTGCGATCAGGGCCAGCAGCGACAAGGTCCAGACCACGCGATCCCACAGTGGCCAGTTGCTTCGCAGCACCGTTGGATAGATCCAGTGCAGCACGCTCCCGACGAGATTCCAGGTCCGCTCGCTGCGCGTCGTATCCAGGACGATCTCGCCGGTGAGCGAGGAGACATAGACCTCCGTTCCGGCGGCGTCGCCGAGGGCAACCCGAAACAAGGGACGATGGCGGTCAAAGCCGTTCGGCACGCTCCATTGGTCATAGTCCGAGCGCGCAACGATCGTGGCCCGCGCAGCATCGAGCCCACGGCTGCGGGCGTGATCTCGCGCGATGGCCAGCACGACGTCGAATGATTTGACCGACGCGTCGGCCCCATCGGAGGCGCGGACTGCACCCGCGCGCGACGGCCCCGCGACGATATAGACCGGTCCGTCGCTGCGCTGGATCAGGCGAACGCGCGTCGCATCCGCGATGCCGCTTGCGGCCACGGCATCGGCGACCGCAATCCTCGTCTCAGCGCTAGCCAGCGGCACGAGCCCGGCAAAACGTTCCGTTTCCGTCAGAGATGGGAACGGAACGAAGTGCATCACGATTCCCGTCGCGAACCACATCGCGAACAGCAGGCAGAACGCGATCCCGAGCCATCGATGCAGCAGGACGAGCGCGCGCATCATTGATCAGCGTCCTACCATTTGAACGCAGCCGAGATCTCATAGGTGCGCGGCGTGCCCAGCAGGATCTGGTCAGGATAGAACGGATCGCCCCAGATCGCGTAGCGCTTGTCGGTGATGTTGCGCACCCGGAAGGTCAGGCGGGCCTGGTCGACCGCATTGAATACGGCCTTGGGGACGTCGACGAAAGCATAGACGTCCGCGACGGTGTAGGCCTTCAGCGTCACGGTGTTGGCATCGGTGTTGTAGCGGTCGCCGACATGGCGACCGGTGATGCCGAGCTCGACCGTCCAGGGCGTGAAGAACCGGTAGGACGCGCCGGCATTGGCGACGACGCGCGGCACGTTCGGCGGCGTGTTGCCGGAAAACGAGCCGCCGACAAAATCGTAGTCGGCGTAGCGCGCATCGACATAGGCGATGTTGCCCCAGAGGCGCAGAGGCTCGATCGGACGCACGGACGCGGCAAGCTCGACGCCCTTCGACTCCTGCCGTCCGGCAAGGTTGAGCTGCATGCCGCCGGCCGCGGCATAGACGTTCTTGCGCAGGATGTCATAGGCCGAGAACGACCACTCCGCCCGGTTGTCCCAGAACAGGTGCTTGACGCCGGTTTCGTAGGTGCGCGCGGTGGTCAGGTTGAGCGGATCGGTCGGATTGAGCAGGAAGATGTTGTTGGCTGCGATGTCGGCGCCGGTCGCATATTGGCTGAAGAAGGTCAGGCCCGGAACGGCTTCCCATGTGTAACCGATGCGCCCCGTTGTCGGGACCCAGGATTGCGAGAACGGGAAGTTCGCCTTCTCCAGACCGAACTTGTCGGTCGAATTGCGGTCGAGCCCGATATGCTCGACGCGCAGGCCGCCAACCAGCGCGAAGCTGCGCGTGAGCTTCAGCCGGTCCTCGAATGACAGCGCCTCGTTGTCGATCCGCGCGGTCTGCTGCTGAATGGTGAGCAGGCCGCAATAGCCGCGAGGCGGATCGACCAGCGGAACGGAATCGCCGGGAAAATTTGCGGCGCCCGGCCTCACGAAATCAAGGTAGCTCGAGGACAACGTCGTGACCAAGCGGTTGTCAAAGCCGGCGATATTCGTATCCCAGATCAGGTCGGTGATGTTGCCGACCAGGCGTTGGCCGTGCGCAACATAGAAGCGCTCACGGTCAACCATGTTGGTACCGGAATTGAACGCCTCGACCTCATTATTGAACCACGTGCGCTCTGCGCCATAACCATAGGCCTGGCTCTTCAGCGTCAGGTCGGGCGCGAGCTTCAGCTCGAAGCCGCCGCGCAGCCAGACCTCCTGTGCGACGTTGCGATTGTCGAGGACGTTGTAGTTGGTGTTGAAGGTGCGATCATCGATCGTGACCGGGCCGAGATTGGTTTTATTGTAGTTCGAGACGTAATTGCCGGACACGATCCCCATCGTCGCATGCGAGCCGCTGAACGCGATCGGCACCAGCGGCGCACCCCAATAGGCTTTCGAGCGATCTTCCCGATACTCGATCGCACCCCAGACCTTGAGGCTGTCGGAGAAGCGGTAGTTGAGCTGGCCCGACACGTCGAGCGTCTTGGTGTTGGTGTCGTCGGCAAAGCCGTTGAGCGAGGAACGGCTGACGTCGAAGCGGTAGTCCAGCCCCTGCACATTGGTGCTGCCGCCCGAGCCGTAATGCGCCCGGAACGAGTTCAGCGAATCCCAGGAGAAATCCGCCTCGTTCCGGATCGGACCGGTGTGCGGCTGCTTGGTGACGAAGTTGATCGCACCGCCGGCGGCGCCCTCGCCCGAGATCAGCGACGCCGGGCCTTTCAGGAATTCGACGGCCTCCAGATTGGCCGTGTCGGTGATCCGCGAGGTCATGTTCTGCGGACCGATCTTGATGCCGTTGTAGAGCGTGTTGATCTGGCTGTTGGTGAAGCCGCGCATGGAGAACGCCGAGGGCTCGGCCGGATTGTCGCCGGATGTGACGCCCACCGCTCCCTGCGCGACGTCGGACACGGTGCGATAGCCCTGCTCACGCATGGTTGCGGCCGAGATCACCTCCACGGTCGCGGGCGTTTCGCGCACGGTCAGGCCGAGGCGCGAGGCGCTTTCGGCGACTACGTTGGTGTTGAGCGGCGTTTGCGCCGCTGCGATCGGCACGACAGGCTTGGGCACTGCGGATGCAGTCACCGGCCGGCGCGCTGCTGCGCGACGTGGGCCCTGCGCCTCCCGCGCGGCGGGCTTGGCCTGCTTGCGGGATTGGGCGGGCGTTACCTCGACCGGCGGCAGAGGTTCCGGGGCCTGCTGGGCCAGTGCGGCGGGAGCATCAAGGATGACAAAGGATGTGAGCGCCGCGGATGCGAGCAGGAATGCACGCGGTCGTACAATGCGAACAGGAGACACCGTCTTGGACCTCGGAGTGACGTCAGTGGCACGTCACAGCGAACCAAGGTCCCATCTTCCGGCTTCCAGCCTTCCGATGAAGCCGAATGTCTGTACTCCCCGACCGACATCTTCGCGTGTGACCACGGCTGACGGCAGGTCTCCTGGCTCGCGGGTCAGTACCTTGCATCGCCTTCCCGGGACCGAGATACCCAGTGGCACGTGACGCAAGATTCGCCGCTACAGTTGCGGGGGCAGCCACGGCATTGGGGACAACGTCCCCGCACCGCATTCCCTTTTCATCCCCTCTCGGGGAAACCGTCGCGAGCATCTAGGATTACGATCCAGACAGAGTCAATGTGCCAGTTGCGGCGTTATTGCCACAACGACCAGTTTCCTTGGAGATAAGCATGGAAGGCGAGACCTTCCTCTGGCTGATACGGCACGCGCCCGTCGATGGCGTCCCAGGGACGATCCACGCAGCCGACGCGCCGGCCGATCTCGGCGCTCGAGCGCAGCTCGAGGCTCTGCGACACCGCCTGCCGCGGGACGCCACGAGCTATGCGAGCCCGTCGCGGCGCACGGTTGAAACGGCCCGCGCGCTGGGGCTCGAGCCGCTGCAGCTGGACGGATTCCGCGAGCAAGATTTTGGTGACTGGACCGGCCGTCGGCATGACGAACTCGCCGCGACCGGTGGCGAGGCCTATGCACGGTTCTGGAGCGATGCGGCGCGCGGACGGCCGCCGGGCGGCGAAAGCTTCGAGGAACAGGTCGCGCGCGTCCGGTTAGGTCTGTCAAAGATCGGCGCCGGCGCCGCAACGCTCGTCGTGCATTCCGGCACGATCCGCGCGGCGCTTTGCATCGCGCTGGATCTGACGCCACAAGCGGCGCTCCGCTTTGTGATCGATCCGCTGTCGCTGACCCGGATCGACCGGCTCGCGACCGGCTGGCGCGTCGTCTCGGTCAATCAGCCGATGATTTAATCAGGCCGGACGATCCGGCACATTGGCCTGCGCAAAGGTCGCCATGCCGTTGTGGAGCGCGCAAGCCGACCGCACCAGCGGCAGCGCGATGGCCGCGCCCGATCCTTCGCCGAGCCTGAGATCGAGGCTGATCAGCGGTTGCACATTCAGCGCGCGCAGCACCAGCCGATGTCCCTGCTCGGCGGATTGATGCGAGGCCAGCAAGAAAGGCTGGCACGAGGGGTTGAGCCGCGCCGCCGCCAACGCCGCGACCGACACGATAAAGCCGTCGATCAACACGGGGATGCGGCGCTGTGCAGCGGCGATAAGGGCACCGCAGATGGCCGCGATCTCGAGACCGCCGACGGCGCACAGGATCTTTTCGGGCGAAGCGCCCGCAACGCCACGGCGTGCGATCGCAGTGTCGATCACCCGCGCCTTATGCGTACGGCCGGCCGCGTCGATCCCGGTGCCGCTGCCCGCGATCTCCCCGGCGCTCACGCCCAGCAAGCCGGCCGCGATCGCCGCCGATGTCGTGGTGTTGCCGATGCCCATCTCGCCGAAGATCAGAAGATCGGGCTGTCCGGCCTGCGCGCGCGCCACCGCACGTCGGCCGGCTTCGAGCGCAAATGCCAGCTCTGTGGAGGTGAGCGCAGCTTCGACGCTGAAATCGCGCGTGCCGCTGCGCGGCTTGTCGGTCACGATTCCGGCCATCTCCTGCTGCGCCAGCGTGCCGGCGTCGACAACCTCCAGGTTGGACCCCAGCTCACGCGCGAGCACCGAGATCGCGGCTCCGCCGGAGGCGAAGTTCGCCAGCATCGCGATGGTCACTTCTTGCGGATAGGCCGAGACGCCCTGCGCGACGATGCCGTGATCGCCGGCGAAGATGATGATCGGCACCCGCGCCGCGCGCGGTTGCTCGGTTGCTTGCAGGCCCGCAAGCTCGATCGCGAGCTGCTCAAGCCGGCCGAGCGCGCCGGTCGGTTTCGTCAGTTGCGCCTGCCGCGCCACCGCCGCCTCGCGGTGGACTGCGGAGATATCCGGGCATTGTTGGGTGACCCATTCGGGGAGCATGCTGCCTCGCTTGCCTCACGGCCTGCGCTTGAGGATGTAATTGTCCATGATCCAGCCGTGCCGTTCGCGCGCCTCTTGCCGCACCGCGACGATACGCGGGCCGATCTCGGCCAGCGCGCCGGACATGATAATCTGATCGGCCATGCCGAGATAGGCGCCCCACCAGATGTGCAGGCCCGCCGGATCGAGCGACTGGAATGCCGTGCCGCCGTCGAGCATCACCACCACGGTATCGACACCTGCCGGCCAGCCGCCATCGCGCAAGCGGCGTCCGGTTGTAACCAGAAACGGCTCGCCGATGTCGTTGAGCGGAATCGCATGCGCCGCGCACAGCGCCTGGATCGAGGTGATGCCGGGAACAACCTCGATTTTCGGCGAGGGATTGAGCCGCCGCGCGATGCGCAGCGAGGAATCATAAAGCGAGGGATCGCCCCAGATCAGCAGCGCGACCTTGCCCTCGCCTTTGAGATGATCTGCGATCGTCTGCGACCAAGCCGCAGCCACGGCATCGTGCCAATCGTCCACGCCCTTGCGGTAGTCCGCTTCAGCGGCGTCGCGCACGGGCAGATCGAACTCGGCAACGCGCGTCTTATCGTTGGTGAGCACATCCGCGCAGATCGTCCGCCTGAGATCGGCGAGGTCGGACTTGGCCGTCCCCTTGCGCGGGATCAGGACGAGATCGGCCGCGTTGATGGCAGTGATCGCGGCGCGCGTGAGCCGCTCGGGATCGCCGCAACCGATGCCTATCAGGGAGAGCGTGAGCATCGTGCCCGCGAAGGGCGGCCATGACGGCCGCCCTTTCGCTTGTCTCTAGGCCGCGTTGTGCAAACGCGGTGTGACGAGGCCGGACGCGGTGACGCCGCGCAACGACTTCGCCAGCGCCAGCACGCCGAGATCGGCGAGCGGCTCGATCACGATGACCAGCGCATAGGACGCCGCGAAGGTCGCGATGTTGGCGAGGTTGGTCGCGCCGAAGCCCGATCCATAAATCGCCCAGAACGCCACCCAGGCGATGACACCCGCCTGATAGGTCGTCGAAAGCGCCAGCGCCTGGCGGTACTTCAGATCGACATAGGCCGTGTTGCGCGAAATGATCCGCGTGGCGATCGCCTGGATCCCGAACAGCGGCACCAGCAGCGTGGTGACGTTCATGCCATATTGCGGCAGGTCGGGCGGCTCGAAGAAGATGCCCTGGAACAGCAGGCCGAACGCGAGGCCGAACGCCGCGGGCGCCGCTCCAAACAGCAGGAACAAGGTCGAGCCGAGGATGAAGTGCACTTCGGACACGCCGACCGGGAAGTGCGGCAGGATCTCGAAGAAGACAAATACAAGTCCCGTAGTGGCGAGCGTGCGCGCCGCGAACGACGTGATACCCTGCTCGCGCACGGTCTCGACCGCGAGCTTCAAGGCAACGCCGCCGACGGCGATGCCGGTTGCGTAACTCAGCACGAGCTTGGCGTCCGAGACTAGTCCGGGTTCGATATGCATGGCTCAGATCCTTCTTGCCGTCACACCCGACGGCCTTGGCCTCAAAACGTGCACGGCCGGTCTCCTGGCTCGCGGTTCACTGGGAGTCTCCGGCCTTCCCGAACCTTGCGGCCCAGTGGCTGATCGAAGTCCCTCACCGCTTACAGTCGCGGGGGCGGCTGGGGTTTTGGGCGCCGCAACTGGGTCCGCCCATCCCCATTCCCGATTATGCTCCGGCGCTTTGCGCCGCGTCGAGCACCATGCCTCTCCTGTGTGCCCCTTTCGCCAGCCGGGCGTCAAGGGGTGAAGGGCGGCCGAGAGCGTCATGACGGATAATCCCCCGCCAGCGCGCCGAACAGGATGACGGCCGCCGTGGAGGCCGCTCCGCCCCGCGCAAGCTGCTCGGCAAGTTCCGAAATGGTGGTGCGAACCAACCGCTCGTCGGGACGGCCGAGCGATTCGGCAAACAGCGCCGGCGTGGTTGGGGCGAGGCCGTGCTCGATCAATTTGGCGACCAACGCCGGAAACGTCCGCCGGCCCATATAGACCACGGTCGTCGCCTCGGGATCGGCCAGCGCTGCCCAATTGAGGTCTGGCGGCAGCTCGCCGGTGACGTCCGCGCCCGTGATGAACTGCACCCGCCGCGAGGTATGGCGCCGGGTCAGGGGAATGCCGGCCTGGGCCGCAGCGACACAGGCCGTGGTGACGCCCGGAATGATCTCGTAGCCGATGCCCGCTTCACGCAGCGTCTCGAGCTCCTCCTCGAGCCGGCCAAAGATGCCGGCATCGCCCGACTTCAATCGCACCACGCGCGCGCCTGTTACGGCATAGTCGACCAGCAGGCGGTTGACATGGTGCTGCTTGGTCGAGGCCCGTCCCGCCCGCTTTCCCACTGCAACAAGATTGGCGCCCGGCCGGGCCAGATCGAGGATCGCGCCCGAAGCAAGATCGTCATAGAGCACGACGTCGGCCTCGCGCAGCCGCGCGGCACCCTTGAGCGTGAGGAGCTCGGGATCGCCGGGGCCGGCGGAGACGAAGGACACAAAACCGCTCACCGGTCCTCCGCGATCAGATGGAAGAACGTGCCAGTGGCTTGTCCCCGCCGCGAGCCGGTCTCGGCGATGACCGCGCCTGTCGCGTCGTGCACGACCGCCAGCGGCGTGTCGGGCTGCGCGAGGATCGTCGAATAGTGGAATTCGTGGCCACGCAGGCGTGCACCGGCCTGATGACCCGGCATCGGCGTGGCGAGTTCGGCTAGACGATAGCCCAGATGCATGCGGCGCTTGGCAAAGCTCGTCTCCAGGCCGAGCAGACCCGTCATCTCGTGGCGGATGCCGTCGGCGTCGGTCAAAGCGGTGCCCAGCACCATATAGCCTCCGCATTCGCCGTGCACCGGGCGCGTTTCGGCGAAGCCGCGCAATCCGGTGTGGAAGCGCGCATTGGCCGCGATCTTGCCGGCCTGCAGCTCGGGATAGCCGCCGGGCAGCCAGCACACATCGGCACTCGGATCAGGGCCTTCATCGGCAAGCGGCGAGAATGTCGATATCTCCGCACCCGCCGCGCGCCACGCTTCCAGCATATGCGGATAGACGAAGGAGAACGCGGCGTCACGGGCCAACGCAATGCGCTGGCCGGGCGGCGTCACGTTGATGCCGCTCGCGACGGGTTGTGGCAACCAGGTGGCAGCCGAACGCAGCACTGCGTCGAGATCGACGTGCTCGGCGACGAAGCGCGCGGCCTCGTCGATCAGCTTGCCGATCTCCGCCTGCTCCTCGGCCTGCACCAGCCCGAGATGCCGTTTCGGCAGGCTGATCTCGGCATGGCGCGGCAGCGCGCCGAACACGGCGATGCCGGCATCCAGCAGCGCATGCCGCACGAGAGCTTCGTGGCGGGGGCTCGCAACGCGATTGAGCACGACGCCTGCGAGCCGCACGCCGGGACGATAGTCGCGAAGGCCCGCGGCGATCGCCGCCGCCGTTTGCGCCTGTCCCGAGGGATCGATCACCAGCAGCACCGGCCAGTCCAGCATCTCTGCAATGTCGGCGGTCGCCCCGGTGCCGCAGACGCCTCGCGCGGCCACGCCGTCGAACAAGCCCATCGAGCCTTCGGCCAGCACGACATCGGCGTCAATGCCGCGACTGACGAGATGCGAGATTGTCCCGCGATCCATCGCCCAGCTGTCGAGGTTGACCGAAGCGCGTCCTGTCGCGGCTGCATGAAACGCGGGATCGATGTAATCGGGGCCGCTCTTGAAGCACTGCACCCGCAATCCGCTGTTGCGCCAGGCGCGGGCAAGCGCCAGCGTCAGCGTCGTCTTGCCGACGCCGGAGGCCGGCGCGGAGATGACGAGCCCTGCCGCCATCAGGACACCTCCGGAAAGCGCGGCTCGGCGCCGACCGGCCGATAGCGGCGATCATAGTCGGCAGCATAGAGACGGCTCTCGGAAAAATCCGCCGCGCCCAGAGTCTTGCCGACCAGGATAAGCGCGGTACGCTCCATCTCGGCTCCGACAGCAGCGTCGAGTGTTGCGAGCGTGGCGCGGACGATGCGCTGGTCGGGCCAGCTCGCACGCCAAACGATCGCGACCGGGCAATCCGCGCCATAGTGCGGCGTCAGCTCGGCGACAACCTTGTCGAGCAGATGGATCGACAGATGGATCGCGAGCACCGCGCCGGTGGTGGCGAACGCGGCGAGCTTCTCGCCTTCCGGCATCGCGCTGGCGCGGCCAGGCGTGCGCGTCAGCACCACCGTCTGGGCAAGGCCGGGCAGCGTCAGCTCGGCCTCCAGCGCAGCCGCGGCGGCCGAGAAGGAGGGAACGCCGGGCGTGACCGTGTAGGGAATGTCGAGCGTGCGCAGGCGGCGGAGCTGCTCGCCCATCGCCGACCAGATCGAGAGGTCGCCCGAATGCAGCCGCGCTACGTCCTTGCCGTCCGCATGCGCGGCGGCGATCTCCGCGATGATGTCGTCGAGTGACAGCGGCGCGGTGTTGACGATCCGCGCACCGGGCGGGCAATGCGCCAGCACGCCTTCGGGCACCAGTGAGCCGGCATAGAGACAGACCGGACAGGCGGCGATGAGGTCGCGGCCGCGCAACGTCAGCAAGTCAGGGGCACCCGGCCCCGCACCGATGAAGTGCACCGTCATGCGCCGTCCCCTTCCGCAATTGCCGCGGTCGCGGTGCGATCCTGCGAGACCACCCGCGTCGCAATCAATCGCGCGCGCGGACCAGCTGCCGCGAGGGCCGCCGCTTCGGCGACCGATCCCGTCCCGAATTTTTCGGCGACGAGTTTTGACCGCGTTGGCGTGTCGATGCCAGCCAACATTTCGGCGGGGACCGCCTTGATCGGCACGCCGCATTCGCGCGCAAGCTGCTTCAGCACTTCCGCGTCCGCCTTGTCGCTGACCGTTGCCACCGCTGCGAGGCCTTCGGGACCGCCGGCCGCCAGAAGCGCCTCACGCAGCGAAGCCAGCGTGACGTCCCGCTTGAATCCGAGCCCGGCCACCTTCATCGGACCGCACTCCATTGCACCACCGGCCGCACCGCCTGCCAGGCGCGGTAGCGGCCGAGCGGAGCGGCATGCGCAATCTCAACCCGCATCAGTTCGCCGCCATCGCGCTGGTGCAGCTCACCCAACAGCGCTTCCGTCTCCAGCGTCACTGCATGCGCGACGAGTCGCGTTCCGGATGCGAGCCGCGACCAGACTGCGTCGAACGTCGCGATGTCGAGACCGCCGCCGATGAAGACGGCGTCAGGCCCGTCCAGGGCAGCAAGCGCCTCAGGCGCCTTTCCCGTGATGACTGTGATTCGATGCGCCAATCCGAACGCCGCCGCATTGTTGCGGATGTTCGCAACGCGATCCTCGCGCGCTTCGATGGCGATCGCCGTCCCGCCGCACAGCGCCCACTCAACCGAGATCGAACCGGAGCCGGCGCCGATGTCCCACAGCCGTTCGCCGGGACGCGGCGCCAGCGCCGAGAGCGCGAGCGCACGGACTGGACGCTTGGTGATCTGGCCGTCATGGACGAAGAGTTCGTCCGATAGTCCCGAGCTGCGGGGAAGACCCTGCGTTCCTCTCGCCTCCACGGCCACCGCGACCAGACTTCCGGCAAGATCGCCTGCGAAGCTGTCGGCGCGATGCTCGTCGATACTTTCGCGCGGCCCGGCAAGCGCGGTGAGCGTCCAGAATGCCGAGGCACCCCATCCGCGTTGCGTCAGCCATTTCGCAAGATCGCCTGCCGCCTTGCCATCGCGCACAAGGCAAATGATGCGTGCACCTCGCGCCAGATGCGGCACCAGACGCTCGAATGGCGCAGCGTGGAGGCCGAGACAGGCAATCGCTTCGAGGCGCCAGCCTAGTCGCGCGGCGGCGAGCGAGAAGGTCGACGGCGCGGAATGCGCAATCCACTCGCCGGCGTCCAGCTTCTCGGCGAGGCTCGCGCCGGCGCCAAACCAGAACGGATCTCCGGAGGCGAGCACCGCCGTTGGGCGGCCACGGCGGCTCAGCACGACCTCTGCATCGAACGGCACCGGCCATGGACGGCCGCGCCCGGTGACGCCGGCCAGTGCAAGATGCCGTTCACCGCCAAACACAGTTTCAGCATTATCGAGCGCCTTTCGGCTTGCCTCGGACAGCCCGGCAAGGCCATCTTCGCCGATACCAATGATGGTCAGCCAGGGATCAGCCATGACGCGCGCCCTCATTCTGGGCGGAACGGCCGACGCGAGCCTGCTTGCGGCGGAGATCGCGCGTGCCGGCATTGACGCAATCTATTCCTATGGCGGCCGCACCCGCGCGCCCGCCGGTCAGCCGTTGCCGACGCGGATCGGCGGTTTTGGCGGCGTCAGCGGCCTTGCCGATTACATCCGCCGCGAAGAGATCACCCATGTGATCGATGCGACGCATCCCTTTGCCGCCGAGATGAGCCGCAATGCGGTCGCGGCATGCGCGGAAACCGGCACGCCACTGATCGCTCTTGAGCGTGCGCCCTGGACTAAAGCGCCCGGCGATAACTGGATCGAAATACCAGACGTCAACGCCGCGGTCGCCGCACTGCCTGAGGCGGCGGCCAATGTGTTCCTCGCCATCGGCCGCCAGCACGTCGCACCGTTCGCGACCAAGCCGCAGCACGCCTACACGCTGAGATTCGTCGATCCGCCCGAAGCGACGCTGCCCTTCGCCGCGGACGTGATCGTGTCGCGCGGGCCGTTCACGCTTGAGAGCGAACTGGAGATGATGCGCGCGCGAGGCATCACCCGGATCGTCGCCCGCAATTCGGGCGGCGACGGCGCCCGCGCCAAGATAGACGCAGCCCGCAGGCTCGGCCTGCCTGTGGTCATGATCGCGCGACCGCAACTGCCGGAACGATTGCGGGTCGAGAGCGCGGCCGAGATCATGCAGTGGCTGGGTCATCGGGCCTGCCTCGGCGCATAGACCCAGCGGCCGACCCGGCGTGTCTGCGAGTTGCCGACGATCACCAGCGTGCGCATGTCGGCCATCTCGGGCGTCGCCTCGTTCAGCCTGACGGTTTCGATCTTTTCATCAGCGGCGCTGATCGCGCGCGCGAAGATCACGAGGCGCTCGCCGCAGCCGGCCTCGTTCAGCACTGCGAGCGCACGGCCAAATCCTTCCGGCCGGCTCGCCGAACGCGGATTATACATCGCAATGGCAAAATCGGCTTCCGCGGCGAGCCGCAGGCGCTTCTCGATCACCGCCCACGGCTTGAGATTGTCGGAGAGATTGATCGCACAGAAATCATGGCCGAGCGGCGCGCCGGCGCGCGCGGCAGCCGCCAGCATCGCAGTGACGCCAGGCAGCACACGGATCGGCAGCTCCTGCCATCGCGGCGCCCGTTCGAGCGCCTCGAACACGGCGGACGCCATCGCGAACACGCCGGGGTCGCCGGAGGACACGATGACGACTTGCCCGCCTTCGGCCGCGAGCCGCAGCGCCTCGCTGGCGCGCTGTAATTCTTCGCGATTGTCGGACGGATGCAAAGTGAGCCCTGCCCGCGCTGGCACGCGCGCGACATAGGGCGCGTAGCCCAGAATGTCGGTCGCGGCGGCAAGCGCGGCGGAGACTTCGGGCGTCACCAGCGCATCGCTGCCCGGTCCGAGGCCCGCAATGGTCAGCGTGCCCCTCATTCGGCGGCGTCCGGATGCCGGCCCTTGCCGTGCACGAGTACGATCGCGAAATAGGGGCAGTCGGCGGCATCGATCTCCGCGAGCCGCACCACGCGCTCGCCGGGCATGGTGCCGCGCTCGACCAGCCACGCGTCGTCCAGCCGTCCGGCGGACGCGAGCGCGCGGCGCACCTTGGCGAGATTGCGCCCGGTCTTCATGACCACGAGCGCATCGGAATCGCGCATGCGGCGTTCGAGCTCTGCTTCGGCGAGCGTGCCCATGAGCACCGTCGTCACGTCATCACCGAGCGCGATCGGCTGTCCGACGCCATTCCAGCAGCCGACCATGCCGGGAATCCCGGCGATCACCTCGATCTCGACACGGCCTTGCAGGCGCGTGTGCAGATGCATGAACGAGCCGTAGAAGTATGGATCGCCCTCGCAGAGCACGACGACATCGACCGCGCGCGCCAGCCGCGCCAGACGTTCCGCCCATTCGTCATGGAAGCCGGCCAGCAGCTGGATGTATTCGGGCGTGTCGAAGGCGATTTCCGTGGTGACCGGATATTCCATCGGATATTCGGTGACGTCGGCAGCCAACATGCCCTCGACGATACGGCGCGCCTGTCCGGGCCGGCCCTTTTTGCGGAAATAGGCGACATGCTTCGCCCCGCGCACCATGCGATCGGCGCGCACGCTCATCATATCAGGATCACCAGGGCCGAGACCGCAGCAGATGATGCGTCCCATCGCTATTCGCTCCGGCTCGCCAGTGCGTTCACGGCGGCGACCGTGATCGGGGAACCGCCGAGGCGGCCCTCGACCGTCAGCGCCGGCACCGGGGGATTGGCCATCAGCGCAGCCTTGGATTCGGCCGCGCCGACAAAGCCGACGGGACAGCCGATGATCGCCGCGGGCCGCGGACAGTCTCGGTCCTCCAGCATGTTGAGGAGATGAAACAACGCAGTCGGCGCATTGCCGATCGCCACGATCGCGCCGTCGAGATGCGGGCGCCATAGCTCCAAAGCCGCAGCCGAACGGGTGTTGCGCATGGACTGCGCGAGCGCGGGAACGGTCTCGTCGCCCAAGGTGCAGATGACGGCGTTGGCGACGGGAAGCCGCGCGCGCGTAATTCCTTCGGAGACCATGCGCGCGTCGCACAGGATCGGCGCGCCCTTCTGCAAGGCCGCGCGCGCAGCCACCGCCATGCCTGATGTGAAGCGGATATGCGCCTCCAGGCCGACCATGCCGGCGGCATGGATCATCCGCACCACCACCTGCTCCTCATCCCGCGTGAAGCGCGCAAGATCGGCTTCGGCCCGGATGGTCGCAAAGGACTGCCGGTAGATCGCCGCGCCGTCGGTCTCGTACGTGTGCGGCATCAGTGCCCTCCCATCAGGATGGAGGGATCCTTGACGATGTCTTCGCGGTTCAGTCCCCGCAGGATGGGCTCATCGCGTGTCGACCCACCGCGCACGAGATCGAAGCCTGCGCCGGTCGCGACCAGAGTGATGGCCGCGGGACCGGAATGGGCGCAACCCTTGGCACAGCCGGAGACGTGGAGCCGTGCGGCCGCGCCGATGTTCGGCGCCAGGGCTGCGGCAAGGCCGCGGGTATCGGCATGCGCCTCGCGACAGCGTGGCGCACCGCTACACGCGATCACGCGCAGCGCAGGGTCGTAGGCCTCGGTGATAAGACCGGGCGCGCTCGGCATCGCGCGCTTGCCTTCGCTCAAAACCATCCGCCATGGCGTCATGCGTAGCGCATGTCCGCAACCGGCGAACTGGTCGAGCGTCGCATGCGCCATCTGTCCGAAGGCGACCCCGACCATCGCACCTTGCGAATAGAGGCCGGGACGCGCCGCGGCCATGATCGGCGCCGGCTCGGCCTCGCCGCGCAAGGCCGCCGGCAAGATTGCACCGGCTGAAAGATGCGCCGCCATCCGCCCCCGCCCGCCCCTGGCGCCGCCTGAGATCACGAACCAATCGGCGAATGCGAGAGCGGTGGTCACGGCCTCGCCACGCGCGACGGCGCGGCCGAGTTTGTCGCCATCAGCCCGCACCAGCAGTCCGCCGGAACGATCGCGTTCGATCCGCACGTCGGCGGAATCGCCCGCAAGCACGCGTGAAGTGCCGTCATCGATGGCGAAGCCGAACTTGGTTGGAAGTTCGAGCGTGCTATCGGCGAGCGCCTCCTCGAGTTCGGCAGCGAGCGATTGTGTTGCGTCTCCGGCACGCCAGAACGGCGTCACAAGGATGTTGCGACGGGATTCGGTGTCGGCGTCGGGGTCGAGCAGCGCCAGTTGCGCAAGGCCGTCGAGCAGCAGCCTGTGGCTGGTCTCGTTGACGCCCCTGATCTGGAGATTGGCTCTGCTGGTCACGTCGATCAGGCCGTTGCCATGGCGTTCGGCGAGATGGGCCAATCCGGAGATTTGTGCCGCTTCGAGCCGTCCGCCGAAAGGACGCACGCGGACCACGAGCCCGTCACCCGATTGCATCGGGCGCAGCGCGCCGGGACACCAGCCCTTGACCACGGAAGCGCTCATGACGCCTCCCGCAGCGCAGCCGCGATCGAATTGCGGCGCGTTCGCCAGAGCGAAGCTTCATACAGGCGCTTGAAACACGTCTCCATCGCCGCCAGCGCCGCCGGATTTTCACGGGCCATGAAGGCGCGGACGTCGTCATGGCCGAGCGTGGCATCGTAGTAGAGGTCGAACAGATGCGGCGGCACGGCGCCGGCCAGATGCGCGAAGGCGGCCATGTGCTCGAGCGTCGCGGTGATCTCGGCCGCCCCGCGAAAACCGTGGCGCATCATGCCGGCGATCCAGGCCGGGTTGGCCGCGCGCGCGCGGACGACACGGGAGATTTCCTCGGTCAGCGTACGCGCATGCGGCTGCTCGGGACGCGTCGCATCGAGATGATAGAGCGATGGTCCTGCCGCGCCGAGATGGGCTGCAGCGGCCGCAATGCCGGCCTCATGCGCGGCATAGTCGGCCGCGAGCAGAAGATCGGTTTCCGGCAAATCCTGCACGTGCACGAAAGCATCGGCGGATGCGAGCCGCTTCTCGATACCGGCACGATCAAGCCTGATCTCGCCATCGGCCGAGAACGCCCATGACGATGCCGAGAGCCACGCTTCGCCGGCGGCGTCGCGCGTCTCGGGCGTGAAGGCGTCCGGGATTGCCGAGAGGCCGACGCCGTATTGTCCGGGACGCGGCGCGAACACGCGCGATGTGCGGTGGCGATATGGATTTTCGTCGCCCTCGTCCTCGCGGCCCGACAGCGCCTCGGCTGCCGCCTCGAACAATTGCGCGAGGCCTGAGAAGACGTCGCGAAACAGGCCCGAGACACGCAGCGTGACGTCGATGCGGGGCCGGCCAAGCTCGGCCGGCGCGATGATGTCGTAGCCGGTCACACGGCCGGATGCGTGATCCCAGCGCGGTGCGAGGCCGGCCAGATGTAGCGCCATGGCAAACTCTTCGCCCGCGGTCCGCATCGTCGCCGAGCCCCAGAGATCGACGACAAGGCCCTTTGGCCAGTCGCCGTGATCCTGCAGATGGCGGCGGAGCAATTCTTCCGCGAGCTTGATGCCTTGCGCATGCGCCGACGGCGTCGGCACCGCGCGCGGATCGACGGCGAACAGATTACGTCCCGTGGGCAGCACGTCCTGGCGGCCGCGATAGGGCGAGCCCGACGGCCCCGGCGCGACGCGGCGTCCCGCAAGCGCGGCACGTAGCGCGTCACGTTCAGCGTCGCCGCAGGCGCCGCGGCCGAACACGTGCAGGCCGTCACCGAACTGGCTTTCCTTGAGATCGCAGACGAAACGGTCGATCCGCGGGATCGCTTCGGCCGGCGCGGCCGCTGCATCGAGGCCGAGATCGTCTTCGAGGCCAGCCGCGCGCGCCTCGTCGCGGATCGCGGCGATCAGACGCTGGCGACGGGCGGGATCGAGGCCATCGGCCGTCGAGTACTCGTCGAGGAGCTGTTCAAGCCTGCGCAGCCCGTCCGGCACCGCTGATGCTGCGAGCTGCGGCGGCAGATGGCCGATCGTGACGGCACCCACGCGCCGCTTGGCCTGCGCGGCCTCGCCGGGATCGTTGACAATGAAGGGATAGATGACGGGCAATTCGTCGATCAGGGCTTCCGGCCAGCACGCCTGCGACAGCGCCACGGATTTTCCGGGCAGCCATTCCAGCGTGCCGTGCGCGCCCATGTGCACGACCGCATCACAGCCCTGCTCGCGGAGCCAGAGATAGAACGCGACATAGGCATGGCGCGGCGTGCGGGCGAGATCGTGATAGTCGGCATCGCGCGTGGTCGCATCGCCACGCTCCGGCTGAACCGCGATGATCGACCGGCCACATGGAATCGCTGCGAAATGGAACGCGCCGTCGCGACACCCCGGATCGGTTTCCGGCGTGCCCCAGGCTTGCGCGAGGTCATCCTGCAACACTTGCGGAAGGTGCGAGAGCGCAGCGCGGTAATCGGCAACGCTCCAGCTCAAGGTCCGCTTGAGCAGCGTCTCGCCAAGCGCATGGACCGGATCGACATCGAAGCCAGCTTTCGCGAGGTCGGACACCAGGGCCTCGACCGAGGCCAGTGCATCGAGACCCACCGCATGCGCGATCTGATGCGGGCGGCCCGGATAGTTGGAGAGCACGACTGCCATGCGCTTGTCGGCGGCCGGCTTCTCGGCGAGGCGACGCCAGGCCGCTACGCGCGCGGCGACGGCCTTCACGCGCTCCTCATCGGGCCTGTGTGCCAGATGCGAAAATTGCAAATCGGGATCGCGCATCGCCGCCGATTTGAAGCTCACCACGCCCGCAAACAGGCGGCCGTCGACCTCGGGCAGCACCACATGCATCGCAAGGTCGCCGGGCGACAGGCCGCGGAGCGAGCTCGCCCAATCCTCGCGCTGTGCCGTGGAGAGCGCGACCTGGAACACCGGGCAGGATGCGGCATCGAACGGCGTCGTGCCGTCGTCGCCCATCGCCGAGAACGCCGTCGCATTGACGATCGCGGCCGGAGGATTTTGCGCGAAATACCCGCGCAACCAATCCGCAACGCCCGGGGCCTTCAGCGAGGTGACGAACACACCATGCGCGTCAAAGCCGCGCTCGCGCAGCGTCGCGATCATCGCATCGATGGGGCCGGTATCCGCGGCGGTGAGGTAGGAGCGATAGAAGGTCACGAGCGCTCGCGGCCTGCCCTCACCCGACGCCGGCGCGGCAATGACGCCGCGCGCCGGATCATAAAAGCCCATCTCGGGGACGGTCATCTCGCCGATGACCGGGCCGGCATAAAGGCCAGAGGCCAGCGCAAGCTGCGCGATCGCGGCTTGCGCTGCGACGGGGCCGCCGGTGTCGCAGAGCACCTTGAGCCGCCGCAATGTCGAGACCGGCAGGGTCGAATACGCATCCAGCCGCGTGTCGCCGCGGCCGTCCGCCGGCAGCACGGCCAGCACGATGCCGCGCTCCTTCGCCAGTTGCTGCAGGGCCGCGAGCCCGTACGACCAATAGGATTCGCCGCCGATCAGACGCACGAGGATGCCGCGCGCCTGCGCCAGAGTGCGCTCGATATAGGTGTCGACCGAGAGCGGATGGCGGAGTTCTGCGAGATTGACGAGCCGTAGTGACGGCAGGCTGTCGCGACCACGGCGCCAGCCGGCCGCGAATGCGGCAAGATCGGAATCCGAATACGAGAGCACCACGAGATCGGCCGGATCCTGGCCGATGTCCCTTGGTATCGCGGTCTCCTCGAGACCGCGGCTCTCGCGGAAGACGACGTGCATCAGATTCCAGTTCCTGAAAGACCAAGTCCTGAAATACCAAGTCCTGCCCTGATCGCGGCCTCGTCGATATCGCCATGCTCGCCGATCACGACGAGCTTTGATTGCCTCGCACCTGCGCCCCAGGGCTTGTCGAACTGGTGGCGCACGCGCTCGCCGACCGCTTGCAGCAAGAGGCGCATCGGCTTGCCTTCCACCGCGATGTAACCCTTGACGCGCAGCACATTCTGCTCCCGCGCCAGACGCTGGACGGATGCAACCAGCGTGTCGATATCGGTGACCTCAGGAAGATCAATCACGACGGAGGCAAAATCGTCGTGCTCGTGATCCTCCTCGCCGTCATGATGCGATGGACGCGCGGCGAGATCGTTCTCGGCGGCAGCACCGAGGCCGAGGATGAGGCGCGCGTCGATCGCACCGTCGGTGATCGCCAGCATCGGCACGCGGCGCGACATCTCGGCGGTGATCGCCGCCTTGGCCGCTTCGAGGCCTGCCGCGCCCGCAAGATCCGCCTTCGTCAGCAGCACGATATCCGCGCAGGCAATCTGGTCCTCGAACACTTCCGATAGCGGGGTCTCGTGATCGAGATTTTCATCGGCCGCACGCTGCGCTTCGACGGCGTCAGGATCCGGCGCGAAACGGCCGGCAGCGACAGCTTCGGCGTCGGCCAGCGCGATCACGCCATCGACCGTGATGCGCGAACGGATCTCCGGCCAGTCGAACGCCTTCAGCAGCGGCTTGGGCAGCGCCAGGCCCGAGGTCTCGATCAGGATATGATCGGGCCGCACCGGCCGCGACAGCAGCTTCTCCATGGTCGGAATGAAATCGTCGGCGACGGTGCAGCAGATGCAGCCATTGGCGAGCTCGATGATGTTCTCTTCTGGGCAATTCGCATCGGCGCAGGATTTCAGAATCTCGCCATCGACGCCCTCGCTGCCGAACTCGTTGACGAGCACCGCGAGCTTCTTGCCGTTGGCATTGGCAAGCAGATGCTGGATCAGCGTGGTCTTGCCTGAGCCGAGAAAGCCGGTGACGACCGTGACCGGGACTTTTGCGAGCGAATTCATTCGGCGGCCTCCGGCACGACGGCCAAGGGGAGAATGGGGGGAATGCGGGCAAGCGACTGCTTGCGGAAGATCTCCGGGCGGCTGCGCCAGGGCACGAGGCCGTCGGACGCGGCCGCATAGGCCGCGGCGCCCGCGACCACGTCGCTCGCATTCGCATCCGACAGACGGCCATAGACATAGGACCAGCGGCCGGGCGCGCTGAGCGCGACGGAGCAACCCTGGTTGCATGCAGACAGGCATTCGACGGGAACCACGCTGACACCGTCGGGCACGCCGGCCTCGAGGATCGCACCATGCAGGCGCTTGCCGGGCGTCGTCTCGCCCTCGCCAAGCGTCTGGCCGGCGCGGCAGGTGATGCAGACATGAAGTGTGACGGTCATCGCTTCTTCCAGAATAAACAGCGGGAAGCGAAGAGGCCCACGAACCGTTCTTGCGAAGGCCCGTTTCCCCGTCGCGGAACACCCCGTCCGCCGGTCCAAAATCGTCCGCGTTGGCAGGTCTCCCGGCTTGCGGAGCAGGGTTTCCCCTTCGATCCCCGCCTTCCCGATCCCCAGGGGATCAGTGGCTTCGGGCATCTCTCCGGTCACGGTCGCGGGGGCGGCTGCATTTTGGAACCAAATCTTGCCGATTCGGACCCTATCGCATTCCCTCTTCGCCTGTCGTAGGACAGGAACCAACGCCGGGCCACCATTTGCCCCCGACCGCCTCTTGTCAAGCCGAAGGACCCCGTCCGATGACGTCAGAACCGGATACCCAGACGGCCGACGAAACCGACGCCCGCCACGCCTCCAAAATGGCGAAGAAGAAGGTCGCCCGCGACAAGATCATGGCGACCAAGAGCGGCGAAAAGGGCCTCATCATCGTCCACACCGGCGCCGGCAAGGGCAAGTCCTCCTCAGCCTTCGGCATGATCGTCCGCTGTGTCGCCCACGGCTTCCCCTGCGCCGTCGTGCAGTTCATCAAGGGTGCCTGGGATACCGGCGAGCGCCGCATGCTGACCGGCCATTTCGGCGACCTCTGCCAGTTCCACGCCATGGGCGAAGGCTTTACCTGGGAGACGCAGGACCGCGCCCGCGATATCGCCGCCGCGCGCGCCGGCTGGGAGAAGGCCAAGGAGCTGATCCTCGACCAGAATCTCCGCATGGTCGTGCTCGACGAGATCAACATCGCGCTGCGCTACGACTATCTAGACATCGCGGAGGTCGTCGAATTCCTGACGACCTCGAAGCCGCCGATGACGCATGTCGTGCTCACCGGACGCAACGCCAAGGACGAGCTGATCGAGGTCGCTGATCTCGTCACCGAGATGACGCTGGTCAAGCATCCCTTCCGCTCCGGCATCAAGGCGCAAGCCGGCGTCGAGTTCTAAGAAACTCGCGATGGCGCGCGCATTGATGATCCAGGGGGCCGGCTCGGACGTGGGCAAATCGCTCATCGTCGCCGGCCTCGCGCGCGCCTTTGTGCGTCGCGGCTTGCGCGTGCTCCCGTTCAAGCCGCAGAATATGTCGAACAACGCGGCCGTCACCGTCGACGGCGGCGAGATCGGCCGCGCCCAGGCGCTCCAGGCGCTCGCCGCGCGCGTCGAGCCGCATACCGACATGAACCCGGTGCTGCTGAAGCCGGAGACGGATGTTGGCGCGCAGGTGATCGTGCACGGAAAGCGCATTGCGACCGCGCGTGCGCGTGAATATGCGGCGATGAAGCCGTCATTGATGGCTGCGGTGCTGGAGAGCTTCGAACGGCTGAAGGCGCGTGCCGATCTCGTGCTGGTGGAAGGCGCCGGCAGCCCGGCCGAGGTGAACCTGCGCAAGGCCGACATCGCCAATATGGGGTTTGCGCGCAAAGCCGATGTGCCGGTCGTGCTGGTCGGCGACATCGACCGCGGCGGGGTCATCGCGCAACTCGTCGGCATCCAGACGGTGATCGACCCCGATGATGCCGCGATGATCCAGGGATTTGTCATCAACAAGTTCCGTGGCGATCCCACGCTGTTCGACGACGGCTACAGACTGATCGAAGAGAAGACCGCATGGCGCGGCTTTGGCGTGCTGCCCTGGTTCGGGCGCGCCGGCGAGTTGCCGGCTGAGGATGCGCTGGGCCTGAGCGATGCGCGCAAGCCCGGCCAATGCAAGATCGCCTGTCTCGCGCTGTCGCGGATCGCCAATTTCGACGATCTCGATCCACTCAAACTCGAGCCCGGCATCGATCTCGTGATGGTGCGGCCGGGCGAAGCCATTCCCGGCGACGTGCGCCTCGTCATCATCCCCGGCTCGAAATCCACCCGCGGCGATCTTGCCTTTCTGCGCGCGCAAGGCTGGGACATCGATCTCCTGGCGCATCACCGCAGAGGCGGCCATGTGCTCGGCCTCTGCGGCGGTTATCAGATGCTCGGACGCAGCGTCACGGATCCCGATGGGATCGAGGGCCTCGCGGGCGACACAGCGGGCCTCGGGCTTCTGGACGTCGAGACGGTGATGAGCCCGCAAAAGACGCTGACGCGCGTTGCGGCCGTGCATGCCGCAACAGAACAGCCGATTGAGGCCTATGAAATCCACATCGGCCGCACCGATGGGCCGGATCGCGCGCGGCCATTCGCAAGGCTGAACGGCGAACCGGAAGGCGCGATCTCGCGCGACGGGCGCGTGCAAGGCAGCTATCTGCACGGCCTCTTCACGTCGGATGATTTCCGCAAGGCGTTCTTGGCAAAGCTCGACATTCCCGCGGGCAACGAGCCCTATCACGCAAGGGTCGAGAGCGCTCTCGACGCGCTCGCCGATCACATCGAAACCCATCTCGACGTGGAAGGCCTGCTCGCGCTAGCGCGCTAGCGCCTCGGCCACGCGCGTCCATTCGGATTCGCCGCCCGGAAGCCCGAGGCGCAGCCATGTCGGCTCTCGCGCGAACACGCGCGACCAGATATGGTGACGCGCCAGCTTCTCCTGCGCGGCAAGCGCGTCAGGCGTCTCGTAGAGACGAAACAGCGGCGTCCCGCCAGTGACCGTCCAAGCTTGCGACTGCACCATGCCGTCGAGGCGACCGCAGTCTCGCGCGAGCCGCGCGGTCGTGGCCTCGGCCCAGGCATCGTCATGCAGAGCGCGGCAACCGATCGCGATCGCCGCTCCCGAGACCGGCCAAGGCCCCGACATCGAGGCGATCCTGGCGATGTCGGACGAATTGCCGAGCGCGAAACCGAGCCGCAGGCCGGCAAGGCCGTAAAACTTTCCGAAGGAGCGCAGAATCAGCAGCCCCGGCCGGTCCTCGGATGCAAGCGATAGCTGCGGGGCCACATCGGCAAAACTCTCGTCGATGACGAGACGGCCGACGCGTGGCAGAAGCGCCAGCAAATCCCTTGGTGTGTGGCATCGGCCGTCAGGGTTGTTGGGATTGACGACAATCGCGAGGTCGGCGCCCGCCAGCGCGTCGAGCTCCCCGACCTCCTGGACCTCCCAGCCCGCGGCCGAGAGGACCCCGGCATATTCATTGTACGTCGGCGCGAGGATGCGCGCGCGGCCGGGCGGCGCAAGTTGCGGCAGCAGTTGGATCGCGGCTTGTGCGCCGCCGAGCGCGACAACCGCCGCGCTCGTGCGGTAAGCGTGCCGCGCCGCCTGATGCAGCGCCTCGATTTCGCCGCGCGACGGCAACGCGCTCCATGCGCGCGAGCTCACCTCGCCCACGGGATAAGGCAGGCGGTTGATCCCGGTCGACAGATCGATCCAGTCCTCCGCGCGACCGCCGAAGCGCTGCTGGGCCTGATCGAGATTTCCACCGTGCTCGCGCATGCGCTGTTCTTTCACGCGAAGGCCAGGATCGCAAGGACACCGGCGAGCAGCAGCATAGCGCGGCGGTAGACCGTCAATCCTCGATCGATGTCGGCGGCAAGCGGATCGCGCGCAGCTTCATTCAACCATGGCTCGTTGGTGGTGCTCCCGTGATAGAATCGCGGACCGCTGAGCCGCACACCAAGCGCACCCGCCATGGCGGCTTCCGGCCAGCCGGCATTGGGCGATCGATGTCGGCGTGCATCCCGCGTCATGCACGACAGCGCCTCCGATCGTCGTGGCGCCAGCAGTACGAACAGAAATCCGGTCAGCCGCGCCGGAATGAAATTGGCGACATCGTCGATGCGCGCCGCGGTCCAGCCGAAGGCTTCGTGCCGTTCGTTGCGGTGACCGATCATGGAGTCCAGCGTGTTGATCGCCTTGTAGCCCAAAATGCCGGGCAGACCGAACAGCGCGCCCCAGAACACCGGTGCGACGATGCCGTCGGATGCATTCTCGGCGAGGCTCTCGATCGCCGCGCGGGCGATGCCGGCCTCGTCGAGCGCGGCGGGATCGCGGCCGACGATGCGCGAGACCGCGTCGCGCGCGGCGGCGATGTCACCGGCCCGCATGGGATTTGCGACGGCAGCAACGTGGTCGTGCAGCGAACGCAAGGCGACCAGCGGCCAGCCCAGGACGCCGACCAGCACGATCTGGATCCAGCCTAAGGGAAGCAAGGATTGAACTGCCCAGCCGAGCGCGACGGAGAGCACGATCACGACGAGTGCTCCGGCGAGACCAGCGGCGCGGCGAAATGCCGGCGGATCGGACGGTCGATTCCAGGCGTTATCGATGGCAGAGATCAGCCGGCCCAGCCACGTGACGGGATGGCCGATCCGCGCGAACAACCACGACGGCCAGCCCAACAGGACATCCACCGCCATCGCCACCGCCATCGCACCCGCAAAACCCACACCCGCCTCCTGTCTTGCCCCTGTTGCGCAAAGCGAAGGCCGAACGCAAGCCCCCGACTGCCTGATTTCGGCTTTGTCTTTGGCCGCGTTTGGTGATTAGTCAGGCCCACAGGAGACCTTTATGGCCGTCATCTTGATCACGGGCGGAGCGCGATCGGGCAAGAGCGCCCATGCGGAAAAACGCGCACGCAGCTTTCCGGGCCGTCCCGTCTACATCGCGACGGCCGAGGCGCTCGACGCGGAAATGGAAGCACGCATCGAAAAGCATCGCAGACGACGCTCAACCGATTGGATCGAGCGGGAGGTACCGCTCGATCTTCTGCAGGCGCTGATGGAAACCGATGGCGGCGGGCCTAGACTGGTGGACTGCCTGACCCTGTGGCTCTCCAACATGATGCATGCGCAGCGCAACTGGGATCACGAAGTCATGAAGCTCGCCGTCTTCCTGCGCGCCCAGAAGAGCCCCGTCGTCTTCGTCACCAATGAAGTCGGCCTCGGCATCGTCCCCGACAATGCGCTGGCGCGGAGCTTCCGCGACGCGGCCGGATTCATGAACCAGGCCATCGCGGCCGTTGCCGACGAGGTCGAATTCGTCGTCGCCGGCCTGCCGATGAAGCTGAAATGATGCCGCGCGACGAACTCTTGCGAGACGTCATCGCCGATCTCAGGATCGCGACATCGTTCGTGACGATCCTTCCCGTCGCCTCGTCGAAGCCAGCCGGCGACGGGGCCATCGCGCGCGCGGCATGGGCGCTTCCCGTTGCAGGGCTGGCGGTCGGCCTTAGCGGCGCTTTGGTTTATGCGATCGCCAGCCGGTTCGGTCTGGCACCGAATCTTGCCGCCCTGCTCGCGCTGGCCGCGACCGCCCTCATGACCGGCGCGCTGCACGAGGACGGCCTTGCCGATACTGCCGACGGGCTCGGTGGCGGCCGCACGCGCGAGCGCAAGCTCGAGATCATGCGCGACAGCCGGATCGGCACTTATGGCGTCTGCGCGCTGATCCTGTCGTTCGGCCTGCGCTGGAGCGCGCTCGCGGCGATCGCCAATCCGTGGGCCGTCGCGCTCGCGCTGTGCGCTGCGCATACTGCTGCCCGCGCGGGCTTGCCGGCCTTCATGTCGCAGGTTCCACCTGCGCGACCTGACGGCTTGTCGGCGAGTGCGGGATCACCGCCGGGCCGCAGCATTGCGATCGCCTTCGCCGTTGGGATCCTCGCGCTCGTGCTCGCGCTTGGGCCGGGCAAGGCGCTGGTGAGCCTGATCCTGCTCTCGCTCGCCGGCCTGATACTGGCGCGACTTGCCATCCGCCAGATCGGCGGGCAGACCGGCGACATCCTCGGCGCGTTCGAGCAGACGGGCGAGATTCTGATCCTGCTGGTTGCCGCAGCTTTCCAGATCGGACACTGACGTCATGGTCGAGTTCGATGACACCTTCCGCCAGCACTTGCGCGAGCTGTTCGTGTGGCGCCGTGACGTGCGCCGCTTTCGCACCGACCCGTTGCCGGACGGCGCCATCGATCGCCTGATCGAGATAGCCTGTCTCTCACCCTCGGTCGGCCTCAGCCAGCCCTGGCGCTTCGTCATCGTCGATGACGCTGCACGGCGTCGCGCCGTGATCGACGACTTCAAAGCGTGCAACGCCGACGCACTGAATGCCTATGCCGGTGAGCGCGCGGCGCGCTATGCCACGCTGAAACTGTCGGGTCTCGAACTGGCCCCCGGCCACCTCGCCGTTTTCGCCGACAAGGCCAGCGATGTCGGTCACGGCCTCGGCCGCGCGACGATGCCGGAGACGACGGAATATTCCGTGGTCGCGGCGATCACCGCGATGTGGCTGGCCGCGCGCGCCGACGGCATCGGGCTTGGCTGGGTATCGATCCTCCATCCGGATCGCATTCACGCCATTCTCGACGTGCCGGACACCTGGAAATTCATCGCCTATCTCTGCATCGGTTATCCGGAAATCGAATGCGACCGGCCCGAGCTGGAACAGGCGAAGTGGGAGCAGCGCCGCGGCGCGGATGAGTTCACGCTGCGGCGGTAAGCGCGTGCCCCGTACGGCCTACGACCTGCTCCTGCCAGCAACCGCCGCGACAGGCGCAGGGGTTTCCTGCTTCTGGAACATCAACAACGGCCGGAGAATGATACGGCCATAGGCTTCGTAGTGGTGCTGGGTCGAGACCGCCATCTTCAGCGGCGTCGCGTAATTCGCCTCGAAGGTCATGAACGACGCGTAGGTCCAGGAGAAGCCGACGCCGACCGAGCCCAGCTCGGTGATCCCGGGGAACGTCGAATACACCGCGCCCCAGTCGGTGAAGATGTAGGTGTCGAAACCCCTGAGCCATTGCGACCAATTGTAGTGCAGCTCGGCATTGAAGTAGTAGCCGCTGTCACCGGACGCCGAGTTCGAGGGATAACCGCGCACGGTGGTGGGACCGCCGATCGAGAAGATCTGGTCGCCCGGCAGCAGCTTTTCCTGCGTGTACTGCCAGCTCGCCAGCACATTGGTGCTGAAATTCGCCGGGCCCGCGGCGCTGGTCGCGAACATCGAACCGGTATAGGTGTTGAACGTGCGATTATTGCCCAGCACGTGGTCTTGCCATGTGATGTAGTTCACCGCCGGCGAAACCGTGATCGAATAGGTGTTGCCGGAATTGGTCACCGAGAGGCCCGCCGTGGCCTTGTCGTAATGATCATGGGTCACGGCGACCGTGGCGAAGCGGCTGACCGTCTTGCCCTCGGTCTCCGCGGCGTTGAGCAGCACCAGCCAGTTCTGCGTGACCCAGATCGGCTGGCTGAAATTGACCGCGGCCTGGCTCGAGCGTCCGGTGACGTCGAGCGCGACGAACGGCCCCTGGATGATCTTGATCTTGCCTTCGGTATAGCTGACGCCGGCGCGGCCGCCCCAGGGATTGACCGGAATGCTGTAGGCGACGTTGCCGTTGAGATTACCGTCGGAGCGGACGCCGTAGAAGGTCAGGCGGTCGTCGACGCCGAACAGGCCGTGGCGCTTGTAGAAGGCCCCACCCTCCCAACGCCCGGTGTTTTCCGCGCCCTGGTTGTCGGTGAAGAGTTGCAAGGTATCGACCGGCGGCTCGATCACGGCGAACTGGAGATCGGTCAGGCCGAAGCTCGTGCCGGGCTGGAGCAGCGCCTTGATCTGCACGTCGTTGGTTCGGTTGAACCAGATCACGTCGCGATTGAGTTTTGGAACGTCGAGAACCTCGCCTTCAGGCTCCTTCACGCGCTGAAGGATGTATTCGGTGCGGGTCTGCTTGTTGCCCTCGATGGTCGTCTTCTGCAGCCGGCCTTCGGTCAGCTTGACGCGGACGATGCCGCCCTTGGCATCCTGCTCGGGCAGCGTCGCGATGCCCGTGACGATGCCGCGCTCGGTATAGATGGCGTTGATGTCGGCGACGAGCTGCAGCAGCGAGGCGATGTCGACGTTCTTGCCGACATACTTCTTGGCGATCTCGTCGAGCTCGGCCGGGGTGATGAACTTGGAAGCGTCGAATTCGACCTTGCGCAGGCGGAATTTCGGCCCGCCCGGCTTCAGGAGCTGGGACTTCTCCCGCTCGCCACCAATCACCGCCGGCCCGTTGAGCTTCGGCGGCGCGCTCTGCTGTTCGAGCTGCCTTCGTTGCCGGTCGACGTCGTTCTGGATCACGCCGGGATTGATCGACGGAATCTGCGCCCGCGCGGAAGCGATGCACGACGCTGCGAGCCCAACTCCTAATGCCGCCCCCAGAATCCGCATCCCTGGTCCCGTTACCATGCCTGTGCGAGACGGCCGATAGCCGGCTTCACCGCCTCGATCGCCGCGTCCTTCCAGCCGGCGCGTCCCACGCGCTGGCCCTGCCGGCGCAGCTTGCGCATGTCGCTCAGCCCCTCGACGTTGACGGCGGGACCAGAACCGATGGTCTCGACCGGCCGCGGCATCAGCAGTGCATCGAGCCGCGCCTTGCCGGAGAGACCGAGCAGGTAGAAGGTCCCCCCGTCCTTCTTCGCGAGCCAGGTCTCTATGCTCTCGGTGCCCTCGCCATCGACAGAGATGTTGCGCACCATGCTCGCGCCGGTGAAGTCGTTGCAGCAGGTGTGGGTCGGCCCATAGTTGGTGACCGTCGCGGAGACGTTGCCGGTGTAGAACACCACATAGGCGTTGCTGACATTGGCATTCCCGACCTGGTTCATCGTGAACACGCCACCCGGCTGGTAGAGCTGGAGCGACGGCCAGTTGGACGGGGCCGGCGTACGGTTGTTGAGCAGCACCTGCTGGGTTGCCGTGGTCAGCATCAACTGGCCCGGCACATAGCCGTTCAGGATCGCAACTGCGTGCGCATCGCTCCAGAAGTTGGCGTCCACGACCCTGAACTGGTTGATGATGATGCTGTCCGGATCGATCGAGACGTTGGCCGAGGTTGCGGTGCCGCCGTTGTAGCCGGTGATGTTCATGATCAGCGGAACCGACGGGTTCGAGCGAACCTGCTCGCCCTTGACGTTGATGGTATCGGCGGCGAGGTCGAGCTCCTTGACCACGCTGACCCAATCGATGGTCAGGTCGCCCGATGAAGTCAGCTTGATCACATTGCCGCTGACCCGGTCCAGCGAGACCGATCCGGCCACATCGAAATGCGTATCGCCGCTGGCCGAGATCGATCCGCCGCGGAGCGAGCCGGTGTCGGACTTGACGTTGAGGTCGCCGGCATCGCCCGGGATGCCTGTCGTGGTGAGCTGGCTGAAGACGATGTCGTTGACGGCATGCAGGGTCTGTGTGCCGCCGCTGATCGCGGTGCCAACGGTGATCCCCCCGGCAGTCGCGGTGACGTCGAGCGTGCCGCGGGTCGTGAGATTATCCCAATGAACGACAGTGCCGCTCAAGGCCGCGGTGCCGGTCGTGGCCGTGAGGTTATGACCGGTGTTGCTGCCTGCCGCGATCAGCCTTGCCGAGCCGTTGGCGGAGACCGAGCCGAGCGTCGGCACGCCGCCCGACATCACCGTCTGCGCCAGGATGAAGCCGTTGTCGGCGGTGACGTTGATGTTGCCGACGTCGCCGCTGTAGCCGGTGGCCGCGAGGGACTTGAACGTCACGTTCTGGGTGGCGTGGACCGTCTGCGACCCGCTGCTGTCGGCGGTGCCGATGACGATGCTGCCATTGCTCGCAAGGGCGCTGAAGGTGCCGCTCGCACCCGCCGCCGTACCCGCCAGCACCTGATCGAGCGTCAGCCCACCGGTGCCGAGGATGTCCACGCTGCCCTTCACTGCCGAGAGCAGGCTCGCCTCGGTGTCGGTCAGAGACTTCAGATAGATGTCGCCGGCACTCGTGCTCGCCGACAGCCGCGCGGCGCTGAGGATGAACCGGCTCGTCGCGTTGCCGATGCCGTTGGATGCGCTCAGCGAAACTTCGGCACCCGAGCCGGACGCGACGAATTTGGTCTGGCCGTCGCCATTGTCGATGATGGCTCCGAGCGAGGCGACGCCGCCGGAGGTGACGATGATCGAAGGCGTGTTCGAGGCCGCGGTATAGGAGAGCGATGAATTCAGCTGGCCGATGCTCGCGTCGCCGGTGGTGGTCACGGAGATCGCGCCGGCCGCGTTGATGGCGGAGTAAGCTCCCATCGACAGTGTCGCGGCTACCAGCGTCACCCCGCCGACGCTGCTGGTCGCTGTCACGGGGGCCGTGCCGATGCCGGCCGCGAAGGTCATGCCACGGTTGGCGAGGAGCTGCATCAAGCCGCCGCTGGCGAGGTCGGCATTGATGGTGAGCGCGCCGCGCGCAACGTTCAGCGTCTGTGCGCCGCCGGATGTCAGCGTCCCATAGGCGCCGTTGGTGCCGACCACGAGATCGCCGGTGACCGCGAGGATGCTGAGATCGCCGACCGCCGAGCCGGTCACGGCGCCGGAGATATTCACCTGCACCGGCTGGAAGGTCGAGCCGTTGAAGCCGATGCTGCCGCCGGCGCGCAGATCGAGGTCGGTGCCGAGAATATGGATCGCGGTACGGTCCGTGAAGCCGGACTCGGCGTAGATGCTGCCGGTCGCCGCGAGCTGGATTGCATTGCCGGCGGCGATGTTGCCGAGAATGAGATCGCCGGTGGTCTGCTTCACATAGATGCCCTGCGCCGACGAAACCTGGTCGAGCTGGTCGTTGGCCGGGTCGGCGAAGGCGATCTGGATCGCGTTCGCGTTGGTCGCGGGATTGCTTCCGGCAGCCCCGGGAGCGCCGACATTGCCGTGCTCGGCGATCAGGGTGAGGTTGCCGATATCGCCGGAGATCACCGGCGTACCGGTCACGCCCGCGGCGGCGGTGATGCTGGTGACGGCGTCGAGCTTGACGTCGCCGCGGCCGGTCACCTCGATGCCGTTGGCCTGCGCGGCCGCGATCGGGCCGTAGTTCGCGGTGATGCCGCCGAGCGTGAGGCTGTTCTTGCTGCCGAGATAGACATTGGTCAGCGCCTTGGCCGAGATCGCAATCGGGTTGTCGACAACGACGAGGTTCTGCTGCGACAGGCTGACCGTATAGGTCACGACGTGGGTGGTCGGATCCGTGACCGCGCCGACGGTGAGCTGACCCGGACCGGCCGTCGCGAGCAATCCCCTTTGCGCCGGCGTCAGCGACGAGGAATCGACGCTGGTGAAGGTGAACGTCTGGGGCGCAGCCGAATTGCCGACCGAGCCGTGCGGCGCGTAGAGCATGATCTGGTTGGCGCTGACGTTGGCCACGACGTTCTCGTCGATCGGCGGCGGTGCCGCGCCGACGGCCGACGACGAGACGGTGTAGGCGAGCTGGCTCTGCGTCCACTGCGCGCCCGCGGTGATGATGCCGTAGACCCGCTCGGTCGACGCGAGCGTATAGGCGTAGTTCGCATTGTAGGTGTTCAGCGCCGTTTGCAGCGCCGTATTGCTCGGCAGGCGCTGATTGGCTGTCGTTACGCCGTCGAACAGCTTCGTGAACAGGGTCGACGACAACGAGCTGCCGAACACGGTTCCCAGCGGATCTGCCGGTGCGGTGCCGAGCAATGTCGTCAGTGAGGTCTTGAGCTCATCGGTCGTGATCTTGCCGAGCAGGAACTGGTCCCTCAGGAACCGCGTCGTGGCCTCGACCTTCATGTCCGTCGTCGAGACGTTCGCGGGATCGATGCCGAGCTTGGCCGCCACCTGCGCCCGCAGCACGGTCAATCCCACCGAAGTCGGGTTGTAGGTGCTGCCGTTCGCGAAGGCGATGTTCTTGAGCTGGAAGTAGTCGTTATAGGCCGACGTCACCATCGACTGGTAGCTGTTGACGGCGTTGGTCGCGGCGTTGCCGCTGAGCAGGTCGAGGCTGGTCCAGACGTCCTGGAGATGCTGGCTCTGCGCCTGGGTGAGACCAACCGCCGCCCTTCCGTTCAGGATGCTGGCCTGGTTGCCGTCCGAGCCGGCCGCCTCGAGGAACACCGGGCCGCCGCTCGACTGGACCGTGCCGAGGCGCAGATCGCCCTTGGACTGCACGATGTAGGTGCCGGTCGCCGAGGCGCTGTCAAGAACCCCGCCATCGACATTGCCGCCGGCCTGCGTGGTGCGCCGTCGCCTGGATCACGAGCGGATTGATGTTGGTCAGCGTGCTCGCGCCATTGATGACGGCGCTCGTCGCACCGATCGCGCCGGCGGTGGAGTTGATCTCGACGTTCTTGCCGATCACGACGGCGTTGGCGACGTCGTAGGGCGAGGCCGAGTTGATGTCGCCGGTCGCCGAGATAAAGACGCTGCCCTGCGGCGTGCTGCCCGCCGAATTCACCTTCACCTGATTGATCGAAAGCGAGCCGACGGCCGCGATCGCGATGTCGTGGTCGATTGAACTGGCCGTCAGGCTGCCGCCATAGACCTGCACCTGGACGGGAACACCGTTCGCGCCGATCGTGCCGATGCCGCCATCCGCCGAGAGAATGACGCTCCGTCCCGATATCACCGGGTTGTTCGCGTTCGTGCCGCTGGTGATAGCCGAATTGGCCCCCGTGGCGCTGACCGTCGTCGTACCCGAGAGGTTGTTGATCGGACCGTTGACGACGATGCCGGAGTTGGACGTGACCAGAACCGTGCTGTTGCCGCCGCCGCTGAACGAGATGTTGATCGGGTTCGACGCCTTCACCGTATTGGTCAGCGTCAGGGTCAGGTGATCATAGATATTCTGGTACCAGTTGTATTGGTTGTCCGTGCCGCAGCACTTCTCGGGATGGGTGTTGCCGCCACCGGTGTGATAGGAACCGGTCGCGGTGACGACTTCCTGGAAGTTCGATGTCTGTGGGCCAGTGCTGCCGCCGCCGCCCTGGGCCTGTTGCACGTCCGAAACCAGGCTGATGGTGCGGGTCCAGTTCTGCCCGGTGGCCGAGTTGGGCGTATAGTGCCATCCGTAGTCGAACTGCGTCGAGCTCGTCGGACGATCCAGCGTAGCCGTATCGACCCACTGGTAGAACATGTTTGCCTTGGTCGCGTACTGGATACCTGCCGTGCCGCTGAGGCTCGTCAACATCGTGTCTGTGTACTGGCTCGCATTGACGCCGCTCGTCTGATACGTCGACACCTGCTGGCCGCCCGCAGCGGACGGATTGTAGACGTACCACGTCGTCTGCTGCTTGAGCTGATCGACGATCTCGATCACGCTCGGCGCGCTGACGCCGGTATTGATGGTGTTGGTGACGAGCTGCAGGCCGGTTGTGTTGTTGACCGTGATCGAGCCGGCGCCACCTTTGACCGCGATAGTGCCTTGGGAGACACCGTCCTGGGTCGAGGTCGAGATGATCCTGCCGTTCAGATAGACGTAGCCGCCCGAGCCCTGCACCACGCCGTTCACGAGTATCTGGTCGGTGAGAGCGTTGTACTTCACCCCGATCTTGATGTCGCCGGCGGCCTCCGTCGTCGCAGACGCCGTGATGTCGTAATAGCTGCCGTTCCGTGCGTTGACCTGGGCCTGGGCAAAGTCCGCGCCCGCATTGCGGCTCTTGAGGTCGTTGATGGCGGTCAACGTGGAGCCGCCGATGTCGACCGAGTAATCGCTGCTCGTGCCGCTCTGGATGGTGCCGTTGATGTTGATGACCCCCGCCGAGATGATGATCGCCTTGCCGAAGATGAAGGGCGCGTTAGCCGGCGGGTTGGTCCCCGTGCTCGAGTTCGCGGCTGAGTTCGAAGACGCAGTCTTCGGCGTGATCACGTCCGGCTGGATATTGACGACCTGGAAATAGGCAGAGCACCCCGCGCAATTGAATGGCGAGTAATACGTCGCCGTGTGGTTGGTGGTGGTGGTGTTGCCCTGTGCATCTGTCGAGGTCGTGGTGTAGTCGTAGGTCGAGTTGCTGTAGACGCCTTGGCCGGTATAGGTATTTCGCTCCCACGGCGCGGTGGAGATGGTCTGAGCCGTCGGCCCCTCCATGATCGCGAGCGTAGCAGCGTTCGGCACGCTGCCGACGTTCGGGTTACCGTTGCCGGGCGCACCCTGGCCCATCGGCAGGAAGATCGCCGAATAGAGCGACAGGCCGTCGTAATATAGATTCAGCATGCGCGCGGTGAAGATGGTGCTGTTGCTCGCCGTCTGCTGAACGCCGTTATTGCCGTCGACGCAGCAATAGTACGAATACGGGTGGCCCGCTCCCCCTGCAATATGCGGAGCAGTCGCGTAGTCGCCATAGGCGCCAAGATAGGTTGCCGCCGCCATCACCGCCGTCAGCGTGTCGTTGTCACCCGGCTTGAATTGGACACCCGCCCATTGCGAGAGAACATCGTGGTTGGAGGTATAGAAGCTGCCGATGCCGCCGAGGAAGACGAACGAGCCGTTGGGCGCCACCATCTGGACGGTCGCGGCGTTGAGCGACTGCGACGCGACGATGCTGCCGAGATTGTTTGTGATCTTGAGCAGGCCGTTCTCGTTGTTGACGACGCCGTCGAAATAGATGTCGGGCGTGCGGGCCAGCTGGTTGCCGTTCTGGTCGACGCCGAGCCCGCTGGAGGGATCCAGGCGGTTGTAGGTGGCCGAAATGTCGATGATCGGCGTCGCGCTCGGCGTGGCGGTGAAGGTCACATTGGAGTGCGAATCCGGATCGACATGGTCGATCTGGCGATAGGTGATGTTTCCTCCGGTGATATTGGTGACCGTGAGGTTGGCCAGGTCCATGAAGTCGAGACCCCTGTTCTCGATCTTGATCATCGGCGAGCTGCGCGCGATGACCGCCGGCGCAATCGGATTCGTGCCGCTGTTTCCGGTCAGCTTCTGCGCCAGGATCGAGACGTTGCCGGCGGACACCAGCATATCGCCGAATGCGAAGGCATCGCCGGCGGCGTCGGAGGTATACGGCGCCTGCTGGATCAGCGCGTTGATCTGGCGCTGGAAGTCGCCGGTCGGATCGGTGCCGGATGGCGACATCGTGGCGGGGGCCGCGGGCGTCGCCGCCGCGAGCTGTGTGCGGATCTGCGTCGCGGTCAGGCCGGTCAGCGCGGCGAGCTGGTTGACGACGCTCTGATAGGGATTGAAGCCGCCGACGATGGTGTACTGGACCACCTGGTGGTTCCAGCTCATCATCGGGTTGAAGTGATCGACGTCGGCGACATATTCGAGCGTGGGGGTCGACGAACCGCCGGACAGCAGTGACGAGTAAGGACTCGTCGTGCTCGCAGTCGGCGCGCTCGCACCTATGTCGATCGTAATGGTGATGTCGTTGTTAATGCCCGCGACCACCAGGCCATTGAGCGCGACATCGCCGGTTCCGCTGGTGTGGCTGTGGTTGTCGCTGTTCTTGGCGCTGAAGATGTCCAGATACGGATTGTAGTTGCTACCGTTGCCGGAAGCCGTGACCTGCCCCTGGGTCGCTCCCAGGGAAATGTTCTGGACGCCAAGCACGCTCGAGGTGTTGGCGAGCGTCAGGCTCGTGGTGTCATCGGCATTGGCCGTGCCGCGGTAGAGCGTGGAGATCGGAATGGCGGTGTTGTTGTAGACGACCGTCGTCGCGCTTGCCTGCACGCTGCTGAAGATGATGGTGTCGCCCGACATGCCGGCATAGATGTTGATCTGGCCCCAGGCCTCGACCTTGGCGTTGTTGCCGACGGTGACGGCCTGGTTGGCATGAACCCAGCTGTTGGTGCTGGCGCCGACGCCGGCGATCGCGCCGTAGAGACTGGCATTGGCGTTGTTGGCCGCCGCCATCTTCGCAGCCGTGCCGATATAGATCTTGCCGGCGCTGAAGAGTTCGCGGGCATTGATGTTGACCGCGAGCGTGGCGTTCGCCGTCATGTTGGATTCGGCGCCGCCGCCGGCGAAGAAGGCGGCTGTGGCCAGGCTCGCCGTGTCGTTGGTATTGAGCGTGTTGTAGGCCTCGATGTTGATCACCGCCGCCGATGTCCGCGGATCGCCGTTGAGGCTCAGCACCGCCCCGGCGCCGATGTTGGTGGTGACGGTCTGGGTGACATGCGTGTTGCTCAGTGCCGCTGCACCAGCGAACACGCCACCGGAGCCCGACCGCGCGCCGCCACCAGCCTGGTTGACGATGTCGTTGGCGATGACGACCATGTCGCCGCCGGCCGAGTTGATGATCAGATGAGGTCCAATGTCGACGGTCGTGGTGGCGTTGACGTCGTTCTGCGCGCTGCCACCGGAGACGCCGGCCGTGGACGCCTGGTAGGCGTCGCCGCTGGCGGCATAGTTCGTGGTGTGCTTGGCCTGGATGTTGAGGCCGCCAAAGAAGAGCGTGTCATCCGTCGTGCCGCCGTCGAACCGCGCATTGGTCACGGCGGTCGAGCTGGTCGTTGCGACCGCGGCGGCGCCGGCATAAGTGCCGCCCGCGCCGACCGTCGCGTTGGAGACGTTGATGTCCTTGCCGGTTGCGGTGATCTGGAGGATGCCGGTGTAGTCGGTGTGATTCAGATGGGTCGCGTCCATATCGTCGGGGGCACCCAGATAGGCGTAGGTGTGCGCGCTCGAGGACGTCTGGGCGACCGTCGCACCCACTGCCAGGAAGCCGGTCGAAAGTCCGGTGGCCTGGGCGTATTGGCTGCTGTCGTTCTGGGCCGTAATGACCACGTCGGCGTTGGGAAGCGTAATCCCGGTGCCTCCATACGCACTCACCGTCGCGTTCTCGGACGCCCTGGCGTAGCTGCCTTGTGCACCGATCAGCGAACCGCCGCCGCCGGCGAGCGACCAGGCGTAGGTCGTCGTGCCGCTCGTCGGAACCAGCGCCATCGCGGTTACGGCGAGCGCACCGCCCGAGAAGCTGGTGTTGTCGCCGACATCGGCGGTGACAGTGGCCGTCACCAAGGATTCCGCGACGGATACGCCGATGGCGCCGCCGCCGACCGCGACGCCGATCGCTTCGCTCGAAAGATTGGGGGTGAGCGATGCCGACACCAGCGTGCCGACGCCGGCCGCGGAGGTGGTGATCGAGGCGCTGGAACCGATCTCGGCCAGAACAGTCGAATTTTCCTTTGCGGTGGCGACTGCCCCGTCACCGGCGACGATGCCGCCGGCGACCGCGGTCGCGGAGGCCGACATTGCGCCGGCCTCGCCTGCGCCAACCGCAAGGGTCGAGCTGTTCACCGTCGCGTTCGACAGCACCTTTGCCGCGACCGAACTGGATCGTCCCGTAGTGGCGATCGATACCCCGATGGCCGCGAGGCCGCCGGTGCCGCCGCCCGCGGTCACGCTCTGGGTCGAGCTGTCCATCGCCATGACCGCGACGCCGGTGCCGCCCGAGCCGGTCACGGAGCCACCGAGCTGCGCCGTGACCGTGTTGGCGACGTTGCCGACCGCCACGGCGGCATCCGCGCCGAAGTAGAGCGCGGCACCGCCGGCGATCGCCTCGCTGTCGACGGTCTTGCCCGAATAAGGTCCGGTGTCGGCGTCCTTGACCCGCGCGGCGACCGTCACGGAAGGCGCCGCAACGATCGCGCTCAGATTGGCGAGCACGCTGCTGTTGACACTGGTGTAGCCGATGCCGGCACCGATCCCGATATTCTTGCCAAAGCCGGCGCCGAGCAGGAACATCTTGGTCGCGTTGGCGCTGGTGGCGCCGACGTTGACCTGCGTGCCGGTGACATTGCCACCCGCGATCTGAGCGGTGACACCGTCATTGCCGCCGGTCAGCACGGTGCTGACGTCGTAGGTCGAGGTTGCGTTGGCGTTGCTCGGATTGCCCGAGGTGCCGCTCGCGACCGCGTCGCTGCCGTGCGAGGAATTGGTGCCCGCGTTCACCGACGCGATGGTGCCGTTGTTGCCCTGGTTGAGCTGGCCGGTCTGCTCGCCCTGCGTATCCGGATCGGCGGTGTTGGTGCCGATGATGATGACGCCGACGGTCGCGCCGATGCCGATGCTGCCGCCGATGCCGGCGGTGACCGCGTAGGACAGCACTTCCTTGGTGCTGAGCGCGCCGACATTGATCGCACCGGACGAATTGAGGTTGCTGTTGCGGCTTTCCGCAATGGTCTGGCTCTTGAAGACGATGACGTTCGCCGCCGCGCCGACACCGACGCCGGACCCGCTGGCTGCAATCGAAAGTGCGCCGGCGATCTCCTTGATCGCCACGTCCTCGGTGGCGTTGATGGTGACGGCCCCGGCCGCGCCCCCCGTGGGGGACTGCAGCGTAGTGTCGTAAACGCCCGCGATGGTGGTGTTGTTGGCGATCTCGATGTTGGCCATGCCGGCGATCGCCGCCGTGCCGGTCGAAAGCGCCCCGCCGATCGAATAGGCCTGGAAGCGGTTTTTCGTCGTTGCCGTGACGTCGAGCGCGCCGCTCAGATTGACCGCGGTCGTGTGCGCCGCGCCGTTGCCCTGGTAGTGGAACTCGTCGCCGACGTAGGCCTCGGTCCGGTTCGCCGAGACCTGGACCAGGAAGGCCGCACCGATCGCGGCCTGGCTGCCATAGGCGCCCGAGCCGTTCGCCGACGCTATACCGGTGGCGTCGTAGGCATTGACCGTGAGCGAGGACGCCGTGAGGGAACCGCCGTCGACATAGGCTTCGGTGGTTGCGACGAAGACGTTCAACCCGACGGAGCCGGTGCCGAAACCGACCGCGATCGATGACGCGTCCTGCTCGGCATTGGCTTTCACGGTGACGGCGCCCACTGTTGCGCTCGCCGACTGCACACCGCCCACGGTCGCATTGGTGATGTAGGCCTCGGTGTCACGCGACATCGTCGTGCTGAGAATGGTCGCACCGCCGCCCCCGCTCCCGGTTGGCGGTACCACGCCGGCGCCGAACGCGCCGGAATAGGAGAAGCTGCTGGCGGCCACGTCGATCTGCGGGTCGAGCGTCGAACTTGCCAGCCGCGTGTCGATCGCCGCGCCGTCGATATAGGCCTTGGTGGATCCGCTCATCACATTGGTGATCGGATTGATCATGATGGAGATGCCCGAGCCCGCGGACAGCGTTGCGACGTTGGTGACGACAGCCTGGTGCGAACTGGCGACGACGGCGAGGCCGCGTACGCTCTCCTGGGTCTCGCTCAGATCGGGCGTGGTGTCGGTGGGCGCGCTGAAGCCGCCGAGATCGATCGCATGCGCGAGCGTGCCGCTGTTGACCGAAAGCACGTCGCTCGTGCTGGTTCCGAGCGCATCCACCTTCGTCGTCGTCCCGCTGATATAGGCCGCGGTGGTGCCGGTGATCTTGTTCGTGACCATCGAGCCTGCACCGCCGGCCGCGCCCTTGCTGATCGACACGGCGCCGGCGAAAACGCCCGCTTTGTCATTGTTGCCGGCAATCACGGCAACGTTGTTGTTCGCGGTAACGTCGGCCCCGCCGGTGATGCTGGCGGAGACGTTGGTTCCCATCAGGTTGGTGGCGACCGAACCCGCAAGGCCGATCTGCGAAGAAATCGCAATGCCGACGGCAACCGTCGATATGCCAGCGTTCGAGTTCGCGTTGACGGCCACGCTGCCCGAGGCGGTCAGCTTGGAGCCGGTGACGCCTGCACTGACATTGTTGGCGATGCTGCTGTAGACGAGTGCCAGGCCCGCGGCGCTGCCTTGCGTCGAGGCGCCAGCGACTGCGGCGGCTCCGGTGATGCTCGAATTGTCGCTCGCGGTGACGGAGATGTTGGAGGCCGTGACCGTTGATTGTGTCGTGTCGGACTGGCTATTGCCGATCGCCGCCGAAACGGTATTGGCGATCGAGCTGATCGTCATGCCGCCGACGCCGGCAAACTGGCCGCTCGCCAGGCCGAACCCGATCGTGACCGATTGGATCTTCGTGATGTCGACCGCATTCACACTGACACTGCCGAGGGCCGACATCCGGACGTTGGCGATATAGGCCGAATGCGTCGTTGCGATGGTATCGTACACCATCGAGGCGCCGACATTGTTCTTGCCGGCCTGGATGGTGCCCGCAACGGAGATGATGCTGGCACCCGGACCGTTACCCGTGCCACCGTTGAGCGCCGCCGCGCTGAAATCGATGCAGTTCTGCGTGCCATTGCCGGCGGCGGCAGTGCACGTGTCGGACGCGAGATGATTGTTGTTCGACTTCCTGACGAGATCGCCGAGCGCCGTATCGAGGTCCGACACGGCGCCGCTGTCAGCAAGCACTGTCACGCGCCCGACGTTGATGTTCACCGTCGCGCTGCTGCTGATATAGGCCGTGGTCGTGGGCGTAATCTCGTCGACGACGATCGCCCCGGCAAGTCCGTTGGCGTTGCTCCCTGCCCCGCCCGAGGCCGCACCGGCCGCAATCACGCTGGCGCTGTCGGCCAGCACCAGCAGGCTGTCATAGTTCGAGATCGACGTGTTGCGGATATGCGCGTCGGTGGCGTTGCCGCCCGAGGGATCGGCAATCGACGCATAGGTCAGCGCGATGCCGACACCGGCCTTGCCGCCCGACAGATAGAGCGAACCGCCGCCGATTGCGATGTTCGTGGTCTGATAGGCATCCACCTCGATCGCGCGATTGGTCCCCGTCGCGACGCCCGTGATCGTCGAGTTCTCGATATATGCATTGGCACTGTCGGTGACGATGCCGACAGATCCCGACAGAGCGAGCGCATTGGCCGACGTTCCGCCGGCCACGCCGAGTGCGACGACGGTCTCCGACCCGCCATTGAGCGCCTGCACCGTCACAGACATCTGGTTCTGCATCGTGGTGCCGGAGATATAGGCGAGCGTGGCATTGTTGGATATCGCCGCCGCGATGGCGGCGCCGATCGCTGCTCCCTGAGACGACCCGCCGGACATATTGGCCGCGGCGGAGCCGGAGCCGTTGCTGAGGATCGTGTCGTTGAGCGCCTGCACGATCGTATTCGTGTTCACCGCGGTCGCCGTGGTGAATTTGTTGACCGACGTATTCTTTATATAAGCACTGGTCCCGAGCGAGACGTCGCTCACGGACGAGCTGCCCGCAAGGTCCATGGTGAAGCCGCTCGTGCTCGATCCCGAGCCCGAGCTGATCTTGTTTGCAGCCAGCGCGATCCCGGCCGGCCCGCCGGTCGCGGCGGCACCGGCGGCGTTCGCCTTGTCGGCGAAGCTGGACAATGACGGCTCGCTAATCGAAGCCGCGACGGCCGCAGACGTGATCCGGCCAGAGGTGGTGGCGCTGATCGTGAGGTTGTCGGCGTTGACGAAGCCGCTTCCGCCGCCGTTGCCGGCAAACGGATCGTTGCTACTGAACGGCCCCGGCCGGATGTCGGAATGGTTGTCGCCGATATAGGCGGACGTATCCATATTCGCGCCCAGATAGGCAACGGACAATCCAACCGCCGAACCGCCGCCGACATTGACCGCGCCGGCGATCGTCACCACGGACAGATCCTGCTGCGCCAGGACGCCGAGCGTCGGAGAAAAGACGCTGGCCTGGCTGGAGATCGAGGCGTGCGTCGTGTTGTTGAGGAAGCCGAGCGAGGTGATGCCGTTCAGCGCCAGCGCGCCACCGGCCTTTCCGGATGACGGCGCGACCGCGACGAACTGGTCCGAGGTGATCGCATTGACGGCGATATCGTCCGCCGCCCGCAGCGATGCACTCTCCGAAACGCCGGCGATCGTGCTGGTGTTGAACTGGACGAAATTGAGCGAGCCGCCCACCGAGGAGCCGCCGGACGTGTTGCCGGGCAGGAAGCCGAGTGTACCGACATTGCCGGCGGCGTCGATCGACGCCGTCGTCGTCGTTGCCGCGATCTGGATGCTGGCGTCGTAAGTGTGGACGTCGCCGTTGTTCAGCGTCGCGGACCAGCTGCTGCCGCAAGCCGCCGTGCATGTCGCGGTCAGGCTGGCGCTGCTTGCCACCCACGCCGTCGTATCGTTGTTCACGACAAAATGGTTCACCGAGCCGGCCACGGCGGCGGTATCGCCCGCGTCGGCCGTGGCGTTGGCATAGCTGGTCAGGATGTTGCCGCCGACGCCGAGATTGCCGTTGAGGTGGCTGAGAACCTCGGTCAATCCGTCCCACTTCAGCCAGGTATTGGTGATCGGCATCCAGGTGCTGGAGTCGACGGCGATGTTGGCCGCATTGATCACGGTGCCGCCGCCGACATAGGCGTTCGAATTATGATTGAAATTGCCCCATGCGACCGCGGCGCTGATCGCGACTCCCTCGCCGCTCGTGGGGTCCGAGGCAATCGCAGACGCGGTGGCGTTGCTGCGCACACCTCGATCGACGAGGGTGCTGACGACGGCGACGTTGCCACTGACATAGAGGCTCGGTGCGCCGCCGTTCGGATTCTGGCCGATCGACGCGGTGGCGTTTTCGGTGCTGTTGGCCAGCGACAGCGCGGCGGCGGCCTTCAAATTGAAATTCACCGGCATCAGCGGGATCATATGCTGAGCGATGATCGAACCCGGGCTGGCCGTGGAGACCATGAAATCCTGGATCGCGCCGATCACGGCCGGCGTACCGACGATGGTTGAAGCCATGGTCGAGTTGCTCGTGGTGTTCGACGTCGCCTCGACCATCACGGAGCCGTTCATCCGTGACGACGTGCTGGTGCCCAGTGATGCGCCGAGCTTTGCGGTGGCCGACGTGGTGACGTCGCTGATGGCGAGCGCCCCGCCGATGCCGCCGCTCGCGTTCGGTGTGCTCAGCGCGACCGCGGTGGCACTGGTCGAGAACGAATTGTTGTTGATCGCACGCACCGTCAGCGAATTGCCGGATGCAATCACGTTGCCGACGGAGAGGTTCGCGCCGGTCGCGACATTGGCCGTGGTCGAGACCGAGCCGGTAGAATAGGCAACGGTCGCGACGAATTGCGCGCTGGACGTCGCCGCGACCGCAGTCACGTTCAACGTGGCGTCATTGGTGGCGTGGATGTTGAGGTTGCCGCCCGCGCTGATCGTGGCGCCGGAGGCCACGTTGGTGGTGACGTTGCCGTCGAGCTTGCCGACGACGGCGGCGGCGCCGATCGGCGAGCCACCGAGCAAGGTGCTCGCCAGCGCCGGATCCTGCGCCGTTTCCGAGCCGTGCGACTTGATGTCGACGTTGCCGACGCCGTTGATGTTGGCGTGGCCGTTGATGTTGACCGTCGCCGTGGCGCTCGCGGCCACATAGCCGCCGTTGAGGCCGAGCAGCGAGGCCGCAAGCGTGGTGCCGACCAGCGTGAAGAGGCCGGGAACCGAGCTGGTGAAGCTCGATGTCGCCGTCGAGGTCGCACCGATCGAGATGTCGCCGCCAGTGATCTGGCCATCGATCGTGATCCCTGTGGTGGCGGTGGCCTGGCCCGACAGCTTGGTGTCGCTCGCCGTCGCGGTCAGTGTGACACTGCCGCTGGCGTAGTTCGTTCCGCCAATATTGATCGCCTGGGCGAGAATCTTCGCCCCGTTGACCACGCTGATGGTCGGCGCGTCGATCTCGACGTTGATGGCGTTGCCGACGGAATGAGTCTTGGTGGCGTCAAGATTACGGGCATCGATCACCGCATGCGCGGCCAGCGTGATCGAATTGTCGGCCTGAACTACATAGGTGCCACCGGCGCTCAGCGCCGCGATGGCGTTGGCGACGGACGTGTTGCCGAGGGTTACGCCGACGTCGCCCTGGCTGGCGTCGCCGATCACCACATCGGTCGGGTCGATCAGCAGCGTGCCGGCCCGGCCGCTGGGTGCGGCAAGGTTGATCGTAACGCCGCTGCCCACGTCGATGACGCCGTTTCCGCTCAGCTCGACCAGCCCCGCATTGCCGGTTTTCGAGCTGGCATTGATCTTCGCGCCGGTCTTCACGGTCACGTCGTTGCCGGCCTTGACGAGGACGCCGCCGGCATCCGCAGTCCGGCTCGCCGTGCTCAACCGCGCATTCTTGCCGAGTTCGGCCTGGTTGCCGGCCACGACCGTGATGTTGCTCGGCGTCGTGGTCTTGCTTCGCACGCTCAGCCGTCCGTTGACACTGACGTTGTTGACGGCGCCAATGTGGATGGAGCCGTTGCGCACGGAGATCGCGGCGGCGCTGCGCAGCCCCTTGGAATTCACCGAGGCTGCGAACTTCGCGGCGTGATCGAGATTGGCGATGTCTCGCTGGCTGGCACCGCCGACAAGAACGTTCTGCCCGGTCAGGCGCACGCCGTCGATGGCATTGACCCGGCCGTAGATCCGGATGTTGCCGTCCGGCGAGACCGGGAACGAGCCCGCCATCAGATTGGCGACGGCGGAGCCGTTGATCTGCCCCTGCGCGCCGATCAGGCTGTCCGTGAACTCGCGCGTCGGCGTCGAAACGTTGAGGCTACCGACATTGACCGTGCCGCTGCGGCCGACCACGAAGCCCTTGGGATCGGCGAAATAGACGTTACCGCCGATCGCGCCATTCATGTAGGAGTTCAGCGTGCCGTTGACGTAGACCGGTGCGTCGCGAACGATGTTGACGAGATTTTGTGTGCCGGTCGGCAGTTGCAAATTGACGGTGTTGCCCTGCCCGACGCTGAACCGTGAGAACGAGTTGAAGGCACTGTTGCCGGAGACGGTCGACGTCGTGACGTTGGTTACGCTGCCGGACGTCTGAAGGCTGGTCCCGGTGCGGCCGTCCGGCGTAATCACGTTCGCCGTCTGCGCCTGCAGACGGACGCTGAACACCGGCAGGAAGACCATCTGCATCGCGCAGAGCAGTGACATCGAACGGAAACGCGCAAGCCCCCGTAGCGTCAGCTCGTCATTCTCACGCCTTGCAGATGGTCGGCGCATTTCAGATCCTCTTCATCGGCACTGGCGCCGATCCACAACCGGGTGGGAGAATGTCGTCGAAGCGCGGCATCAGAACTGGCCGGGCGGCAGCTTGAAGATGTCGGGGCTCTTGGCGTCGGCCACGTAGAACAACAGCAGGCTGGTCGGCGTCAGCACTCGCTGGTTGTTGTCCTTGTTCTCGAACGTGCCTTGGAGCAGCAGGATGACCGAGCGATCCTTGGCGTCGCTGCCGCGGAACATCACGATGCCGCCGTTGACGGGCATGTTGACCGCGATGGAGTCGGGCTTGAAGCCTTCGCTGAGGAAATGGGCGCGCAGGATGTTGGCGTTGGAGAACAGCTTCTCCGGCGTGATCGCCGTGTCGGTGCCCTTCGACCAGACCGCGCCGATCTGGATCAGCGACTTCGACTTGTAGCCGAACACGTAGGATAGCTCCGCGGTGCCGCCGTTCGGCAGCAGCTCGGGCGCCGAATAGAGCAGGCTGTGCGTCAGCTCGGACGCATTGTCCTGCGCCCTGATAGCGTCGGGCTTTGCGCTGAAATCCTTGGCTATCGCCGCGCGCACGTCGGCCTCGTTCATCCCGAATTTGGCGGAGCGGAAGCCGTCGATCGCCTTGGAGTCGACCGCTTTGGACTTGTCGTCCGGGGCCGCTGTCTCGGCGGCGGCTGCCGACGTCGCGCCAGCGGCGACCGGCGTACCGGCTGCTGCGGGGGCAGCACCGGCGGCTCTCGGTGCCGGCGCAGCTTTCTGCTTTGGTACGGCGCCCTGGGCCGCAAGGGGCCCCGCTGCAACGGTGGTGAGCAGGCCAACGAGGGCCGGAACGAGATAGATTTTGCGCATCGAAAACCTTCGAAAAAATTTGAAACAACGCTTCAAAAATCGGCAGCTACGAAATCGGCCTCCCCGAACCGTCATCACGACCGAGACGGAAAATGTTGCAACGCCGCAGTGCGTTACAAGGCGTCACGGAGGAGGCAAGGTTCGAAACAGCGACTCTTTGGCGGCGTAGGAATACGGTATCGGGCTGCCAAACGCTGCGAATGAGCAGTCACAAACGCATTTTTTCATCAATTGTGGACGCCGGCTGTTCGCGCTAAGCATCGGGTTGGGGCAAACCATCATGCAAAGACATTCATGACCGAACGGCCTTCCGCTCTCGCGGTCGATCGCCGCGGGTTCATTCGCCTTGCGGGCACCACCGCTGCGGGATGGCTGGCGCTCGGCGCAACATCTGATCGCATGCGCGTCGTCGCATCGCTGACCGCATTGCGGCTCGACGACGAATTGACCAGAAGAAGCATGATCGACAGCCCGACCTCTCGCCTGGGTGGTCTCATCGTGGGCTTGAGGCAGCGAGGTTGGGTCGAAGGCGTCAATTTCCGCTTTGAGCTCCGTTCGACCTTCGGCGCGCCGGATAGACTGAAGACCGCGGTTCAGGAATTGCTGGCGCTCAAGCCCGACGTGATCCTGACCGGCTCGACGGTCGAAACCGCGGCGGTCCTGGAAGCCACCAAGACCATCCCGATCGTGTTCGCGACCGCCAACGATCCCGTCGGCAACGGCTTCGTCGAAAGCCTTGCCCATCCCGGCGGCAATGTGACCGGCTTCACCAACAGCACCGCCGAGATGGGCGGCAAATGGCTTCAGCTCATCCGGGAGGCCGTGCCGGATCTTGCGCGCGTCGGCATCCTGTTCAATCCGGCGACCACACCTCGCGGCGGCCGCTTCTTCCTCGATTCCATCGAGCAAGAGGCTGCACTGTCCGGCGTGTCCGTGGTCCCCGCCCCGGTCAGCGCGCCAACGGACATCGACGAAGCCGTCAGGCGCTTTACCGAACCGCCCAAGGCGGCGATGATCGCGCTCGTCGACAGCTTTCTGGTGGTCAACCGGCAGGCGATCATCGCGGCGACCGCCAAATATCGCGTGCCCACGATTTACCCCTTCCATTATTTCATGGATGCGGGCGGGCTGATGAGCTACGGGCCGACGCTCGAAGTGCGCTCGGCTGACTATGTCGATCTCATCCTGCGCGGCACCAAGGCCGGCGATCTGCCGGTGCAATCGCCGCGCAAATACGAACTCCTGATCAACCGCACGGTCGCCCGCACGCTGGATTTGACGATACCATTCACGCTGCTCGCGCGCGCCGACGAGATCCGCGAGTGAACGAGACGATCGACCAGGGAGATTTGCGGCCACCTCCCGGCCGGCTGTTCCGCAAATACCTCTACTCGATCGTCGCGCTCGCTTTTGCCGCGCTAGCCATCAACACCAGCTTCGACGTCTGGTTCTCCTATCGCGAGCAGAAACAGCTACTGGCGGCGACCCAGCGCGAGCAGGCAGCAAGCGCCGCCATCCAGATCGGCCAGTTCATTGGCCAGATCGAAAGCCAGATCAGATGGCTCTCGCGCCTGCCCCCGGAGCTGTCCACGAACGAGGACCAGCGTCTGAACGCCATCCGCCTCCTGCGCCTCTCGCCTGCGATCGCCGAAATCGCCGAGCTCGACGCGCAGGGTCGCGAGCAGGTGCGCGTGTCGCGCCGTGTCGCGGACAGGATCGGCAGCAAGGCCGACCTCTCCGCCTCGCAGGCGTTCCGCGGCGCGAATGAAAGCCGCGCCTATTACGGGCCGGTCTACTTCCTCGGCGACACCGAGCCGTTCATGACGCTCGCCACGCGCGGAACCGGCCTGACGCCCGATGTGATTGTCGCCGAGGTCAATCTTCGCTTCATCTGGGATCTCGTCGCCGGGATCAGGGTCGGCAACACCGGCAAGGCCTATGTGGTCGATCGGATGGGGTTGTTGATCGCGCATCCCGATTTGTGGCCGGCGTTGCGTCGCAGCGATCTCTCCGGCCATGCCGACGTCCGCGCCGCGCTCGATGGCGTCGGGCCGCCCTCCGGCGGCCTGGTCAAGGAGGATCTCTCCGGTCAACGCGTGCTGTCGACCTATGCGACGGTCCCCTCGCTGGGCTGGTTGGTGTTCGTCGAGCTGCCGCTCACCGAGGCCTATGCGCCGATCTATGCGTCGATCGGACGCTCGACTTTTCTCCTGGTCATCCTGCTCGCATGTGCGGTGCTGGTCTCTCTGTTTCTAAGCCGGCGCATGACCGTGCCGATCCAGATCCTGACGCAGGGCGCCCGGCGGATCGGCAGCGGCGACCTCGGCCTGCGGCTCGCAATCAAGACCGGTGACGAGCTGGAGGCGCTCGGCGACCAGTTCAACCGGATGGCCGCTCATTTGCGCGAATCCTATGCGACGCTCGAGCGCAAGGTAATCGAGCGCACCTCCGAGCTTGAAAGGACCCGCGACCAGGCCCTTGCCGAGCACGATGCCGCCGAGCGCGCGCGCAGCGCGGCGGTGGCGGCCAATGAGACCAAATCGCGCTTTCTCGCGGTCGTCAGCCACGAGCTGCGCACGCCGCTGAACGGCGTCATGGGCGTGCTGCAACTGCTCGACGACGGCAGCCTCGGCGAAGCGCAGCGGCGCCACCTCACGACCGCGGCCGCGTCCGGCGAAACGCTGATCGCGCTGGTCGACGGCATCCTCGAATATGCGCGCCTGGAGGCCAGCGCCGAGACTCTGGAGACCCGCGATTTCCGCCTCGACCAGCTCATCGAAACGGCCGCCGATCTGATGCGTCCGCAGGCCGTTGGCAAGGGCCTGACCTTCGATCTCGCCTGCGATGAGACGGTCAATATCTCCGTGCACGGCGATCCGGTGCGGCTCAATCGCATTCTGCTCAATCTGATCGGCAACGCGATCAAGTTCACCCCGCGCGGCGGCATCGGCTTGAGCGCGGCCGCCGAGGCACATGACGAACATGTCCTGCTGCGCATCACCGTTCGCGATACCGGCATCGGCATCGCGCCCGACATGCACGAGCGGATTTTCGAGGATTTCGTCCAGGCCGACGACAGCATCGCGCGGCGGTTTGGCGGCACGGGCCTCGGACTGGCGATCGCGCGGCGCCTCACCCGCCTGATGCGCGGCGAGTTGACGGTGGCGAGCACGCCGGGTACGGGCAGCTCGTTCATGCTTGAGATACCGCTTGGCCTCGCCGCGAACGGCATCGCGCAAGGCGCGGACCAGCCGCCATCGCGGCAGCTTCGCGTGCTGCTGGTCGACGACGACCCCGTCAATTGCGAGGTCGGCGAAGCGATGTTGAAGAGGCTCGGCCACCACGCCACCATCGCCACGAACGGCGCGGCGGCCATCGCACTCGCCCGCGATCAGGCCTTCGACATCATCCTGATGGATCTGCACATGCCCGATATGGACGGCGTCGAGGCGGCATCGCGGATTCGAACGCTCGGTGTGCCCACCATGCCGCGCATCATCGCGGTAACCGCCGACATGTCGCGCCGCGCCCGCGAGCGGCTCGCGGGGGCAGGCATTGCCAGGATCGTCAGCAAGCCGATCCTGATCAATGCGCTGCGTGAGGCGATCGAGGACGATGCGCAGAACCAGCCCGCCGCGGCGCAGCTCGCGGCAGGCGCTTTGATCGACCGGCATTTCCTCGATGACCAGAAGGAGCTGCTCGGCGCGGCGCAGATCGCAAAACTCCACCGCCTACTGGAAGAGACGAGCAAAAAGCTGGTCGAGGACATCGCCAAGGCAGCAGTGATTGGCGATCCCACGCAGCTCGCACGCTGCGCGCATCAACTCGGGAGCGCCGCGAGTGCACTCGGCCTCGTCCGCCTTTTCGAATTCTGCCATGAGGTCGAGCTGGCGGCAGTCACGATGTCCCCGCCCGAATCCCACAGCGCCGCCCGCGAGCTCGCCGCGCTTCGGAAGGCCTCGATGAGCGCGCTGGACGATCTGCTTCGGCCGGCCTAAGAGCCTTCGGTCACTGACTGAAATACAAGATGATCGGAGGCGCCGGTGCGCGCAAGATATCTCGCCATTGTTCTCATGCTGCTCGCCCCTGCCGCGCGCGCCGAGGTCGAACAGTTCCCGTCCGGCTTCAAGACCAGAACCATCGCGGCCAACGGCACGCAGATTCATGTTCGCGTCGGCGGTCAGGGGCCTGCCGTGATCCTGATCCACGGTTTCGGTGATACCGGCGACATGTGGGTCAAGCTCGCCGCTGACCTCGTGCGCGACCATACCGTTGTCGTGCCCGATCTGCGTGGTATGGGCCTCTCGAGCAAGCCCGACAATGGCTACGACAAATGGTCCCAGGCGGCCGACATGCGGGCCGTTCTCGCAGCGCTCGGCATCGAAAAGGCCGCCGTTGTCGGCCACGACATCGGAACCATGGTAGCCTATGCCTACGCGGCCCGATATCGCGACCTGACCGAGAAGCTGATCGTCATGGATGCCCCGGTGCCCGGGGTGCCGCCGTGGGACGAGGTCGTTCGCAGCCCGCAGCTCTGGCATTTTGATCTCGGAGGCCCCGACATGGAGCGGCTGGTCAAGGGCCGCGAGCGCATCTACCTCGACCGCTTCTGGAATGACTTCGCGGGCACGCCCTCCAGGATCGCGGAAGCGACACGCCGTCATTACGCAGCGCTCTATGCGCGGCCGGGCGCCATGCGTGCTGCGTTCGCCCAGTTCAGGTCGATCCGAACCGACGCCGAGGACAACAAGAAGGCGATCGCGACCAAGTTGACCATTCCCGTGCTGGCCGTCGGGGGTGAGAAATCCTTTGGTGCGACGGAGGCCGTCGTGATGCGAAACGCCGCGACTGACGTCACCGAATTGGTCATTCCGGACGCCGGTCATTGGCTGATGGAAGAGCAACCGGCGGCGACCGTGAAGGCGATACGCCAATTCCTCGATACCAAAAAATAGAGCAGCGCGCCGCGCGGAGCCGACATATCTCGGCTCGGGCCTTCCGCGCGGGTCATTTTAATCGGCCCGACGCTTCATCCTCCCGGCCGAACCACTCGACCAGAAAATCGATGAACAGCCGCACCTTCACCGACAGATGCCGGGTCGGCGGATAGACCGCATAGAGCGCGAGCGGCGGCGCCGAATACTCGTCCAGCACAGTCCGCAGCTCGCCTGTCCTCAAGGCGCCGGCGGCGATGAACTCCGGGAGCAGCGCGAGCCCCCTGCCCTTGATCGCGACATCACGCAGCACTTCCGCATTGTTGACACAGAGCGACCAAGCCGGCTGGATCCAGTGATCACCGTCGGTGCCGGTGAGCTTCCACTGATTGCCCGTCAGCAGGAAGCCGTAGGTCAGCGAGGTGTGCTCGCGGAGATCCTGCGGATGTTGTGGTGTGCCGTGACGTGCGAGATAATCGGGTGAAGCGCAGATCATGCGCGCCACCGGCATGATTTTTCGCGCGATCAAACTCGACGATTCCAATTCCGCGATCCGCAAGGTCACGTCAAAGCCGTCCTGGACGGGATCGAGCAGATCGTCGCTGAGCACGAGTTGGAGCTGCAGCTCCGGATATCGCGCCATGAAATCGGCAAGCACCGGCCCGAGCCGCAGGGTGCCGAACGACATCGGCGCGTTGACGCGTAACAGGCCGCGCGGCGCCGACTGGGCTTGCGCCACGGCCTGGTCGGCCGCCTCGATCTCCGACAGGATTACGACCGCGCGCTCGAAATAGCGCTGGCCGTTCTCGGTCGGGCTCGCATGGCGCGTGGTCCGGTTCAGGAGCTGCACGCCGAGGCTCTCCTCGAGGTCGGCGATGTATTTGCTGATCGCCGAGCGTGACAGCCGCAACTGACGGCCCGCCTCGGCAAAACTGCCGCTTTCGACCACCTTTACGAAGGCCCGGAGGCTGGCGACCTTATCCAAGCGTCGGCCCCGTGGATTGTTTCCAAATCGTAGACATAGACGTCATATTTGCATGGATTGTCTCCAATTCAAAGCGGAGCGATATTTCCGGCCAGAGCAAGACCGCTCCCCTAGCGTTGGAGGACGACAATGTCTGGACTGCACCATGTGACCGCGATCGCCGGCGACCCGATCAGGAATTTCGGCTTCTACACCCGAGATCTCGGCCTGCGCTTCGTCAAGAAGACGGTCAATTTCGACGATCCCGGCACCTATCACTTCTACTATGGCGACGAGACCGGCCGCCCCGGCACCATCCTGACCTTCTTTCCGTGGGCCGGCGTGCCGGCCGGGCGCCGCGGCGTCGGCGAGACCCACCAGACCGCCTTCCGCGTGCCGCAGCGCTCGCTCGGCTATTGGACGCAGCGCTTCGTCGAGAAGGGCATCGCTTACGAGGCGCTGGAGAAGCGCTTTGGCGAATCCGTTCTGCCGTTCACAGACCCTGATGGCATGGCGCTCGCGCTCGTCGGCATTCCCGGTGCCGAGAGCGAGCCCGCCTGGAGCAACGGCGACGTGCCGGCCGAGCATGCGATCCGCGGCTTCCACGGCGTGACCTTGCTGCTCGACAGCGCGGCAAAGACGGCTGCCGTCCTCACCGACGTGTTCGGCTTCAAAGAGATGGCGCGTGAAGGCTCGGTGATCCGCTTCAAGGCACCGGGCGATGTCGAAGGCAGCGTTGTCGACATCTACGAGGCGAAGGGCTTCCTGCGCGGGCACCAGGGTGGCGGCTCCGTGCATCACATCGCCTTCCGCGCAGCCGACGACGCCGAGCAAGGCAAGATGGCGCAGAGGCTCGTCAGCAATCACGGCCTGCACCCGACCGAACAAAGGGACCGCAACTACTTCCGCTCGATCTACTTCCGCGAGCCCGGCGGCGTGCTGTTCGAGATCGCGACCGATATCCCCGGCTTCGCCGTCGACGAGCCCGTGGCGACGCTGGGACGTGACCTGAAGCTACCTGGCTTCCTCGAAGCGCAGCGCAAGCAGATCGAGGCTGTGTTGCCGAATTTGGCAGAGAGCGTGTCATGACCGAGAGTTCATTCGTCCATCGTTTCGAGCCCGCGACCAGCGCGGGCTCTCCTCCGCTCCTGCTGCTGCACGGCACTGGTGGCGACGAGAACGATCTGCTCGGGCTTGGCAAGATGATCTCGCCTGGCTCGGCCCTGCTCTCGCCGCGCGGCCGCGTGCTCGAGCATGGCATGCCGCGTTTCTTCCGCCGCCTTGCCGAGGGCGTGTTCGACGAGGACGATGTGCGGCGGCGCGCGCGCGAGCTCGGCGACTTCGTCAGCGAGGCACGGCAGCGCTACGGCCTCGCCGCACCGGTCGCGGTCGGCTTCTCCAACGGCGCCAACATCGCGGCCGCGCTGTTGCTGCTGGAGCCGGACGTGTTGGCAGGCGCGATCCTGCTCCGCGCCATGGTGCCGCTGTCGGATCCGCCGAAGGTTGAGCTCGGCGGCAAGCCCGTCCTGCTTCTGTCAGGGCAGGCTGATCCGATCGTTCCGGCGAGCAATTCGGGGAAGCTTGCGTCGCTGTTGTCGGAAGCCGGAGCGCGGGTCGAACACAAGGTGTTGCCGGCGGGCCATCAATTGTCGCAAGCCGATTTGACGCTCGCCCGCGACTGGGTCGGCAAATTCGCCGCCGAAGTCGCCTGATCCCCAAAAGCGGCGCATCGTCTTCGAGCGGTGCGCCGCGGCTTTACTCGAACCAGCCGCGGCGCTTGAACCAGATCAGCGGCAGCACGCCGCTGGCAATGATGGCGAGCCACGCCAGCGGATAGCCGAACGTCCAGTCCAGCTCCGGCATGTGCTTGAAGTTCATGCCCCAGATGCCGACCATGATCGTGGGCGGTACGCCGACGACCGAAACGATTGTCAGGATCTTGAACAGCTCGTTCTGCTGGATGTTGATGAAGCCGAGCACGGCATCGAGCAAAAGCTGGATCTTGTCCGACAATCGCGTCTCGTAGTCGCCGAGCGAAGCGACATCCTTCGAGACGGCCTCGAGGCGCTTCTTCGACGCGGCCGTGATCCATTCACTCCCGACATCGCCGGCAAACGAGGCGACGCGGCCGACACCAAGCAGGACATCGCGCGCCTTGGGAGCCGATCAGCCAACTCCCCGATGTTCTCCAGCGCCTCGCGCATCCGCCGGCTGGAGCGGACCGGCCGCTGGGTGCGGACGAGCCCGCCTTTGAAGACGCCCCGCGAGAGCCTGTCGACCTTCGCGCCGAGATGCTCAAGAACATCGGCCCCACGGTCGACCATCGCCTCGACCAGACTGGTGAACACGCACATGCCGTTCTCCAGGCTGTCATCGGAACCGATACGCTTGCCGATGTCGTCGAAGATCGGCAGCTGCGCGAAGCGTACCGTCACCAGCACGCGCGGGCCGATGACGAATCCCACCGGCGTGATCTCGGCCTCGTTGTCCTCGTTGAGCCGGACCGCAGGCGAGCTGAGATAGAGCGTGCCCTTGTCGAGGATCAGCCGGCTCGACGCTTCGATCTCGCTGAGCGAATCCTCGGACGGAACGCGGATCCCGAGCAATCGTTCGACGAACTGCTTTTCTTCTGCGGTCGCGTCCAAAAGATCCGCCCAGATGATCTCGGACGGCATCTCCCCGCCGATTTTCTGCCAGTCGTCGGATGGCCACCTGTACAGTTTGAGCAAGAATCGAACTCCGCATACCCTCGCGCCGGATCGCACGGCCTGCGGCCATCCTGCGCCGAGCTAACGCATGAGGGTTCCGAACGTTCACAGTCGGTGAGCATCGGGCCGGCGCAATCAAACCAAGCGGGCGCGCCTCCTTCGATGATGCCATCATGCCAGTGTTTTGCCCGACGGGTCAACGGCATCGCGCAACGCAAACCATTCAATTGCGTGACGCGCAAGTCATTGAAATGACTATCCCCGGCTACTGTGCATGGGGTTGTTTTTCAGGTTTTTGTTTGGACCGGTCTCGTGACGATCTCTCCGTTGGGAGCGATCGTCACCGACATCACGCAATCGACCTCCGCGACCCTACTCCCACGCCCACGTCGAGAAGTCGTTCTCGTACTGGGGCACGTCCTTCCAGACGCCCTTCAGCTTCTTGTTGGTGATGGTGATCAGCTGCGGCTGGTACAGATAGCCCGAGACCGCGTCGGTGGCCAGCATGCGCTGGGCGTCGCCGAGAAGCTTGGCACGGGCAGCTTCATCCGGCGTCGACACGATCTGCTTGTACAGCGCGTTGAACGCCTCGTTGTTGTAGCCGAGATAGTAGTCCTGTTCGGTGATCTTGACGAGATCGAACGGTTCGACATGGCTGACGATGGTGAGGTCGAAATTGTGTGGACCATTGCCGGCGAATACCTGCGACAGCCATTGCGCCCATTCGACGTTCTCGATATTGGCGATGATGCCGACCTTGGCGAGCTGGGCCGCGAGGATCTCGCCGCCCTGCCGCGCATAAGACGGCGGCGGCAGCTTCAGCGAGAGTTCGAGCGGCGTGGTGATGCCGGCCTCGGCGAGCAGCTTTTTTGCCTTCTCGGGATCGAACGGGTTGATGCCGGTCGTGTCGACATACCCGAACGCGCTCGGCACGTAGAAGCTGCCGATCGGCGTGCCGAAACCATCGACCGCGCCGTCGATCATCGCCTTGCGATCGATCGCAGCGAGGATCGCACGGCGCACGCGAACATCGTCGAGCGGCTTCTTGCGATGGTTGATGCCGACGATGGTCTTCGCCCTGGAGCCGCCGACCATAACGTTGAAGCGCGGATCGGCCTTGAACTGAGCGATGGTGCGCTGGGCAGACACGCGAGGAAACGCGTCGACATCGCCCGACAGCAGCGCCGCTGTCTGCGCGGACGGATCGGAGATGAAGCGGATCGTCACCTTCGAGAGCTTGATCGCGGCTGCGTTGCGGTAGTCGGCCCATTTGGTCAGGGTCATCGAGGAGCCCTTGGCCCAGGCGCCCAGCTGATAGGGCCCGGTCCCGACCGGCTGCGTGATATTGGTCGCAGCGCTCTTCGGCTCGACGATCGAGCCGCTCGCCTGCCCCAGCAGGAACGGCAGGTTAGGCTCGGAATTCTTCAAGCTGATCACGACCGTATCGGGATCGGGCGCGTCGACCTTCTCGAAGCTCTGGAACAGGCTCTTGTCCTTGTTGGTGCTGGTGGCCACAGCATTGCGCTCGAACGAGAACTTCACGGCAGCGGAGTCGAACGGCTCGCCGTTGTGGAACTTGACGCCCTTGCGCAGCTTGAACGTATAGGTCTTCAGATCGGGCGATGCAGTCCAGCTTTCGGCGAGCAGCGGCGAAGTGGTGCCGTCCTCGTTGATCTTGGTCAGGGTCTCATAGATGTTGTAGAGCGTGACCTCGGCGATCGCGGCGGCGGCGGCGTTGGTGGGATCGAGCCCCGGCGGCTCCAGCGCCATCGCCATGACGACGCTGTCCTTCTTGGACTGCGCCAGCACCGGCAACGGAGCCACGGCAAGCGCGGCGGCGAATGCGACGATCGATAGTTTCCTGAACATGCGTTACTCCCGGCCTTCTCTCATCCCAGCCTACGCCAATCCCGCTGCAGACGCTAACCTTCCACGGGCAATGGCGGCAACGCCATCACGGCTTCCGCCTTGTGGCAGGCGGCCAGATGCGTCTCGCCCACCTTGCGTAGCTCAGGCAGAACCTCGCGGCAATGCTGGTCGGCGAGAGCGCACCGCGAGACATAGGGACATCCGGTCGCGACCGCCGATTGCGAGGCAATCGCCTGAGCCCCGCGCCGCCGCCGGCCGCCGCCGGCGCGCACCCGCGGCACGGCATCCAGCAGCGCTCGCGTGTAGGGATGGGCGCAGCGCTCGAACAAATCCTCGGGACGGCCCTGCTCGACGATGCGGCCGAGATACATCACCGCGACCTCGTCGCAGAGATAGTCGACGACGGCGAGATCGTGACTGATCAGGACGTAACTGAGGCCGAACTGCTCCTGGAGGTCCTGCATCAGATTCAAGACTTGCGCCTGCACGGAGACGTCGAGCGCGGAGACCGGCTCGTCGGCGACGATCAGTTTCGGTTGGGTGATCAGCGCGCGTGCGATGGCGATGCGCTGGCGCTGGCCGCCGGAGAATTCGTGCGGATACTTCTCCATGTCGGCACTACGCAGGCCCACCTGCTGCAGCACCGCGGAGACGCGCTCGCGGAACGTATTGCGGTCGGCGCCATCAAGCACGGTGAGCGGCTCGGCCACGATGCGCGCGATGGTCTGGCGTGGGTCCAGCGATCCGTAGGGATCCTGGAACACCATCTGGAAATCTCGGCGGGCGCGGCGCAGCTCGTCCGCGGAGATGCGGTTGAGGTCGCGGCCGAGCAGCGCGACCTGGCCCGATGTCGGCCGCTCCAGCGCCATCACCACCCGCGCGAAAGTCGACTTGCCGGAGCCGGATTCGCCGACGATGCCGAGGCTCTTGCCGGCCTCGACCCGCACGCTGACACCATTGAGCGCGCGCACCTGCCCCGGCAGGCGAAATACGCTTTCACGCGGCAGCGTGTAGCGCTGCTCGAGATCCTTCACGTCGAGAAGAGGCGCCGTGCTCATACGGTCAGCGCTCCGACGCGTTCGGCCATGGAGACGTCGGTCCGGATGCAGCGCACGAAATGGCCGGGTCCAACGTCCACCATCGGTGGAAGCGCGGCCCGGCACTGCTCGATCACGAGCGGACACCGGTCGGCGAAGGTGCAACCGGAAGGCAGATCGGCGAGCTCCGGGACCGTGCCCGATATCGTCGTCAGCCGCGTCCCCTTGCGCGCGCCGAGCTTCGGCCGGGCGCGGAACAGGCCCTGCGTGTAGGGATGTCCCATCCGGCGGAACACCTCGTCGGTCGGTCCGCTCTCGATGATCGTGCCGCCGTACATCACCATCATGCGTTGCACGTTCTCGGCGATGACGCCGAGATCGTGCGAGATCAGGATCATCGACATGCCGCGCTCTTCGACGAGATCGGCGATGAGGTCTAGGATCTGGCCCTGAATGGTGACGTCGAGCGCCGTGGTCGGCTCGTCCGCGATCAGCAGGTCGGGCTCGCAGGCGAGCGCCATCGCGATCGTGACGCGCTGACGCTGGCCGCCGGAAAACTGGTGCGGATAGGCATCGACGCGCCGCGCCGGATCAGGCAGCCCGACGCGGTCGAGCAAGGCGATCGCTTCTCGCCGCGCCTGCGATGCCGAATATTTCCTGTGACGCCGCAGCGGCTCGGCGACCTGGTGGCCGATCGTGTGCATCGGGTTGAGCGCGGTCATCGGCTCCTGGAAGATCATGCTGATGCGATTGCCGCGCAGCCGACAATACTCCGCGTCCGACAAACCAGCGAGTTCGCCGCCATCCAGCTTGATGCTGCCGGTGACGACCGCGCTGTCCGGCAGCAGTCCCATCAGCGACAACGCCGTCACCGACTTGCCGCAGCCGGATTCGCCGACGAGCCCGAGCGTCTCGCCGCGCTTCAGGGCAAAGCTGACGCCGCGCACGGCCTGTGCAGGCCCGCGGCTGGTATTGAGGCGCACGCCGAGATTTTCGACCTCGATCAGCGGCATGGTCGAGCGCTCGCCCATCCTCATCGCTCCCGCGCCAGTCGGGGATCGAGCAGATCGCGCAGCCCGTCGCCGAGCAGATTGAGGCCGAGCACCGCGATTGCAATCGCAGCGCCCGGATAGACGGCGAGCATCGGCGACTGGAACAGCAGCGTCTGTGCGTCGTTCAGCATGCGGCCCCAGGACGGTTGCGGCGGCTGCGTGCCGAGCCCGAGATAGGACAAGGCGGCTTCGGCTAGAATCGCAAGCGCGAACTGGATGGTCGCCTGCACGATCAGGATCGAGAGGATGTTGGGCAGCACGTGCTCGATGGTGATGCGAAACTTGCCCTTCCCCGCCGCGCGCGCGGCCAGCACGAATTCACGCGCCCAGATCGCGTTGGCCGAGCCGCGCGTCAGCCGGATCAGCGTGGGAATCTGGAAGATGCCGATGGCGACGATCGAGGTCACCATGCCGGGCCCGACGACCGCAGCGAGCATGATGGCGGAGAGCACGGCCGGAAAGGCGAAGGTGAAATCGGAGAAGCGCATGATGATCTCTTCGGTCCAGCCGCGCTTGGCCGACGCGATCAGGCCGAGACAGACGCCGAAGGTGAGGCCGATGCTGACCGCGATGATGCCGACCATGATGGTGGAGCGGGCGCCGGCGAGCAGCAGCGAGACGATGTCGCGGCCGAAGACGTCGGTGCCGAGCCAGTGCGCGGCCGAGGGCGGCCGGAGCTTTGAGGCAATGTCGATCTCATAAGGCGACCAGGGCGTCCACAGCAGCGACAGCAGCGCCGAGGCGAGCACCAGCAGGCTCAGCGCGCCGCCGAGCACGAAGCTGCGATGACGCAGCGCGCGGCGCCAGAAGGTCCGGGCCGGCAGAGGGCGCGCTAAGGCCGGCGCATCGACGAGGGTGACGAGCGGATCACTCACAGATCGTGCACCTTGATGCGGGGATCGACGAAGGCATAGAGCACGTCGACCACGAAATTGACGATGACCACCATGGTCGCGAGCAGCATCACGCAGTTGCGCACCACGATGAGGTCGCGGTTGGCGATCGACTGGAAGATCAGGCGGCCGAGGCCCGGCAGATAGAACACGTTCTCGATCACGATGGTGCCGGCGAGCAGATTGGCGAATTGCAGCCCCATCACGGTCATCACGGGGATCATGGCGTTGCGCAGCACGTGGCTCCACAGCACCTCGCGCTTGCCGAGGCCTTTTGCGCGCGCCGTGCGGACGAAGTCTTCACGCAGCACTTCCAGCACCGCAGAACGCGTGACGCGCGCGAGGATCGCGGCCTGCACCACCGCGAGCGAGATCGCCGGCAGCAGCAGCGACTTGATGCCGGGCCAGATGCCGTCCTCCCAACCGGGAAAGCCGCCCGCGGACAGCCATTGCAGCCGCACCGAGAACAACAGCACCAGCAGGATCGCGAACCAGAAATTCGGCAGCGCGATGCCCACCTGCGTCAGCGACATCACCCCGACATCGCCGAGCTTGTTGTGGTTGGCGGCGGTGTAGATGCCGGCCGAGAGCGCCAGCGTCACCGTGATCAGCATGGACATCATCGCGAGCGGAATGGTCAGCACCAGCCGCTCCGCGATCAAGGCAGCAACCGGGGTGCCGTAGACATAGGAGTTGCCGAGATCGCCGACGAGCAGCCCCTTGATCCATCGCAAATAGCGAACCGCCAGCGGCTGATCGAGCCCGAGCTTGACGGTGAGCGCGCGGACCGCATCTGGCGAGGCATCGGCGCCCATCAGCATCTGCGCGGCGTTGCCCGGAAGAGCATCCAGCACCAGGAAAATGATCACGGAAGCGCCGACCAGCGTCGCCAGCAAGGTCAGCACACGTCGGAGGACAAATACACTCATGCGCTCACGAGCTCCGACGTCGTCCTGGCGAAGGCCAGGACCCATACCCCCAGGGAGCAGTTTGGCTAAGACTCGTCGTTCGGTACTGGCACTGCCCGTCACCGATCAATTCCGCGGTATGGGTCCTGGCTTTCGCCAGGACGACACCGAGGCGGATGCGGGCGTCATGCCGCACGGGGACAAATAGGCTCATGGGCGTTCGGATTCAGGGGGCATCCGCGGCACGATCAACATGTCCGAGGGCCGGAGGCAAGTGCTTTGCTGCATGCCCATCTGCTCAAGCCGGCCAGCGGGACAGGAGGTCATGCGAGGCCTCGAACAGCGCGCTTACGCGCAGCAAGTCCGCATCGGCGCGGAAGCGGCCCACGAGTTGCAATCCGATCGGCAGGCCATCGCGGCCGAAGCCGCAGGGCAGACTGATCGCGGGGTGTCCGGTCATGTTGAACGGCATGGTCCAGGGGAACCAGTGCGGCCGGACGCTGTCAAAGTGCTTGCCGTCGATCTCGATGGTGCCGAACAGGTCCTGATCGATGTGCAGCGCGGTGCGGGTGATGGTCGGCATCGCCAGCAGATGCCCGCGCGCAAGCAGGGATTGCACCCGGCGGAACAGCGCCGCGCGCGCGAACATCGCCTCTTGATAGGCGACGCCGCTGACGTCGGTGGCAAGCGCAAGCTGCTTGAGGAAGGCCTCGCTCAGCGCGTGCCCATACTCGGCTGCGAGTTTTGCAAAGCGCGTCCGCCAGACCGTGTGATTGATGGCGCGCCAGATCGGCTCGATGTCGAACCCCTCGCCCGAAAACTCCTCGAGCTCGGCACCCAGGCCCGCGAGCCGATCGAGGCTCGCCTTGAAGCCGGCCTCGACATCGGCAGAGACGGGGCGTCCGGGCGGCGAGAGGCAGTACAGGATTTTCTGCCCACGCAGATCGCCGCGCGGGGTGGCCGTGCCGACGAAGTCGGTCACGGGAATGCCGATCGACCAGGGATCGCAGGAATCCTCGCCGGCCATCGCCTGCATCATCAGTGCGGTGTCGGCGACGGTCCGAGTCATCGGCGTGACATAGGTCTGGTTGCCGAACGCGTCCAGCGCCTGGCTGTGTGGGATGACGCCGTTGCTCTGCTTCAGCCCGACCACGCCGTTGCAGGCGGCGGGAATCCGCGTCGAGCCGCCGCCATCGGTCGCGATCGCAAGTGGCGCGATGCCGCTCGCCACCGCCACCGCTGCGCCGCCGCTGGAGCCGCCGGAGGAGCGCTCGGCGCTCCACGCATTGAGGGTGCGGCCGAACAGCGGCGAGTCGGTCAGGCACTTGCTGCCGAATTCGGGCGTCGTGGTCTTGCCGATCAGGATCGCGCCTTGCGCGCGGAGCCGCGCGACCGCGACGGCGTCCTCGGCCGGCACGTTGTCCTTGTAGGGAACGGCACCGAAGGTGGTCTTGACGCCCTTGGTGTTGACGATGTCCTTGACGGTGACGGGAATGCCGTGCAGCAGGCCGAGCGGCTCGCCGGCCATCACCTTGCGCTCGGCCTCGCGCGCAGCCGCAAGCGCCTCGTCGCCGCAGATCGTGATGAAGCAGTTCAGCTCGGGCTGGAGCGCCTCGGCACGGGCGAGCACCGCGCGGGTGAGCTCGACGGGCGATATCTGCTTTGTCGCGATGAGGCCGCGCAGCACGGTTGCGGATAGCTGGCAAGGATCGCCGTTCATCGTCACATCGCTCCGAAGCCGGCCGCCGGTGGCCGATAGCATTGACAGCCAGGATGACAGTTTTGTTAACTCGCCGCCAATACGATTTTGAACACCAACCCATACATTTTCGGTATGCCAATGGATCTTCGCCGGCTCCGCTATTTCGTCGCCGTCGCCGAGGCGCGCAGTGTCGGCAAGGCTGCCGAGCGGCTGCGGATGGCGCAGCCGCCGCTCTCGGTCCAGATCCGCAAGCTGGAGGCCGAGGTCGGTGCACCGCTGTTCCGCCGCGGCACGCGCGGCATGGATTTGACCGACGCGGGCCAGGCACTGCTGGCGCGCGCCGGCGAGGCGCTGGCGCTGGCGGCGGACGGCATCGAAGCCGCACGCGCGGTCGCGGCCGGCAGCCGTGGTCGGCTGTCCGTCGGTTACATGTTCGTGCTGGCGAACGCGATGCTGCCGCGCCTCATCCCCGAACTGCGGCGATCCATTCCCGGCGTCGATCTTGATTTCGCCGAGCTCAGTGCCTCGACGCGCGAGGCCCGGCTGCTCGATCGCAGCGTCACGGTCGCGTTGTGCATGCCGGTGATCCACCATCCCGAGATCCAGGTGACCCGGATCGGCGCGCAGCCGTTCATGCTGGCGGTGCCAAACCGTTCGCCGCTTGCGCGCCTGAGCGCGGTGCCAATGATACGACTCCAGGGCCGTCCGCTGATCGCGCTGCCGCCGCCGGAGCGGGACCCCTCCTCCTCCGCGGTCGCGGCCCTGCTGCGGCGGCACCAGATCGTAATGCCGATTGCGAGCCGGGTGGAGACGGTGCATTCGGCGATGAGCCTGGTTCTCGCCGGTGAAGGCCTCGCCATCCTGCCCGCCTGCGCGCAGCTCGGGGCGCCGCGCGGGGTCGTGTTCCGGCCGCTGCGGGACGCCACCGACTCCATCGATATCGCGGTCTGTTGGCGGCGGGACTCCCAGAGTCCGCTGATCCGCACCTTCCTGAAATGCGCCGAGAAGGCGGTCGCGCGGCTGTGAGGCGGCCTACGAGCTCCAACTGATCTCGTGACTCCAGGGCGGATCGGCGCCCGGACGGGTGCAGGTTAGCCCGGCGCAATTGGCGGCAAAGGACAGTGCACGGCGAAGCTCGTCCGCGCCGATATCCTTCAGTTGCTGTCGGGCGAGCCGTCCCTGCTTGTGCAGGGCGAACAACAACGCCGCCTGAAAACTGTCACCCGCGCCGATGGTGTCGGCGACCACGACCTTGGGGGCGGCGACCTCGATCTGCCCTGCCCCCGCATGCCACGCGATCGCACCGTTGTCACCACGGGTGATGACGACGAGGCTCGCGCCGCGTGCGAGCAGCGTGCTCGCACGCTGGTGATACGGCTCGTCGGCGAACAGATAGGTAAAATCGACGTCCGACATCTTGATGAGATCGGCGCTGGTCGCAAACTCGGCCATGCGCGCGAGATAAGCCGGCTTGTCCTTCACGAGGTTGGGCCGGCAGTTCGGATCAAAGGAGATTGTCGAGGACGCCCGTGCGTCCGCGATCAGGGCCTTGGTCTCGGTCGCGCCTTGGTCGTTAACGAGTGTGGTCGAGCCGACATGGAGGGCTTCAACCGTATAGAACGCAATGGAGCCGCGCCGGTAGGTCCAGTTCCGCGTGGCGGTCTCGGCATCGTAGAAAGCATAATGCGACTCGCCGGCGACGATGCGAACGAAGGCAAGCGTGGTCTGGTGATCGCTGTTTGTGGCGAGGGCGAGCTCGACATTGGATGCAGCGGCGTGGTCGGCGATCATGCGCCCGAACATGTCCGTCGAGATGCCGCCGACAAAGCCGGTCGGCGCGCCGAGCCGCGCCATGCCGATTGCGACGTTGAGGCAGGAGCCGCCGACCGCCGGCATCACCGCTTCGCGCCCGTCGGTGTTTCGCGTCGGGACGAAATCGATCAGCGCATCGCCGCAGGAAATCAACATCCGTTTCAACCCCCGGCCATTCCACGCATCGCGGCGCGGCTGCCGCGATCGACCTCGCGCAGCAACTTGTAGACCTCGCGCTTGCGGGCGTGAAAGGCGGCGATGTCGGGCGTGGTCGCCTCGCTCTTCCGTCCCAGCGCCGACATCTTTGCCATGGTCTCCCCGATCGAGCCATAGGCGCCGCCGGCAACCGCGCCGAGCATGGCAGCCCCGAGCAGCACCGGCTCCCTGGTCTGCGGCAGCGCCACGGTGAGGCCAGTCGTGTCGGCCATGATCTGCCGCACCAGCGGACTGCGGCTGGCGCCGCCGCCCATAATCATGATGCTGGAGTGGACGCCATGCGCGGCAAAAGCCTCGATCACCTCGGCAAGTCCATAGGCGAGCCCGCACAGACCGGCGACGAACAGCCGTTCCATCGAGGCGATGTCGGTGTCGAGATCGAGGCCCGCGATCACCGCGCGCGTGTCAGGATCGGCGTAGGGCGAGCGGTTGCCAATGAACTCGGGCAGCACATGGACGTCGCGGGCCAGCAGCGCGACACGGCTGGCGCCGCCTGTGCGTGCGATGATGCGGCGCTCGAGAAACTCGATAAGGTCGAGGCCCTCGCTGCGCGCCGCCGCGCTCGCCTCGGCGTGGCCGGGATGCGACTTGAGAAGATGGTCGATCGCAGCGCCCGCAGCCGACTGCCCGCCCTCGTTGAGCCAGAAATTCGGCACCATGCCGGAGTAATAAGGACCCCACACGCCCGGCACGAAGCACGGTTCTTTCGTCGTCGCCATGATGCAGGCCGACGTTCCCATGATGTAGGCGAGACGATCGCCAACATCGCTCATCCCGCCCGACCCGTCGCGCCCGCCGATCGCGCCGATGCCGCCGGCATGGGCATCGATCAGGGACGCTCCGACCGGCGTGCCCGGTGGCAAGCCAAGATCGGCAGCTGCCGTACCGGTTAGACCGGCGCCGAGCCGCGTGCCGGGCGCGACGATTTCGGTGCCGATGCGTGCGTATTTCTCGTTGACGAAGTCCGACAGGCCGATGCGCTTGAAGAATGGCGCGCTCCAGCCACCGCCGTCATGCGCGAGGTAGTTCCATTTGCAGGTGACGGTGCAGGTCGAGCGCTGCAACGAGCCGGTGGCGCGCCAGGTCAGGTAATCCGCCAGATCGAAGAAGTGCCCTGCAGCGTCGAAGCTCGCGCGCAGATGCCGCTTCAACCATAGCAGTTTCGGCATCTCCATCTCCGGCGAGATCGAGCCGCCGACATAACGCAGCACGGGGTCACCGGTCTCGTTGATCAGCCGCGCCTCGGCCGTGGCGCGGTGATCCATCCAGACGATGACGTTGCGCTGCCTGTCACCGGAAGCGCTGACGGTGAGCGGCTCGCCTTGCCGGTCGAGCACCACGAGAGAGCAAGTGGCGTCGAAACCGATACCGCCGACGCTATCGGGCGCGATTGCAGCTTCCGCCATCGCGGCCCGCACCGACGCCGTGCAAGCGTCCCAGATATCCTGGGACGACTGTTCGACGATGTCACCGGCCTCGTGCCATATCCTGATCGGATGCCGTGCGATCGCCAGCAAGGTGCCCGCCTCGTCGAACACCCCTGCTCGCGTGCTCGTGGTCCCTACATCGACGCCGATATACGCTCGCGGCATTGTCGCCCCCGGAAGCTCTCGTCAGTTTTGACGCAAGCCTACCAGCAAGTGTAGCCGCCATCCACCACCACGACACTGCCGGTCATCAGGCTCGCGGCCTCGGACGAGAGGAACAACACCACGGAGGCGATCTCCTCGACCTGCCCCATCCGCGCCATCGGGGTTCCACCGATCCAGGCGTCGTACATTCTCGGATTGCTCTTCACGAAGGCGTTGAGCGGCGTCTCGATATAGGTCGGCGCCACCGCGTTGACGCGGATGCCGCGCGCGCCCCATTCGGCGGCGAGCGATTTCGTGAGATGGTGCACGCCGGCCTTGGAGGCATTGTAGAAGCACTGCTCCTGCGGCTTGTTGACGATGAAGCCGGACATCGATCCGACATTGACGATGGCGCCGCTCTTCGCTTTCAGCATGTGCTTGCCGAATTCGCGGCAGCACCAGAAGGTGCCGTTGAGATTGACGTCGATGACGTTGAGCCAGTGCTCGTCGGTCACGGTCTCCGCCGGCGTCTCGCTGCGCGCAATGCCGGCGTTGTTGACGAGGATGTCGACCTTGCCGTGGCGCGCGACGAGGTCGTTCGCGACCTCCGCCACGCGCTTGGTGTCGGTGACGTCCATGATCGCCGTCTCGGCGTCGAAGCCCTTGCCCTTCAGGCTGGCTTTCGCACTGTCGGCGACCTTGCTGTCACGATCGCCGATGACGACCCTGGCGCCGGCTTCAGCCAGCGCTTCGGCGCAGGCGAGCCCGATGCCTTGCCCGCCGCCGGTGATGAACGCGGTCTTGCCGTTCAGTTTGAATTTTTCCAGGTACATGTTGCTGTTTCCGATTCTTGCCGTTTCTTGCCGTTTCTTGTCAGGCCCTGATGGCGTTGCCGCTTGCGTCGAAGCGATGGATGCGCGCGGGCTCCGGCACCAGCGACACATGGTCGCCGGCGTGCAGGCTCAATTCACCGATGTAGCGCGCCGTCAGCATGCCGAGCGGACCGGCATCGACATAGAGGAAGGTGTCGCTGCCGAGATGCTCGGCCACTGCGATCGTTCCCTGCCAACCGCCGGAGCCGTCGCGTTCGATCTTGAGATGCTCCGGCCGTACGCCGATCGTGGCCGCGCCCTTCTGCAAGGCGTGCTCACCGGTCACGAAGTTCATCTTGGGCGAACCGATGAAGCCGGCGACGAACAGGTTGGCCGGCTTCTCGTAGAGATCCAGCGGCGAGCCGTATTGCTCGATCTTGCCGCCGTTGAGCACGACGATCTTGTCGGCCATGGTCATGGCCTCGACCTGGTCGTGGGTGACATAGATCGCGGTGGTGCCGAGCTGCTTCTGGAGCCGCGTCACTTCGATCCGCATCTGCACACGCAGCGCCGCATCGAGGTTGGAGAGCGGCTCGTCGAACAAAAATGCCTTGGGCTCGCGGACGATGGCACGGCCGATCGCGACGCGCTGGCGCTGGCCGCCGGAGAGCTCGCGCGGCTTGCGATCGAGATAGGGCGTGAGGTTCAGCGTTGCGGCGGCGGCCTCGACCTTGCGGTTGATCTCGTCCTTGGCCAGCCCCGCCATCTTCAGGCCGAAGCCGATGTTGCCGCGCACGCTCATATGCGGATAGAGCGCGTAGGACTGGAACACCATCGAGAGCCCGCGCTTGGCCGGCGGCGTGTCGACCACGTTCTTGCCGTCGATCAGGATCTTGCCCCCGGAGACGTCCTCGAGCCCCGCGATCAGCCGCAAGAGCGTGGTCTTGCCGCAGCCCGATGGCCCCACGAACACCACGAACGACCCGTCGGAAATCTCCAGGTCCGCGCCCTTGATGATGTGCACGGGGCCGAAGGATTTCTGCACGTCCTGAAGTGTGATCTGTCCCATGATCCGGCAGCCCTTCCTACTTTACCGCGCCAAAGGTGAGCCCGCGCACGAGCTGCTTCTGGCTGAACCAACCAAGGACGAGAATGGGCGCGATCGCCAACGTGGAAGCCGCCGACAACTTTGCCCAGAACAGCCCTTCCGGGCTCGAATAGGACGCGATGAAGGTGGTGAGCGGCGCAGCGTTCGAGGTCGACAGATTGAGCGTCCAGAACGCCTCGTTCCAGGCCAGGATCAGGTTCAGCAGCATGGTCGATGCGAGCCCCGGGATCGCCATCGGCGTCAGCACATAGACCAGCTCGCGACCAATGGTGGCGCCGTCCATGCGCGCGGCTTCGAGGATGTCCCGCGGGATCTCCTTGAAATAGGTGAAGAGCATCCAGATCACGATCGGCAAGTTTCCCAGGCAAAGGATGAAGACGAGCCCGATGCGGGAATCGAGCAGGCCGAAGGACTTGTAGATCAGGTAGATCGGCACCAGCACGCCGACCGGTGGCATCATCTTGGTCGAGAGCATCCAGAGCAGGATGTCCTTGGTGCGTTTGGTCGGCGAGAACGCCATCGACCAGGCGGCGGGGATCGCGATCAGCAGCGCGATGAGCGTCGAACCGCCGGCGATGATGATCGAGTTCAGCGCGTGGTGGAAATAGTCGCTACGCTCCTGCACCGTTGCGTAGTTCTCGGTGGTCCAGTGGAAGAACAGGAAGGACGGAGGAATCGCGAAGGCCTCGAGTTCGGTCTTGAAGCTCGCCAATACCATCCAGAGGATCGGGAAGAAGATCAGGAAGCCGAAGATCCATGCCCCGATGGTCGAGACCACCACCCGCTGCCTCGTCGCCATACGCGCCATGTCTCATGCCTCCAGGTTGCGGCCGACGATACGGACGAGGAAAAACGCAACAATGTTGGCGATCACGACGGCGACGAGGCCGCCCGCCGAGGCGGTGCCGACGTCGTATTGGATCAGTGCCTGCGAATAGATCAGGAAGGCGATGTTGGTGGTCGACAGTCCCGGGCCGCCGCCCGTGGTAACGTAGATTTCGGCGAAGACGGTGAGCAGAAAGATCGTCTCGATCAGGATCACCACCGTGATGGGGCGCGCGAGGTGCGGGAGCGTAATGTAGATGAAGGTCGAGACCGCGCTGGCGCCGTCCATTTCGGCGGCTTCCTTCTGCTCCTCATCGAGCGACTGCATCGCAGTGAGCAAAATCAACGTCGCAAACGGCAGCCATTGCCAGGACACGATCAGGATCACGGCGAGCAGCGGCGCGTCGGTGAACCAGTCGATCGGCGTCAACCCGAACACCGACGCGATCCAGGCAAACAGCCCGGACACCGGATGCATCAACAGGTTCTTCCAGACCAGCGCGCTCACTGTCGGCATGACGAAGAACGGCGCGATCACCATCAGCCGCACGATGTTGAGGCCGATCACGGGCTGGTCGAGCAACAGCGCCAGCGGAATTCCGAGCAGGACGGTCAGCGCCAGCACCGAGCCGACCAGCACCAGCGTATTCTGGAGCGACGCGAGGAACGCAGGATCGGTGAGGAAGTAGCGGAAATTTTCCAGCCCAACGAACGCTTCCGAGCCGGGATCCAGCAGACTGTAATGCAGCGTCGAGAAATAGAGCGTCAGCGCGAGCGGGACGATCATCCAGATGAACAGCAGTCCGACGGCCGGCGTCAGGAGCGTCCGTGCGAGAAGCTGCGTCTGCCGGGTTGCCATTCTTGACTTGTCCGCTTGCGGGAAGAAGGCGGCCATCCATCTGGAGCGGTGGATGGCCGCAAGTCCGAACTCAGGAGGGGGAGCTCGCGTTCACTTGATGTAACCCGCGCGCTTCATCTCGCGCTCGGTTGAAGATTGCGCCGCGGTGAGCGCGGCATCGACCGTCATCGATCCCGCAAGCGCGGCCGAGAACTGCTGGCCCACCTGCGTGCCGATGCCCTGGAATTCGGGGATCGCCGCATATTGCACGCCGACGTAGGGCACCGGCTTCACCGTCGGCTTGTTCGGATCGGCGGCATCGATCGAGGCCAGCGTCAGCTTCGCAAACGGGGCGACCTTCAGATATTCAGGGTTCTGGTAGAGCGAGGTTCGGGTGCCCGGCGGCACGTTGGCCCAACCCTCCTTCGCGGCGACGGTCTTGGTGTAGTCCTTGCTCGTTGCCCATGCGATGAACTTCTCGGCCGCCTCCGTCTTCTTGGAGCCGGCGGGGATCGCGAGATTCCAGGCCCACAGCCAGTTGGCGTTTTTGCCGAGCCCGGTGTTGGGCGCCAGCGCGAAGCCGACCTTGTCGGCGACCTTGGAGTCCTTCGGATTGGTGACGAAGGACGCCGCGACGGTAGCATCGATCCACATCGCGCACTTGCCGGCATTGAACAGTGCGAGGTTTTCGTTGAAGCCGTTCGAGCTCGCACCGGGAGGTCCGGCCTGCTTCATCAGGTCGACATACGTCGTGAGCGTCGCCTTCCATTCCGGCGTGTTGAACTGCGGCTGCCACTTCTCGTCGAACCAGCGTGCGCCATAGGAGTTGGCCATGGCCGAGAGGAACGCCATGTTCTCGCCCCAGCCGGCCTTGCCGCGCAGGCAGATGCCGTAGACGCCGGCGCTCTTGTCGGTGAGCTTCTTGGCGGCGTCGACGACGAAATCCCAGGTCGGCTTTTCCGGCATCTTGAGGCCGGCCTTGTCGAACAGGTCGGTGCGGTACATCACCATGGAGCTCTCGCCGTAGAACGGCGCGGCGTAGAGCTTGCCGTCGACGGAGACCGCATCCTTGATCTTGGGCAGGAGGTCGGCGACGTCGTAGTCGGCGCCGAGATTGGCGAGCGGCACCAGCCAGCCCTTCTTGGCCCAGATCGGCACCTCGTAGGTGCCGATGGTGAGGACGTCAAACTGGCCGCCCTTGGTGGCGATGTCGGTGGTGACGCGCTGGCGCAGCACATTCTCCTCAAGCGTCACCCATTTGACCGATATATCGGGGTTCTTCTTTGTGAATTCGGCCGTCAGCCCCTGCATGCGGATCATGTCGCCGTTGTTCACGGTGGCGATCGTCAGGGTCGTTTCGGCCATCGCGGGGACGGCCAGCAACAGGCAAGACGCGCCGCAGACGGCGCCGAGGACGTGTTTCACGGTGACCTCCCTAGGATCGCGCTTTTGAGCATATGCCCACGCGTTGGGCGTATGTTCGACCGAGGGCGGGCCGTTGTCAAGCAGGCGCGCGGGCGTTTCGGCAACTTATGAGTGCTGCGATGCAGGGAGCTGGTGCGTCGCCCTCCCCGTCATGCCCCCGCGCAGGCGGGGCATCCAGTACTCCGTGCCGTCTGTTGGTTTGCCTCAAGCGGCGCCGCGGCGTACTGGATCATCCGCCTTCGTGGATGATGACAGCAGTGCGAGGGGCGAGATCGCCGCCCTACCGCTCCAGAATCGCCCTCGCGGTCGCCTCGTCCGTAATCAGCCCGTTGATCAACCGTCCATTCAACGCGGCCGCGATCGCCGGCACCTTGGCCGCACCGACCGCGGCGCCGATCGTGGTGGTCTTCGCCGGGACCTCCGGCGGGATGCTGGTCAGGCGCCTGTTGGTTCCGGCCTTCAGCAGCCGGCCCTTGGAATCATAGGCCCATCCGGTGATCTCGCCGATCGCCCCTTGCCGCATCATCTCGAACAATTCGTCGCGGGTGACGAAGCCGTCGACATGGACCTGCGCCTTCTGGTCCATCTGGCCGATGCCGACGAGACGTAAATCCGCCTTGGCCGCGACCGCCTTCACCTTCGCGATCGGCTCGATCCGGACCATCTTGTTGCGCTCGTCCTCGGACGACATCAGGAACGGCAGCGGCATCGGATAGTGCCGCGCGCCGGTGCGGTCGGCGAGCCGGCCGACGGTGTCGTAGAAGCTCGCGGAACCGTCGGCGGAGATATTGCCGACCAGCGACACGATCTGGTGGTTGGGCCGGTCGATCGGCGTGACGCGCTCGACCGCGGCGCGCACGGCGCGTCCCGTCCCCAGCGCGACAATGACGGGGGTCTCCGAACGCAGCGTGGAATCGAGCAGATTGGCGCAGCGTTCGGCTATGCCCGCTGTGGCCTGCGGCGCGGCGGAATCTGCCGGCACCACCTCGCAATGGGCAAGGTCGAAACGCTCCTTCAGACGCGCCGCCAATTCCATGCATGCGGCGATGGGATGTTCGAGCCGGAAGGTGATGAGCCGTTCCGCGAGACACAGCGACACCAGCCGCTGCGCCGAGGCGCGCGAGACCTGGAGCATCTTCGCTATCTCATCCTGGGTGTGACCGGCAATGAAATAGAGCCAGCCAGCACGCGCGGCGTCATCGAGCCTGGACTTTTCGTTTTCGGCGGCCATGGCAGGCGTCAGGCGTCCTTCCAGAAATCGATCATGCGCGCGAAGACCCGGTCGGCCCCTGCACCCGACAGTATAGCTTGCCCGTCGCGTCCGCGATAATGGCTGCCGCCGGCAAATCCCCAGACCGTCATGCCGGCCGCCTTGCCCGCCTGCACGCCGCTCGCACTGTCCTCGATCACCAGCGTGCGCGCGGGTTGCGCGCCCATCTGCTCGGCCGCATGGAGAAAGAGATCCGGCGCCGGCTTGCCGTGCCTGACCATCTGCGCGGTGTAGATCCGGTCCCCGAAATGTGGCGCGAGGCCGGTGACGTCAAGGGAGAGCGCGACACGGTCGATGTCGCTGGACGAAGCCACGCAAAACGGCACGCGTAATTCGGAGATCACATCGGCGACGCCGGAAATTGGCTGAAGCGTGCCTGCGAACGTGCTCAACACATGCGACTTCAAGCGCGGCAGAAAGCCGTCCGGCACGACCTGTCCGAGATCCCGATAATGCTGCTCGACCGCTTTGGTGCTGCGTCCGAGAAAGAGTTCGAGCGCCTGCTCCGGGCTCAGCGAGATGCCACATTCGGCCAGCGCGTCGGACAGGCACCGACAGCTCAACAGCTCACTGTCCACCAGCACGCCGTCGCAGTCGAAGATGATCAGATCGGGTTTCAGCCGGCCCTGGTCCATCCCGCCATTCGATCATATACCCACCCCATGGGCAATAGCTCACCCGAGAACGGGACGCCGCACCTTTTCCTGATTCAATGCGCCACCTGCCGGTAAATCGCCGGCAGCGCCGCAGGCAGTCGGCGGATATTGCCGACGATGGCGTAGCCGCCACGCCCGAACAGCGTCGGGAAATAGGATTGCGCGGTTGCGTCCACCGTCACGCCGAAGGCGGCAATGCCGAGCCGGCGCGCCTCCTGCACCGATTTGCGGGTGTCCTCGACCGCAAAGCGGCCTTCGTAATGATCGACATCGTTCGGCTTGCCGTCGGTGAGGACGAGAAGCAGCTTCTTGCGCTGCGGCTGACGGGCGAGTGCGGCCGAGGCGTGGCGCACCGCCGCGCCGATCCGCGTGTAATAGCCGGGCCTCAGCGCTCCGATACGACGCTCCACTGCCCCGCTCATCGGCTCGCCGAAGGCCTTGACGGTTTCGAGCCGCACCCAGGACCGCCGGCGCGAGGTGAAGGTCAGGATGCTGTGATGGTCGCCGCAGGCCGACAGGCCATGCGCGAGTACCAGCAGCGCCTCCTTCTCGACGTCGAGCACGCGATGGCCGTCGACCCAGGCGTCCGTCGAGAGCGAGACGTCGACAAGCAACGTGACGGCGAGATCGTGCCCCTGCGGGCGCATCGCGACATGGATGCGATCGAGACCGCCGCCGCTGCCGGCGCGAAGATCGCAGCGGGCGCGCACGAGCGCGTCGAGGTCGAGGTCGTGCCCGTCGGCCTGGGCGCGCATCAATTCGTGGCGCGGCCGCAAGATCTCGAAGCGCCGCCGCACCTGACGGATATGCCGGCGCATGGACTCGTCGGGCGACCAGGTCTCGCCGGTCTCGGATGCGGCGCCCGCGAGCACGCGGCAGTGATCGGGCAGGTAGGAGCTGCTGCGGTAGTCCCATTCGGGATAGGTGAGGTCTGCGTTCAGCGGCGACGCATCGAGGGCTTCCGGCGGCAGGTCGAGATCGAATTTGAGCCGGCTCGCCGGCTTGCCGCTGCGCCGGCTCAGCGTCATCTCCTCGAGATCGTCGGCGGCCTTCTGCGCATCCTCGTCCTCGCTGTCGTCAGCCGGACGGTCGACATTGACCATCTCGGCCATTGCGAGAATCTTTTCGAAGCGGTTGAGCACGAAGGGATCGCGGCGGTTGGCGTTGTCCTCGCGCTCGCGCACGGCAAAGCGCTTGCGACTGTCCTCGGCGGCGGCCCCCGCGCCCGGTGCGCACGCGTCGTCGCCCGCATGCACCGGCGAGAGTTCGCGCGTCCAGCAATCGCCCCAGAGCGGACACGGCAGGACCGAGCGATAGCCCGGCGGCGCCTTGTCCGGCAGCGGACCTGTCCCCATCATCGCCGGCCACAGCTGACCTGCGGGCGCCTTTCCGGTCCCGAGCAAGGCCAGCACGATCCGCTCGATCTCCTGCTCAAGACGCGGCAACGGACGTCGCGGCCGGGCTTCGGCAGTTGCGGCGGCGAGCCGCGCGTAATCAGCAGCGAGCCCGGGAAACTGCGTGAGCACGAAGACCGCCGTCTCGCTCGCCCGGCGCAAGACCAGAAGGTCCCGCCGCAGCGGATCATGCTCCGTGATCGCCTCGATCGGCGCGACCGCGAACCACGCCGCAAGCCAGCGATAGAGGCATGCGTTGAGATCGCGGTCGGAAAATATCGCAATGCGGTCGGGGAGGAAGATGGTCGTAGCGCCGCGGCCCGGCTGTTCGAGACGTTCGTCTCCAAGGCCGATGCGTTGCCGCCAGCCGAGCCGATGGCCCGCCCTGCGTGCGCCTGCGCTCGCGATCTGAACGCCCGTCTCACCGCCAAGCGCACGGAACATCACCGCGAGCCGGCCTCTCACCTCCGCAAGCGCGACCGCGTGATCATCGTGAACCGGATAGCTCGCGGTGCCGCCGACCATCCGGTGCCAGGCGCGGCCGACCGTCTCCTCCAGTTCGAGGAAGTCAAGCATGGGATCTGGCTCAGGCAATCACGGCGCGCGCGACGTCCAGCAGCGCCGCCTTGACCTCGGAATCGTCGGTCAGCGGCTCGATCATGCCGGCGAGCACCGCATCGGCGATCGAGACTCCCGCCGCAATCAAGGTCGCGCAATACACCACGAGCCGGGTCGAGACGCCCTCCTCCAGATCATGCCCCTTCAGCGCCCGCAGACGTCCGGCAAGCGCGACCAGCGGCCGTACGCGATCCGGCGGCAGCCCACTCTCGGCCGACACCACCGCAATCTCCTGCTCGGCCGGCAGGAAGCCGAACTCGATGGCGACGAAGCGCTGCCGCGTCGACGGCTTCAGCGCCTTGAGCAGGGTCTGGTAACCGGGATTGTAGGAGACAACGAGCATGAAGCTCGCGGGAGCAACGAGCTCCTCGCCGGTTCGCTCCAGCGGCAGGATACGGCGGTCGTCAGTGAGCGGATGCAGCACGACGGTGACGTCCTTGCGGGCTTCCACCACCTCGTCGAGATAGCAGATGCCGCCCTCGCGGACCGCGCGCGTCAACGGACCGTCGGTCCACACGGTGTCGCCGCCTCTCAGCAGATGGCGCCCCGTGAGATCGGCGGCGGTGAGATCGTCGTGGCAGGCGACGGTGTGGAGCGGCAAGCCCAGCCGTGCCGCCATATGCGCGACGAAACGCGTCTTGCCGCAACCGGTCGGTCCTTTCAGCAGGACCGGAAGCCGGTGCCGACAGGCATGCTCGAACAGCGCGCATTCGTTGCCGCTTGCGACATAGGCTGGTAGCGCGGGTGCCGGCGCGGCCAAGGCGTGAAGAGCTACTTTCATGATCTCTCTCCGAAAATGTCTGAAGCGGCGGCCGCGATGAAACGCGGCCGCCGTCACGCTTACTCGGCCGGCTGCAGCGCGGCGGGAATGGTCGCCTGCTTTTCGCGGCCGGGCACCAGCACCGCCCAGACGAACATCAGCGCCGAGATGGCGACGAACACGCCGGAGCCGAGCCGCACCCAGTAGAAGAAGGCGAGCTGGTCCTGCACGTCCATGTAGCTCTGGCCGAGCACGCGCTGGAGATGGACCTGGACCACGCCGGCAAAGGTTAGCGCGAACGTCATGGTCATCATGGCCGTGCACATGATCCAGAAGCTCGTCATACTGAGCCACTGGTTATAGGGCGCGCGTCCCTTGATCTGCGGGATGGCGTAAGCCATCACGGCAAGATTGAGCATCACATAGGCGCCGAAGAAGGCGAGATGGCCGTGCGCAGCGGTGACCTGGGTGCCGTGGGTGTAGTAGTTCACCGAGGAAAGCGTGTGCAGGAAACCCCAGACGCCGGCGCCCAGGAACGCCATCACCGAACAGCCGACCGACCACAGCAGCGCGGCGCGGTTCGGATGCTTGCGGCCGGCCTTCCAGGTCATCTGCACCGTGAAGATCACCATCGTGAAGAACGGCGCGACCTCGAGCGTCGAGAACAGCGAGCCGATCCACTGCCAGTAGCCGGGCGCGCCGATCCAGTAGAAATGATGGCCGGTGCCGAGAATTCCCGAGAATAGCGCAAGGCCGATGATGACGTAGAGCCACTTCTCGACCACCTCGCGATCGATCCCATTGAGCTTGATCATGAGATAGGCGAGCACGGAGGCCATAATCAGCTCCCAGACGCCCTCGACCCAGAGATGGACGACGTACCACCAGTACATCTTGTCGACGGCGAGGTTTGCCGGATTGTAGAAAGCGAACAGGAAGAAGATCGCAACGCCCCACAGGCCAAACAGCAGGATGTTGGTGACCGTGGTCTTGCGCCCTTTGAGCGCGGTCATGGTCACGTTGAACAGGAACATCAGGCAGACGACGACGATGCCGACCTTGATGATGAAGGGCTGCTCGAGGAACTCGCGACCCTCGTGGTAGTGGAAGAGATAGCCGACCACCGCTACGCCAGCTGCGCCGAAGAACATCCAGAACTGGATCTTTGCGAGCAGCGGGCTGTACAGCTCGGTCTCGGTTTCCTCAGGCAGCAGGAAGTAGGTCGCGCCCATGAAGCCGATCAACGACCACACGATCAGCGCATTGGTGTGGATCATCCTGACGATATTGAACGGCAGCAGCACCGACAGCGTGTTGGGCAGAACGTAGATTGTCCCGGCGAGGAGACCGAACAGGACCTGAGCCAGGAACACGGTCAGCGCGCCGTAGAAATATAGCATCGCGACTTTCTGGGTTTGATATTTCATCTCGGATTCTCTCTGTCTGGAAAGAGGAAAGCGGCGGGCTCAGCCGGCCTTGTTTGGCGGCCAATCCTGGCGCTTGATCGTGCTCACCCATTGCAGGAAATCGGCGAGATCATTGAGCTCTTGGTCGGTGAGGTTGAACTGCGGCATCTGCCGCCGGCCCTCCGCGCCCGAGGGCTGCGACTGCATCCAGGCCTTCAGTGTCTCTCGCGCGCCGGCCGGATCCTCCTTGCCGCCCCATCGATCCCAGACGTTGCCGACTTCGGGCGCGAAATAGGCGCCTTCGCCGAGCAACGTGTGGCAGTTGATGCAGGAGTTCTTCTCCCAGACATGCTTGCCGCGGGCGACCGACGACGTCAGCGTCGCCGCGTCCGTCGAGGTTGTGGCCATGTAGTAGTGGCTGTGCGCCGTCAGCCCGATGAAGATGGCGAAGAAAAAGGCCGAGCCGCCGTAGAAGATATTTCGAGCGGCCGACTTGGTCAGGCGTTCAGCCATTGCCAATCCTTTCAATTGAGTCCTGTCGCGTAAATCGGTGATGCGATTTATTGCCGATTGGCCCGGCCCGTTCTTTGTCAGGGCGCAAGGAACGAGTCAGATCAGGGCGATGACTGCGGATGTGAGCCAGGCAAACAGCACCACGACGAGGATCCAGGCGCTGACGAGGCCGCGCCAGAGCGCGGGCACTGCGCGAAGATCGCGGAAATCGAGCGCTATCCGGCGCCCCTTGACGGCGGCGAGGGCCAGCAGCAGGGCGTTGCCGAGCAGCGGCCGCGGCACCAGCGGCGGCACCAGGACGGTCGCGAGTGCGAGGCCGATCAGCGCGAGCCAGGTGAAGTCCAGGCGATCCGGCATCGTCACCGCACCAGATAAAGAATCGGGAACATGACGATCCAGACCAGATCGACCATGTGCCAGAAGGCCGTTCCCGTCTCGACACCGAACGCCTCGGCGCGGCGGCAGACCACGGCTAGGATGATGATACCAAGGCAGACATGCAGGAGATGGAAGCCGGTCAAGAGGAAGTAGAGTGTAAAGAACGGGCTGGTCTCAAGTCCAATGCCGCGTCCGATCTCTTCGGCATATTCGCCGAGCTTGATCGCCACGAACAGGCCGCCAAGCGCCATGGCTGTGAGGAGCCAGTATCGTGCCGCCCGCCTCTCGCTGGCCCGCGCGGCCTTCGTCGCCCGGGCCGCGGCCCAACCGCTCGTCACCAGCACGATAGTGTTCAGTCCTGCCAGACCCGGATCGAGCGCCGCCTGCCCCGCCGCAAACACGGCCGGGTGGATCGCGCGGGCGACCGTAAACGTACCGAGAAACAGACCGAAGGCGGCGAGCTCGCTGAAGATCAGCACCCAGATCATGGGATCGCCGGGAAGATCGTCCAGAATTCCCCAGCCGTTTCCCTGTGGTTCGCAATCGGCTGCCGACATCTGCTCTTCCGGATCAGGACACCGGCCAGACTTAGCTCAGCCGCGCCGATCCGAGTTTGTTGCCGGACAAACTTGGGGAATGCCGATCTATTTGTTTGCGCCGTCGCAACGTCCGATCGGCCGGGTCGCGGTACGAGCACTCCAAGGTTCCATGGAGCTGCGAGCGCTGACATGAGCGATGCACAAATCGGGCTGATGACCGCGACGCCCATCATCATTGTCTTCGCCGTCGCACTCCGGCGAATGGGCGTGCTATCGACCGTGGCAACCGTCTCGGCGGTGAGCCTCTCCGTCGCGATAGCGGCGGTGCTCTTCACGACGCAGTAACGGCTGCCGTAGCCGCATGGAGCGGAGCGGAATGCGGGTAAGTGGCCCCGGATTGCGCTTCGCTACGCAGCCTCATCTCCGCTGATTATACACGTCGATGCACACCGCCCCGAGCAGGACCAGGCCCTTGATGACCTGCTGATAGTCGATGCCGATGCCGAGGATGGACATGCCGTTGTTCATCACACCCATGATCATGGCGCCGACCACGGCGCCGCCGACGCGGCCGACACCGCCATAGGCTGAGGCGCCGCCGATGAAGCAGGCGGCGATGACGTCGAGCTCGAAGCCGAGACCCGCCTTCGGCGTTGCGGTGTTGAGGCGCGCAGCGAAGACGAGGCCGGCGAGCGCAGCGAGCACGCCCATATTCACGAAGGTGAGGAAGGTCAACCGTTCCGTCTTGATGCCCGACAGGCTTGCGGCTTTGGCGTTGCCGCCGACCGCATAGATTTGCCGGCCGATCACGGTGCGGCGGGTGACGAAGCCGTAGAGTGCGATCAACGCACCCATGATCACCAGCACGTTCGGCAGGCCGCGATGCGAGGCGATCAGATAGGTGAAATAGAGCACGGCGCAGGCGAGCAGGATGCACTTGCCGAGGAAGAACGCGTAGGGTTCGACCTCGATGCCGTGCAACTGCTCGCGCGACCTTCCCCTGGCGCTGGCGTATACGAGGCCAAGCGCGAGCACCGCACCGATCAGCATGGATGTCGGATGCAGGGTGCCGGCCTCCGGCAAGAGCTCGGGAATGAAGCCGGAGGACAGTTTCTGGAAGGTCACCGGGAACGGCCCGAGCGACTGGCCCTGCAATACCGCGAGTGCGAGGCCCTTGAACACCAGCATGCCGGCCAGCGTCACGATGAAGGACGGAATCTTGAAATAGGCCACCCAATAGCCCTGCGCGGCGCCGATCGCCGCGCCCAGCAGCAGACAGGCGATGAAGGCGAGCGTGTAGTCGACCTTGTATGTCACCATCAGCACGGCGGCCACCGCGCCGACGAAGCCCGCGACCGAGCCGACCGAGAGGTCGATATGGCCGGTGACGATGACAAGCAGCATGCCAAGCGCCATGATGACGATATAGCTGTTCTGGAGCACCAGATTGGTCAGGTTGAGCGGCTGCAGCAGTGTGCCACCGGTCATGACCTGGAAGAACAGCATGATCGCGATCAGCGACATTAGCATGCCGTAGTTGCGTAGATTGTTCTTGATGAAGCTGCCGTTCCGGCGCTCCTCGGGCAGCGAAACCGTCTTGTCGGTCATGGCTGCGATCCTCCCATCTCGGCACCCGCCAGGGCGCGGCTTCCATAATTTCTGTCGTTGCGCATGATGGCGCGCATGATCTTTTCCTGCGTCGCTTCGGTGCCGGGGAACTCGCCGACGAAGGCGCCGTCGTTCATGACACAGATGCGGTCGCAGATGCCGAGCAGCTCGGGCATCTCCGAGGAGATCACCACCACGCCGCGGCCGGCTTCCGCAAGCTCGTTGATGATACAGTAGATCTCGTATTTGGCACCGACGTCGATGCCCCGGGTCGGCTCGTCCAGGATCAAGACCTTGGGGTCGGTCATCAGCCATTTCGACAGCACGACCTTTTGCTGGTTGCCGCCGGAGAGCTGGCCGGTCTCCTGATAGACGTCGGAGCAGCGGATGCGCATCCGGTTGCGGTAGTCGCTGGCGACCTTCAGCTCGGCGATGTCGTCGATGACGCGGTTCGGCGCGACCTGGTCGAGGCTTGCGAGCGTGATGTTCTTGCGGACGTCGTCGGCGAGGATAAGTCCGAGCTGCTTGCGGTCCTCGGTGACATAGGCAAGGCCGGCGTCGATCGCGGCCGCGACGTTCGGCAGCACGACCTCATGGCCCTCGAGCCGGATGCGGCCGCTGATCGTGGTGCCCCAGGAACGGCCGAACAGGCTCATGGCGAATTCGGTGCGGCCAGCGCCCATCAATCCGGCAATGCCGACGACCTCGCCGCGTTTCACGCTGAAATCAACGTTCTTGATCACCTGCCGCTCGGGATGGATGGGATGGTAGACCGACCAGTTCTCGACGGTGAGGACGGGCTCGCCGATCTTTGCGCTGCGCTCCGGAAAGCGATGGGCGAGATCGCGGTTGACCATGCTGCGGATGATGCGGTCTTCCTGGATCGGCTCGGCGTGGCAATCAATGCTGTCCACGGTGCGGCCGTCGCGCAGCACGGTGATGTGGTCGGCGACCTTGGCGACCTCGTTGAGCTTGTGCGAGATCAGGATCGAGCCGATGCCCTGCGCGCGGAAGGCCATGAGGCGCTCGAGCAGCGCGGCACTGTCGGCCTCGTTGAGGCTGGCGGTCGGCTCGTCCAGGATCAGCATCCGCACCCGCTTGGACAGCGCCTTGGCGATCTCGACCAGCTGTTGCTTGCCGACGCCGAGATCGGTGATCAGCGTATCCGGCGATTCCTTGAGGCCGACCTGCGCCAGGAGTTCCCGCGTGCGCCGATAAACCTCGTCGCGATCGATCACGCCGAGCCTGGACGGCGGATGCGACAGGAAGATGTTCTCGGCAATCGACATCAGCGGGATCAGCGCCAGCTCCTGATGGATGATGATGATACCGAGCGCCTCGGAATCGTTGATATCGCGGAAGCGGCGCTCCTCGCCATCGAAGATGATGGTGCCCTCATAGCTACCGGCGGGATAGACGCCGCTGAGCACCTTCATCAACGTGGACTTGCCGGCACCGTTCTCGCCGACGAGGGCGTGGATCTGCCCGGCTTCAACCGAGAAGTTGACGTCGCGCAGCGCCTGCACGCCGGAAAAGCTCTTGCTGACGTTGCGCATCTCCAGCATTGCGGTCATCGGATCATTCTCCCGGGTGCCTCCACAATCGTCATGGCCGGGCTTGTCCCGGCCATCCACGTGCAGCCGCTTGCGAAGAGGGACGTGGATGCCCGGGACAAGCCCGGGCATGACGAGTTCATAAACATGCGCTTCGCCCTAACCCTAAAGAACTCCCTCTCCGCAGGTTGGGAGAGGGAGTAGACCTCTTACTGGAACTGCGACTTCTTGTAGTAGCCGCTCTCGACCAGGACCTTCTCCCAATTGTCCTTGTAGACCACGACCGGCTTGAGCAGATAGGACGGCACGGTCTTGGCGCCGTTCTCGTAGGTCTTGGTGTCGTTGACGGTGACCTGCTTGCCGGCAAGCGCAGCGTCGACCATGTCGGCGGTCACCTTGGCGAGATCGCGGGTGTCCTTGAAGATGGTCGAATACTGATCGCCGCGCAGCATCGCCTTGATCGAGGGCACCTCGGCATCCTGGCCCGAGATGACAGGCATCGGCTGGCCGGCGCTGCCATAACCGACGCCTTTCAGCGAGGAGATGATGCCGATCGACAGGCCGTCATAGGGCGACAGCACTGCGTTGACCTTCTTGTTGCCGTAGTAGGCGCTGAGCAGATTGTCCATGCGGGCCTGCGCGGTGGCGCCGTCCCAGCGCAAGGTCGCGACCTTGTCCATGCCCATCTGGCCGGAGACGACGACGAGCTTGCCGCTGTCGATGTACGGCTTCAGCACGCTCATCGCGCCGTTGTAGAAGAAGTAGGCATTGTTGTCGTCGGGCGAGCCGCCGAACAGCTCGATGTTGAACGGACCCTTGCCATCCTTGAGGCCGAGGCCCTGCACGATCGACTCGGCCTGGAGCACGCCGACCTGGAAATTGTCGAAGGTCGCGTAATAGTCCACGTTGGGCGTGCCGCGGATCAGGCGGTCATAGGCGATCACGGTGATGCCCTTTGCTTTCGCCTGCTTGAGCACGTCGGAGAGCGTGGTGCCGTCGATCGCGGCGATCACCAGCGCTTTCGCGCCCTTGGTCACCATGTTCTCGACCTGCGAGAGCTGGTTCGGAATGTCGTCCTCGGCATATTGCAGGTCGGTATTGTAGCCGCGCTCCTTCAGCACCTTAACCATGTTGTTGCCGTCGTCGATCCAGCGCGCCGACGATTTGGTCGGCATGGCGATGCCGACTGTTGCTTTATCCTGGGCTGAGGCGGTGACGCCCGCGGCCATCGTCGCAGCGCCGGCCAGCGCCAGCGCGAGGAATGTCGTCTTCAGTTTCAACATGTTTCGCTCCCTTGGATGTCAGACTGTTTTTTCGTGTCGTCGAGAAATTTGGGGGTGTGTGGCTTCGAGCCTCCTATGCGAGCTTGACGTCAGGCTCCGCGCGACCGCGCGCGGAGGCCTCCAACAGGAAGGTGTGGCCTGCTTGCGGATCGGCGGCACGTGCCGCCGCATCCATGTCCTGCCAGGCCGAGGTGACGAGAAGACGCGACAGATCGGGGCCGACAAAAGCGGGGCAGCTCGCCTGCTTTGCCGGCACGCTCATCGAGCGCAGGCGCTCGCCTTGCGGAGAGTAGACGTCGATACGGCTCGCGCCCCAGCAGGCGTTCCAGATGTTTCCGTCGGCGTCGCACACCGAACCATCGAGGCCGCCGCTACCGGTGTGGCGCAGCAGCACTTCCGGCTCGCCGCGCGGCAGGCCGGTCGTGGGATTGAGCGGCACCGCGTAGAGCACCGCGCGCGCGGTGTCGGCGAAGTAGCCGGTGCCGCCATCGGGCGAGAAACAGATCGAATTGGGAATGCTGATGCGCGGAAACAGCATCGATATCTCGCCGCGATGGAACGCGTAGATCGCGCCTGCCCCTGCTTCGGCCTTCCGGCCCATGGTGCCGATCCAGAACGTGCCGGAGGGATGCACGCGGGCATCGTTGGAGCGGGTCGCGTAATTGTCGGCTTCGAGCGGACAGAACAGCGTCATCGCGCCGTCGGCGATTTTGCGGATATAGAGGCCGTCTTCCGCGACGATCAACTGCCGCTCGGCGTCGATCCGCCCAAGTGCGCTCGCCATCCGGCCGAGCGCATGAACGCGGATGCTGCCGCTGCCGAGCTGCGCCTCGAACAGTCGCCCCTCGCGGATATCGAACCACCAGGCGGTATCCGTGCTCACGTCATAAGTCGGCCCCTCGCCGAGATGGCAAGAATCGTCCGAAAGAACCGAGGTCGGCACCTGTTCCATCATCACCTCCTCACCGCAAAGCGATAGACCGTGTGATGGCGGTAGACCTCGCCGGGCGCTAGGCGCGGGCTCGGGAAATCCGGCCGGTTCGGTGCATCCGGCCAGATATGCGGCTCCAGGCACATGGCGTCCGACTGCCGGTAGAGCTTGCCGCCCTTGCCCGAAATCGTGCCGTCGAGATAATTACCCGAATAGACCTGCAGACCGGGCTGATCGGTGAACAGCTCCATGATGCGCCCCGAGCGCGGCGCCTCCAGCCGCGCCGCGAGCGCAAGCTTGCCGTCACGCGCGAGACAATAGGTGTGATCGTAGCCCCTGCCGTTGCGCAATTGCCGGTCGCTCTCTCGGATGCGCTCGCCGATCGCCCGCGGCTCGCGGAAGTCGAACGGCGTGCCGGCAACGCTGCGCGGCGGCTCGGGCAACGGAATGGCCGTGGGATCGATCGCGAGGAAATGTCCGGCGGCGACCGTCAGCTTGTGATCGAGAATGGGGGTCCCTGATGTCGCGCCTTCCAGATTGAAGAAGCTGTGGTTGGTCAGGTTGACGATGGTCGGCCGGTCGGTCCGTGCCTCCATGGTCAGGGATAGCTCGGCCGGGCCGGTAACGCGATAAGTCAGGCGCACATCGAGCCGGCCGGGATAGTTCTCCTCGCCATGCGGGCTCGTGTAGGTCAGCGTAACCGCGGGCTCGGCGCCATCGTCGATCTCCGCAATGTCCCAGAGCTTGCGGTCGAATCCGTCGAGGCCGCCATGCAGCGCATTCGGACCGTTGTTGACGGGAAGCTGCACTGTCTCGCCATCGAGCGAAAATTGTCCGTTGGCGATGCGATTGGCGTAGCGGCCGACGGTGGCACCGAAGAACTTTCGCTCGGCGAGATAGCCGGCGAATGTGTCATGGCCGAGCACGATGTCGTCGTAGCTCCCCTTGGCATCCGGCGCGATCAGCGCCTGGATCACCGCGCCATGGGTGATGATGCGCGCCTCGAACCCGCCCTCTCCGCGCAGCACTATGCGCTCCACCTTGCGGCCGTCCGGCAGCGTTCCGAAGATGTCTTTTTCTGTTTTCGTTCCAGCCATGATCAATCCACAAACGGTTCGACGATCGTGCGCCTGCCGAGCAGGAAGGCGTCCGCAACGAGACGAAGCGGCGCCAGATCGACGTCGCTCGCGCCTGTCGCGGCGAGCGTGACGAAGCGCCGGTAGAGCTCCCGATATTCCTCATCGGGCGCCTCGGCAACGGTCTTGCCGTCGATCGCCATGATCCGGCCGCCGCGGGATAGCGTCATCCGGCCCTGGTCGGTTTCGACGAGGATATCCCAGCTCTGCGGCCCGGTCTGGCGGAAATCGAACTCGGCGGTCACAGGCAGGCCGCCAAGGTCGGTCAGCGTCAGCTTCGCGGCGATCGGCGCCTGGCAATTGGCGGGGAAGGCGAGCTCGGCCGCGGTGACGAACACGGGCTTCGGCAGGATCCTGGTCAAAATCGACAGCGCATTGATACCGGGATCGAACACCCCGAGCCCGCCGGGCTCCCAGATCCACGCCTGCCCGGGATGCCAGACGCGCACGTCCTCTTTCCAATTGATGTGGACGGAGGTGATCCGCCGCGCCGCAAGCCACTCGCGCGCCGGCTCGACTGCCGGCGCATGGCGCGAATGCCAGGTCGCGAACAACGTTCGCTTGGCCTCACCCGCCATCGCGATCAACGGATCGAGCTCGGCAACGCCGGCGCCGGGCGGCTTCTCCAGCATCACATGCTTGCCGGCCCTAAGCGCTGCGACGGCCTGGGCGCGGCGCACTTGAGGCGGCGTGCAGAGCGACACCGCGTCGATCGGCGGACCTTTTTCCAGCAGCTCTTCGATGGTCGCGAAATGCGGCGGATCCGGCAGCGAGGCATTGCGGCTGGCGACGGCCGCCAGCGTCGCGCCGGGAACCGCTGCGATGGCGCCCACATGCTGGTCCCGTGCGATCTTGCCGAAGCCGACGATGGCGATGCGAAGTTCAGTCACGATCTTTCTCCAGCTTCCGCGGACGGTAGCGCTTCGGCCGGTACAGTCTCGATCACTGTCCCCTCGTGGCGGCGCATGCCGTTGTGAATGACGTAGACCATTGCCTCCGACGCGGTCGCGGCATCGCCGGCCGCGATGGCATCGACGATCTTCTGATGCCAGAGCAGCACGGTATCGCGGTCCTCCGGTTCGACCGGTGCGCTGAGCAGGAATGAGGCACGCAACGCAGCCTCGATGACGTGGCCGATCGAGCGCATGAACAGATTGCCGGACGCCCGCGCTACACCGACATGAAGCGCTAGGTCGGCATCGGCAAAGCCGACGGAGTCGGAAGCTTCAAGTCGCATCCGCTCCATGCAGCGGTGCAACTCGGCGACGTCCTGCTCCGACCGCTGCGCGGCCGCCAGCATCGCCGCGCGCGGTTCGACCGCAAGGCGGATCTCGGCGAGGTCGTTGAGGAAGCGCTTGTCGATACCGGCGTCCAGGTGCCAGGCCAGCACGTCGGCGTCGAACATGTTCCAGGCAGCGCGCTCGCGCACCACGGTGCCGACCCGCGCCTTGGTGGTGAGCAAGCCCTTGGCCACCAGTGTCTTCACGCTCTCGCGCAGCACCGGCCGCGACACGCCGAACATCGCGATCATCTCGGCATCGCCGGGCAGCCGCGTCCCCTCCGCGTAACGGCCGGCGATGATGTCGACGCCGATCGATCGGGCCACCTCCGCGTGATTGGAGTGCGCCCGGCGCGTCGGGATGACGAGGATGCGCGAGGTGGTCATGAGACTGCTCCCGCGCGCTTTGCCACGGGCCGGCGCGCGAGCGCGACCAACCCCTGTTGCAAGGCGATGAAGGCGAACAGCAGCACGCCGGTCGCGATCTTGGTCCACCAGCTCGACAGCGTCCCGTCGAAATTGATGTAGGTCTGAATCATGCCCTGGATCAGCACGCCGAGGAAGGTGCCGATCACCGAGCCCTGCCCGCCCGTGAGCAGCGTGCCGCCGATCACGACGGCCGCGATGGTGTCGAGCTCGACGCCGACGGCGGAGAGCGAGTAGCCGGCGCTGGTGTAGAAGGAGAAGACGATGCCGGCGATGCCAGCGAGCAGGCTCGACAGCATGTAGATTTTCACCGTCATCCTGCCGACGGCTACGCCCATCAGGCTCGCGGTCGCCCGGCTGCCGCCGAGCGCATAGACATTGGCGCCGAACCGGGTGAGCTGCAGCAGCAATGCACCGCCGATCACGATCGCAAGCATGATGATCGCGACCGCCGTCAGCCGTCCACCGCCGGGCAATCGCAGTGCGAAGTCCGATACGGTGGAATAGACCGGTGCCGTGATCGGCACCGATTCCGTCGAGAGCAGGAAGCTTGCACCCCGGGCCAGGAACATGCCGGCGAGCGTCACGATGAAAGGCGGCAGATCGAAGACATGGATCACCGCGCCCATCGCCGTGCCGAAGGCTGCCGAGAGCGCGAGAATGGCGACGAAGGCGACCGGGGGCGGCATTCCCCAGCGCTCGATCGCCAGCGCGACGAACACCGTGGTGAAGCCGATCACCGAGCCGACCGAGAGATCGATGCCGCCGGAAATGATGACGAAGGTCATGCCGGTCGCGACGATGCCGAGGAAGGCGTTGTCGGTGAGGAGATTGCCGACCACGCGGGTGGACGCGATGTTGGGAAACTGCATCGCGCAGAGCGCGAACCCCGCGACGAGCACGATCGCCGTGATGAGGACGGGCGGCAGACCTTTCATGCCTTGGTCCTCCGCAGCCGCGTCACCACGTTGGCAAAGCCGGACAGCTTCGGCGATTGCAGCAGCAGCACGGCGAGCACCACCACCGCCTTGACCAGCAAATTGAACTCCGGCGGATAGCCCGACAGCAGAATGCCGGTGTTCATGGTCTGGATAATCAGCGCGCCGAGTACGGCCAGCACGAGGCTGAAGCGGCCGCCGAACAGCGAGGTGCCGCCGATCACCACCGCGAGGATGGCGTCGAGCTCGAGCCAGAGGCCGGCATTGTTGGCATCCGCGCCCATGATGTCGGCCGCCGCGATCACGCCGGCGAGCGCAGCGCAAACGCCGCACCAGACATAGACCGCCAAGATCATCGCGCGCGTACCGACGCCGGCAAGTTCGCTCGCCCGCGCATTGCCGCCGGTTGCCTCGATCAGCAATCCGAGTGCCGAGCCGCGCACCACCGCGCCGGTGAGGATCAACATGCCCAGCGCAATCGCGACCGGCACCGGCAGGCCGAGAATAGAGCCATTGCCGAACCAGACCAGATCGGGCGAGGAGAAGGTCACGATGCGGCCTTCGGTAATGAGCTGGGCGATGCCGCGCCCCGCCACCATCAGGATCAGGGTCGCCACGATCGGCTGCATGCCGAGCACCGCGACCAGAAATCCATTCCATAATCCGCAGATCAGGCCCGCGCCGAGCGCAGCCGCCAGCACCACGGCCAGACTGTGGCTGTCGGCGAGGCTCGCCGCGATCGCGCCTGAGATCGCCATGACCGCACCGACCGACAGATCGATGCCACGCGTCGCGATCACCAGCACCATGCCGAGCGAGAGCAGCGCCACCGGCGTGCCGCGGTTGAGCACGTCGATCAGGCTGCCGAACAGCCGGCCGTCCTGGAGGCGCAGATCGAAGAATTGCGGCGACACCACGCGATCGACCGCCAGGATGACGATCAACGCGAGGATCTGGGCAAGGCCGCGGCGCGGCAACAGCGCGGTCATGCACGGCCCTCATGCGCGACACTGGCGCTATCGGCGGCGATGGCGGCGAGAATGCTGCCGACGTCGATGGCCTCGCCGGCGAGCTCCTCGACATGAGCGCGATCACGCAGCACCACCACACGATCGGAATACGTCACGATCTCGTCGAGTTCGGAGGAGATCACGAGCAGCGCAAGTCCGTCGTCGCAGAGCTCGCGTATCAGGCGGATGATCTCGGCGTGCGCGCCGACGTCGATGCCACGGGTCGGCTCGTCCAGCACGAGGAGCCGCGGCGAGGTCGCAAGCCACCGTGCCAGCAGCACCTTCTGCTGATTGCCGCCGGACAGCAGGCCGACAGGACGCTCCGGATCGGGCGGGCGAATGTCGAGCATCTTGACGTAACGGCTTGCGATCTCGTCCTGCTCGCGTCGCGACAGCGGCCGATGCAGACCGCGCTTGGCCTGGAGCGCCAGCACGATGTTTTCGCGCACGGTGAGCTCGGCGACGATGCCGTCGGTCTTGCGCTCCTCCGGGCAATAGCCAAAGCCGTGGCGCACGCCGTCGCGCGGCGACTGAAGCCGGACAGGCGCGCCTTCCACCCTCGCCTGTCCGCGATCGGCGCGCTGGGCGCCGAACACCAGCCGCGCCGTCTCGGTCCGGCCCGAGCCGAGCAAGCCGGCGAGACCGACGACCTCGCCATGGCGCAGCTCGAGATTGAACGGCGCGACATAGCCGGCCTTGCCGTAACCCTCGAAGCTCGCACAGACTTCACGCGCCATCTGTGCACCTGCCGATGCCCGCGCGCTGGTGGTCTCGGCCAACTCGCGGCCGAGCATCATCCGGATCAGCTCGAGCCGCGACAGCGACGCGGTCTCGCGCTCGCCGACCAGGCGACCATTTCGCAAAACGGTGATGCGATCGGATATCTCGTAGACCTGGTCGAGGAAATGGCTGACGAAGACGATGCCAATGCCGCGCTTGGCGAGCTGGCGCATGATACCGAAGAGGATCTCGACCTCATGGCGATCGAGGCTCGCGGTCGGCTCGTCCAGGATCAGCACGCGCGCCGAGAGATCGACGGCGCGCGCAATGGCGGTGACGTGCTGGATCGCCACCGAATAATTGCCAAGCGGCGCTGATACGTCGATGTCGAGGCCGAAATCCGCGAGCAGCGCTTTGGCGCGGCGGCGCATCTCGCCCTCCCGCACGACGCCGAGGCGCATCGGTTGCCGGTCAAGGAACAGGTTCTGGGCCACCGAGAGATTCGGCAGCAGATTGACCTCCTGGTAGACCGTGGCGATGCCGGCCTGAAGCGCCGCCTTGGCCGAGCGCGGCGCGACCTCTTCGCCGCCGATCCTGACGATGCCGGCATCGCGCTGGAACACGCCGGTGATCACCTTGATCAGCGTGGACTTGCCGGCGCCGTTCTCACCGAGCAGCGCATGGATCTCGCCGGCGCGAAGCGTGAAGTCGACCTCCTGCAACGCACGCACAGCACCAAAGCTCTTGCTGATCCCGCGCACCTCCAGCAGGGAAGCAGCGGAATCCGGGCTGTTCTCCATGACAAATTCACTCCCAGCGGCGCCCGCTGACGATGCGGACACGGAGCCTGTTCGTTTGTAGCGGTTTCGAAGGGGATCGCCGGACTGCCGAAACCCGGCCGCCCGGCGACGTCCTCGCCTCAGTAACCGAGGCCCTTCTTGCTGTCGTAGATCGTCTGCGGATCATCGGTGGCGGTGTAGAGCTTGGATTCCGTCTGGATCCATTTCGGCGGAACGGTGCCCTTGTCCTTGAAGGCCGCGATGGCATCGAGCGCGGGACCCGCCATGTTCGGCGTCAGCTCGACGGTGGCATTGGCTTCGCCGGCCACCATCGCCTTGAAGATGTCGGGGACCGCATCGATCGAGACGGTGAGGATCTCCTTGCCGGGCTTAAGGCCGGCTTCCTTCATCGCCTGGATCGCGCCGACCATCATGTCGTCATTGTGCGCATAGACCGCGCAGATCGACTTGCCGCCGCCTTCGGCCTTGATGAAGCTTTCCATCACTTCCTTGCCCTTGGCGCGGGTGAAGTCGCCGGTCTGGCTGCGCACCACCTTCAGGTTCGCATGCTTGGCGATGGCAGTGTCAAAACCCTTCTTGCGGTTGGCGGCGACGCTCGCGCCGACCGTGCCCTGCAATTCGACGATGTTGCAGGCCTTGGCTCCGACGGTCTTCGCCAGCCAGTCGCCGGCGACCTCGCCTTCGTGGACGCTGTCGGAGGTCACGGCGGTGAGATAGAGCTCCTTGCCGGAGGGATCGATGTCGCGGTCGAGCAGCACGACCGGGATCTTGGCCTCCTTGGCTTCCTTCAGCACCGAGTCCCAGCCGGTCGAGACGACGGGCGCGAGGAAGATCGCATCGACATTCTGCGCAATGAAGGAGCGGATCGCCTTGATCTGGTTCTCCTGCTTCTGCTGCGCGTCGGCGATCTTGAGATTGACCTTGCGCTTGGTGGCCTCCTGCTTGGAGACCGAGGTCTCGGCCGCGCGCCAGCCGGATTCCGATCCGATCTGCGAGAAGCCGATGGTGAGCTCGGCGGCGTTCGCCGGCAGCGCGAGCAGCAACGCGGCCGTGGCGCTGGCCGCAAAGAGGGCTTTGAGGATCATCAGGCGTATCTCCCAAAATGTTATCCGGGGCGCCAGTTGGTAGCATCGCACCCGCAGGCCGACCTTTGAGCGGCGGGAGGGACTATTTCACGGAAGTTTGGTTCCGACTAGTCATATTATCTGACTATTCGCTTGGGACATCGCAGTTGGCAGGGCGGTAATCGTATGACACGCCAAGCGCGATTTTGTTCCGCAGATGCAACGGGAAGATGAACGAAATGATGTGGCTTCGCCAGCGCCACATCGTCATGGCCGGGCTTGTCCCGGCCATCCACGGCTTTGCCATGCAGGACCAAGAACGTCGATGCCCGGGACAAGCCCGGGCATGACGACCTTCTCCTGATTTCGATGTGCAATCGCCCGCTGTCGGCGGGGCAACATGCTGGCCGCTAGATCAGCTTCCGCTGCGCCAGATTCTTCATCAGCGCACCGATGCCGAACGTCCAGGGCTCGCACTCGTCGCTGGTCCGCATGCGGTTGACGAGTTTACCGAGCTGGGGCGCCGCAATGGTGACGATGTCGTCGCGCTTGTGGGTGAACCCCTGCCCCGGCGCGTCGCGATCCTTGACCGGCGCGAACATCGTGCCAAGGAACAGCACGAAGCCGTCGGGATATTGATGCACCTTGCCGATGGTCTGCTCGACCAGATCGGTCGGATCGCGGCTGATCATGCTGATCGAGGAATGGCCGTCGAGGACGAAACCGTCCTGCCCCCTCACGTTCAGGCTGATGTCGAGCTTGCGGGCGTCGTCGAGGGTAAAGCTGTCGTCGAACAAACGCAGCAGCGGACCGATCGAGCACGAGGCGTTGTTGTCCTTGGCCTTCGACAACAGCAGTGCCGAACGGCCCTCGAAGTCGCGCAGATTGACGTCGTTGCCGAGCGCGCCGCCGACGATCTTGCCGCGGCTCGAGACGAACAGCACCAGCTCCGGCTCGGGGTTGTTCCAGGTCGACTTCGGATGCAGCCCCGCATCCATGCCGGTGCCGACCGACGACAAGGTCGGCGCCTTGGTGAAGACCTCGGCATCGGGGCCAATGCCGACCTCCAGATACTGGCTCCAGGCGTTCTGGTCGATCAGCACCTGCTTCAGGTGCATCGCCTGGTCCGAACCGGGCTTGAGCTTCGACAGATCGTCGCCGATCAGCCGCGTCACCTCTTTCCGGATCGCTTCGGCCGAGGCCGGATTGCCTTTCGCCCGCTCCTCGATCACGCGCTCCAGCATCGAGATGGCGAAGGTCACCCCGGCGGCCTTCAGCGTCTGGAGATCGACCGGCGCGAGCAGCCACGGCTTTTTCGCATCGCGCTGATCGGGCGGCGTGTTGGCGACGATGGCTTCGAGATCGCCGATGCGCTCGCCCTCGGTCGCGGCAAGCGCCTTCGCCGGATTGTCTTCCTCGCAGAGCGTGCTGACGGTCGGGAATTTTGCGGTGACGTCGAACACACCATCGCCGCGCACGGCGACCACGGCCGGGCCATTCGCCTGCGGCAGCCAGACGCGGCCAACGAGCGTTCCGCGCGTGCCGTCCTCGGGGAGAAGGTCCTTAACCGTCAATGTCGTCATGGGCGCATCCTCGCTCTTTTCGGATCGACCTCGCTCGCCAGGCCTATCACATTGGCGAAGACCAATAAACGTCTGGGACGGGAAGTCCAGCGCGGCAGGCGGCTGCGCTTCTATGCCCCCGCCCGCGCTTTTCGGGCTGCGATCTGCTGAAGCGCCCAGCGCGCGTTCTTGCGCACCTCGGGATCGGGATCGTCGGCGATGACGGCAAGGAACGCTTCGCCGTCATGGTGGGCGATCTCGCCGAGCGCAGCAGCGGCTTCCTTCCGCAAATTCGCCTGCTCATGGTTGACGCAATTGCCGATCGGGCGCACCGCGCGCTCGATCTTCATCCGGCCAAGGCTGCGGATTGCCTTCAGCCGCACCTGCCAGAACTCGTCACTGAGCGAAGCGATGAGCTGGTCGGCGGCGATCGAGCCGTTGACGTTGAGGCCCAGCGTTTCCGCGGCCATCTCCCGCACCATCCAGTCCGAATCCTTCAACGCGCGCGTGATCATCTCGGCCGCGGGCTTCATCTGCGAGAAGGCGAGCGCGCTGACGGCGGCACGGCGCACATGCGCGTCCGGATCGTTGATCAGCGCGGTCAGCGCCGGAATTGATTCCTCCAGCTTGAGGAACCCGATCACGCCGATCGCCTGCACCCGCACGGCGGCATCGGAATCCTGGAGCGCTTCCAGTGCGGGTTTCAAGGTGTCCTTGCAACGCAGTTCCTTAAGCGCACGCAACGCGCCCATGCGGACGAAGGCGTGGGCATGCTTGACCAGCGGCAGGATGATTTCGGCGCAAGCCGGATCCTTGAACTCCGCCATGCTGTCGGCCGCGGCGGACGCAACGATTCTCTCGGGATCGACGAGCAGCTTCACCAGCGCGCTGGCGGCGTCCGGCCCGTCAAACTCGCCGAGCGCCATCGCGACCTGCTGGCGCACGCCGGCATCGGGATCGGCGACCATTTTGGCGAGATGGCCGACCGCTGCGGGATCGCCGGAATGGCCGAGCGCGATGATCGCGACGCGGCGCTCCCCTGGATCGGCGGCCTGGAGCCGCTCGTCGGCATCTTCGAGATCGTCGTAGGATTCGAACGGGCTCGACATGGCTACCTCAGCAGATAGGGAATGTTGACGGTGACGGCGCCGGTCGGGCAATCCGCCTCGCAGGGCATGCAGTACCAGCATTCGTCATAGGCCATGTAGGCCTTGTTGGTCATATCGCTGATACGCAGTACGTCGAGCGGGCAGACGTCGACGCATACGGTGCAGCCCTTGTCCGCGATGCATTTGGCGTCGTCGACGACCACCGGAACCGATGTCTGATAGGAAGCGAGAGGCATCGTATGTCTCCTGTTATTTGTGCGGCGGGTCAGGCTGTCGCGCGGATGCGCTGCTTGTCGTAGAGATCCTTCTCGTCGTCGGCGATCGGCACGATATAGGGCTCCACGGCACGCTTCTCGCTGGTCATCTTGCCGTCCTGCTTGCTGAGCAGCGTGTGGCAGAACCAATTCTCGTTGTCCTTCTCCGGGAAATCCGTCCGCCAGTGATAGAGGCCCCAGCGGCTTTCCTCGCGGTAGAGCGAGGCATGCACCGCCATGTCCGCGCAGTCCATGATCGACTGTACTTCGAGCGCGCGGAGCAGTTCGTGCGCATTGCGCGCGATCATCCGCTCCTGCATGTCTTCCCTCGCTTCGGCGAGCCGACGCATGCCGAGCTCGTATTTGCGCGTGACTTTCGGCGGCTGGAGATAGTCATTAACGAGACGCCGGGTTTTGTACTCGATCTGGTTCGGCGGAATGCCGTCCTCGCGTTTGGTCGGCGCCATCACGCGGTCACGTTCGCTGGCGACATCGGCCGCATCGAATTCCGCGAAGTCGTGATTGTCCGCGAACTCCATCGCGTCGATGCCGGCGACCGAACCGTTGGTGAAGGCGCCGAGCATGTAATTGTGCGGCACGCTCGCCATGTCGCCGGCGGCATAGAGGCCCGGCACGGTGGTGCGCGCATTGTCGTCGACGAACACGCCTGACGCACTGTGACCGGAGCAGAAGCCGATCTCGGAAATATGCATCTCGATCGACTCGCTGCGATAGTCGACGCCGCGCCCCTGCTGGAACAGGCCGCGTGTGGGACGCTCGACCTTGTGCAGCGTCGATTCGATCTCGGAAATCGTGTCGGGATGGAGATGCTTGAGCTGGAGGAACACCGGGCCCTTGCCGGACAACAGCTCATTGTAAAACTCCAGCATCATCTGGCCGGACCAGTAATCGCATTCGATGAAGCGCGATCCCTCGTTGTTGGCGGTGAAGGCGCCGAAGGGACCGGCGACATAGGCGCAGGCCGGCCCATTATAGTCCTTGATCAGCGGATTGATCTGGTAACATTCGAGGTTCGCCAGAGCCGCTCCGGCGTGATAGGCCATGGAATAGCCGTCACCGGAATTGGCCGCATTCTCGTAGGTGCCGAACATGTAGCCGGAGGTCGGCAGGCCGAGACGGCCGGCGGCGCCCATGCACAGGATGACGGCCTTGGCCTTGATCACCAGCATCTCGGCGGTACGGGTATTAACGCTGATCGCGCCGGCAACGCGGCCGTCGGCGGATTTGAGCAGCCGCGTCGCCATGTAGCGGTTGGAGATCAGGATGCGGGCGCGGCGGAGCTGGCGATACAGGGCCTTCTTCACGGTCTCGCCGTTCGGCATCGGCAGCACGTAGGTGCCGATGTGATGCACCTTCTTGACGGCGTAGTCGCCGTTCTCGTTCTTCAGGAAGCGGATGCCGAAACTGTCGAGCTCCTCGATGATCGAGTAGCAGTTCTGCGCGTATTTGTAGACCGCCTTCTGATCGACGATGCCGTCATTGGCGATGGTGATTTCCTTGGTGTACTGCTCCGGCGTCGCGTAGCCGGGAATGACGGCGTTGTTCAAGCCGTCCATGCCCATCGAGATCGCTCCGGAGCGCTTGACGTTGGCCTTCTCGAGCAGGACGACATTGGCCTTCGGATTCTTCAGCTTCGCCTTCAACGCCGCCATCGGGCCGGCCGTGCCGCCGCCGATGACGAGCACGTCGCAGGAAACCTCCGAAAGTCCGTCGACGATCTGATCTAGTGACATCGCTTGCTCCTGGTTCGCCGGCAGGTCCGGCGCCTTTGCATCAGATTTGTTCAGCAGGCGTCCCGGCGATAGCAATTAGTTGTCGCCGAGGTGCGATTTGCGCCTCAGCGCTCGACAAAGGCTTTTTCGATCACGAAATGGCCGGGGCGGCTGTGATTGCCCTCGACAAAGCCACGCGCGGAAAGCATCGCGGGAAGTTCCTCCAGCATCGCAGGGCTGCCGCACAGCATGATGCGGTCGGTCTCGATATCGAGTCCCGACTGCCCGATATCGTCGAACAGCTGGTTCGACGCGATCAGGTCGGAGATGCGGCCGCGATTCCTGAACGGCTCGCGGGTAACGGTCGGGTAGTAGACGAGCTTGTCGCGGATCGGCGGCCCGAAGAACTCGTGATCGCGCAGGCCTTCGACGAGGTGCTCGCCATAGGAGAGCTCGGAGACCTGGCGGCAACCGTGGGCGAGCACGATGGTCTCGTAATTCTCGTAGACGTCGGGGTCCTTGATCAGGCTGGCGAACGGCGCGAGCCCCGTTCCGGTCGAGAGCAGCAACAGGCGTTTACCGGGAATGAGATTGCCCGTGATCAGCGTGCCCGTGGCCTTGCGGCCGACCAGGATGACGTCCCCCTCCCTGATTTTCTGAAGGCGTGAGGTCAGCGGACCGTCCTGCACCTTGATCGAGAAGAACTCGAGCGCCTCCTCGTGATTGGCGCTCGCCATGCTGTAGGCCCGCAGCAACGGCTTGCCCTCGACTTCCAGCCCGATCATCGCGAACTGGCCGTTCTGGAAGCGGAAGCCCGGATCGCGCGTCGCGGTGAAGCTGAACAGGCTATCGGTCCAGTGCCTGACCGACAGGACTGTTTCCTTTTGAAATGCGCTCATCGTCTCTCCTGATCTCGATTGCGCACAAGGTTTCGGAGAGACAGGAATCCGGCAACGCCGAACTGAAATTCCCGGTCGATTAGTTTCACATTTCGTGGGCGATGATCGAGGAGCAGGCAGCAAAGATCAGCGCCTCGCACCTGCGCCTGGCAATTAGTTGCTATCGCGGCAGCGCTGCGGCAACGTAGAGAAGGGTCGGAGACACGTCATGACCTTGGTGGCCCCGACCGTGGCAGATTACGAAGCAAGCGCCGACCTCGCGACGCTCCGCGTCCGCACCGCTCAGGATGACACGCTGGACTTGCCGGCGGAAACGCTTCGCCTCTCCTGCAAATGCGCCCACTGCACCCGTGCCCGCTTCGACGGCCGCTTCCCCGAGCGGTTTCCAGGCATCGCGATCACCGAGATCGGCGATCTCGGTTACGGGCTGAACATCTCGTTTTCGGATGGGCACAACCGGGGGATTTACCCGAAGCCGTATTTGCTGAGCCTGGCCGGGCGCTAGGGACAGGATTCCTTCCCGCGTTCCGCTGTCATTCCCCGCGCAGGCGGGAAATCCAGTACGCCGCGGCCCCTCCGTATCCCATTGCTTTCCCTGGAATACTGGATCGCCCGGTCTTCGCAGGGCGACAACAGGTGAGTGATTGGCACGGACATTGCTCCTCTTTAGAACGGTTTGAACGTTCCGGAGGCAGATGATGTTGCAGGCGGCCAATGTGGTTCGCGGGACCGGCCCCGCAACGGTCCGGCCTGCTGGCGGTTCCTCGCTGCTGCTGACCGAGAACCAGCAATGGATCGGCGGACCGCCGGCGTTGATGGACAAGCTCAGCCAGCGCGAGCGGGAGCTGGTGCTGAAGCAGGGCCGCCGAAAAGTGCTCAACCGTGGCCAGACGCTGTTCAGCCAGGGCGGCAAGCATGACGGTATCTGGCTGATCGAGAGCGGCCGTATCCGGGTGTTCTACACCTCCCCGCTCGGCCGCGAGATCACGCTGGCCTATTGGCATGTCGGCAATTTCGTCGGCGGGCCGGAAGTGTTCGAAGGCACCGTGCATCAATGGTCCGGCGTTGCATCCAGCAATTGCAGCGTGGTGCATCTGCCCGGAAAGGAACTGCGATCCCTTGCCGTCGAGATTCCGAACCTCGCGATCGGCCTGATCGAAGGCCTGACCTTTAAGGGCAAGTGCTATTCGGCGCTGGCCCAGATGTTGGGGACGCGCTCGATCACGCAGCGCCTTGCGCATCTGTTGCTGCATCTCGTCGACCTCTATGGCGTCGATGACGCCGACGGCCGGGTGATCGCGGCCGCCTTCACCCATGCCGATATTGCCCACATGGTCGGCGCCACCAGGCAATGGGTCACGATCAGCCTGAAGCGCATGCAGGAGAAGGGAATCGTGCTGACCAAGCGCTCCCAGATCGTGGTCTGCCGGCCCGACGTGCTGGAAGAAATGCGAGGGCAAGCGTCTGACTAGGGCTGGTGCCCACGCAAGCGGCTTTATATTGCAGGACTGCCCAAGGACTATGCAATCAACTTTTCCCGGCAACTAATCGACTGTGGCGCTCATTCCGGATTTGCCCTGCCCACGCCCTCACCCAATCATGGCAACCACAGCACATCCAACCGAATGAGGATGAGAATGGTCCGCCATCTTCCCACGCTCTCGATCGCGATGTCGGTGACGTCGCTGGCGCTTCTCCTCGCCCAGCCGGCCGCGGCGGAAACCGTTACGCTCGGCATCGGAACGCAGGACACCACGACCAACACGGTGACCGCCGGCGTCGTCATCCGCCAGCTCCATCTCCTCGAAAAATATCTGCCGAAGGAGGGCAAATACGCCAACATCAAGTTCGAGCTGGAGTGGCAGAACTTCACATCCGGTCCGCCCGTCACCAATGCGATGATGGCGAACAAGCTGCAGATCGGCATGATGGGCGACTATCCGCTGATCGTGAACGGCTTCACTTTCGACAGCAATCCGGAGAGCAAGAGCCGGCTGATCGGCATCGCCGCCTACAGCCTGTCGGGCTCCGGCAACGGCATCGTCGTGCACAAGGATTCGCCCTACTACGATCTCGCCGATCTCAAGGGCAAGCTCGTGAGCGTGCCGTTCGGCTCTGCCGCGCACGGCATGGTGCTGAAGGCGATGCAGGACCGCGGCTACGCGTCGGATTTCTTCCAGCTGGTCAGCCAGAGCCCGGAGGTCGGGTCGACCAATCTCCAGGAGAAGAAGATCGACGCGCATGCCGACTTCGTCCCGTTCGCCGAGCTGCTGCCGTTTCGCGGCTTTGCACGAAAGATCTTTGACGGTGTCGAGACCAATCTCCCGACTTTCCACGGCATCGTCGTGCGCACCGATTTCGCCGAGAAATACCCCGAAGTCGTCGTCGCCTACTTCAAGGCGCTGATCGCCGCCAATCAGTGGCTGCGCGACGATCCCAAGCTCGCCGCCGAGAAGATCCAGGAATGGACCGGCATCAACAAGGAGGTCGTCTACATCTTCCTTGGCCCCAGCGGCAACATGACCACCGATCCCTCGATCAAGCCGGCATTGATCGACGCCGCCACGGCCGACGTCAAGGTGCTGCAGAACCTCGGCCGGATGAAGGAGTTCGATCCCACGAAATGGGTCGACGACAGCTACATCCGCAAGGCCTATGCCGAGATGAAGCTCGACTATGACGCGCGGCTCGCTAGCGCCAGCAACTACGAGATCTCCGGCGAAGATTCATTCTGCAAGAAGCCGATCGCAGATCCGCGCAAGGCCGGCGAGGTCTGGGTCGACCAGGCAGGCATCATGCCCTTCTCGTCGGCGAGTTGCACGCTCGGCGCCTATGCCGACTACAAGGCCAAGGGCAAGAAGATCAACGTCACCTACGTGTTCGATACCACGCGCGGCATCAAGCTGTTCGCCGACCAGGCCTTCTTCGCGGTCGGCAATGGCGAGGTTGCGCCGTTCCTGTTGAAGAAGGACGCTGAAGCCTATGCCGCCAAGATCAGCGGCAAGGTGCTCGGCTTCGACGACGCGGTGAAGGCGGCGGTCGGCGGGGGCAAGACGTGAGCAGTCCCGCCCTCCTCAGACATTCCGAGGACAGCATGCCGGCAAGCGCAATCGCGGAGGCCAGCGCCATGCCCGCCTCCACTTCACCCGCATCACCGCCCTCCTTCGGCACGCTGGCACTGCGCTGGTACCGGCTCAACCGGGGCGGACTGCGTGCGACCGCGATCGGCATTATCTCGCTGCTCGCCTTCCTGCTGGTCTGGCACCTGCTAACGACCTATCGCGTCGTGTTCTTCGTGCGCTTCACCAACGTGCCCTCGCCGCTCGCGGTCTATGCGAGCTTCACCAAGGCGATCCACGATCCGAAATTCCTGCTGCACGTCCTCCTGAGCTGCCGGCGCATCTTCTTCGGCTTCTCGCTCGCGGCGATCGTCGCCGTGCCGCTCGGCCTGATCATGGGCCGCTTCAAGCTCGTCCACGAGATCATCTTCCCCGTGGCGGAGGTGCTGCGGCCGATCCCGGCGATCGCCTGGGTGCCAATGGCCATCATGCTGTGGCCGACCAACGAGCAGAGCATCGTCTACATCACGTTCCTCGGCTCGTTCTTCCCGATCCTGGTCAACACGCTGCACGGCATGTCGCTGGTCGATCCCGTGCTGGTGCGCGCCGCGCAATGTCTCGGCGCGCGGGAGCGCTCGATTTTCCGCGATGTGTATTTTCCGGCCTCGCTCCCGCACATCTTCACCGGCCTCACCGTCGGCATGGGCGTGGCCTGGGTGTCGCTGATCGCCGCCGAGATGATCTCGGGGCAGTACGGCATTGGCTATTTCACCTGGGAGGCCTATTCGCTGGTTCAGTATGCCGACATCGCGCTCGGCATGATCGCGATCGGCGTGCTCGGCCTCGGATCCAGCATGCTGATCCGGGGGGCCGGACAATTGGTGATGCCGTGGAGGCTGAAATGAGCGAGGTCGTTGTCAAGGCACCGCAGGGCCATATCGAGGTCAAAAACTTCTCCCTCAGCTACGACAGCATCGAGGGGCCGGTCGAAGCCGTCACCGATACGCAGATACATGTGAAGCCTGGCGAGTTCGTCTCGATCGTCGGTCCCTCCGGGTGCGGAAAGTCGACGCTGCTCAACGCGGTCGCCGGCTTCCTCAAGCCGACGACGGGCATCGTCACCGTCGACGGCGAGAAGGTGAACGGCCCCAGCGCCGAGCGCGGCATGGTGTTCCAGCAATATTCGCTGTTTCCCTGGAAGACGGTGCGAGAGAACGTCGAGTTCGGCCTGAAGATGCGCGGCATGCCGCGCTCGCAGCGCGAGCGCGCCGCGCGCACGCTGCTGGGACTCGCGGGCCTCGAAGCCTTCGAAAAGCATTATCCCGAGAAACTCTCAGGTGGCATGAAGCAGCGCGTGGGCATCGTGCGTGCGCTCGCGACGGGACCCAAAGTGTTGTTGCTGGACGAGCCCTTCGGCGCGCTCGATGCGCAGACCCGGGTCATCATGCAGCAGATCCTCACCAACATGTGGCAGCGGCTGAAGATCTCGGTGCTGTTCGTCACCCACGACATCGACGAGGCGATCTTCCTCTCCGACCGCGTCTACTGCATGACCGCACGCCCCGGCTCGATCAAGGCGGAGATTCCGATCCCGCTGGAGCGGCCGCGGCAGCAGTCGATGATGATGTCGTCGGAGTTCCTGGGGTTGCGCCGGGGACTGATGTCGCTGATCCGCGAGGAAAGCATCAAGGCGATGGGCGGCGAGCTCAACGACATGGGTATGCAGGGGCTGAACATCGAGCTGCACGGGCATTCGCTCGCGGATGTGATTTGATTTCATCGCTCCCGCTTACGGGATGACGGTCTCGTAGGGTGGGCAAAGCGAAGCGTGCCCACCACTTTTGTACGCGCGACGAGATGGTGGGCACGGCGCTTCTCGCCTTTGCCCACCCTACGGCACCTAGCTTCGATCACTTGAACCAGTGCACCAGTGCGATGCTGATGCCGAGCAGCAGCAGCAGCGACAGCGTCACGGCCGCCGTCACCCGTCCGCCGACATTGGCAAGCACCTTCACATCGACGCCGAGGCCAAGCGCGGCCATCGACACCACTGTGAGAAAACCCGTGATCCGCGTGATCGGGGCAACCACCGTGGACGGCACGATCTCGAGCGAGCGCAGAGTCGCCAGCGCAAGGAAGCCGAGGATAAACCACGGGACCAGGCGAAAGAAGCCGACATTGGTCTTCTTGGCTTCGCTGTGCCAGCGCGAGGCCGTCAGCGAGAGGCCGACGACCACCGGCCCGAGCATCAGCACGCGCATCAGCTTGACCAGCGTGCCGATCTGCGTCGAGACGAGCCCAGCCGGCACCGTCGCGGCCAGCACCTGAGGCACGGCATAGACGGTGAGGCCTGCGAGGATGCCGTACTGCGTAGCCGATAGCTGCAGCAACGGAATCAGCAGCGGCAGGCCGAGCACCATCATCACGCCGAGGATCGCGGTGAAGGAGATCGAGGATGCGATCTCGTCATTGTTGGCGCCGATGATCGGCGCCACCGCCGCAATCGCCGAATTACCGCAGATCGAGTTGCCGCAGGCGATCAGGATCGAAAGCCGCGTCGAAAGACCAAGCAGGCGGCTGATGCCGAAGGAGACGCTGAGCGCGATCACGACGACCGCTGCGATCGAGGCCAACAGCGCGACGCCGGACGCCGCGATCGCGGCAAAGCTGATCGAGGCCCCCAGCAGCATGACGGCGACTTCGAGCAGCTGCTTGGCGCTGAAGGCGATGCCGGACTGCCAGCGCGGCGCGGGTTTCCAGAAGCTGCGCACGGCCATGCCAAGCAAGATAGCCATCACCAGCGCCTCGACATAGGGATGTTCGAAGACGCCCAATTCCGCCCGTTCGAGCAGGGCCGAAACGCCGGCCACGGCGATGCAGAGGAGGATGCCGGGAATCAGCGCGACGATGCGGCTGGTGGCCGTGGTCGGCTTAGCGTCGGCGGGGCTGGATGCTTGATTCTGCGACACAAATCTCTCCCAGAGGAGAAGGATTTATACGCAGCGCCAGCCGATTGGGAAATAAGTTTTCGACATATCAGGGCCGAGGGAAGTTCTATCCTCAGCCCGGAATAATCCGGCTCGGAAGGTCAGACGCCCTTTAGAAGATCAGGCGCGCCTTAGAAGATCAAGCTCTTGGCCAGTGACGCGACGCGGCTAAAGCCGTCATAGACGCCGGGCTCGAAGAAGGCCGCGCGCGCCAGCACGATACCGGCGACCAGCGACCAGAACAGGCCGGTGCCGACCCGCAGCAGCAGCTTCGACCCGCGCGAGCGCGGCTGCGTGTCCGTTGCGGACACCAATTGCTCGCCGAAAGGCTCAAACCTGGTGCGTTCCATAGCAGTCAATCCATCAAATTGTGAATGGAATGTCGTCGTTTCAGCCCGAAACGGCAATGGAAGCGATTGGCGTATTTGCCCCTCGACGGGGAAACTCCTTCCGTCCATTAGACCTGGGGCAACAGTTTTCTTCTTTTGGCCTATTTGGACACTGGCGGCTCCGCCTAGAGGGCCAGATAACGTCGCCGGATCGTCTCGTTGGCCTTCAGCTCGTCGATCGCGGCGGCATAGACGATCTGGCCCTTGTCGATGACAGTGGCATGGCTCGCCAGCCCCAGGCAGAAATGCATGTTCTGCTCGGCGATCAGCACGGTCGATCCGAGCTGACGGAGCTGCCGCAACAACTCGCCGATCCGCTGCACGATGATCGGCGCGAGACCCTCGCTCGGCTCGTCCAGCAGCAGCAGCGCAGGATTGCCCATCAGCGTACGCGCGATCGCGAGCATCTGCTGCTCGCCGCCTGACAGGCGCCCGGCGATGCGGTGGCGTAGCGGCTCCAGCAGCGGGAAGACTTCGTAGATGCGCTTGATGGGCCATTCGTCCTGGCCCTCCGGTCCGCGCTTCCGGCCGATGACGAGGTTGTCCTCAACCGTATGCTCCGGAAAGATCTGGCGGTCCTCCGGCACGAAGCCGAGGCCGGCGCGCGCGATATGGTGCGGCTTGCGGCCGGAGATCACCGCGCCGCGCAGGCTGATTTGACCCCGTCGCGGTGGCGCCAAGCCCATGATCGCCTTCATGGTCGTCGACTTGCCTGCGCCGTTGCGGCCGAGCAGTGCCATGGTCTCGCCCTGCCGCACCGCGAGCGTGACGCCGAACAGGATCTGGCTCGTGCCGTAGTAGACATCGAGATCGGCGACTTCGATCACAGCGCTCATGCGGCGGCTCCCGCATGGTCGGTGCCGAGATAGGCCTCGATCACGGCACTGTCATTGCGGATCTCGTCGGGCGTACCGTTCGCGAGAATGCGGCCGTAGCAGAGCACCACGATTTTCGGTGCGATCTTGAACACGATGTCCATGTCGTGCTCGATGAAGACCACGGTGATCTTTTGCGTCTCCCAGAGCTCACGCACCTTGTCAATCATGCGCCAGCGCTCTTCCGGGCCCATGCCGGCGGTCGGCTCGTCCAGCAGCAGCACTTTCGGTTCGAGCACCAGCGCCAGCGCGATGTCGAGCAGCTTCTGGTCGCCATGCGACAAGGTCGCGGCGGTGCGATTGCGTTTGCCGGCGAGACCCAGCAGCTCCATCACGTGCTCGGCGCGATCGCGCGTCTCGGGCAACGGAAAGCGCTTGTGCAGCACCGCGGAGGTGCGCTGGTCGGCGCTGACCGCGGCGAGCATGGTCTCCTGCACCGTCAGCGATTTAAAGATGCTGGCGACCTGAAACGCCCGGCCGATGCCATGGCGGACGATCTCCGGCGGCGAGCGGCCGGCGAGATCAACGCCATCGAGCAGCACCTCTCCGGAATCCGGCTTCAGCGCCCCGGTGATCAAGTTGAAGAACGTGCTCTTGCCCGCGCCGTTCGGGCCGATCACGGCCGTGAGCGAGCCGTCGGGGAAGTCGAGAGAGACGTCGTTGGTCGCTTTCACACCGCCAAAGGATTTTGCGAGGTTGCGGATTTCAAGCATGGCTAGCGCCCCTCGCCCGCATCGCGCCGGTGCGTGTACCATTCGGCGACGAAATCCAGCAGGCCTTTGCGCAGGCCCAGCGCGAAGAACAGGATGACGACGCCGAGCACGATGCCGTGGTATTCGGTGAATCGCGTGACTGTGTCGTTGAGCAGCAGCAGCAGTACGGTCCCGACCATCGGCCCGAGGAAGGTCGAGACGCCGCCGAGCATGTTGATGAAAATGCCCTCGCCCGAGATGGTCCAATAGGCGAATTCGGGATAGGCGCCGGAGACGAACAGCGCCATCACCATGCCGCCCATCGAGGCAAACAGCGCCGCCAGCACGAACACGGTGAGCTTTGCGCGCCAGACGTCGATGCCGAGGAAGCTCGCGCGCGCAGCGTTGTCCCGGATCATGCGCAGCGTGTAGCCGAAGGGCGATTGCGCGATCTGGCGCATTGCCAGCAGGCCGAGGATGAGAAGCGCGCAGCTCGCGATGTAGAGATGGACATGATTGGCGAGATTGACGCCGAGAAATGTGGGCCGCGGAATGCCGCCGCGCAGGCCCTGGTCGCCGCCGGTGAAGGAGGCCCAGGACAGGATGGTCGAGTGGATCAGCATCTGGAACGCCAGCGTGACGAAGGCGAAGTAGATCTCCTTCAGCCGCACGCAGATGGCGCCGATAACAGCTGCGACGAACGCAGTGATCGCCAGCGTCGCGACGAACGCGACCGGAATGGGCACGCCGAGCTTCTGCATGATCAGGCCGAAACTGTAGGCCCCGAGGCCGAAGAACATGCCGTGGCCGAACGAGGTCAGCCCGGTGTAGCCGACCAGCAGGTTGAGCGAGGTCGCGAACAGGCCATAGGCGGAGCAGCGAATGACGAAATCGAGCAGCGCCTTGCTGTCAGTCAACAGCGGCAAACTGGCCAGCACGGCGAAGGCGATCAGCGCGATGAGGGCATCGCGATAGCGTTGAAGCGCGGCGACGCTGCGCACCGGCGCCAGCCTGTCGGCGCGCCCGGCCTCCAGCTCGGTCATGCCGCCTCCTTGCCGAACAGGCCGGTGGGCTTTGAGACCAGCACGATCACCATGAACAGATACATCAGGCCTTCCGTGAACAGGGGAAAGCCGAGCGAGCCGAACGAACGGATCAGGCCGAGCAGCAACGCGCCAACCAGCGCGCCCACAATCGAGCCCATGCCGCCGATCACGGTGACGATGAAGGATTCGATCAGCACCGAGAATCCCATGCCCGGGGTCAGCGAACGCACTGGTGCGGCGAGCGCGCCGGCGAGGCCGGCCAGCATCCCGCCGAGCGCGAACACGCCGCCGTAGATCAGACCGGTGTTGATTCCGAGCGCGGATACCATGCCGGGATTGTGCGCGGCGGCACGGATCACCTTGCCGATGCGGCTGCGTGAGAGCCCAATACCGAGCACGATCGCCGCGACCAGCGCCACGCCGATCAGCAGCAGATAATAAGGCGGCACGACGCCACCCGCGATGAACAACGGCATCACCTGGAACGCCGCGGGCATGCCCATCGACCTGAATTCCGGCCCCCAGATCAGCCGCACCACATCATCGAAGATCAGCACGAAGGCGTAGCAGACGAGCAGCTGCATCAGCACATCGGCACCATAGACGCGGCTCATGAAGACGCGCTCGAAGATCAACCCAAGGACCGCGGTACCAGCTGCACCGGCAAGCATCGCGAGTGCAAAGCTGCCCGTGAGCTGATAGGCCGTCATCGCGAAATAAGCGCCGAACATGTAGAAGGCGCCGTGGCTGAAATTGACGATCTTGAGCACGCCAAAAATTAGTGTCAGCCCAACCGCGACCAGGAACAGCAGCATGCCGATGATGAGGCCGCTGGTGGTTTGCGTCACCAGGCAAGCGGAGCTGGAGAGGCAGCCGGCAAGCGCGTCGAGATCCACGGGGGCACTTTCATTGTCGTGCGCCGATCCCGGCGCGGAGAGCTAAACGAAGACGGAGGCGATCGCTCGCCTCCGTCGCGCGGGCGATCAGGTGTAGCCCTTGCTCTTCTTCCACTCGGCCTCGAGCTCGAAGATGGTCTTCCAGTCGCCGGCCTTGACCTCGGGGACATAGGGCTCCTGCGGGATCGTGGTGCCCCAGCCGATGGCGTAGCCAACAAGGGTGTGGTCGTCGCCGCGCATGGTCACGGTGCCGTCGGCGCCGAACGGGCACTTGATGGTGAGGCCCTTCAAGACCTCGGCGATCTTCTTGCCATCGGTTGAATTGGCCTTCTTCGCGGCTTCGGCGAGGAACATCACCGCGGTCGCGTTCTGCCACGACCAGTTGGTCGGATATTCGTTGTACTTGGCCTTGTAGGCATCGCCCCAGGCCGCATTTTCCGGCGTGGTCGGGAACGACTTGATGTAGCGATTGCCGGAATGGATGCCCTTGGGTAGGTTCTTCACCACGGTGAGCGCGGTGTAGTCGGCCATATTGACGGCAAACACCTCCATCTGGCCGAACATCGCGTAGATGTTAGCCTGGTCGATATAGGAGGTCAGATCGCCGCCCCATAAGCAGGAGTACAGCGCCTGCGGCTTGGCCTGCAAAATCTTGGTCACCACTTCGGTATAGTCGGGCTGAAACAGTTTGGGCCAGGACTCGCTGATGATCTCGACATCCGGCGCGAAGCGCTTCAGATACAGCGTGAACTCGCCGGTGGTGTCGCGGCCATAGGCATAATCGGGCGAGCAGGTCGCCCATTTTTTCAGGCCCTTGGCTTTCGAGATCGCAGCCGCATAGCTGCCGCCGACGATGGAATCGTGAATGCCCTGGCGCACGCAGCGGAACGCGTTTGGAACGTGCTGCTTCGGATCGGCCGTCAGCGACGACGCTTCCGAGCAGGTGTGGACACAGAGCACGCCGAGATCGCGCGCCACCTCGTGCACCGCGAACGATCCGGACGAAGCCTCGCCGTCGATCAGCCACTCGCAGCCGTCAGTGTTGACGAGTTCGCGCGCGACGCGGGCAGCTTCCTGCGGCTGGCCCTTGGAGTCGCGGATCACCATTTCGATCTGCCGCCCAGCGAGCCCGCCGGCTGCGTTGACCTTGTCGACCTCGAGCATCACCGCGTTGCGGGACGACGTGCCGAGCTGCGCGACCCGGCCCGACAAGATCGTCGGCATGCCGATCTTGATGGTCTTGGCTTGCGCGCGCGCCACCCACGGCGCGGCAACACTCATCGCACCGGCGCCCATCAGCGCCAATGTTGAACGGCGGCTGATGCCCGGCGTGCGGGTTCTCGTCATTTTTCCCTCCCTCTGTCGGGTCGGCGTGTCCTGATCCCAGCCGGAGATCTCTCGTCTCCGTGTTCCCAAGGATTTCAGAGGCAGGGGGTGACGTCAAGCCGAACATGAATTATGAGTCAGAATTCATTATACAGGAAACGGCGCCGGCCATCGGCCCAAACCCCGCAAATGATCAACCTGTCGAGCTTCGTTGCCTTTCATGCCCGGCGCACGCCCGACCGGCCTGCGCTGAAATATCGCGGCGAGGAGATCTCCTATGCGGTCTTCGACGCGCGCGTGCGGAAGGTGGCCGGCTGGCTCGCGGCACAAGGCATCGGCGCCGGCGACGTCGTAGCCGTGCTGATGAAGAACAGTGCAGCCTTCCTGGAACTCGTCTTTGCCACAAGCCATCTCGGCGCGGTGTTTTTACCGATCAACTTCCGCCTCTCGCGCGATGAGGTCGGCTACATCACTGGCGATGCCGGTGCTCGCCTGTTGATTGCCGATGAAGAATTGGCTGTGGATGCCGCTGGAGCGCGAGTTGTCATATTCGACGAGGCAGCACAGCAGAGCGTGACGTGCCTCGCCGGCGACTCTGCGGCCGCGCCGATGAACGTCCGCCAGCCGTCCGACCTGATGCGTCTGATGTACACCTCGGGCACTACCGACCGCCCTAAGGGGGTGATGCTCAGTTACGATAATTTCTACTGGAAGTCGGCGGACCAGACGATCGCACTGGGCTTGAGCGCGGAGACGCGCCTTCTCGTCGTCGGCCCGCTCTATCACGTCGGCGCGCTCGATTTGCCCGGCATCGCCGTGCTCTGGCATGGCGGCTTCATCCATATCGGGCGCTCTTTCGAACCGGAGAGCGCGCTTGCGGCAATCGCGGAAGACAAGCTCAATGCCGCATGGTTCGCGCCTGTCATGACCACGGCGATGCTCACCTGCACGATGCGTAACCGCTACGACGTGTCGAGCCTGAAATGGGCGATCGGCGGCGGCGAGAAGACGCCTGAACTGCGTATCAGCGCCTTCTCCGATTATTTTCGAAATGCGCGCTACATCGACGCCTACGGCCTAACCGAGACCGTCGGCGGCGACACCTTCATGGACGCCGGCCGCGAAATCGAGAAGATCGGGTCCACCGGGCGCGCCATTGCTCACGTCGAGATCGAGATCCGCGATGAGGACGGCAACAAGCTGCCGCCAAACGTCAATGGCGAGATCTGCCTGCGCGGACCGAAGATCATGCGCGGCTATTGGAAGGATCCGGAGAAGACTGCGTCAGCCTTCTTCGGCGAGTGGTTTCGCAGCGGCGACGTCGGCTATCTCGACGACGACGGCTTCCTGTATTTGACCGACCGCAAGAAGGACATGATCATCTCCGGCGGCGAGAACATCGCATCCTCCGAGGTCGAGCGTGTCATCTACGATTTGCCCGAGGTGCGCGAGGTCGCGGTGATCGGCCTGCGCGATCCGCGCTGGGGTGAGCGGCCGATCGCGATCGTCGTGCTGGCCGAAGGCGCGAGCCTCGAGCTCGCGGCCCTCATCGAGCATTGCCAGTTACGGCTGGCGAGCTTCAAGGTACCGAAACAGCTCATCATCCGCGCCAGCCTGCCGCGCAATCCGTCCGGAAAAATTCTCAAGCGCGTGCTGCGCGCTGAACTGGAGACCGTGGCATGACGCGAGGCCCCGCCACCGAGAAAGTCACAAAGCTCAACCGCGTCGAGCGCAACGCCTGGACCAAGCAGAAGATCTTCGAGGCCGCCACGAAAATCGTCGGCAAGCACGGCTATGCCGAGGCCTCCGTTGCGCGCATCACCGAGGAGGCTGGCGTCGCGCAAGGTACCTTCTACAATCATTTCGAGAACCGTCAGGAGCTGCTCGATCAGCTGCTGCCGAAGATCGGCCTCGACATGGTCGAGTTCATCCGCGCCCGCACCGGCACGGCGGATGCAGCACGGCAGGAGATCGCGCGCTTCTCCGCCTTCTTCGACTTCATCCGCGAGGTCCCGGAATTTCTGCGGATCCTCAACGAGGCCGAATTCTTCGCACCCCACGGCTACCAGAAGCATCTCGACAACATCTCGGTCGCCTATGTCCGCATTTTGCGTCGCGCGCGACGTTCAGGCGCGATCGAGAATTACAGCGACGAGGAGTTCGAGGCGATCGTCCACATGCTGATGGGCTCGCGCGGCTATCTCAGCCGCCGCTACTCCTATTCCGCCGATGGTGTCACCGCTGTTCCCGACCACGTCATCTCCGCCTATCGCAAGCTGATGACGCGCGGCCTCTTCACTGCATCCGGAGATCAGGACACGCTATGAACATCGAATCTCCGCACAAGGCGATCGACCTCACCTCGGCGATTGCAGAAGGGGACATCCGCTGCCTGCTGATGGTGCTGGTGCACATGACCGGCGACGAACGATGGCTGGAACCGCCTTATCTGCCAAAGCGCGACATCCGCCTCATTCCCGATCCCGAAGCCGGCGTGCCCCGGGAGATCCAGGATGAGATCCGCGCCGCGGTCGTCAAGCTCTTTGCCGGCGGCACGCCTAAGCCCGTGATCACCGATCCCGGCGAGGAGCTATTGCTAAAGATGATGCGCGCCTGTCTCGGCGAGAATGTCTCGCCGGAATATGCGCCCCTGATGCGCGAGGAGATGGGTTTCGTGCCGCGCGAAACGCGCTGGACCAAGCGCCCTTCAGACCAACAACTCGCCGAGCAGCATGTGCTGATCGTGGGTGCCGGCGTCTGTGCCATCGCGCTCGCCGTCGCACTCGGCCATCTCGGCATTCCCTACACCATCGTCGAGAAGAATGAGGAGCTCGGCGGCACTTGGTGGATCAACCGCTATCCCGGCTGCGGCGTCGACACGCCGAACCACTCCTATTCCTACTCGTTCGGCTCGGGCAATGCCTGGACCCGCTACTTCTGCCAGCGCGAGGAGTTGCATGGATATTTGGTCAAGGTCGCCGACGAGTACGGCCTCCGCAAGCATCTGCGCGTCAACACCGAGCTGACCTCGTCGCATTGGGACGAAGGCAAGCGGCGCTGGATCTCGACGCTCAGGACCGAGAATGGCGAGGAAACGTTCGAATCCACCGCGCTGGTCTCGGCGATCGGCCAGCTCAACGATCCCTCTCGCGCCAGCTTCAGGGGCGAGGAAGACTTCGAGGGAACGATCCTGCATTCCGCGCTGTGGTCCGATGACATCAAACTCGACGGCAAGCATGTCGCCGTGATCGGCACCGGCGCGACATCGATGCAGCTCGTGCCGGCGATTGCCGACCGTGTCGCCTCGGTCACGATCTATCAGCGCAGCGCGCAATGGGCGCGGCCGGTGAAAGGGTATGCCGACCCCATCAGCGAAGGCGCGCGCTGGCTGCTCGCACATCTGCCCTTCTATCTGCAATGGTATCGCTTCAACATGTTCTGGCGCTATGGCGACGGGCTATTGCCCTTCCTGCGCAAGGACCCGGCCTGGCCGCATCCGGAACGCGCCGTCAACAAGGGCAACGACCGGCATCGTCAGGAACTGACCGATTTCATTCGATCGGAATTGAAGGACCGACCGGACCTGATCGAAAAATGCGTCCCGACCTATCCGCCCTATGGCAAGCGCATTTTGCTCGACAACAACTGGTTCAAAACCCTGACGCGCCCGAACGTCGAGCTCGTCACCGACGCGATCGATCATTTTGAACAGAGCGGCATCGTCACCGCGGACGGCAAGCATCGCCCCGCCGACACGATCGTGGTCGCCACCGGCTTCAAGGTCACGGAGATGGCCGCGCGCCTCAACATCAGCGGCCGCGACGGCAAGGATTTGCGCGAGGCCTGGGGCAACGACAATCCGACCGCGTTTCTCGGCCTTACCGTCCCCGGTTTTCCCAATTTCTTCTGCATGCTCGGCCCCAATTCCGGTCCCGCGCATGGGGGCAGCGTCATCTTCCAGTCGGAATGCCAAAGCCGCTACATCTCCGCCTGCCTCGCCGCCATGATCGAGCACGACGTCGCCGCGATCGATCTCCGCAAGGAAGTACTGGACGACTACGTCCAGAAGGTCGATGCCGAGCACGAGGCAATGATCTGGACTCATCCCGGCATGAGCACGTACTATCGCAATTCGAGCGGCCGCGTGTTTTCCGCGATGCCCTGGCGATTCGTGGATTACTGGCGCATGACGCATGATCCGGATCTGCGGCACTACAAGCTGACGAAGGCGTGAGCTAGGGAGGGAGCTGTCATGCCGAAGCCCCACGTGCGTATCTACACTGACTACAAGAGCCCCTACGCGTTCGTAGCCAACAAGCGCCTGTTCGAACTGCAGGAGACGCACGGCGTCGAGCTCGAATGGCTGCCCTATACGCTGCGCGTTGCCGAATTCATGGGGACCGTGGAAGAGCGCACGCCGCATTTCTGGCGCAAGGTCCGCTACGCCTATATGGACGCCCGGCGCTATGCCAATGCGCAAGGGCTCGTCATGAAAGGGCCTCGGCGGATCTACGACGCGTTCTATTCCAGCGTCGGCATGCTGTTCGCCCAACAGCACGGCTTCTTCCGTCCGTATCACGACACGGTGTTTCGTCGGTTCTGGAGCCATGAGCTCGAGATCGACGATCTCGCCGCAATCACCGACGTCATCATGTCCTGCGGTGGCTCAGCCGGTGAGTTCGAAGCCTACGTCCACGGCCCTGCCCGCGCCGAACACGACCGCATCATCGACGAGGCCGAAGCGCTCGGCGTGTTCGGCGTCCCGACCATGGTGTTCAACGGCGAGCTGTTCTGGGGTGGCGACCGCATTGACATGCTGATCGAACGCATCAAACATCCCGAGACGATCGAGGCCGCGCTCGGCAGCCGCCATCGCAAGCCGGTATGAGCAGCAACGCTACGCCGCCAGCCCACTCTCGACCGGAGCAAACTCCAGCCCGAGGCTTTCGGCCACCGCCTTGTTGGCGATGCGGCCGCGATACACATTCAGCCCGTTGCGCAGATGTGGATTTTCCAACACCGCGGCAAAACCCTTGTTCGCGAGCATCAAGCCGAACGGCAGCGTCGCGTTGTTCAGCGCCTGACTCGACGTCACCGGCACCGCGCCGGGCATGTTAGCCACGCAATAATGCACGATGCCGTCAACCAGATAGGTCGGATCGGCATGCGTGGTCGGGTGCGAGGTCTCGAAGCAACCGCCCTGATCGATCGCGACGTCGACCAGCACGGCGCCCGGTCGCATCGATGTCAACATCGCGCGCGTGACGAGCTTGGGCGCACTCGCGCCCGGCACCAGCACAGCGCCGATCACGACGTCGGCAGCGAACACCTCCTCCTCGACCGACTCGATGGTGGAGAAGCGGGTGCGCACGCGCCCGGCAAAGAGATCGTCAAGCTCCCGCAATCGAGGAATCGAACGGTCGATCACGGTGACTTCGGCGCCAAGGCCCGCGGCCATGCGGGCGGCTTGCGTTCCCACCACGCCGCCGCCGAGCACGACGACCCGCGCCGACTGCACGCCGGGAACGCCGCCCAGCAGCAGCCCGCGGCCGCCAACCGAGCGCTTGAGCGCGGCGCCGGCAGCCTCGATGGCAAGGCGGCCGGCGACTTCGCTCATCGGCGCAAGCAGGGGGAGGTGACCGGCCGCGTCGGTGACGGTTTCATAGGCGATCGCAGTGCAGCCGGAGGCAAGCAAACCCCGGGCCTGTTCGGGATCCGGCGCAAGATGGAGATAAGTGAACAGGATCTGGTTTTCGCGGAGCTGGGCCCACTCGCTTTTCTGGGGCTCCTTCACCTTCACGATCATGTCGGACTTCGCGAAGATGTCGCGAGCGCTTTCGGCTATGATGGCCCCTGCCCGCCGGTAGACTTCGTCGGAGGCGCCGATGCCGCCGCCCGCACCGGCTTCGACCGTCACCTCGTGCCCCGCCGCGACATATTCGCGGACCGCACCGGGGGTGAGCCCGACGCGATATTCCTGCACTTTGATCTCCTTGGGCACACCGACGCGCATCCTGGGCTCCTTTTGATTCACCTCATGATTGTAGCGGCGTGCCCGGTTTGGTTTCGTGCAAATATCCGCTAGCTTTGGCCTCCCTGCGCCGGCTTCCGGCGCGCAAACGCCCTTTCACGCTGGAAACGAAACTTTGGCCCTCGACCGGAAAGATCTCGCCATCCTCGCGGAACTCACGACCAATGCGCGGGCCAGCCACACCGAGCTCGCCAACAAGGTTGGCCTGTCCAGCACCGCGCTCGGGCGGCGGCAGAAGGCGCTGGAAGACGACGGCTACATCCAGGGCTATCAGGCTACGCTCGACCTCGCACAATTCGGCCTCACTACCACGGTGCTGGTCCGTATCGCGCTGGAAAGCCAAAGCGACGAGGCGCTAAAGGCGTTCGAGGCGGAGGTGGTGAAATGCCCGTCCGTCGTGCGCTGCTTCCTGATGTCGGGGACCGACGACTACATCCTGATCGTGCTCGCCCGCGACATCCAGGATTTCGAGCGCATCCACCGCATGGAGCTGTCGCGCCTGCCGCGCGTTGCGCGGGTACAATCGAGCTTCGCGCTCCGCGAGGTTGTCGACCGCGCCGTGCCGAATGTGGTGTTCGGCGAAGCAAAGCGCTGATCGCAACCTCTCGGACAGGCGAACTATCGGCAAGGAAGCAAAAGGAACCAACCGGTCGGTGGTCCGTTGGGCGCTATTGGCCGGCGGAGGCGTGCCCCCGCGTCAACACGGCTGATGTCCGGCACGGTCGCCGTCGCAGGGAGCAGGACATGGGCGATGTCACGCATCAGATTTCCGAACGAATCCCGATCCATCTTGTCGTCAACGGCGTCAGTCACACGCTCGATCTCGTGCCATGGACCACGCTGCTCGACGCCTTGCGGGACCATCTTGCGCTGAGCGGCACCAAGAAGGGCTGCGACCATGGTCAGTGCGGCGCCTGCACGGTGCTGGTGGATGGCCGGCGCGTCAATTCCTGCCTCACGCTCGCCGTCATGAAGGACGGCGCCGAGATCACGACCGTCGAAGGTCTTGCCAAAGACGGCGCGCTGCATCCCCTCCAACAGGCTTTCATCGACCATGACGCCTTCCAGTGCGGCTATTGCACGCCGGGACAAATATGCTCGGCGGCCGGACTGCTCGTCGAAGGCCATGTCCACGATGCCGACGAGATCCGGGAGCTGATGAGCGGAAACCTCTGCCGCTGCGGCGCCTATCCGAACATCGTCGCCGCCATCCAGCAGGCAATGGGCCAGCCATGAACAACTTTCAGTACGCCCGAGCCACTGATGTCGCCGACGCGATCCGCCTGCTCGCCGCCGATCCCGGCGCCAAACTGATTGCCGGGGGCACCAATCTGATCGACCTGATGAAGGAGAATGTCGAGCGCCCCACCCGGCTGATCGACATTTCCCGCCTGCCGCTCCGCAAGGTCGAGGAGACCCCCGACGGGTCCTTGCGCATCGGCGCCCTGGTGCCGAACTCGGACCTCGCCTACCATCCATTGATCGAGCAGCGCTATCCCCTGCTCGCCAGCGCCATTCTGGCCGGCGCCTCGGCGCAACTGCGCAACATGGCGTCGGTCGGCGGCAATCTGATGCAGCGAACGCGCTGCGCCTATTTCTATGACACGGCCACGCCCTGCAACAAGCGACATCCCGGCAGCGGCTGCTCGGCGATGGACGGCCTCAACCGCAACCATGCGATCCTGGGTACGAGCGCCGCCTGCATCGCGACCAATCCATCCGATATGAGCGTGGCGCTTGCCGCGCTCGATGCGCTCGTGCACATCGCCGGCCCATCCGGCGAACGCACCATCGCGCTGACCGATTTCCATCGGCTGCCCGGCGACAAGCCTCATGTCGATACCAATCTCGGCACCGGTGAGATCATCACGGCGATCGAGCTGCCGCCGCGCGGCTTTGCTCAAAACTACAGCTACCTGAAAATTCGCGACCGGATGTCCTATGCTTTTGCTCTGGTCTCGGTTGCCGCCGCACTCGAATTGGAGGGCAACGCGATCGGCGGGGCACGCGTGGCGCTCGGCGGCGTGGCTCACAAGCCCTGGCGCAGCCTCGAGGCGGAAGCTGCGTTGCGCGGCCAGGCCGCGACGCCCGATCACTTCTCACACGCCGCGGATCTCTTGCTTCAGGGAGCAACGACCCGCTCGCATAACGGCTTCAAGGTCGAGCTCGCACGCCGCGCCATCGTGCGCACACTGACACAGGCGGCAAATGCCACGCCGCAATCCCAGGCTCACAAGAAGATCGCGTGAGGACCCTATGAACGCTTATGTCGGAACGCCAACGTCGCGTGTCGACGGACGGGCCAAGGTCACGGGGGCCGCCAAATACGCCGGCGAATTCCCGGCCGACAGGCTCCTCCATGGCTTCGTTGTCGAGGCCACCATTTCATGCGGGCGCATTGTCCGCCTCGACACCAATACGGCACAGCAGGTCAAGGGCGTGCTCGACGTGCTCACGCATGCGAACCGTCCGCCGCTGGTCGACAAGGACGAGGCGTGGAAGGACGAGGTTGCACCGGATGGGTCGCCCTTCCGTCCGCTTTATGATGACACGATCAGGTTCAATGGCCAACCGATCGCGCTGGTCGTGGCGGAGGACTGGGAAACCGCGAAATTCGCCGCGACGCTGGTGCGGGTCGAATATGAGCAACATAGTTTTGCGACCGACCTCGAAGGCGAGCGCAGCAACGCTGCCGAAAAGGACAAGCCGCACAAGCCGCGGGGCGACGCCGCAGCCGCCCTTGCGGGAGCTGATGTGCGCCACGAGGCGGACTACGTGATACCGACCGAGCATCACAACCCGATGGAGCTCTATGCGACCACGGCGGTCTGGGACGACAATGGCAAGCTCACGATCTACGACAAGACCCAAGGCGTCCAGAACGTCCACAAGTTTCTATGCGGCGTGTTCGACAAGAAGCCGGATGACATTCGGGTGGCCTCGCCATACGTCGGCGGCGCCTTCGGCTCCGGCTTGCGGCCGCAATATCAGGTGGTGTTGGCAACGCTCGGCGCGCTCGCGCTGAAGCGGTCCGTGCGCGTCGTGCTGACGCGGCAGCAGATGTACGGGCTCGGCTATCGGCCGATGACCATCGAGCGCGTCGGGCTGGGCGCAAAATCCGATGGTACGCTCGACGCGATCACGCACGAGGCCATTGCCGTCACCTCGCGCTATGAGGATTTTGCACGCAACGATACCGGCTGGGCCGAACAGCTCTACAAGAGCCCGAACAGCCGCTTCTCCCATAAGCTCGTCCACCTTGACGTCTCCACGCCGTGCGACATGCGCGCACCGGGCGCGGCGTCGGGCGTCTGCGCGCTCGAATGCGCCATGGACGAGCTCGCCGTCGCGCTCAAGCTCGACCCGGTCGAACTGCGGTTGAAGTGCTACTCGGACCGGGACCAGAGCGAAAACCTGCCCTACACCAGCAAGCAGTTGCGCGAATGCTACGCGCGCGGCGCGGACGCCTTCGGCTGGAGCAGACGCAATCCTGCGCCTCGCTCGATGCGCGACGGCAAGGATCTGGTCGGCTGGGGCATGGCGACGGGCGTGTGGGAAGCACTGCAGATGCCGGTCGCCGTCCGTATCGTGCTGACGTCGAACGGACATGCCGAGGTGTCATGCGCCGCATCCGACATCGGCACCGGCACCTACACCATTGTGGCTCAGGTCGCAGCCGACGCACTCGGCCTGCCGATCGAGAACATCAGCGTCAGGCTCGCAGATTCCAGTCTGCCCCAGGCGCCCGTCGAGGGCGGCTCCTGGATGGCTGCCTCGAGCGCACATGCGGTGCTCGCAGCCGCCGAGGAGGTGCGCAAGGAGCTGTTAGGTCTGGCCGGAAAAATCCCTGGCTCGCCGCTCGCCGGCGCCGAGTTGGCCGATACGGTCCTGATCGACGGCAGCATTGCCGGGGCCAGCGACACCAGACGCGCGGTCTCGATCGCCGACGCGATGCGCCATGGCGGCGTCGAACGCATCGAGAAGGAAAAGCTCAACCAGTTCGACGAGGACAAGAAGCACGCGCGCAATACCCATTCAGCCGTCTTTGCCGAGGTCAAAGTCGACGAAGAGCTGGGCGTCATTCGCGTCACGCGCGTGGTCAGCGCCGTCGCGGCCGGGCGGATTCTCAACACCAAGACCGGCCGCAGCCAAATCATGGGCAGCGTGGTCTGGGGGATCGGGATGGCCCTGCACGAGGAGACGGTGATGGATCATCGCTTCGGCCGGATCATGAACGCGAACATCGCCGAGTACCACATCCCGGTGAATGCGGATGTTCACGATATCGACGTGATCTTCGTCGACGAGCCGGACAATCGTATCAACAAGCTCGGCATCAAGGGACTGGGCGAGATCGGCATCGTCGGCGTCCCGGCGGCGATCGCAAACGCCGTCTATCACGCCACCGGCAAACGCATCCGCCGCTTCCCGATCACACTGGACAAGTTGTTGGACTGAGACGGTGCAGCGGTCGGCTCGGCGCCAGCGTCACCTCACGGGGCCCGGCCGCCAGGCCTCACGACGGAAAGTCAGCCGGTCTGACCTGGATGCGGTCGGCATGCAACGACCAGTGGTGCAGCGCCTGATCCTCGCAAAACCTCGCCTTCGCCCGCTCTCTGGCTTCGTCCTCGTCGGAGGCGTCGATCTCAAGCGTGCCCTGGCACACCTCGATCTGCCGGCCGTACTGGCCGAGCACGTCCTTCATGAACCTGACCACATAAGTTGACATGGGACCTCCTGCCTGCCCCGGCGGCGCTCACTCTAATCCCATTTAGCCGGATTGCGGGAGGGAGATTTTGACGCGGATCAAAGGCGGCGCGGTTCCCGCCCGTCGATCATTCCGTGGCGCGTAGCGCTAACCGGGAAATGGACAGCAGGAGCGTAGCACCCCGGAAGGACAAAGCGACTGCCGACTACGCCGGCGTCACACCAAACGCATGCTTGAATCGCTCGGCATAGCGTGGCCAGACCTCCGGATTGATGATGCGCGGCGGGCGCTTGCCGTCGAGCGTATCCAGCACCTGCTCGGCCGCGATGCGGCCCATGTTCTGCCGCGCCTCGATCGTGACGCCCGCGGTATGCGGGCTCGCCAGCACGTTGTCGAGTTGGAGCAGCGGATGCTCCGGCGGCGGCGGCTCCTTGGACCAGACGTCGAGACCGGCGCCCGCAATGTGCTTGTCGCGCAGGGCCCGGAGCAGCGCATCCTCATCGTGGATGAAGCCGCGCGCCGTGGTGATAAAGTACGCATGCGGCTGCATCAACCCAAACTCGCGCACGCTGATCATGTTGCGGCTGCCCTTGTCGAGCGGACAGGAGATCGAGACGAAGTCGGCGCGGCGCAAGAGCTCGTCGAGCTCGACCTTCTCGCCACCCCGTTCGGCCATCACCTCGGCCGTCAGGTACGGATCGTAGGCCAGTACCTTCATGCCGAACAGGCCCTTGCACAGTGCGGCGATGCGGCGACCGACATTGCCGAGGCCGATGATGCCGACGGTCTTGTGCTCGATCTCGTTGCCGACGAGTTCGTTGCGGTTGACGTTGGCCTCCCTGCGCAGCTTGCGGTCGGACTGGATGATACGCTTGGACAGCGTCAGCATCATCGCCAGCGCATGCTCGGCGACCGAGTGGGCGTTACCGCCGGACTGGTTGACGACCAGCACGCCGGCATCGGTGCAGGCCTCGACGTCGACAGGATCGAATCCCGCGCCGTTGCTGGAGACGAGCAGCAGGTTCGGCGCGCGCTTCAGGAAGGCAGCACCGACATGGAAGTGCGGGGCCAATTCGTCGCGGGCGGCGCCGATCTGGTAGACATGAGCCGCTTCGATGATCGGCGCGAAATATTCCCTAGGACTCTCGTTCTCGATGCGATCGAGCCGGACGTCGGGCCGCGCCTTCAGAATGTCGATATAGATTGGATTGGCCAGATATTTGACGTAGAAGACGCGCTTGCTGTTGACGGACATAAGGACCTTTCCGGCTCTCTCCTGGAGATCCGCAGGGCCAGCGCGGCGCGCGCTCCTTTCATGCGTTCCTCCGTTCTCTTGTTATTGCCGCTTATGACACGGCGCAAGCGGCCGCGGCAGGCCGTCTGGCGCAGATCACGGTGCAGCCCGGACATGTTGACAATCCCGCTGCCTGCGTCAAGTTCGGCAGACCGCCGCGACGGCCGACACGAGCCTAAGGCCATGGCAAAGACCAAGAAGCATGCGCGGCCGAAGGGAGAACGCAATGCCGATTGCGAAGCAACAAACCTCGTCCGAGGCGGCGCAGACCTCCAGTGACACGAGCTGGCACGGCATCGTCCTGCAAACCCTGAAGCGGAACGAGATCAGCCTCGTCCCTTACGTGCCTGACCGCGTGCTGACGCCGCTGATCAAGAACCTGCACGCCGATCCGTTCTTCACCACCTTTGCCACCGCCCGCGAGGAGGAGGCCGTCGGCATCGTCTCGGGCGCCTGGATGGGCGGACGACGAGGCGCGGTGTTGATGCAGACCTCGGGCTTTGCGACGCTCGCCAACGTGCTGGCCTCGCTCGCGGTGCCCTACCAGATTCCGCTCATCATGTTCGTGTCCGAGCGCGGCACCCTCGGCGAGTTCAACTACGGCCAGTCACTGGTCTGCCGCACCATGCGTCCGGTGCTGGATTCGTTGGCACTGGAGCATCACACCATCACCCGGCTCGACGAGCTCGAATTCATTGCCGACCGTTCGATCAAGCAGGCCGTGACGACGCAGTCGCCGGTGGCACTGATCCTCAACCCGCTGCTCACCGGCGGCAAGGTGTTCAACAAGTGAGGCCGGCCCGAATGAATACAGACGCGCGCAACACCAAAGTGATGAACCGCTTCGACGTCACCTCGCGCCTGATCGCGAAACTCGAGCACCAGGAAGCCGTGATCGGCGGCATCGGCAACACCAATTTCGACCTCTGGGCCGCCGGCCACCGTCCGCAGAATTTCTACATGCTCGGCAGCATGGGGCTCGCCTTCCCGATCGCGCTGGGCGTGGCGCTGGCGCAGCCGGAGCGGCGCGTCTTTGCGCTCGAAGGCGACGGCTCGCTGCTGATGCAGCTCGGCGCGCTCTCGACGATCGCGGCGTTGAAGCCGAAGAACCTCACCATGATCGTGATGGACAACGGCATCTACCAGATCACCGGCGCGCAGCCGACACCGGCCGCGAACGTGGCTGACATCGTCGCCATCGCGACCGGCTCCGGGCTGGCCAACAGCGCCTGGGCCGCGGACGAGGAGGATTTCGAGCGCCTGGTCGAGGAAGCCATGTCGGCGTCGGAGCCCAGCCTGATCGCCGTCCGTATCGATGACAAGCCCGGCGTCGGCGCCACCCGACGCGATCCCGTACAGATCCGGGAACGCTTCATGCACGGCCTTGGCGTGCGCGAGCCGCTTTAACGTTTCGTCATTAACTACACGGCGATCTGATCCCGGCGCCTCGGCAAGCTGCTGCAATCCATGCTAAGCGGTGCGAATGTCCATTTTGGTTCGCTCCTCTGCCTGGCTGCTTGCCGCCGCCGTCGCCTTTGCAACCCTCGGCCCGCCCGGCCTGCGGCCCCATTCCGACCTTGGCCAGGACGGCGAACATGCCCTTGCCTTCGTCCTGGTGGGACTAGCCTTCGGCCTCGCCTATCCGCGCCGCCGCCTGTCGACCACGGCCATCGCGGTGGTGCTGATCGGCCTGCTCGAACTGATGCAATTCTGGGCACCGGGACGGCATGCGCGGCTGGAGGACTTTCTGGTCGATGCCGGCACCACCTGCATCGGCTTCGCGCTCGCGGCCATCGCCGATTGGGGCATGACGCGGTTTCGCGCGAATCCGGCCCTGACGAGCCAAGGCCCCGCGGAGTGATGCTCCGCAGGGCCCGTCTCTTCAAAGCTCACGCTCGATCGATCAGTCGATGATCTTGACGACGCGGCGCGTGCGCGGCTCCACGATCACGCGGCGGTCGTTTACGACCGCATAGCGGTATTCGGTGTAGTTCGGCACGGGCCGCAGCACCACGGTCGGCGGCAGTGGCTCGCCGACCACGACGCGATCCTCAACGACTACGGATTCACTACGCGGGATACCGCCCAGAATGGCATTCGGAATTTCCAGACCGGCGCCGACAGCGGCGCCGACGGTACCACCGACCATCGCTCCGACCGGGCCGCCAATGTCGCCGCCCGCGCGTGCGCCGTTCCTGGCGCCTTCTTCGGTCGTCGACTGAGCAAAGGCCGCACTCGACGCCAGCAGCGACGCGGCAGCCAACGAAATCGCAAGACGGGTTTTCATGTGCTTATGTCTCCAGTGATTGTTGTGCGCCTTCAACCGCGGGGCCGGATCATTGTTCCGGTTCCCCGCCCGATCTAGGCAGAACTACAAGTGGAGACTGTTACCCGGTAACAGTTCAGGTCGCGGCGATCTCGTGCCCCGCCATCAGTTCCAGCGCGCGCACCATTGCCGAGTGATCCCAACCCTTGCCGCCATGCGCGGCGCAAGACGAGAACAATTGCTGCGCCACTGCCGTGCTCGGCAGCGACAGGCCGAGGACGCGGGCGCCTTCAAGCGCGAGGTTGAGATCCTTCTGGTGCAGCTCGATGCGGAAGCCGGGATCGAAATTGCGCTTCACCATGCGCTCGCCATGCACTTCGAGAATCCGCGACGACGCAAAGCCGCCCATCAGGGCCTGCCGCACCAGCGCCGGATCCGCACCGGCTTTCGACGCGAACAGCAGCGCTTCGCTGACCGCCTCGATCGTCAACGCGACGATGATCTGGTTGGCGACCTTCGTCGTCTGGCCGTCGCCATTGGCGCCGACCCGGGTGACATTCCTTCCCATCCGGTCGAAGATCGGCTTCATGGTGTTGAAGGCGCGCTCGGGGCCACCGACCATGATGGTGAGGCTTGCCGCCTTGGCACCGACCTCCCCGCCTGACACCGGTGCGTCGAGATAATCCGCGCCGAGCGCCTCGATCTTCTTCGCAAACTCCTTGGTCGCCAGCGGCGAGATCGAGCTCATGTCGACCACGATCTTGCCCTTGGAAATGCCGCCCGCGACACCGTCCTTGCCGAACAGCACGGCCTCCACATGCGGCGTATCCGGCACCATGATGATGATCGCATCCGCGTCCTCCGCGACCTCCTTGCTTGACTTGCAGGCAACGCCGCCGGCAGCAATCAACTCGGGTGCGACCGGCCCGACATCGTGCAGGAGAACGCGATGGCCTGCGGCCAGAAGATGGCCGGCCATCGGCCGTCCCATGGTGCCAAGTCCGATAAAGCCGATGTCGATCATGTCAAAGTTTCCTCAGGTCTCAAACGTTTGCGCGGCGTGCCAGGACAGGCCTTCCAGCGTCGTGGTGCGCGGCTTGTATTCGCAACCGATCCAGCCGCGATAGCCGATCGCGTCGAGATGGCGGAACAGGAAGGGATAGTTGATCTCGCCGGTGCCGGGCTCGTGACGGCCGGGATTGTCGGCGAGCTGGATGTGCGCGATCTGCGGGAGATATTCTTGCATGGTACGGGCGAGATCGCCCTCCATGATCTGCATGTGATAGATATCGTACTGGATAAACAGATTGTTCGAGCGGACTTCGGAGATCAGCTGCACCGCCTGCTCGGTGCCGTTGAGGAAGAAGCCAGGAATGTCGAGCGTGTTGATCGGCTCGACCAGAAGCTTGATGTTCTCCCGCGCCAGCGTCGAAGCTGCGAAGCGCAGATTTGCGACCAGGGTTTCGTTGAGTTCGCGCGGATCGGCATCGACAGGCGCGATGCCGACGAGACAGTTGAGCTGCTCGCAATCGAGCGCCTTGGCATAGTCGATGGCGCGAAACACGCCGTCCCTGAACTCGCTGACACGATCCGGCAGGATCGCTATGCCGCGCTCGCCTGCCGCCCAATTGCCGGCCGGCAGATTGTGCAGCACCTGCGTCAGCCCATGACTGTCGAGTTGCTCGCGCAGCTGCGCTTTGTCGAAATCATACGGGAAGAGGTACTCGACCCCGGAAAAGCCCGCCGCTTTGGCCGCGGCGAAGCGGTCCACGAACGGCATTTCGTTGAAGAGCATGGTGAGATTGGCAGCGAATTTCGGCATGATGCTGGTCCCTATTCGGCCGGCTGCAGCACGCCGGACTGAGCGGTCGTGACCTCGTCGAGCGGCAAATCCAGCACCTCCTCGAATTCGACGATGTTGTCGATTTCCGTGCCCATCGCGATGTTGGTGACGCGTTCGAGAATGAACTCGACCATCACGGGCACGCGGTGCTTCGCCATCCATTCGCGCGCAGTGGCGAACGCGGCCTGCGCGTCCTTGGGATCGGTGACGCGGATCGCCTTGCAGCCGAGCCCTTCGGCGACGGCGACGTGATCGACGCCGTAGCCGCCGAGTTCGGGCGCGTTGATGTTCTCGAACGAGAGCTGGACGTGATAGTCCATGTCGAAGCCGCGCTGGGCCTGGCGGATCAAGCCGAGATAGGAATTGTTCACGACGACGTGGATGTAGGGCAGATTGAATTGCGCCCCGACCGCGAGCTCTTCAATCAGGAACTGGAAGTCGTAGTCACCGGAGAGCGCGACGATGTCCCGATCCGGACACGCCGCGCGCACGCCGAGCGCCGCGGGTAGCGTCCAGCCGAGCGGTCCCGCCTGCCCGGCATTGATCCAGTTGCGCGGCTTGTAAACACCCAGAAACTGCGCGCCGGCGATCTGCGACAGGCCGATCACGGAGACGTAGCAGGTGTCACGGCCAAAGGCCTTGGTCATCTCCTCGTAGACGCGCTGCGGCTTGATCGGGACGTTGTCGAAATGGCTCTTGCGCAGCATCGTCTTCTTCCGGTCGCGGCAGGAAGCAGGCCACGCCTGGCGCTCGCGCAGCCTGCCTGACCGGCGCCACTCCCTGGAGACGACGACGAACAGTTCGAGTGCCGCCTTCGCGTCCGAGACGATGCCGAGATCGGGATTGAACACGCGCCCGATCTGGGTCGGCTCGATGTCGACATGCACGAAGGTGCGACCCTTGGTGTAGGTCTCGACCGAGCCGGTGTGGCGGTTTGCCCAGCGATTGCCGATGCCGAGCACGAAATCGGATTCGAGCATGGTGGCATTGCCGTAACGATGGCTGGTTTGAAGACCGACCATGCCGGCCATCAGCACGTGGTCGTCCGGGATGGCTCCCCACCCCATCAGCGTCGGCACGACCGGCACGTTGGCGATCTCGGCGAACTCCACCAGCAATTCCGAGGCGTCAGCATTGATCACGCCGCCGCCCGCGACGATCAGCGGCCGTTCGGCCGCATTGAGCATCTCCAGCGCCTTCTCGACCTGCTTGCGGGTCGCGGTTGGCTTGTAGACCGGCAGCGGCTCATAGGTCTCGTCGTCGAACTCGATCTCGGCGAGCTGCACGTCGAGCGGCATATCGATCAGCACGGGGCCGGGCCTTCCCGAGCGCATCACGTGAAAAGCCTGGCTGAACACGCGTGGCACAAGCGCCGGCTCGCGCACCGTCACCGCCCATTTGGTCACGGGCTTTGCGATCGATTCGATGTCGACGGCTTGGAAATCTTCCTTGTAGAGCCGCGCCCGCGGCGCCTGGCCGGTGATGCACAGGATCGGGATCGAGTCGGCGATCGCCGAATAAAGCCCGGTGATCATGTCGGTGCCCGCCGGCCCCGAAGTTCCGATGCAGACGCCGATATTGCCCGCCTTGGCCCGCGTGTAGCCCTCGGCCATGTGCGAGGCGCCCTCGACATGGCGCGCCAGGATGTGGCGGATTGAGCCGCGCTTCTTCAGCGCCGAGTAGAGCGGATTGATCGCGGCCCCGGGAACGCCGAAGGCGGTCGAGATGCCTTCCTTCTCCAGAATTCGCACGGCAGCATCGATGGCTCGCATCTTCGCCATATCGGACCTCGCTCGGTTATGTTGGCTCGAGCGAGATCATCGGGCGCGCGGGTGCTGCACTCAACGAGATCGATTTTATTTTCCACGATGCGGCAACCGCGGAAAAATCGCGGCAGCTTCAGTCAGTTAAGTCGAGACACGCGTGAAAGCGGTCACTCGAACAGCGGCGCCAGCTGCATCTGCGGCACCAGCACGAGTCCCTTGTCGGTGATACGAATTTCCGGAATGACCGATAGCGGAATCAGATTGAAGCCCATGTAGGGAATGGTGCAGCCGGCTTCCGCCCATTCCTTCTTCAGCACCTTGACCTCTTCGGCCACCTCTGTGACGCGCTTGTCGGACAGGAGGCCGGCGATCGGCAGCGGCACTAGCGCCCTCACCTTGCCCTCAGCGACGAGGCAGACGGCGCCCTGTTGCTCCTTGATGGCGGCGACCGCGACCTGCATGTCGGCCTCGTTGGTGCCGGCAACGATGATGTTGTGGCTGTCGTGCCCGACGCTGGAGGCGACCGCGCCGCGCTTCAGGCCGAAGTCCTTCAACAGGCCATAAGCGACATTGCCGGCCGATTTGCCGTGACGCTCGACCACCGTGACGAAGCACAGGCCGTAGCGGGCGAACAGTGAGGGCCAGTCCTTTGCGGGCTCGGTCGCGATCTTCTCATGAATCAGCGTGATGCCGGGCAACGCCGTCTTGATCGCGTTGACGGTACAGGCTTTCGCCGGAAGCTCCGGCGTCAGCTTGACCTTCTCGGGCAGTTTCACGGTCGCATAGGCCGCCTTCGGGTATTGATAGCGCTGCGACAGCGCCTGATCGAGCTTCGGCGTGATCTTGCGGTTCTCGACCACGAGCTCGCCGCCATACCAGGTGCATTGCGGCTTCAGATTATCGTCCATCAGCACGAGATCGGCGCGGCGGCCGCCGCCGAGCCCGCCGATATCGCTGTCCATGCCGAAGCGCGTCGCGCCATGCAGCGAGCCCATCGACCAGGCCTGCTCCGGCGACATCCCTGCCTTCACGGCTTCGCGCACCACCCAATCGAGCCCAAACAGCAGGAGATCGTCGGCATCGCGATCGTCGGTGCACACGGCGGTGCGCTTGTGCGAGGCCCCGAGCTCGGTGATGGTCCGGATCGCCTGCGGCAGCGAGTGCCAGGGCGTGGTCGGCGGTCCCCCGCGCAGGAACACCCAGACGCCGGCATCGAGCAAATCGTCGGCGATGTCGCGGTCGATCGCCTCATGGGTGTCGGTGACGCCGCTCGCCGCATAGGCCGCAACGAATTCGCGGCCGTAGACGTGACCGGACACCGGCCGTCCGCGTTTCAAGGCAGCGGCGAGGATCGCATGGCTGCGCTCGTCTCCCATGGTCACGGGCACAAAATCCATCTTCTCGCCGAGCCCGACGGCTTCCGGCCAGCGGTCGAACAGGCCGGCGATCTTGTCCGGCGTGAGGTCGCCGCCCGCAGTCTCCAGTGCGGCCGAAGTCGCAGGAACCGTGGAGGGCACCGTCAGGAAGATCGACAGCGGCGCCTCGCGCGCGTCCTCCAGCATCGCTTCGACGCCGGCGACGTCCATCACGTTGCCGATCTCGTGGCTGTCGCAGAAGATCGTGGTGGTGCCGTTGAGCAGAGCCGCTTCGGCATAGGCGCAGGCCGTCACCATCGAGGATTCGATGTGGATGTGCGGGTCGACCAGCCCCGGCGCGACGATGCCGCCGGCCGCGTCGTAAACCGGCACGTTGCCGAAGACTTTCTTCGCGGCACCCGTCGGCTTCACCGCAGCAACGCGGCCGCCGGTGATCCAGATTTCGCGGCTCGCGTGGATGCGCTCCGAATAGGTCGAGAGCACCCGCGCGCCGGTGACGACGAGATCCGGCGCGACACGCGCCGAGGCCACATCGGCAAGACGGCGGGTCATCGAATGCAGCGGTGCGACGGCGAAGCGGGTAAGTCTGGTCATCAGGACCCTCGCGTGGCGTTATGACCCTGGGATGGTTACGCCCTGCGCCGGACCGGGCAAGCGCAAATATAACGGCACGCCCTGCTTACGCCTTAGGCGGCGAAGTGCCTGCCGTCCCTGACCTCGCGGGTCTGCGCGAGTTCCGTCGTCTCGGGGCCGCTGCGGCAGCGGGCTTGACCCGAATCCGCATCGACCTCCCGTTCTGCTCGTCGATCTCGAACGCATTCGTCTTGCGCACGAGGTCACTCAGTTTGCGGAAGCCGAACGTTCTCGGATCGAAATCGGACGCGAGATTGGCGAGCTGACGGCCGACTTCCCCAAGCGTCACCCAGCCGTCCTCGCTCTCCATCTGGGTGATGACCTTCTTGATGATGGGCGTTGCGGCATCAGGTGGCTGAAGCGAGGTCGATCGCGAGGCGGCGTCCTGGGTGTTCGCCGGGGCGGGAAGCAGGTTCTCCGTGTAGACGAACCTTCGGCAGGCCTGCCGGAAGCTCTCCGGCGTCTTCTGTTCGCCGAACCCAAAGACATCGATGCCCTGCTCCCGGATCCGGGCGGCGAGACGGGTGAAATCGCTGTCCGACGAAACCAGGCAAAAGCCGTCGAACCGGCCGCTGTGAAGCAGGTCCATCGCGTTGATGACCAGGGTGATGTCCGAGGCGTTCTTTCCCGTCGTGTAGGCGAACTGCTGCTGCGGGATGATGGCGTGCTTCGACAGGATGTCGGCCCAGCCCCTCGACCTGGCATTGGAGAAGTCGCCGTAGATGCGCCGGACGCTGGCCTCCCCGATCTTGGCAATCTCCTCGAACAGTCCATCCGCGATCTTCGCCGAAGCATTGTCGGCATCGATCAGGACGGCGAGACGGGGCGAACGGAGCTCTGACGGCATGACTTTCCCTCACGAGATGGACTTAGCACGAGAAGACGCTCGCGTCGGGATGGCTAGTCCTCGTTCGCCTTGAAGCGTCCCATCCCTTTCAGCACGAAGGGTGCCAGCAGCGCGATCAACGCCAGCGCAAGCAGCGTCGCCGAGATCGGGCTCTGGAGCAGCGTCATGGGATCGCCCAGACTGATCGCGAGCGCGCGACGCAGCTGGCTCTCGGCGATCGGGCCGAGGATCAGGCCGACCACGACGGGCGCGATCGGAAAGTCGAACCGCCGCATCAGAAAGCCGAGCACGCCGAAGCCGGCCAGCATCGACAGTTCAACCACCGACGGCTTTGCGGCGATGGTGCCCATGGTCGCGAACACGAGGATGCCGGCATAGAGCCACGGCTGCGGGATCGCCAGCAGCCGCACCCACAGGCCTACCAGCGGCAGATTGAGTACCAGCAGCATGCAATTGGCGATGAACAGGCTCGCGATCAGGCCCCACACGAGGTCGGGCCGCTCGGCGAACAGCAGCGGCCCCGGGTTGAGGCCGTATTGCTGGAAGCCCGCCAGCATCATCGCGGCGGTCGCCGAGGTCGGCAATCCCAGCGTCAGGAGTGGCACCAGCGTGCCCGCAGCCGAAGCGTTGTTGGCGGCCTCCGGTCCTGCGACACCTTCGATCGCGCCCTTGCCGAATTCTTCGGGGTATTTGGTCAGCCGCTTCTCGCAAGAATAGGACAGGAAGGTCGGGATCTCCGCTCCGCCGGCAGGCAGCGCACCGATCGGGAAGCCGAACATGGTGCCGCGCAGCCACGGCTTCCACGATCGCTTCCAGTCTTCCTTGGTCATCCACAGCGAGCCGCGCACCGGCTCGAGCTTCTCCTCGGTGTGGTGGCGGCGCGATGCGACGTAGAGCGCCTCGCCCACCGCGAACAGGCCGACCGCGAGCGTCGTCACCTCGACGCCGTCGAGCAGCTCGGGCACGCCGAACGCAAGCCGCGCCTGGCCGGTCAGCTTGTCGATGCCGACGAGGCCCAACGTCAGACCAATGAACAGGCTGGTCAGGCCGCGGATCGGGGAATCGCCGAAGGTCGCCGACACCGTGACGAAAGCGACGCACATCAGCGCGAAATAGTCCTCCGGGCCAAAGCGCACCGCGAAATCGACCAACCACGGCGCGAGAAATGCAAGCCCGATGGTGGCGATGGTGCCGGCGACGAAGGAGCCGATCGCGGAGGTCGCGAGCGCCGGCCCGCCGCGGCCGGCCTTGGCCATCTTGTTGCCTTCGAGCGCCGTCGCCATTGAGGCGCTCTCGCCGGGCGTGTTGATCAAGATGGCCGTGGTCGATCCGCCATACATGCCGCCGTAATAAATGCCGGCAAACATGATCAGCGAACCGCCGGGATCGAGCTTGTACGTCACCGGCAGCAGCAGCGCGACCGTCAACGCTGGGCCGATGCCGGGCAGCACGCCCACGGCGGTGCCGAGGAACACGCCGATCAGGGCGTAGAGGAGATTCATCGGCTGGACGGCGACCGCCATGCCGTGGGCCAGCGCGGCAAAGGTGTCCATCACAGCAGTCGCTCCAGGGGGCCGGCCGGAAGGCTCAACGTCAACAGCCGGTCGAACGCGAGGTAAATGAGGGTCGACATCACGAGGGCGATGGCGGAATCGACGAGCACGGCGCGGCGCCCAAATGCTGCCGAGGTCGTGACGAACAGCGCCGATGTCGCCAGGATGAACCCGCCGCCGAAGCCGATGATGCCGATCAGCAGCGCAAGGCCGGCGAGGATCAAGACCACAGGCACGGGATCGGCGCTCTCGCGTGCCGGCAGACTGCCGCGCAACGCGTCAACGAGATTGCCGATCGCAAGCAGCGCGAGGCCGGAGGCGATCACGATCGGCATGGCTTCCGGCCCCATCCCGTACATCGCGGTCGATTGCAGCCCGCGCGCGTCCCAGACCAGCACCCCGGCAAGACCTGCGAGCAACGCCGCAATCACGATGCCGGCGCGATCGACGCGCCGCGGCGGCTGGACGGGATCGCCTGTGGTCATGACTTGATCAGGCCGACTGATCTCAGCACGTCCGTCACACGTACCGTTTCCTTCTTCAGGAACTCGGCGAAGGCGTCGCCGCCGAGATAGGCATCTTCCCAGCCCTTCTGCTTGAGGATGTCCTTCCAGGCGTCCGACTTCACCATCTTCTCGACCGCGTCGCTCAGCGTCTTGCGCTGCTCCGGCGTGATTCCGGGAGGCGCGACCACCGAGCGCCAGTTGGCGATCACGAGGTCGATGCCCTGCTCCTTGAACGTCGGGATGTCGCTCCCTAGGATGCGCTTCTCCGAGGTCACGCCGATCGCGCGCAGCTTGCCGGACTTGATCTGCCCATCATATTCGCTGAGGCCCGAAATGCCGGCGGTGACCTTCGCGCCGAGAATGGCGGCGAGCGACTCGCCGCCACCCGAGAACGGGATGTAATTGATCTTCTTCGCGTCGGCGCCAACGGCGCCGGCGAACAATGCCGCCATCACATGATCGACGCCGCCGGCCGAGCCGCCGGCGAAGGTCACCTTGGCGATGTCGGCCTTCACCGCTGCGGCCAGATCCTGCGCGTTCTTGATCGGCGAATTCGCCGGCACCACGATCACCTGGATTTCCTCGGTGAGGCGCGCGATCGGCGTCACCTGTTCGAGCGTGACGGGTGATTTGTTCATGGCGAGCGCGCCCACCATGACGAAGCCGTTGACCATCAGCTGGTTGCCGTCACCCTTGGCGCCGTTGACGAACTGCGCGATGCCGACGCTACCGCCGGCGCCGGGAACGTTCGTGACCTGCACGCTGCGTGCGACGCCGGCGGCGACCAGCGCCTGCTGCATCGAGCGCGCGGTCTGGTCCCAGCCACCGCCCGGCGCCGCCGGTGCCATCAGCTTGAGCTCGAGCTGCTGGGCAAGGGCCGGCGTGGCTGCCGCAAGGGTCAGCGCGACGGCTGCGCCGACGAGGCGCGCGGGAAGTTGAAACATGGGACGTCTCCGGGCTCATGCGGACATTTGCCGCATCGTGTCGTTTGGTCGCATATCAGCCAAAACGGCCGACACTGTCCAGTGACATACCCCTGGTTTCTGATTAGCGGGGCGTCGGAACTACCCCGCCGAGCGCGGCCGTCAGTTCGGCTGCAACATCCCGGACGACTTGCCCGATGTCCGGTAACCTCTGATCGGTCAGCCGGCTGGTCATGCCGGAGACCGAAATCGCCGCGAGCGGCTCGGCGCAGTCGTTGTAGACCACCGCGGCAACGCAGCGCAGGCCCATGCAGGCCTCTTCATCATCCAGCGCGTAGCCTTGCTTGCGGATCTTTTCGAGTTCCTTGAACAGGTCGCTCGGCCGCACGATCGACTTCTCGGTCAGGCGTGGCATGCCGTGATGGCGGATGACGGCGCCGACGTCCTCGTCGGAATAGGTTGCGAGCACCGCCTTGCCGACGCCCGACGTCACCATGGGAACGCGGCCGCCGACCTGGGTCAGCGAGCGCATGATTTCGCGGCTCTCCATGCGGGTCAGCACGATGATGAACTCGTCGTCGACCATGGCGAGATTGGCGGTCTCGCGGGTGAGATCACGCAGCTTGCGCAGATAGGGAATAGCCTGGGCGCTGAAATTGCGCCGCCGGGCAAAGCTCGCGCCGACGGTGAAGCTGCGCACGCCGACATGCCATTTGGATTCGGCGCGGTCGAATTGCACGAAGCGGCGGCTTTCCAGCGTCGCCAGCAGGCGGTGCACGGTCGAGGCGGAGAGCCCGGTGCGGACAGCGAGATCGCTGAGGCGATAGCCCTCGTCATCCTCGGACAATGTTTCGAGGATCGACAGCGCGCGGTCAACGGATTGCACGCCGCCGTCTCGCGCGTCGTGGTCGGCCTCCGATGACGATCGAGGCTCGATCGATTTGCGCCGGATCACGTTCCTGCCCATCGCGACCTGACTGTTCTCACCTCTCCCCGCAGGCGAGGAGAGGCGAAGCGGCATCGTCGACTCAGAGCAGCCCTGCCCCGCGCGCCCATTTGTACTTGGCGCCGAGAACCTCGACCGGCAGTTCGGTCGAATAGGCATAGGCCGGGATGCCGTTCTGGTAGAGATATTCGGCGGCTTCCTCGACTTCGACGTCGCCGGCGAGCGAGGCGACGATCGGCTTCACGAAGCCCTTGGCCTCCATCTCCTTCTTCACCTCGACCATGTTGCGGGCGAACACCATCGGCGGCGTGACGATGGTGTGCCAGTAGCCGAGGATCAGCGAATGGATGCGCTCGTCCGTCAGGCCGAGCTTCACCGTGTTGACGTACGTGATCGGCGGTTCGCCGCCGGTGATGTCCACGGGATTTCCGGCCGCGCCAAACGGCGGGATGAACTTGCGGAAAGCCGCATCCAGATCCGCCGGCATCGACATCAGCGACAGGCCGTTGTCGACGCAGGAGTCCGACAGCAGCACGCCCGAGCCGCCGGCACCGGTGATGATCAGCACGTTCTCGCCCTTCGGCGTCGGCAGCACCGGCACGCCGCGCGCGAACTCGAGCAGCTGCCGCAAGCTACGGGCGCGGATCACGCCGGACTGCGCCAGGACGTCCTCGTAGATCTTGTCGTTGCCGGCGAGCGCGCCGGTGTGCGACGAGGCCGCCTTCGCACCGGCCGAGGTGCGGCCGGCCTTGAGCACGATGACCGGCTTCTTCTTGGAGACGCGCTTTGCCGCTTCCGCAAAGGCGCGGCCGTCCTTGAGGTCTTCGCAATGCTGCGCGATCAGATTCGTGTTCGGATCCTGCTCGAAGAAGGCGAGCAGATCGTCCTCGTCGATATCGGACTTGTTGCCGAGGCCGACGATCGCCGACACGCCCATCTTGGCCGAACGGGAGAAGCCGATGATGGCCATACCGATGCCGCCCGACTGCGAGGACAGCGCCGCGTGGCCCTTGACGTCATAGGCGGTGCAGAAAGTCGCGCAGAGATTGGCAGGCGTATAATAGAAGCCGTAGATGTTCGGTCCCATCAGGCGGATGTCGTACTTCTTGCCGACTTCGACGATCTCGGCCTGGAGCTCCGGCGCGCCGGCTTCCGCGAAGCCCGAGGGGATCAGAACCGCGCCGGGAATTTTCTTCTCGCCACATTCGGTGAGCGCCGCTGCCACGAACTTCGCGGGAATTGCGAACACCGCGGTGTCGATTACGCCGGGCACGTCCTTGACACTCTTGTATGCCTTGTAGCCGAGGATCTCGGCGGCCTTGGGATGGATCGGGTAAATGTCGCCTTTGTAGCCGCCGTTGATGAGGTTCTTCATCACGGAATTGCCGATCTTGCCGTCTTCGGCCGAAGCGCCGACCACGGCAACCGCCTTCGGCTGCATGATGCGGCTCATGGCCGCGACGATCTCTTCGGTCGGGCGCGGCTTCGGCTTGGGCACGTAAGCGAAGTCGACGACAATGCGGACGTCGGCCGCGATCGCGTCCTTGGCCGTCGCGAACACCGGGTTGAGATCGAGCTCGATGATCTCGGGGAAATCGGTGACGAGCTGCGAGACCTTGACGATGACATCCGCAAGCGCCGTGCGGTTCACCGGCTCGCCGCCGCGAACGCCCTTCAAAATCTCATGCGCCTGGATGCCGTCGAGCATCGATAGCGCGTCTTGCTTGGTCGCGGGCGCGAGGCGGAAGGTAATGTCCTTCAGGACCTCGACCAGCACGCCGCCGAGGCCGAAGGCAACCAGCTTGCCGAACGAGGCGTCGGTGATCGACCCGACGATCACTTCGGTGCCGCCGGCCAGCATCTGCTGCACCTGGACACCCTCGATCTTGGCATCGGACTTGTACTTCCTGGCGTTCGAGAGGATCGTCTCGTAGGCCTTCTCGGCGTCTTCGGCCGTCTTGAGGCCGACGATGACGCCGCCGGCTTCGGTCTTGTGGAGAATGTCCGGCGAGACGATCTTCATCACCACCGGGAAGCCCATCGAGGCGGCCATCTTGCCGGCTTCGCCGGCCGATTTCGCCACACCCTCCTTCGGCACCGCAATGCCGTAGGCATCGCAGACCAGTTTGCCTTCCGGCGCGGTCAGGCTGGTGCGCTTGTCCGCCTTGACCTGGTCAAGCACCTTGCGGACGGCATCTTTGGAATTGGACATGTGGCTCTCCCTTGACCTTGGTTCTTGCGTTCTCAAAGCGCGCGCGTGTTGCGGCTGCCCGTGATGCTTTCCATTCGCCGCGCTCTGTTCCATGTCGCGGAACGGAGTGGCATAAAGCCAAGGTTACTCCGCCGGCATGGATCAAAAATGGCTGGCGATGGCATTTGGTATGCCAGAAGCCAACTTGTCAAGCTGCCGCGCACCTTAGAACGCTGCAAAAAATAGGCAGCTTGACATCTTGGTATTTGGTATGCCAAAAACTTTCCCGTTAATAATCCTGTAAAAGACGACTCCCACTGGAGGAGATTCGTCGTGTCACTGCGGAAACCAACCAAGGCGTTGCCGAACATGGCCGAGGCAGATATCGCAATCGTTCGTATTGCCCCGGAGTCGAGCTTCAAGAACAAGGCGTACGACGCCTTGAAAGAAGCCATCCTCAAGATGGACATCTACTCGACGCCCGAGCCGGTGATGCTCGACGAGCGCGCGTTGTCCGAGCGCCTGGGTGTGAGCCGCACGCCGATCCGCGAAGCCATCGCGATGCTCGAGCAAGACGGTTTCGTGAAGACGGTTCCGCGCCGCGGCATCATGGTGGTGCGAAGGACCAAGAGCGAGATCGTGGACATGATCCGCGCCTGGGCGGCGCTGGAGAGCATGGCCGCGCGCCTCATCACCGCCACGGCGCGCAAGAAAGACATCACGGCGCTGCGCGACTACTTCAAGGATTTTGGTAAGGACCGCCTCCCCCAGGATCACGTCGAGGAATATTCGCGCGCCAACATCGCCTTCCACCAGGCGCTGATCTCGCTGTCGGAATCACCGGTGCTGGTCGATCTCACCAACGACCTGCTGCTGCACGTGCGTGGCTATCGGCAATTGACTATCGGACGCAAGGACCGCACCGCGACGTCGCTACCCGAGCATCTCGGCATGATCGAAGCCCTGGAGGCGCGCGATACCGAGCTCGCCGAGAAGCGCGCCCGCGATCACACCCTTGGCCTTGCCGCTTACGTCGAAGCGCATGGTCAGGAACTCTTCTAGCCAGCAACGTTCACCATAAGGGCGAAGGCATCGCCCCCAAAAGCCCGAAACGGCATCTTGAGACCAGGGAGACAAGGCCCATGCTGAATACCGCGACCAAGTCCGAAGCACCGGGCACCGAGCAGGAATTGACGGATGGTTTCCATCTCGTCATCGACGCGCTCAAGCTGAACGGCATCAACACCATCTATAATGTGCCGGGCATCCCGATCACGGATTTGGGCCGCATGGCGCAGGCGGCCGGTATTCGCATGATTTCGTTCCGCCACGAGCAGAACGCCGGTTATGCGGCGGGCATCGCCGGCTATCTCACCAAGAAGCCCGGCATCTGCCTCACCGTTTCCGCGCCCGGCTTCCTCAACGGTCTCACCGCGCTCGCGCACGCCACCACCAACTGCTACCCGATGATCCTGATCTCGGGCTCCTCCGAGCGCGAGATCGTCGACCTCCAGCAGGGCGACTACGAAGAGATGGACCAGCTCGCGATCGCCAAGCCGCTGTGCAAGGCAGCCTATCGCGTGCTGCACGCCCAGGACATCGGCATCGGTCTTGCCCGCGCCATCCGTGCCGCCGTCTCCGGCCGTCCGGGCGGCGTCTATCTCGACCTGCCGGCAAAACTGTTCGGCCAGGTGATGAACGCCGATGCCGGCCGGAAGTCGCTGGTCAAGGTGATCGACGCGGCTCCCGCGCAGATCCCCTCGCCCGCTTCGATCAAGCGCGCGCTTGATGTTTTGAAGAGCGCAAAACGTCCCCTCATCATCCTCGGCAAGGGCGCGGCCTACGCGCAGGCCGACGAAGAGATCAAAACCTTCGTCGAGCAGAGCGGCATCCCCTTCCTGCCGATGAGCATGGCCAAGGGCCTCCTCTCCGACACGCATCCGCAGTGCGCTGGCGCTGCCCGCTCGACGGTGCTGAAGGAATCCGACGTCGTGCTGCTGATCGGCGCCCGGCTGAACTGGCTGCTCTCGCACGGCAAGGGCAAGAACTGGGGCGAAGCGCCCAAGAAATTCATCCAGGTGGACATCGAGCCCAGGGAAATGGACTCCAACGTCGAGATCGTCGCGCCGGTCGTCGGCGACATCGGCTCGGTCGTCTCCGCCTTCAACCAGGCAATGGCTTCGGGCTGGACCGCCCCGCCGGCCGAATGGACCAAGGCGATTTCGACCAAGCGCGAAGAGAACGTCGCCAAGATGGCGCCGAAGCTCATGAACAACAAGTCGCCGATGGACTATCACGGCGCGCTCGGCGTGCTGAAGAACGTCATCAAGGATCATCCCGAGGCGATCCTCGTCAACGAGGGCGCCAACACGCTCGACCTCGCCCGCGGCGTCATCGACATGTACAAGCCGCGCAAGCGTCTCGACGTCGGCACCTGGGGCGTGATGGGCATCGGCATGGGCCAGGCGATCGCGGCGGCTCTCGAGACCGGCCATCCCGTGCTCGCAGTGGAAGGCGACTCGGCCTTCGGCTTCTCCGGCATGGAGGTCGAAACCATCTGCCGCTACAATTTGCCGATCTGCGTCGTCATCTTCAACAATGACGGGATCTATCGCGGCACCGACGTCAACGGCGCCAACGCCGATCCTGCGACGACGGTGTTCGTCAAGGGCGCCCGCTACGACAAGATGATGGAAGCCTTCGGCGGCGTCGGCGTGAACGCGACCTCGCCGGACGAGCTCAAGCGCGCGGTCAACGAAGCGATGGCTTCGGGCAAGCCGACGCTCATCAACGCCGTGATCGATCCGGCCGCCGGTTCCGAGAGCGGCCGCATCGGCAACCTCAATCCGCAGAGCGTTCTGCAGAAGAAGAAGTAACCAGCCGCCGGGTCATTCCCCGCGCAAGCGGGGATCCAGTGATCGCCAGATCATCCCTGAGGCGAGCACTGAGGCCCAACTGAACCTTCAGCGAATACTGGATGCCCGCCTTCGCGGGCATGACGGAAACAGAAGAGTAACAGGAGCAACACGATGACAAAAGCGCTCGAGGGCGTTCGCATTCTCGACTTCACCCACGTCCAGTCCGGGCCGACCTGCACGCAGTTGCTCGCATGGTTCGGCGCCGACGTGATCAAGGTGGAACGTCCGGGTGTGGGTGACATCACCCGCGGCCAGCTGCAGGACATCCCGAACGTGGACAGCCTGTATTTCACCATGCTCAACCACAACAAGCGCTCGATCACGCTCGACACCAAGAACCCCAAGGGCAAGGAAGTTCTCACCGAGCTCATCAAGAAGTGCGACGTGCTGGTCGAGAACTTCGGCCCCGGCGTGCTCGACCGCATGGGCTTCCCTTGGGAGAAGATCCAGGCCATCAACCCGAAGATGATCGTCGCCTCGATCAAGGGCTTTGGTCCCGGACCGTACGAAGACTGCAAGGTCTATGAGAACGTCGCGCAGTGCACCGGCGGCGCCGCCTCCACCACCGGCTTCCGCGACGGCCTGCCGCTGGTGACCGGCGCGCAGATCGGCGACAGCGGCACCGGCCTGCATCTGGCGCTCGGCATCGTCACCGCACTCTATCAGCGCACCCATTCCGGCAAGGGCCAGAAGGTGACGGCTGCGATGCAGGACGGCGTGCTCAACCTCGCGCGCGTCAAGCTGCGCGACCAGCAGCGCCTCGCCCATGGTCCACTCAAGGAATACAGCCAGTTCGGCGAAGGCATTCCGTTCGGCGATGCCGTGCCGCGTGCCGGCAACGATTCCGGCGGCGGCCAGCCCGGCCGCATCCTGAAGTGCAAGGGTTGGGAGACCGATCCGAACGCCTACATCTACTTCATCACCCAGGCCCCGGTCTGGGAGAAGATCTGCGACGTGATCGGTGAGCCCTCCTGGAAGACCGATCCGAACTACGCCAAGCCGGCCGTCCGCCTGCCGCGCCTCAACGAGATCTTCGGCCGCATCGAACAGTGGACGATGACGAAGACGAAGTTCGAGGCGATGGAAATCCTCAACAAGGACGACATCCCCTGCGGACCGATCCTGTCGATGAAGGAGATCGCCGAGGACCAGTCGCTGCGCGCGACCGGCACCGTGGTCGAGGTCGACCACCCCACCCGGGGCAAGTACATCTCGGTCGGCAACCCGATCAAGCTGTCGGACTCCCCGAGCGATGTGGAGCGCTCCCCGATGCTCGGCGAGCACACCGACGAGATCCTGCGCACCGTGCTCGGCTTCTCGGACCATCAGGTCGCCGATATCCACAAGTCCGGCGCGCTTGATCCGCCGCAGAAGCAGGCCGCGGAGTAAGCGGGCTTATCTCACGACGCGAAAGGCCGCCGGCTTCGGCGGCCTTTTTGTTGATGCGGAAGAGCTGCATCGCACGATCGGCACGCTTGCCGCGCCGCGAAGGCTGGATTAAAGATTGGTCCGCGAGGAACTGATGCGGTGGCCGGCCGTTACTCCCTCGTCCGCCGTGCTCCCGGGAATGCGAGCACGCCCGGAAATGCCAGCATGTCATCTCCACAGCGAGTGCAGCACGCCTCGCAAAGATCTGCCTCACGCTGAAGAACTGGTCTCCTTCGTTTGCGAGGGTGGCAAGTCGGCCTTTCAGTTCAGGCACGGCGGCGGCGCGTCCGGCACTCGCCAGGACCACGCTCGTTGATTAAATTGAGGGCTTAAATGTCGAAAGATCAATCCTCTGATCGCGCCAAGCGTGAAGCCAACAAGGCGTTCAAGCCGGCGACAACGCAGAAGCCGATGAACGACTATGCGAAGGACCAGAATTCCTTCAACGAGAATCGCGAACGGCTGAAAGCGGAGCGATTGGCCCGGGAGGCGAAGCCGGGAAGCGGCTCTGAATAAGAGCGTCGGTCCCAGGCTCCGACCGCGGATTCCGCTGAAGGCGGGGCGCCGAAATCCGCCTGATCTACAGCATCGATAGCACGACGATTCCGTCTTCGACGGCACCAGAAGCGAGCTGCGCCCGCGCCACCCGCTCGAGCTCCGTCCGGTTCTTGCGAAGATAGCTGAAAGCCTGTTTCTGCGTCAGGAACGTCGTCGCAAGACGGCACATCTGTCGGCCCGCGCCAAGCGCGAGAAAGAAGGTGATGGTACCACCGCCATCCGACTTGATTCTAGGCACGACCCGCACTCTTGGGCATGTGGTCGGTCCTCTCCGAGTTGTCGTCGGCGCAATGGAAGGCAGCTATGGCGTCACCTTCTTCTTGCGCTTCGTTGGCGTGACCGCTGGCAACGATGCCTGAAGGGCGGCGTCTGCCGCTTCCTTGGCTTCGCGCAGCTCTCGAAGCCGCGCCATGTTCTTGCGAACATCGACGGCTTGCTTGCCAACATCAACCATCGCCCGGGCGCCTTCCTCAGCGGCCAAACGCTGACGGTTAGAACGCGCGATGCTTTCGGGTGACGGTTCGGCCGGTCTCTTGGCGCTCATTATTCACCCTGCTTTGCAACGGACAAAAACCCGCTCAATCCTGGGATCGAGCGGGTGGCATGGCCGTTTCAGTACATCCGTGAAACGGCACCAAGGCTTTAGGCCAGCGAGAGATTCTCAGCGCTGACCTTGCCCCGCATCTTGTCGGTCTTGAGCTCGAAGTTGACCTTTTGGCCTTCAGCGAGACCTGCAAGACCAGCCCGCTCGACCGCGCTGATGTGAACGAACACATCGTTGCCGCCGTCGTTCGGCTGAATGAATCCAAAGCCCTTCTGGCCGTTAAACCACTTCACAGTACCTGTCGTCATTTTCTTCTCCAAAGCGCATACGCGCAGGTTCCGCGTGATCGTCACGCAGAACAAATTCTATTCGTCGATGTCTATGGAAAAGGAGCCCGCGGGCGCATTCAACAAGGCACAGCGGCTGAACGAACAGCCTCAACGTATACCTCATCCTCGCCATTTGCAAGGCTTGACCGAATTTAACGCCTCGGGAGCCCGGCGGTAGGTCCAGGACGCCGCTACCGAGCACACTCATCATTCGCCGCCAGCTGCTCTGGGAGGGCTGCCGAGCGCCACATGCGCTCGACGGCGTTCTCCAATTCAGAACGCATGCATCGCAATAATGCATTTTTACAAAACGAGGGGGTGACCTAGGCTTGATCGAAGTCAAGCCGTACGGCTGCGCAATGAGGCGCGACGACGGAGGGATCGATACCGACCGATGCGGCTATTTTTTAATCAGACGTCGCCCTACGCCCGCAAGGTAAGAGTCGCCATTCATGAGCTCGGATTGAACGACGCGATTCAGTTTATCGAAGTCGACCCCTGGCTCGAGCTGCATCATTTCACCGACATCAACCCGCTCTCCAAAGTGCCGGCACTCGTTCTCGCCGACGGAACGCTTGTGACCGAGAGCGACACGATCGGACAGGCCCTGCACGATCTGACCATCGACTCGCGACTGATCCCGAACGAGCAGCCTGCACGACACCTCTGTCTTGGACGCGCTGCGCTGTATCAGGGCCTGATCGATGCAACCTTCATCTGCGCTATCGAAGGGCGCAGGCCATCGGAGATGCGCTGGGCGGATTGGGTTGCGCGTCAGGAGCGAGCGATTGCGCGGACGCTGTCATCGATTGAAGCTCGATTCGACCTCGATGACCGGCGCTTCGACCTCGGCGACATCGGGCTCGCCTGTGCACTTGACTACATCGATTTTCGCGCGGGGCATCTGTCATGGCGTTCCGAGAGACCAAGGCTTGCCGGCTGGTTTGAACGCGCGCGCGTTCGGTCATCCATGATCGCGACACGGCCATGCTGAGTTTCGAGCCCGGAACGGTCTTCAGCAGCCGCCACCTCGCCGATATTTTCAGCACCGCCCCGATGCGCACTATTTTCAGTGAGCGCAATTCACTTGAGTCCATGCTTCTGGTCGAGGTCGCGCTGGCGAAGGTTCAAGGGCAGCTCGGCGTGATTCCTGCCGAGGCTGCTGCTGCGATCGCCTCCGCTGCACGTACTGAACTACTCGATCTCAATGAATTGGCCGCGGGCACTTTGCGCGCCGGCTTGCCGGTCGTGAACCTGGTCGAGCAGTTGATCCGGCTCACCGGCGAACCCCATGGCGAATTCGTCCATTGGGGCGCCACGAGCCAGGACATCATGGACACCGCGCTCGTGATGCAGATACGCGACGCGCTCGAGCTCATCCACCGCGATCTGGAGCGCCTGATATCGACGCTTGCGGATCTGGCGCGTACCCATCGCGATACGCCCATGGTCGGCAGGACCAAGCTTCAACACGCGATCCCGATCACCTTCGGGTTCAAGGTTTCCGTCTGGCTGTCGGGCCTGCTGCGCCACAGGCGACGGCTCGCCGAACTCAAACCAAGGGTCCTGCAGGTCCAGTTCGGCGGTGCGGTCGGCACGTTCGCATCGCTCGGGGATGATGGCGACAGCGTCCGCGCTGCGCTGGCCAGCGAACTCGGACTCGGCGAGCCCCTGGTGGCATGGCACGCCGCGCGCGATGGGTTGGCCGAGACGGTTTGCCTGCTTGGCCTGATCTCGGCGACCCTGAGCAAGATCGCGACCGATGTCGTGTTGATGGCGCAGACCGAGGTCGGCGAAGTGCTGGAGCCAGGCGGCCAAGGCCATGGCGCCTCCAGCACCATGCCGCACAAGCGCAACCCGATCATCTGCGAGCAAATTCTCAGCACCGGACCGTCGCTGCGCCGGCTGGCAAGCGCCATGCTCGACGCTTCGGTCCACGACCATGAACGGGCGACGGGACCGTGGCAAGCCGAATGGTTGTTGCTGCCGAAAGCGTTCGTGCTGGTCTCTCGGGCCATGGACAACGCTGTTCGCCTCTGCAGCGGACTGGTCGTCAGACCCGATGCGATGCAGGCCAATCTTGGGCGGACACAGGGGCTCATCGCCGCCGAGGCCGTCATGATGGTGCTGGCTCCGCACGTCGGGCGCCATCATGCGCACGAGATGGTGAGTGCGGCATGCACGCACGCCATCGCTTCAGGCCTGACACTAGCCCAGAGCCTTTCGCGAGATCCGGCCGTGACGGCCCACATCGCCGTGCATGAGATCGAGGCGGCCGCGGACCCGGCCCGATACATCGGCCTGTCCGGCCGTGAGGTCGATCGTGTCCTCGCGGCGGTGCAAGGCGACGCCATTGATGCGGAGTGAGGCCATATGATTCTGAAACGCAAGCACACGGCCCTCGTCGCAGCTGCGGTGCTGACACTATTGAATGCGGCACACGCCGAGTCGCCGTTCCCGTCACGACCGATCACGTTGGTCGTCCCGTTCGCGGCTGGCGGCCCGAATGACGTGATGAGCCGGATCGTGTCCGAACACATGGCGCGAAAACTCGGACAGCCGATCATTGTCGAGAACGTCGCTGGGGCGGGCGGCACGACCGGCTCAACGCGCGTCGCGAAAAGCGCGCCCGACGGTTATACCCTCGTCAGCGGTCACGTCGGGACGCATGCGGCATCGGTCGCGCTGTATCCGAACCTCCGTTATGACCCGCTGGTTGATTTCACGCCGATTGGCCTGGTTGCGGAAACGCCGATCCTCGTCGTCGTTCGCCGCGACCTCGCCGCAGATAGCATGGCGTCGTTCATCGCGATCGCCAAGGCGCGTGGCCCGGACCTCACCTTGGGCCATGCGGGTGTCGGCTCGATCAGCCATATCAGCTGTCTGCTGTTCACCTCCGTGATCGGATTCAAGCCGGTGGAGGTGCCGTATCGCGGATCAGCGCTGGCGATGACCGACCTGGTCGCGGGCCGCAGCGACTTCAGTTGTGGACTGTTGGGCGACGTTCTTCCCTTCCTGGGTGACAACAATCTGCGCTTTCTGACCGTTTCGGCCGCCGCACGTGTTCCGCAATTGCCGGACACACCGACGTCCCGGGAAGCAGGGCTTCCACAGTTTGTCGCATCGAGCTGGTTCGCGTTCTACCTGCCGAAAGGCGCTCCCGACGCCATTCGCGACCGGTTCTCGGATGCGCTTCGCTCAGCGCTCGACGATGACGGCGTGCGCAAACGGCTCGAACTGGTAGGCTTGATCCTGCCCCCGCCGGACCAGCGAGGCCCCGAACCGCTCAAGCGGCGGATGACCGAAGAGATCGCGCGCTGGCAGGACATTGTCAAAACCGCGCAGATTCGACTCGATCAATAACTGCAACCGATGCAGTCGAGCGCGTGATCGCCGGCCAGCTTTCGCCGTCGGCGCCTCGCGCCGCAGGCGGGCGGAACATTCCGACGATTCCCGGCTACAATCTCGTATTCACCATGACGCCGCAGGACGTGGCGGCAGTTTGCCGGCCATCAATCAAAAAATTCGAAACGCCCTGTCGGATCGGGGGTATCTCGTCCGTCATCTAGACAGAAAGGGCAATAGACGCTGACGTCGAGCCCGGCGATTCATGAGGAAGATGATCATGCCCAGCACTGTTCGCCTGCACCGCGTTTTGACCACCAGCCCGGAGAAAGTCTATCGCGCCTTCCTGGAGGCGGATGCGCTGGCGAAATGGCTTCCGCCGAACGGCTTCACCTGCACCGTCCATCATTTCGAGCCGAAGGTCGGGGGTACGTTCAAGATGTCGTTCCGCAACTTCACGACGGACAACAGCCACGCTTTCGGCGGCGAATATCTCGAACTCGTCCCCGGCGAACGTCTGCGCTACACCGACAGGTTCGACGACCCCAATCTGCCGGGCGAGATCCAGGTCACCGTGATCCTGAAGAAAGTATCCGTCGGCACCGAGGTGGATATCACGCAGGCCGGCATTCCCGACGTCATCCCGCCGGAGGCATGTTATCTCGGCTGGCAGGAATCGCTGCGCAATCTGGCGAGGCTCGTCGAGCCTGAGATCAAGCAATAGCATCTGGAAGGACGAGGCGCGCACACAATCGCGCGAATGCCCTACGCCCCTGCCCGCGGCGCAATCCCGCCGCTTGCGGTCCAGCGGTCGGGGTCCGGGCTGTGTCCGATCAAAGCAAGACCGTAGGCGATCGACTCGAACTGATCGCCCGACATCAGCCGCTCGTTGCCGAACCGCTCGGCGAACAGTTTTCGGACAGCGGGCACGAAGGACGTGCCGCCGGTCAAAAACACCTTCTCGACCTCGCGCGCGGTGATGCCCGCTTCGCCCAGCACCTTGTCGACGGTGGCCCCGAGCCTCGCGATATCGTCGGCAATCCAGGCTTCGAAGTTCTTCCGTGTGATGGTCGAGCCAATGTCGACCCCGCCGCCCTTGAAGCGGAACTCCACCTGATCCTGCGCCGACAGCGCGACCTTGGCGTCGGACACCGCGCGGTACAACGAAAAGCCGAGGTCGAGATCGACGATGGTGATGAAATCCTCGAGCAGAGCCGGCTTCACCGCGGTGCGCGCAAGCTCCCGGAGCTCGCGCAGGTCGCCATTGCTCTTCATCATCGCGAGCTGATGCCAGCGCGCGAGATTGGTGTAGTGGCCGGTGGGGATCGGCAGCACCTTGTCGAACGACCGGAAGCTGGAGCCCTTGCCCAGCCGCGGCGAGACGACGTGATCGACGATGCGGTAATCGAACGTGTCGCCCGCAATCCCGATGCCGGCATGGCCGAGCGGCTCGGCGCGCAAGGCGCCGCCGGCACGCGAGAACCGCATCACCGAGAAATCGCTAGTGCCGCCGCCGAAATCCGCAACCAGCACGGTCGCATCGCGCTCCAGACGGCGGGCGAAGGAGAACGCTGCACCCACGGGTTCGTAGACATAGCGCGCGTGGCCGGCGCCAAGGCGCTCGAACGCGGCCCGGTAACGTTGCATCGCCAGCGCCTCGTCGGGATTGCCGCCGGCGAAGCGGACGGGGCGGCCGACCGTGATGGTGGACGTCTCGAAGCCGAATTTATCGCCGCCATGGCGCGCCAGGGTCCGCAGGAACGCCGCCAGAATATCCTCGAACTTGTAGCGCTGCCGGAACACCTGGGTGGTGTTGAAGCTGGAGCTCGCGGCGAAGGTCTTGAACGACTGGAGGAAGCGGTAGACATGCCGTCCCTCGAGGAACGTCTCGATCGCCCACGGACCGCCTTCGGCCTGGGCGCCGGCTCCCGGCCGGTCCTCCCAGAAGCACAGCGCCGATACGAAGACACTGTGGCGCTGTCCGCCATGATCGAAGCGGATGGCCTCCACCCGGCGGTCGTCCGCCGCAAGGGCCACGACCGTGTTGCTGGTCCCAAAATCGATGCCGATCGAGACGGCGGGCGAGGCGCTCGACATGAACCACTCTGACAGATGATTGGAAGGGGGCAGACCACTAGCGGCTTCGCGCACCGCTGCCAAGGCTCCGTTTTTTGGACATCGGCGGTCAAATGATAGAGTTTCGGCGGGGTTGGGGCATATCGCGCTCAAATCGGCCGATTTAACGGATTGTTATGCTGCAATGCGAAGAGCTAAATGCTGCTATGCAATGGCATGCATAGACTTTGGCATCTGGTATACATAGATTGCCCTTCGAAATGAGACAGCACTGCTGACCGTCTCAAGAAAGGGATTCCGATGTCCAAGACCGCTTCCGTCGCTCTCGCCCCCTCCTCCTCGCTGTTCGCCCGCCTGATGGCCACGATCGACCGCCTCCTGATGGCGAGCGCCAAGATCTCGAACCACAACGGCGACCTGCCGCGCTTCGGCCTGTAAGCCGGGCAGCCTCCCCCGCCGCCGCGCTGCGGGACGGTTTTATATCGGTTTGCATACGACTTTTGATGAATGGCCCCGGATGACGGGGCCATTTCTACTTGTGCTGTCCTGAGTCGCAGCCGCAGCCGGGTGCGGTCCTGCGACATTTGCGCACGGTGGCCGGACCAGCGCTTGAAGCTTGGCATAATGCATACAAGAATGCCCCTCCAGCGCTCGCAGAAAAATTAGAGGCGCCACGGGAGGCTTTATGACGGACATGGTGCAGGCAACGGCCCCAACCGCCGCGCGCGTTAGCGACACGTATCGCTGGGCGCAATTGGCGGTCGGTGTCGCGGCGATGGTGATGATCGCCAACTATCAATACGGCTGGACGTTCTTCGTCCCCGACATCCAGAAGAAGTTCGGCTGGGATCGCGCGTCGATCCAATGGGCCTTTACGCTGTTCGTGCTGTTCGAGACCTGGCTCGTGCCGATCGAAGGATGGTTCGTCGACAAATACGGCCCGCGCCTCGTCGTACTGGTCGGCGGCGTGCTCTGCGCCATCGGCTGGGCCATCAACGCGCAGGCGACCACGCTCAACGGCTACTATCTCGGCATGATCGTCGCGGGCATCGGCGCCGGCGGCGTCTACGGCACCTGTGTCGGCAACGCGCTGAAGTGGTTTCCGGACAAGCGCGGTCTTGCCGCGGGCATCACGGCTGCGGGCTTCGGTGCAGGCTCTGCGCTGACCGTCGCGCCGATCCAGGCCATGATCAAGGACAGCGGTTTCCAGACCACCTTCCTCTATTTCGGCCTCGGACAAGGCATCATTATCTGCATTCTCGCCTTCTTCCTGTTGGCGCCGAAGGCAGGCCAGGTGCCCAGCGTGGTGGCGAACGCCAATCTGCAGCAGACCCGCCGCAACTATCAGCCGACGGAGGTGCTGCGTCAGCCGATCTTCTGGCTGATGTACTTCATGTTCGTGATCGTCGGCGCCGGCGGCCTGATGGTGACGGCCAATTTGAAGCCGATCGCGGCCGACTGGAAGATCGACAACGTGCCCGTCACGCTGATGGCGGTGACGATGACCGCGGTGACCTTCGCGGCCACGATCGACCGCGTGCTCAACGGCTTGACGCGTCCGTTCTTCGGCTGGATCTCCGACATGATCGGCCGCGAGAACACGATGTTCATCGCCTTCGGCATGGAAGGTATCGGCATCTGGATGCTCTACCTCTGGGGCCACGATCCGCTCTGGTTCGTGCTGCTCTCGGGCTTCGTGTTCTTCGCCTGGGGTGAGATTTACTCGCTGTTCCCCTCGACCTGCACCGACACGTTCGGCGCCAAGTTCGCGACCACCAATGCCGGCCTGCTCTACACCGCGAAGGGTACGGCCGCGCTGCTGGTCCCGATCGGCAACTACATGCAGCAGTCGTCGGGCAGTTGGGACAACGTGTTCATCATCGCGGCCGGCGCCAACATCCTGGCCTCGGCGCTGGCGATCGCGGTGCTCAAGCCCTGGCGCAAGGTCGTGGTCGCGCAATCGACCGTCTGACGCGCTGCAAAAGCGCCTTCTCGCGCAAAACGCCCGGCCTCGCGGCCGGGCGTTTTCGTTGTGCGCGACGTTTTCATGAACCCGCCATTCCCAGACGGAACTCCGCATATTTTATCTGCGGCCCGCCAAGATAGGGCTTGCAATCTGGAATATGGTATACCAAGGTCGCAGCAGCGCTTGCGACGATAAGCCACAATATTGCGACATCAGGTCATCTTGCAACCGGTGTCGAAGCAGACAGGCGCTTGGGAGGTTCTTGATGATTTCCAGCACCGATGGCGCTGTCACGGCCGCGCCTCTCCGCACAGGTTTCCGTTGGCTCCAGCTGGTTATGGGCATCGTCTGCATGGCGATGATCGCCAACCTGCAATATGGCTGGACGCTGTTCGTCGATCCGATCGATCACGCGCACCACTGGGGGCGCGCCGCGATCCAGCTCGCTTTCACCATCTTCGTCGTCACCGAAACCTGGCTGGTGCCGATCGAGGCCTGGTTCGTCGACAAGTACGGCCCGCGCATCGTCATCATGTTCGGCGGCGTCATGATCGCGCTGTCGTGGATTCTCAACTCCTATGCCGATAGCCTCACTTTGCTCTACGCGGCCGCGATCATCGGCGGCATGGGCGCGGGCGCGGTGTACGGCACCTGCGTCGGCAACGCGCTGAAATGGTTTCCCGATCGTCGGGGCCTTGCCGCCGGTGCGACTGCCGCCGGCTTCGGCGCAGGCGCTGCGCTCACCGTCGTGCCGATCGCGACCATGATCGCAACGAGCGGCTATCAGCACGCGTTCCTCACCTTCGGCATCGGCCAGGGCGTGATCGTTTTCGTGCTCGCCTTCTTCATCCAGCCGCCGCGGATCTCGATCCCGCCGAAGAAGAAGCAGCTCAATCTGCCGCAGACCAAGATCGACTTCACCCCGCCCCAGGTGCTGCGGGCCCCTATTTTCTGGGTGATGTATCTCGTTTTCGTCATGGTCGCCTCCGGGGGCCTGATGACCGCGGCGCAGATCGCCCCGATCGCGCACGACTTCAAGATCGCCGACACGCCGGTCACGCTCGCCGGCTTCCAAATGGCGGCACTGACGTTCGCGATCTCGCTCGACCGCATCTTCGACGGTTTCGGACGTCCCTTCTTCGGCTTCGTCTCCGACACGATCGGCCGCGAGCACACCATGTTCATCGCCTTCGGCACCGCCGCGCTGATGCTGCTGACGCTGTCGGCCTATGGCCACGTGCCTATCGTCTTCGTGCTCGCCACCGCGGTCTATTTCGGCGTGTTCGGCGAGATCTACTCGCTGTTCCCGGCGACCTGCGGCGACACCTTCGGCTCGAAGTTCGCAACCACCAACAACGGCATGCTCTACACCGCGAAGGGGACGGCATCCCTGCTCGTTCCGCTCGCAAGCGTGATCTCGGCCACCTATGGCTGGAAGGCCGTATTCGTGGTCGCGGTGGCGCTGAACGCGACGGCGGCGCTGACGGCGCTGTTCGTGATCAAGCCGATGCGCCGCTCCTTCATCCTCGGCAAGGAAGCCGAGGGCGCCAACGCCGCGACCGGGAACGCCAAGACCGAGACGGCATAACGAACACGCACCTTGCACGGGTGAGACAGGGGCGCAGCGATGCGCCCCCTTTCTTTTTGGCTCACGGCAAACGTCAGCATGACTGCCGCAAGATTTTTCGGATCAGCCAAATCGAATGCTTGACGATTGGCATTATGTATACCACACTTGGTTCATCATTCACCCAGGGAGGTTGCAATGCTGGTCGGAGACATTCTGCGCAAGAAGACACCGCGCGTTGTCACGGTGCGAATGAACGAAACGGTGGGTATCGCCGCCAAGCTGATGCGCGCCAACAATATCAGCGCGCTGGTCGTGAAGGACGTGGTCCGCTCCGAGGGTAATACCGCGGTCGGCATGTTCACCGAGCGCGACGTCGTGCGCGCCGTTGCCGAGCACGGCGCCAATGCCGTCAACGTCAAGGTCTCGCAGCTCGTCTCGGTGCAACAGCTCGTGTCCTGCACGTCGAGCGACACGATCGAGCACGTCCGCCATCTGATGAACCGGAATCACATCCGGCACCTCCCCGTCATCGACGACTACAGCCTCGTCTCCGTCATCAGCATGCGCGACATCGCATCCTTCATCGACGAAGCGATCAACGGCACGCCGCAAGCAGCTTAAAGCGCCTCACTTCCCCTGCGACTACCGGACCCGGCTCGGACCCTTCCGAGCCGGACCGGATCTTTCGTCCCGAAATCCGGCTTCCGCTGCTTCGCGAGGATTCCATGAAGATCTGCATCTACGGCGCCGGCGCAATCGGCGGATATCTCGGGGTTCAGCTCGCGCGCGCGGGCGCCGACGTCAGCCTAGTCGCACGCGGCGCACACCTTGCCGCGATGCGCGAGCGCGGCCTGACGCTGCTCGCGGGCGAGGAGAAGCACACCGTGCATCCGCGCTGCACCGACGATCCCGCCGAGCTCGGCGTGCAGGACTACATCATCATCACGTTGAAGGCGCACTCGATCACCGGCGTGATCGAGACGATGCAGCCGCTGCTCGGGCCCCACACCCGCATCGTCACCGCCGTCAACGGCATTCCCTACTGGTACTTCTACAAGCATGGCGGCCAATACGAGAACGCGACGCTGGAGAGCATCGACCCCGGCGGACGGCAGTGGCGCGAAATCGGCGCCGCGCGCGCCATCGGCTGCATCGTCTATCCCGCCACCGAGATCGAGGCGCCCGGCGTGATCCGTCACGTCTACGGCAACAACTTTCCGCTCGGCGAGCCCTCCGGCGAGATCACCCCGGACGTGCAGCGCCTCGCCGATCTCTTCGTCGCAGCCGGGCTGAAAGCACCGGTGCTCGACCGCATCCGCGACGAGATCTGGCTCAAGCTGTGGGGCAATGTCTGCTTCAACCCGATCAGCGCACTCACCCATGCAACGCTCGACGTGATCTGCACCGATCCGGCCACCCGCGCGCTGTCGCGCGCGATCATGATGGAGACGCAAGGCATCGCCGAGACGTTCGGCGTCAAATTCCGCGTCGACGTCGAGCGCCGCATCGAAGGCGCCCGCAAGGTCGGCGCGCACAAGACCTCGATGCTCCAGGATCTCGAGCGCGGCCGCCCGATGGAGATCGACCCGCTCGTCACCGTCGTGCAAGAGATGGGCCGCCTCACCGGCGTCGCCACCCCCGCGCTCGATTCCGTGCTGGCGATGGTGACCCAGCGCGCCCGCATCGCCGGTCTCTACGACGGCATCTCGACGCCATCAGATCCGCGCGCACTGGCGGTGGCGTGATGGCTGGCGAGGTCAAACAATGGCTCCGCTTCCGCAAGAGCGGCGCGACCGGCTTCGGCACGCTGAATTCGTCAAGCATCAGCGTTCATGAGGGCGAGATGTTTGGCCGCCATGCCGCCACGGGCAAGACGCTGGCGCTGTCGGAGGTCGAACTGCTCGCGCCCTGCGCGCCCAGCAAGATCGTCGCGCTCTGGAATAATTTTCACGCGCTCGCGGCCAAGCTCAACCAGCCCGAGCCGCCGGAGCCGCTCTACCTCCTGAAGGCCACCACCAGCATCACGACGCCCGGCGCCGTGATCCGCCGCCCCTCTCATTACGACGGCAAGACTACCTATGAAGGCGAGCTCGGCATCGTCATCGGCAAGGCCTGTGCCCGGGTGTCGCCGGCGGAAGCGGACAGCTTCATCTTCGGCTACACCTGCGTCAACGACATCACCGCCAACGACATCCTGACCAGCGACCCGACCTTCCCGCAATGGGCGCGGGCCAAGGGCATCGACGATTACGGCCCGTTCGGCCCGGTCATCGCCACCGGTCTCGATCCGGCCAAGCTGGTGGTCCGTACCATCCTCAACGGCGCGGAGCGGCAGAACTATCCGATATCGGACATGATCTTCACCGCGCAGGAGCTGGTCAGCCGGATCTCCCACGACATGACCCTGCTTCCCGGCGACCTCATTGCCGTCGGCACCTCGGTCGGCGTCGGCGTGATGAAAGAGCCCGTGAACACGGTAACCGTCGCGATCGACGGCATCGGCGAGTTGACCAACGAGTTTCGGCTGTAGCGCACTCTGTCATTCCGGGGCGGTGCGCAGCGCCGAACCCGGAGTCCATCGGGCGTCAGAGACTGCAGATCAATGGATTCCGGGCTCGCGCCGCGCGCGCCCCGGAATGACGCGGAGGAAGCGCCCCACCCCGCGTCGGGAAACCCCCGCAACCCGCGCCGCCCCTCCACCGATCGGCTGACGCGGCCGGCCGTGGATCGCGCTACCGGGAAACCTCCGGCAAGCCCCGCGGCCCTTGATCTCGGTTCCGCTCTCCAATAGCAACTATGGCGATAATGTGCCGGCGTGAGGAAGTCACGATGTGGCTGTTTTTCCTGGTTGCCTGGTTTGTTCTGCTCACCGCCATCGCGATCTTCGCCCAGCAGGCGCTCGGTTACGATTTCGGCCACCTGCCTGCCTGGTTCGGAGGCCTGCCCGTCCCGCAGCGTATTGCGACCGGCGCGATCCTGGCCCTGGCGCTGGCGTTGATTGGCGCCTCCGCCTGGCGGCTCTCGCGCCAGGACCGGCGCCTCGACACATTGCGCGACCGCCTCAAGAAGACCCGCGAGGACGTCGTCGTCGCCCACGCCCTGCAGAACCATCTCGACGCCACCGTCCAACACCTGATCGAGAGCGATCCCCGGGAGGCCGTCTCCGCCCTCGACGACAAGCTGGGCGAGACCGAGCAGCGCGCACTGCTCCAGCGCGGCCGCAACGAATCCACCGACATGCACGACCAGCTCGCCGCAATCCGCCGCCGCCAGCAGGAGCTGCGCGACATGGTCGGCAAGGTCGCCGAGCAGCGCCGCGCGGTGGAGCCGGTTTTCACCGAGATCCGCGACCGCCAGAACCAGCTCGAACGCTCGCTGCACGACCTCGAGACCGACGATCGCAAGAACAACCTCGCCGACCGGCTCCAGGACATCGCGCGCGACGGATCGATGCTGCTGTCGCGGGTCGGCACGGTCCAGAACACCTTTGCGACCCTGAACCAGTACAAGGAAGATCTGGCGAAGTCCCACGCCGAGCTGGTGCCGCTGCGCGCGTCGGACGCCGGCCTCAATGCCTTGATCGGCGAGCTGGGCCTCGGTCATGAGCGCCTCGCCAAGAGCGTCGACGAGCTCGAAACCGGCGGCGAAGCCCCGCTCGGCGCCCGCGTCGCGACGCTGTCGAAGAACAAGATCGAGATCGAGCAGCGCCTGGCCCGCATCGACGACAGCTTCCACATCCTGAAAGGCATCGGACTCGACTTCGAAGAGCTCGGCCAGCGCCAGGCCCAGCTCGAACGCTCGCTCGCGGGTGTCGAGACCGACGCCGACGGCAAGACGCTTGCCGACCGCCAGAATGCGCTGAACGATTTTGTGCTCCAGTCGCGCCAGCGCCTCGGTGCGTTACAGGAGACGCTGGCGACACTGAACGCCTTCCAGACGGAGCTGTCGAAGTCGCAGGCCGACCTCCTCCCGCTGAAGGCGCCCGTGTTCGGCATCGAGGCCCTGATCGCGGACGTCGGCACCACGCGCGATCTCCTTGCCAAAACCGTCGGCGAGATCGAGGCGAGCGGCGACGTCACCCTCGCCTCTCGCGTCGAGGCACTGACCAGGAGCAAGCGCGAGGTCGAAGACCGCCTCGCCCGCATCTTCGACAATTTCAACGCGCTCGACGGCTTGCGAAAAGACATCGGCGGCATCTTCTCGACGATCCGGAATAGCCTGAACCGGATCGGGTGAGCCTCGTAGGATGGGTAGAGCGCAGCGAAACCCATCATCTCACCTCGGCTAAGCGTTCGATGGGTTTCGCTTCCGCTCTACCCATCCTACCAGCCGCGGGCTCCGAAACTTTCAGACACATCACATCTCCGCGCGCCCGGCATATGCCGCCAACATGTCGCCAGCGCGCCGCACTGTGGACGCATTCGGCCGCCCTTCTGTGAGCGTGTCTGCGGGCACGGCGGTGCCGTGTTTGGACCAAACCTTCTAGGGGTATGACTGTGAAGAAGATTGTATTTGTCGTGGGTGCTACGTTTGCTCTGGTGACGGCTGCGAACGCTGCGGATCTGCCGCGCCGCCAGCCCGTTCCCGTCTATTCAGAGCAGGCGCCGATCGGCAAGATGCCGATTGGCAAGAGCCCGGTTGGAAAGGCCCCGATCGGCAAGGCGCCCGGCCCGGTCGCGGCGCGCTACTGACGCCTTAGCGAATACGCGCAGAAGAGGCACTCTGCGTGAGTGGCCGACAGTCGAGGGGCATAGCGTGACGAACAAACCTGATCGATCGGGACCCTGCATCCTTGCGGGAGTCGCGCTCGCGGCCATGCTCGCGTGTACGACACCCTCGGCTTCGGCCCACGAAGCGAACAAGCGCGTTGCCGATGCAAACGCGCTTGCCACGACCGACACCGCATCACGTCCGGCGCCGCAAACGACGCGGCGCGCGGTCGCGCGCGCGGAGAAAGGTCCGTATTACGTCGATTTCCGCGCCCGCACGGCCGCGAGCTGGGGCCACGCCTTCGTCTGGTACGGCAAGACCAGCGAGCGCGCCGTCGAGGTGGCAGGGCTCACGCCCGCCGGCGACACTTGGGCCTATGTGCTCGGTCACCTCACCTGGGTGCCGGCGGAGACCGGCGCGAGTTACGGCGATCTCGACCCGGATTACCTGACCGCGAACTACCGCGTCTATTTGAACGAAGCCGACGCCAAGCGCGTGTTTGCCTATATCAAGAAATTGCAAGCGAACTCGCCGGTCTGGAACGCCGAGACCACCAATTGCACCGGGTTCATCGGCGACATCGCCGAGTACATGGGATTGAAGGTCCCCAACCGCTGGCAGCGCCCGGAAAACTTCGTCAACAGCCTCAAGGAAATGAACGGCGGCCGCCAGATGGTGCGGCTGTCGACGGAATAGAGCCTGCCAGGACGTACCACGCGACGCCGTCATTGCGAGTGCAGCGAAGCAATCCAGAGTCCCTCCCCGGGTAAAGTCTGGATTGCTTCGCTGCGCTCGCAATGACGATGCCGAAGCAATTGGGGCACGATGGATCGGCGGAGTGCCCGTCGGGCAAAACACCCGCGCAAATTTCCCAGCCCGCCTGTCAATCCCCGCCCGCAAAAATATTCCGCTTTACCGAAATTCGGATTTGTCGTACGTACGCGATACCCTGACCCGGAACAAGGGGCGGATCGCGATCGTCACGAACCGCGGGTTGGGCAGCGATGGACGCGACGGCGTCGGGCGCGGCGAGCCTTGCAGGGCGGGAAACCGTGAGCACAGGCTTTCGTGCCTACGACACGGCGCCGACAGCGTCTTCGCATGGCTTCGGGTGCGAGCACACGCCAGCTCCCGAAGGCCCAGCGAGGACGTGCGCGGACGGTCAAGTCGTGTGGTCCTGACGCCCGGGGTCTGTGCGTCAAGTCCTGTGGTGATGCGTGCTGCCCGACCGGGCGCGCGCATCAGCGATCTGCGGGGCGACGGGGGCAATAGTGCATCGCTCCCCGGGGAGAGCACGAAGTACACCGTAAACCATCGCGCAGGGAAGGCCGGGCGATTGGCTGACCTGTGGTCCACCCCGTGTGCATTCCTTTGGCGCACGGACTTGCGGGTGCCAGCCGGCGCCCGGCCTTCCCTGCGCCCTTGTTACCGCGAGGGTGATGCGACCAGGCAAAGCTCGGGCGGATACGCCGCGAGGATGCGAAGGCGTGTCTTGCGACGGAAATGCAAGTTGATGGTCTCCGAAAGCTCCTCATCCTCCGTCAATTGCGAGCGCAGCGAAGCAATCCAGAATCCCTCCACGGGGACAGCCGGGATTGCTTCGCTGCGCTCGCAATGACGATGTTGAAGCAGCGGCGCACAAGACCCTCGCGCCACCGGTGCTACCCACCTCAATTATCCGCCCTGCGGAATCCCCCCGCTCCCCGCATGATCGACCCGCCTCCACGGCACGCTCTCCCAATAGACTTTTCCCGACCCGGGCGGCATCCTGCCGCCATCAAACGATAACAGAACGCCACACGGGCGGAGGAAACAGATCATGCTGCAGACACGGTTCACCAAGCTCGTCGGTGTCGAGCACCCGATCGTCCAGGGCGGCATGCAATGGGTCGGGCGCGCCGAGCTGGTCGCTGCCGTCGCCAATGCCGGCGCGCTCGGTTTCATCACGGCGTTGACCCAGCCGACGCCGGAGGACCTCAGGAAGGAGATCGCCCGCTGCCGCGATCTCACCGACAAGCCGTTTGGCGTCAACCTCACCATCCTGCCCGCGATCAAGCCGCCGCTTTATGCCGAATACCGCGCCGCCATCATCGAGAGCGGTATCAAGGTGGTCGAAACCGCCGGCAACAAGCCGCAGGAACATGTCGACGAGTTCAGGAAGCACGGCGTCAAGGTCGTGCACAAATGCACCAGCGTCCGTCACGGGCTCTCCGCCGAGCGCATGGGCGTCGACGCCATCTCGATCGACGGGTTCGAATGCGCAGGCCACCCCGGTGAGGACGACACCCCCGGCCTGATTTTGATCCCGGCCGCCGCCAACAAGATCAAGATCCCGATGATCGCCTCCGGCGGCTTTGCCGACGCCCGCGGCCTGGTCGCCGCACTGGCGCTGGGCGCCGAAGGCATCAACATGGGCACCCGCTTCATGGCGACCAAAGAGAGCCCCATTCATCAGCTCATCAAGGAGAAGATCGTCGCCAATGACGAGCGCGAGACCGAGCTGATCTTCCGCACCATGCGCAACACCTCCCGCGTCGCCAGGAACGAGATCTCGACCAAGGTTGTCGCGATGGAGAAGGAAGGCGCCAAGTTCGAGGACATACGCGAGCTCGTCGCGGGCGCCCGCGGCAAGATGGTCTACGCGACCGGCAACTCGGACGAAGGCATCTGGTCGGCGGGCCAGGTCCAGGGTCTGATCCAGGACATCCCGACCTGCGCCGAGCTGATCTCCCGCATCGTGCGCGAAGCGGAGGCCATCATCCGCAGCCGGCTCGAAGGCATGATCGTTCATCCGACAGCGCAGGCTGCGGAATAATCACTGCAAGAAGCGAGAGCAATACATGAAGGCTTATGTCTACGGCCCTGGTGGCGCTACGATTTCCGACGTCGTTCAACCAAAGCCTGAAGGCACGCAGGTGCTGGTCCGGGTCCGCGCCTGTGGCCTCAATCGCGCCGATACCGGCATGCGCAAGGGCCACGCTCATGGCGCGGCCGGCGGCGCCGGCACCGTGCTCGGCATGGAATGGGCCGGCGAGGTCGCCGCGCTCGGACCGGATGCCAAGGGCGTCAAGGTCGGTGACCGCATCATGGGCTCGGGCGGCGCGGCGTTTGCCGAATACACGCTGGCCGATCACGGCCGGCTGTTCCGCGCGCCCTCGAACATGAACTTCGAGGAAGCCGCCACCCTGCCCGTCGCGCTGGCGACCATGCACAACGCCGTCGTCACCATCGGCGGCGTGCAGCCCGGGCAGGCCGTGCTGATCCAGGGCGCAAGCTCCGGCGTCGGCCTGATGGCGATGCAGATTGCGAAGCTGAAGGGCGCCAGGCTCGTGATCGGCTCCTCGACCGATGCCACTCGTCGCGACCGGCTGAAGGAGTATGGCGCCGACCTCGCGGTCGATTCCTCCGACCCCACATGGGTCGACGAGGTGCTGAAGGCGACGAACGGCGAAGGTGTCGACCTCATCGTGGACCAGGTCTCGGGCCAAGTCGCCAATCAGAACCTTGCAGCGACCAGGGTCAAGGGTCGCATCGTCAATGTCGGCCGGCTCGGCGGCACCCACGCCGATTTCAACTTCGACCTGCATGCAGCGCGCCGCATCAGCTACATCGGCGTCACCTTTCGCACCCGCACCATCGCGGAAGTCCGTGAGATCTTCGACGAGGTCAAGAAGGACATCTGGGGCGCGGTCGAGTCGCGCAAGCTCCAGCTGCCGATCGACAAGGTGTTTGCCTTCGACGACATCGACAAGGCGTTCGAGCACATGGAGGCGAACAAGCACCTGGGGAAGATTGTGGTGACGCTCTAGTGACCGCGGGCAGCGGCGAGAGGCCATATGGCGCGCTCTCTCAGCTCGTCGTGGCCGGGCTTGTCCCGGCCATCCACGTCTTTCCCGCGATTTAGAAAGATCGTGGATGCCCGGGACAAGCCCGGGCATGACGGAGGTGGAGGCGCCCGCTCCTGCAACTCACTAGCGTGTACGCCTGTGGATCGTCGCTTGATGTTCACCCCTGGGCTGCTAAATCCCCGCCATGACAGGCCAACACAACAAAACCTCAGTCGCAGCGATCTCGATCTTCGCCAGCGGCGGCATGGCGGCGGCCAAGTTCGCGGTCGGCATCGCGATCGGCTCGCTGGCGCTGATTTCTGAGGCGCTGCATTCCTCGATCGACCTGGTCGCGACCATCATCACCTGGGCGGTGGTGCGGGTGTCCGACAAGCCGGCGGACGAGGAGCATCATTACGGCCACGGCAAGCTCGAAAGCGTCTCGGCGCTGGGCGTCACCGCCCTGCTCTATGTGCTCGCCGGCGGCATCCTGGTCGAAGCCTACAGCCGGCTGCGCGAGGGAACCGCGCCGCCGACCATTTCGGCCGTGCCGTTCGTGGTGCTGGTGATCGACATCGTCGTCAATCTCTGGCGCGCCCGTGCCCTGCACCGTGCCGCGCGGGAGACCAGGAGCCAGGCGCTCGCCGCGGATGCGCTGCATTTCGCCTCCGACGTGATGGGCTCGTTCGCCGTGATCGTGGGCCTGATCCTCGCCGGCCTCGGCTTCTGGTGGGGCGACGCGGCTGCCGCCGCCGCGGTGGCCGTGATGATCGCCCTGCTCGGCCTGCGCATGGCCGGCTCGACCGTGCAGACGCTGGTCGACCGCGCCCCGGAAGGCGCGCATGAGACGGCCACGGCTGCGATCCGCAGCGTGCCGGGCGTGATCGACGTCGAGCGGCTCCGCGTGCGCATGGTCGGTGCAACCACGTTTATCGACACGATCGCAAAGGTGCCGCGGACTTATCCCATCGACCGGGTCGAGGACATCAAGCGCAACGCGCAAGCAGCCGTCGAGAAGGCCTTCGGCGATACCGACCTCACCTTCACCGCAGTCCCCGTGGCGCGCGACAACGAGACCGTGCGCGACCGCATCATGGTCATCGCCCACAATTCGGGCCTCGCCATCCACCACGTCACCGTGCACGACCTCGGCGCCAAGCTGATCGTCAGCATCGACCTCGAGGTCGACGCCGGGATGCAGCTCGACGCCGCCCATGACGTCGCCAATACGCTGGAACGCAACATCCAGGAAGAGTTCGGCGCGGACGTCGAAGTCGACGTCCACATCGAACCGCTGGAACCGGAACTGCCGTTCGGGGTCGACGCCGAACCGGAACGGGTGCGGGCCATCGCCGCCGCTCTGACGGAATATACCGCCGGCGGCGAGATCCACGACATCCACAATGTCCGCGTCCGCAACACCGATGCCGGCGAGATCGTCAACTTCCACTGCCGCGCCGAGCCGTCGATGAGCGTGATCAGGGTGCACGAGCATGTCGACGCGATCGAGCGCGCGTTGCGGCGCGCGTTCCCGAGCGTGAAGCGCGTCATCAGTCACGCCGAACCGCCGCGCGCGTGACGGAGAATGTGCGAGGAGTCACATGTTCTCGTTTCGGACTCGCCGCGCACGTAAGTTTGCGGACGCGCATCACGCAAACTGCGCGTTGGATAAGAATAAATTCGCGTTAACGATTCGTTGACTCTCGACAGCTCGCGAAATCTGGATTCAAATCGACCATGATTCGGAAGCGATGTGGGGCTGCTTCCGAAGTCCAGTTGCAAGCAGGTTTCCAGGGGGCTTTAGGCATGTCGCGTGCAGACGCCGCGAACGCGTGCGTCCAATCCGATTCGATCAAAGGATTGGCGCAATCGATCGCGAAACCTGCCTATCATCGGCTCCTGATCGCGGAGCCTGCACTGCGCCGTGCCGTGCCGACGCTCATCATCGCGTTCCTGATCACGATCTGCCTCGGCGCGTTCGTGCAGGTCGTCGACCAGACGCGCCAGAAGCGACTGGTGATCCGCCACGACATCTCGGCGCTCGCCGACCTGCTCGCCGAGCGTATCGACCGCCTCACCTCTGCGCGACAGGAGCGGCTGAAAAATATCGAGAGCCTGCCGGCGCTGCTGCCCGATCTCATTCCATCCTGGGGCACCGCCTCGGGCCGCCACGTCATCGTCACCTCGGCCGGACTCGACCGTCGTATCCTCGCCCGTATCCCGGTCGACAGCGATCCCTCGGGCAACGACCGCCTGCTCGACGCAATCACGACGGCGCAACTGCTGGCGGCGCCGCCGCGCGACGGCAACATCTCCGACATGACGCTGCCGAACGGCAATGCCGCGATGGCGACCTCGCGGCAGATCAAGTCGCTGCCCGGCTTCGTGACCGTGATCCAGGAACGCAACGAGCCGATCTGGGGCTCGGACGCCGCGCTGTCGGTGACGCTGTCGGCCACCACCGGCTTCGTGGTCCTGATCCTCGGCTTCGCCTTCCACTGGCAGTCCACCCGTGCCCGCGAGGGCGACCTGATCAACGACGCCGTGCGCGGCCGGATCGACACCGCGCTCAACCGCGGCCGCTGCGGACTGTGGGACTGGGACCTGTCACGCGGCCGCATCTTCTGGTCGCAGTCGATGTTTTCCATGCTCGGCCTCGACGGCCGCAACGAACTCCTCACCTTCGGCGAGGTCAACGCGCTGGTGAAGTCCGACGACATCGACCTGTTCGAGATCGCCGACCAGCTCATCTCCGAGAAGATCGACCACATCGACCAGACCTTCCGCATGCAGCATGTCGACGGCCACTGGATCTGGCTCCGCGTCCGCTGCGAAAAAACCAGCGGCGCCACCGACTCCAGCGTTCACCTGATCGGGATCGCCGTCGACATCACCGAGCAGAAGAGCCTCGCCGAGCGGACCGTGGAAGCCGATCTGCGCCTGCGCGACGCGATCGAGACCATTCCCGAAGCCTTCGTGCTGTGGGATGCGAGCGACCGCCTGGTGCTCTGCAATTCGCACTTCCAGCGGCTGCACAAGCTGCCCGACAGCGCCGTCATCCCAGGCACCTCCTACGAGACCGTGCTCGAGGTCGGCCGCATGCCCGAGGTCCGCACCCGGCACAACGAGACCGCGAGCCAGGGTCCCGGCGCGCGCACCTTCGAGGCGCAGCTTGACGACGGCAGCTGGCTGCACATCAGCGAGCGCCGCACCAAGGACGGCGGCTACGTCTCGGTCGGCACCGACATCACCCGCATCAAGGAGCACGAGCAGAAGCTGGTCGACAACGATCTGCGCCTGCGCGCCACCGTCATCGACCTCAAGCGCTCGCAGGCAGCCCTGGAACGCCAGGCCGGCGAACTCGCCGATCTCGCCGAGAAATACCAGCGTGAGAAGACCCGCGCCGAGGAAGCCAACCAGACCAAGTCGAAATTCCTCGCCAATATGAGCCACGAGTTGCGCACGCCGCTGAACGCGATCATCGGCTTCTCCGAGATCATGGGCTCGGGCATGTTCGGCGAGCTCGGCTCGGAGAAGTACCAGGAATACTGCCACGACATCCTGACCAGCGGGCATTATCTGCTCGAAGTCATCAACGACATCCTCGACATGTCCAAGATCGAAGCCGGCCGCATGAAGCTCGACATGGAAGAGCTCGACCTGGCGCAGACGCTGGCGGAATCCCTGCGAGTCGTCACTGGCCGCGCGCAGGACAAGCACCTGACGCTCGACGCCGACATCGCAAAGTCCATCTCGGTCGTCGCCGACCGCCGCGCCACCAAGCAGATCATCGTCAATTTGCTCTCCAACGCCGTGAAGTTCACGCCCGACGGCGGACGCATCGTGGTGCGCAGCCGACAGCTCGACGACAGGATCGTGCTGATGATCGCCGACACCGGCATCGGCATCGCGCCGCATTCACTGGCGCGGCTCGGCCGCCCGTTCGAGCAGGTCGAGAGCCAGCTCACCAAGACCTATCACGGCTCGGGACTGGGGCTGGCGATTGCTCGCTCGCTGGCGCAGCTCCATGGCGGCTCGATGCGGCTGCGCTCCAAACTCGAGGTCGGCACGGTCGTGCGCGTCACCCTGCCCCGCGACGCGATCAAGTCGGCGTCCGGAATATCGGCCGCGGCCTGATTGCTACGATTGCAGCGACGGCGCGACTTCCCGCGCGACGTTGACCAGCGCCGCAATCAGCGGCGTCATCGGATCACGCTGCGGGATCACCATGCCGATGCTGTAATTGACATCGGGATCGGTGATCGGGATCGAGCGCACCGTATCGGAAAGGCCGAGCGTCTCGGCGAGCTTGGCCGGCATCACGCTGGCCCAGCGCCCCGTCTTCACATGCGTGAACAGCACCAGCAGCGAATTCGAGGTCAAGGTCGGCGTCGCCTCGGCGCCGACCGAACGTAACGCGCGGTCGATGATGCGGCGGTTCTGCATGTCGGGCGTCAGCAGGCATAGCGGCACCTGCCCGACCTCCTTCCACGTCACCGTCTCGCGATCGCCGAACATTCCATCCGGCGCGGTGAGCAGACGATAGCTCTCGCTGTAGAGCGGGATGGTGCGCACCTTGCCGATCGGCTCGTTCTCGATATAGGTCAGCCCCGCATCCACCTCGAGATTCTCGAGCAACCCCAGCACCTCCGATGAGGTGGTGGACTGGATGCGGAAACGCACCTCGGGATGCCTGGCACGGAACGGCGTCGTCAGCGCGGCGACCATGCCCAGCACGGTAGGGATTGCGGCGATACGGATCTCGCCGGAGAGCTGATGCTTCAGCCCGTTGATCTCATCACGCATCGCGCGGGCATCGCCGACGATCCGCCGCGCCCAATCCAGCGCCCGCTCGCCTTCCGGCGTAAAACCCTGGAAACGGGAGCCGCGCTGGACCAGCATCACGCCGAGGATCTCCTCGAGCTGCTTCAGCCCGGTCGACATCGTCGGTTGCGTCACGCCGCACATTTCGGCAGCCCGGCCGAAATGCCGTTCCTTCGCCAGCGCCAGCAGCAGTTCAAGCTTGTCGAGCAACCGTTCGTCCCCCGGATCGTGTGGCGGCATGCAAGCTAGCATGCCCTCCCCCTCCCAACACGTAAAAACCGCCCCGCGGACGGCTTCAATTGCAATTTCAAATCGAATGATTGCCATGGCAGATCGATCGGAATCCGCAATCGCAGCATGAGACAGCTTTATTGATCTTCGAATGATTCCAAATAGTTTGCCCTGAGCAGACGCTCCGGTTGAGAACGAAGAATGACAGCGGTTTTTGAGCCTTGGGACGAAACGCGCGGCGCCGAGATCATTGCCGAACACAGCGAGCAGGAAGGCGCGACGCTGGTGATCCTGCACTCGCTCCAGGAGGCGTTCGGCTACGTGCCAGCGGCAGCCATTCCCATGGTGGCGCAGGCGCTCAATCTGTCCCGCGCCGAAGTGCACGGCGTGTTCACATTCTACCATGATTTCCGCCACAGGCCGGCCGGCCGCCATGTGCTGAAGCTCTGCCGCGCGGAGGCCTGTCAGGCGGCGGGCGGTGACGCGCTGGCTGCGCGTGCGGAGGCGAAGCTTGGCGTCTCGCTCGGCCACACCACGGCCGATGACCGCGTCACGCTGGAGCCGATCTACTGCCTCGGACTGTGCGCAACCGCGCCGTCCGCGATGCTCGACGGCCGGCTGATCGGCCGACTCGATGAAAAGCGCATCGATGCTCTCGTTGCGGAGGCGCAGCGATGAGCATCCGTCTATATGTCTCTCGCGATGCGGGTGCGCTTGCGGTCGGCGCGGACGAGGTCGCGCTGGCGCTGGAGCAGACTGCAGCCAAGCGTGGCATTGCCGTCGAGATCGTCAGGACCGGCTCGCGCGGCCTGTACTGGCTCGAGCCGCTGGTCGAGGTCGCGACGCCGCAGGGCCGGATCGCGTTCGGCCCTGTGACCGAGACCGATGTGCCCTCCCTGCTCGACGCGCTCGCGAGCAACACGCCGCATCTGCTGCGGCTCGGAGCCACCGACGAGATTCCCTGGCTCAAACGCCAGACCCGCCTGACCTTCGCGCGCTGCGGCGTGATCGACCCGCGCTCGCTCGACGACTACCGCGCCCATGGCGGCTACAAGGGCCTGGAGCGCGCGCTGTCGCTCGGCTCGGAAGCGATCCTCAATGAAGTGACCGCGTCCGGCCTGCGCGGTCGCGGCGGCGCGGGCTTCCCGACCGGCATCAAGTGGAAGACTGTCGCGCAGGCGAAAGCGGATCGCAAGTTCATCGTCTGCAACGCCGACGAAGGCGACAGCGGCACCTTCGCCGACCGCATGATCATGGAAGGCGATCCCTTTCTCGTCATTGAGGGGATGACGACCGCCGGACTCACGGTCGGCGCGACCAAGGGTTACATCTACATCCGCAGCGAGTATCCGCACGCGGTCGAGGCGATGAATGCGGCCATCCAGGCTGCGAAGCGCGACGGCTATCTCGGCGCGAACATCGGTGGCTCCACGCACAGCTTCGATCTCGAAGTGCGGGTCGGCGCCGGGGCTTACGTTTGCGGCGAAGAGACCTCGCTGCTGGAAAGCCTCGAAGGCCGCCGTGGCCTCGTGCGCGCAAAGCCGCCACTGCCCGCGCATCGCGGCCTGTTCGGCAAGCCCACCGTCATCAACAACGTGCTGTCGTTCGCCGCCATCCCCTTCATCCTGGCCGAGGGCGCCAAGGCCTATGCCGATTTCGGTATGGGCCGCTCGCGCGGCACGATGCCGATCCAGCTCGCCGGCAACATTCGCCACGGCGGGCTGTTCGAGACGGCGTTCGGCGTGACGCTCGGCGAGCTCGTCGACGACATCGGCGGCGGCACGTTCACGGGCCGTCCGGTCCGCGCGGTGCAGGTCGGTGGTCCCTTGGGCGCCTACTTCCCGCGCGCGCTGTTCGACACACCGTTCGACTACGAGGCCTTCGCCGCGCGCGACGGCCTGATCGGCCATGGCGGTATCGTCGTGTTCGACGATCGTGTCGACATGCGCAAGCAGGCGCGTTTCGCCATGGAATTCTGCGCCATCGAATCCTGCGGCAAGTGCACGCCATGCCGGATCGGTTCGACCCGCGGCGTCGAGACGATCGAGAAGATCATCAACGGCGAGCGCGTGAGCGAGAACCTCGCACTCGTCGAAGATCTCTGCAACACCATGAGATTCGGCTCGCTCTGCGCGCTCGGCGGCTTCACGCCCTACCCCGTGCTCAGCGCATTGAAGCACTTCCGGGAGGATTTCGTCCCGGCCCCGACCACGCTTCAGGCCGCGGAATAGGAGAACGACAATGTCTCTGATCGAAGAAATCGACTTCGGTACACCGCGCTCGAAATCGGAAACAATGGTCACGCTAACAATCGACGGCAACCAGGTCACGGTGCCCGAGGGCACCTCGATCATGCGAGCGGCGATGGACGCTGGCCATCAGATCCCGAAACTCTGCGCGACCGACATGGTTGATGCGTTCGGCTCGTGTCGCCTTTGCGTCGTCGAGATCGAGGGCCGCGCCGGAACGCCGGCCTCCTGTACCACGCCTGTCATGTCCGGCCTGATCGTGCACACCCAGAGCGAGCGGCTCAAGAAGCTGCGCAAGGGCGTGATGGAGCTCTACATCTCCGACCATCCGCTCGACTGCCTCACCTGCGGTGCTAACGGTGATTGCGAGTTGCAGGACATGGCGGGCGCCGTAGGCCTGCGCGACGTGCGTTACGGCTATGAGGGCGAGAACCACGTCTTCGCCAAGACACCCGGCAAGTCCAATGGCGAGATCAACGCCGCCTGGATGCCGAAGGACGAGTCCAACCCGTACTTCACCTACGATCCCTCCAAGTGCATCGTCTGCTCGCGCTGCGTCCGCGCCTGCGAGGAGGTGCAAGGCACCTTCGCGCTGACGATCTCCGGCCGCGGCTTCGATAGCCGCGTCTCGCCCGGCATGAGCGAGAGCTTCCTCGGCTCCGAATGCGTCTCCTGCGGCGCCTGCGTGCAGGCCTGCCCGACCGCGACGCTGACCGAGAAATCCGTGATCGAGATCGGCCAGCCCGAACACTCGGTCGTCACCACCTGCGCCTATTGCGGCGTCGGCTGCGCCTTCAAGGCCGAGATGCGCGGCGAGGAAGTCGTCCGCATGGTGCCGTACAAGGACGGCAAGGCCAATCGCGGCCATTCCTGCGTCAAGGGCCGCTTCGCCTGGGGGTACACCAACCACAAGGAGCGCATCCTCCACCCGATGATCCGCGAGCGGATCGAGGATCCCTGGCGCGAAGTGTCATGGGACGAGGCATTCTCGTTTGCCGCCGACAGGATGCGCGGCATCCAGAAGAAATACGGCCGCGACGCCATCGGTGGCATCACCTCGTCCCGCTGCACCAATGAAGAGACCTATCTGGTGCAGAAGCTGATCCGGGCCGGATTCGGCAACAACAATGTCGACACCTGCGCCCGCGTCTGCCACTCTCCCACCGGCTATGGCCTCTCGACCACGTTCGGTACCTCTGCCGGCACGCAGGATTTCGACTCGGTCGAGGACACCGACGTCGTCGTCGTCATCGGTGCCAACCCCGCTTCGGCCCATCCGGTGTTCGCCTCCCGCCTGAAGAAGCGGCTGCGCCAGGGCGCCAAGCTGATCGTGATCGATCCGCGCCGTACCGAGATGGTGGAATCGCCGCATGTGAAGGCGCTGCACCTGCCGCTGATGCCCGGCACCAACGTTGCGGTGATGACGGCACTGGCGCATGTGATCGTCACCGAAGGTCTCGTCGACGAAGCCTTCGTGCGCGAACGCTGCGACTGGAGCGAGTTCGAGGAATGGGCGGCGTTCGTCGCCCAGCCGAACAACAGCCCGGAAGCCACCGCCATCCTCACCGGCGTCGATCCGAACGATCTGCGCCAAGCAGCGCGCGTCTACGCCACCGGCGGCAACGGCGCGATCTATTACGGTCTCGGCGTCACCGAGCACAGCCAGGGCTCGACCACCGTGATTGCGATCGCGAACCTCGCGATGGCCACAGGCAATATTGGTCGCCCCGGCGTCGGCGTGAACCCGCTGCGCGGCCAGAACAACGTGCAGGGCTCCTGCGACATGGGCTCGTTCCCGCACGAGCTCCCCGGCTATCGCCACATCTCGGGCGATGCCGTGCGTGACCAGTTCGAGGCGCTGTGGAACGTCAAGCTCAACCCCGAGCCCGGCCTGCGCATTCCCAACATGTTCGACGCCGCGGTCGAAGGCACGTTCATGGGGATCTACGTGCAGGGCGAAGACATCCTGCAATCCGATCCCAACACCAAGCATGTGGTGGCGGCACTGTCGGCGATGGAATGCGTCATCGTCCACGACCTCTTCCTGAACGAGACCGCGAACTACGCCCATGTGTTCCTGCCGGGCTCCAGCTTCCTCGAGAAGGACGGCACCTTTACCAACGCCGAGCGCCGCATCCAGCGCGTCCGCAAGGTGATGACGCCGAAGAACGGCCTCGCCGACTGGGAGGTCACCATCGGCCTTGCCAAGGCCATGGGCTTCGAGATGACCTACAGCCATCCTTCCGAGATCATGGACGAGATCGCGGCGCTGACCCCGACCTTCGCCGGCGTCTCCTATGCCAAGCTCGACGAGCTCGGCTCGGTGCAGTGGCCCTGCAACGAAAAGGCGCCCGAGGGCACGCCGGTGATGCATATCGACGGCTTCGTCCGTGGCAAGGGCAAGTTCGTCGTCACCGAATATGTCGCGACCGACGAACGCACCGGCCCGCGCTATCCGCTGCTGCTCACCACGGGCCGCATTCTCAGCCAGTACAATGTCGGCGCGCAGACCCGGCGCACCGAAAACGTGGTCTGGCATGCCGAGGATCGGCTGGAGATCCATCCGCACGATGCCGAACAGCGTGGCGTGCGCGACGGGGACTGGGTGCGGCTGAAGAGCCGCGCCGGCGAGACCACGCTGCGTGCGGAGATCACCGATCGCGTCGCGCCGGGCGTCGTCTACACCACGTTCCACCATCCGGACACGCAGGCCAACGTCATCACGACCGACTATTCGGACTGGGCGACCAACTGCCCCGAATACAAGGTCACGGCGGTGCAGATTTCGCCGTCGAACGGCCCGTCTGACTGGCAGAAGGCCTACGACGCGCAGGCGCGGCATTCCCGCCGCATCGCGCCGGCCGAGGCCGCGGAGTAGCGGCATGCACGTGCCGGTCCAGGCTATCGACCGTGAGATCTGGCGCGACGGTGTCGCGTCCGAAGGAGCGCGGCTGATCCCGGAGGAGACGCCGCTGGCGCTGACCTACAATGGCGGCACCTACGCCGTCATGATGGGAACGCCGCAGAACCTCGAGGATTTTGCGGTTGGCTTCAGCCTGGATGAAGGCATCATTAAATCGGTCGATGACATCAAGTCACTCGAGGTGGTCCGCCTAGACGAGGGCATCGAGCTGCGCATGTGGCTTGCGTCGGAAGATGCCGCGCGCATCAGCGAGCGTCGCCGCCACATCGCCGGCCCGACTGGCTGCGGCATTTGCGGCATCGACTCGATCTCGGAGGCCGTGCGGCCAGCGGCGGTCGTGCCGCAGGGGCAGACGTTTACGCCCGGGCAGGTGATGGCGGCGATGCAGACCATCGCACCACTGCAATCGATCAATTTGCAAACCCGCGCCGTTCACGCCGCCGCATTCTGGTCGCCTGCCGGCGGTATCGTCGCGCTGCGCGAGGATGTCGGCCGCCACAACGCGCTCGACAAGCTCGCCGGTTCGCTGGCGCGCAGCCGCACGGTTGCAAGCGGCGGCATCGTGTTGCTGACGAGCCGCGTCTCTATCGAGATGGTGCAGAAGACCGCCGCCATCGGCGCGCAGGTGATGGTCGCCGTCTCCGCGCCGACCGCACTCGCGGTGCGCACCGCGGAGGCCGCCGGCATCACGCTGATTGCCATTGCCCGCCAGGACGGGTTCGAAGTGTTTTCGCATGGCGGCCGGGTTGTCGCCCGTCATGCCACGGAGGTTGCCGATGTCGCCTGACCGCCTGATCTACATGGCCAACCAGATCGGCACGTTCTTCCGGAGTCAGGGTCACGACAAGGCCGTGCCGGGGATCGCCGACCACATCAAGAAGTTCTGGGATCCGCGGATGAAGCGCGCGATCTTCGCCCATCTCGACGCCGGCGGCGCGGGCCTTGAGCCTAACGTGCTCGAGGCGCTCACTTCGCTGAAGCCGACGACGTCCCTTCCAGCAGCGCCCTGAAGACGCGGCGCACCTCGCTCTGCGTCTCCTTCACGCGCGCCTCCAGCGAGGAGAAGTGCGGCGCATCGCCCGCGCGTGCCATCACGCGCAGGAGGTCGGTGCCGGCGGTCTCCGGCTTGAACCGATCGTTGACGCATAGCCGCAGGATCTGCGTCAAATCGTGATAGAGCCGCGCTGCGGCACGCAATATCTCGGTCTCAGATTGTGCGAGCACGCCGAGCCCGCATGCATTTTCCAGCACCTGCGTCGTGGCGACGTCGAGAATCTCCGGCTTCTCGTGCGCATGCACGAGCTGGAGATATTGCGCGATGAAGTCGATGTCGACCATGCCGCCGGCCGCATATTTGAGGTCCCAGCAATCAGCTTCGCCCTTCTCCTGGGCAATCGCACGCCGCATGTCGGCAACATCGTTGGCGGTGATCCCGGGATCGCGGCGGCGGGTCAGGACATCGCGGATGACGCGCTCGATCCGTTGCCGGAATTCGGGCGAAGCCGATACGACGCGCGCGCGCGTCAGCGCCATGTGCTCCCAGGTCCAGGCCTCGTTGGCCTGGTAGTCCGCGAACGAGACGAGGCTCGAGGCCACGGGGCCGGCACGTCCCGAGGGGCGCAGCCGCATGTCGATCTCGTAGAGCACCCCGTAATTGGTGCGCGTCGTGAACGCGCTGATCAGGCGCTGGGTGAAGCGCGCGAAATAGTGAGCACCGTGCAATGACTTCGCACCGTCGGAGTCCGGATTGTCGCTGTCGAAATCGTAAAGCAGGATCAGGTCGAGATCGGACGACGCGGTCATCTCGCGGCTACCGAGCCGGCCCATCGCGATGATCGCGGTCTCCTGGTCCCTGATCCGGCCGTGATGGGCGGCGAAGCGGTCGGCGACGAGACCATGTACGGTATGGACGATGCCCTCGGCGACGTCGACAAATGCGGTGCTCGCCTGCTGCGCCGAGACCGTGCCCGAGAGAATGCGCGTACCGATCAGGAACAGGCTCTCCTGCCCGAACAGGCGCAGGCGGTCGAGAAACTCTTCGTAAGAGCCGGCGTCCTGCACTGTACTCGCGAGCCGCCCCGACAATTCCTGCCGGTCGGGCATGGCGCCGAAGAAGCGCGGATCGATCAGGCCGTCCATGAGCTGCGGCTGCCGCGCCAGCATCTCGCCGAGCCGGGGCGCCGCGCCCAGCACCAGGGCCACGAGCGCGACGAGATCGCGGTTCTGACCGAGCAGCGTGATCAGCCGGCCGCCGCGCTGGAGCGCCCCAAGGAAATGGTCGAACGCCACGACGGCCCGATCCGGCTCCTCGGCATGAGCGAGACCGTCGATCAGGGCCGGCACGAATTCGACGAATGCGTTGCGCGTCGCCTCGACGCGGAAGACGCGGTACTCGCCGGTGATCCAGTCGCGCACGGTCTGCGCGACGGCGGCAGGCTTCTTGAAGCCGAGCGTCGCCAGATGCTGAAGCAGCCGCGGATCGTCGGGACCCGCACTGTAGTCGAGCGCCGGAAGCTTGGCCGTGCCGGTCGGATCGTCGCCCTCGAAAAGTTTTTCGTAGTGGCCCTGGACGATCTCGAGCTGGCGTAAAAGGTCGCGGGCAAAGGCCTCGCGATCCGGATAGCCGAAGAACCAGGCGAAACGCTCGACCGCCTCCTTATCCTCGGGCAGCGTGTGGGTCTGCTCGTCGGCGATCATCTGGAGGCGATGCTCGACCCGGCGCAGGAATTGGTACGCCGTGGTCAGCTCGTCACGCGCCGCAAATGTGATCCAGTTGCTGGAAGCGAGCACGCCAAGCGCGGCGAGCGTCGGCCGCACGCGCAACTCGGGATGTCGCCCCCCGGCGATCAATTGCTGGGTCTGGGCGAAGAACTCGATCTCGCGGATTCCGCCGCGCCCGACCTTCACGTTATGCCCTTCGACCGCAACCTCGCTCTGGCCGCGATAGGTCTGCATCTGTCGCTTCATGTCGTGAACGTCGGCAAGCGCGGCGAAGTCGAGATGCTTGCGCCAGACGAAGGGCGCGATTTCCGCGAGCAGCGCCTTACCCGCCTTGGGATCGCCGGCGCAGGCTCGCGCCTTGATCATCGCGGCGCGCTCCCAGGTACGCCCTTCCCGCTCATAATAGTTCAGCGCGGCGTCGCGCGAAATCGCCACCTGCGTCGAGGACGGATCGGGACGCAGGCGCAGATCGACGCGGAAGACGTAGCCGTCATAGGTGCGCTGCTGGAGAATGCGTGCCATCCCCTGCGTCACCCTCACGAAGAATGGCTGGGGTTCGATATCCGCGGCCAGCGTCGTATGGTCGGGATCGAAGAACACGATGAGATCGATGTCGCTGGAATAGTTCAGCTCGCCTGCGCCCATCTTGCCCATCGCAAGCACGATCAGCCCGCAGCCCTCCTCCGGCGCCTCGGGATTGGACGGCGAGAGCTTGCCACGTGCGGCTTCCTGCCGCAGGAGGTATTGAAGCGCCGCCCGCACTGAGGACACCGCGACATCGGTGAGCGCTGCGGTCACCCGCATCACCGGCCAGACCCCGCCGATGTCGCACAGTGCGATCAGGAGCGCGGCCTCCGCCTTCATGCGGCGAAGCAGCCGCATCACCTCAGCTTCATCGGATGCCGCGAGCACGGCGCCGTTCGCCTCCGCGACCAGCGCGGCGAGATGCGCATCCGGATCGCAATCCAGCAGCCGGATCAGGCGCTGTGGATCGGCGCGCACCAGCTCGAACAGATAAGGCGAGAATTCCGCGATGCCGGCCAGGATGTCCCGCGCGAAGGGATGAGCCAACAGCGCTTCAAGACGGGTGAATTGCGCGGGCTCGAGCTCGGCCAGCCAGCTTTCAAAACGTCCTTGGTCGGTGACGGAAGCGGCAATATGGGGAGCCTCCGCGAAGCGTGCGGCAAGTCTCTCACCATGCTTGTCCGCGTTTCCCGGCGCGGAATGGTTCATGCCACCTTCTGTGGCACATCCTGCATTGGCGGAGCAACCCTGTCGCCGACCCCCGCTCGCGCCGGCAGCACCAGCGTGGCGACAAGCCCGGGCTGGGCGTCACCCAACCTCAACTCACCACCATGCAATGTCGCGACCGCGGAGGCGAGACTGAGGCCGAGGCCGGATCCAGGCAGCGTGCGGCTCGCTTCCAGCCGCACGAATCGTTCCACCACATGCTTGCGGTCGGCTTCGGGGATGCCGGGACCGCGATCGGTGACGCTGAGAAGCACCTGATCGCCCTCGCGCCTCGATTCGATCGTGATCTGCCTGCCCTCCATGCTGACCACAGTTCCCGCCGGCTGCGCGGCCGGCTTGCCGTATTTGATCGCATTCTCGACAAGATTCGCGAGAGCCTGGCTGATCAATTCGCGGTTGGCGTGAACCGGCGTCGGCTCGCACCTGACCTTCAAGGTCATGCCGTCGTCTTCAGCCAGCGGCTCGTAGAGCTCGTGAATACCGTTGGCGACGTCGGCGGCGTCGAAATCATCCATGTTCCCGCGCGCCTGCCCTGACTCGGCGCGCGCGATCATCAGAAGCGCGTTGAAGGTGCGGATCAGGCCGTCGGATTCCTCGATGGTCCGCTCAAGCGCGGCGCGGTAATCGGCCTCGCCGCCCGATTTCGCCAGCGCCTCCTCAGCGCGGTTGCGCAGGCGCGTCAGCGGCGTCTTGAGGTCATGAGCGATGTTGTCGGAGACCTCCTTCAGCCCCGCCATCAACGCTTCGATACGCTCCAGCATGGCGTTGAGATTTTCGGCGAGGCGGTCAAGCTCGTCACCGCTACGCCCCACCGGCAGGCGTTCGCTGAGATCGCCGGTCATGATGCGATGGGCCGTGCCACTCATCGCATCGATGCGCCTGAGCACCCTGCGCGCCACGAAGATGCCGCCGCCCAGGCCGAGCACCACGACGATCAGGATCGACCATTGCGCGGCCTTCGCCACGATGCCGAACAGCCGTCGCCGCTCGGCCAGATCGCGTCCGATCAGAAGCCGGAAGCCGTTTTCCAATTCGGTGACGCGAACGAGCGCAAGATGGTCCCGATCATCGGCATCCTCGATCCGCCGGTAGGCGGTCTCGGACCAGCCGCGCGTCGCCATCACGCCGGGCGCCAGCGAGCCGACATTGCCGGCGATCGACTGGCCCGTCGGCGTCGTCACCAGATAGAGGTTGGCGCCCGGCCGCAACGCCCGGTACTCGATCGCGAGCACGAGAGCACGCAAGCCGCGGCGGCCGTAGATCTCGTTGATCTCCGACGTCTCGGCATTGACCGTCTGCGTGATTTCCTCGGTGATCAGCCGCCGCGTATTCCAGGCGAAATAAGCCAGCAGCGAAGCTGCGAACATCGCGAACAACAGCAGATAGACCAGCGTCAGCCGGAATGCCGTGGTGCGGACGAGTTTACCGAATGCCGTCACGGATCATATATCCCGCGCCGCGAATGGTGTGCAGCAGCGGCCGCTCAAAACCCTTGTCGATCTTGGAGCGCAGCCGCGAAATGTGCACGTCGATCACGTTGGTCTGCGGATCGAAATGATAGTCCCAGACGTTCTCCAGCAGCATGGTCCGGGTCACCACCTGGCCCGCATGCTTCATCAAATATTCGAGCAGGCGAAATTCGCGCGGCTGCAGCGTCAGTTCGTCCTTGCCGCGCGCGACGCGATGGGAGAGCCGGTCGAGCTCGAGATCGCCGACGCGGTACAGCGTGTCCTCGGCCGGACCGCCGCGGCGGCGCGACAGCACCTCGACCCGGGCCAACAGCTCGGCGAAGGAATAGGGTTTCGGCAGATAGTCGTCGCCGCCGGCGCGCAAGCCCTTGATGCGGTCGTCGACCTGGCCGAGCGCGGAGAGAATCAGCACCGGCGTCGAATCGTCCTTGTCGCGGAGCGCGCCGATCACCGACAGGCCGTCGCGCTTGGGCAGCATGCGGTCGACCACCAGCACGTCGTAATCGCCGTTCTCCGCCATGGCGAGGCCTTCCTCGCCGTCGGCGGCGTGGTCGGCAATGTGCCCGACCTCGCGAAACGCCTTCACGAGGTAGTCGGCGGATTCGCGGTCGTCTTCGATGATGAGGAGGCGCATCGTGCGTTCGGCAACGGTCAAGGGAGTGAACCTTCTCTAAACATGGCGCGAGCGGCAATCGCATGCAAGCCGAGTGAGAGACTCTGGCATCGAGAAAAAGGCGGGCGGTGAAGCTGGGGGGACTTCACCGCCCTAGGCCTTCCGACGGAGGGGGGCGTATTCCACCGGAAGGTAGACAGGGGAAGCAAACGTTGCGCTGCTCCCCCGAAGGGCGCCGTCGGCGGGGGCGACTGATGCCGGCGACACCCTTCATCTCGGAGGCCTCCTGAGGCCGAGCCCTTGGGTCAGCCCTTGGTTAACCCTTGGCGATGGGCACGGCGACGAAGCGCGACTGGCCGCCGCTCTTCACCCGCATCAGGACGCTGTTCTTGTTGTCGGTCCGCGCCATGTTGATGGCGTCGCGGACTTCACCGGCGGTGCTCACGCTCTTGCCGCCGACTTCGAGAATCACGTCACCTTCCTTGAAGCCGCGTTCGGCAGCCGCGCTCTTCGGATCGACTTCGGTGATCACGACGCCTTCCTTGCCGGCACCGGCCACGGAATCGGCGGGCGCGACGGTCATGCCGAGCTTAGGCACGTCGGTGCCGCGGCTCGCACCCTTGCCGCTGTCCTTGTCGATGTCGGCCTTGGCCTCGATCGTGTTCGGCAGCTGGCCGAGAGTAAGGTTCACCACCTTGTCCTGGCCCTTGTGCAGCACGTTGAGCTTCACGGTCGCGCCGGGCGCCAGGCCGCCAATGGTACGGGCGAGCTCGCGTGCGTCCTTGACCGGTTCGCCGTTGACCGACGTGATCACGTCACCGGACTCGATGCCGGCCTTGGCCGCCGGACCATTCGCCTGCGGCTCTGCAACCAGCGCACCTTCGGCCTTCTTCATGCCAAGGCTGTCGGCGATGTCGGATGTCACCGGCTGAATCTGCACGCCGATCCAGCCGCGGCTGACCGAGCCCTTGTCCTTGAGCTGCGCCACCACGCTCTTCACAGTGCTCGCGGGAATCGAGAACGCGATGCCGACGCTGCCGCCGGAAGGCGAGTAGATCGCGGTGTTGACGCCCATCACCTCACCGTTGGTGTCGAAAGCGGGACCGCCGGAATTGCCCTTGTTCACGGGCGCGTCGATCTGGATGAAATCGTCATAGGGGCCGTTGCCGATGTCGCGGCCGCTGGCCGAAACGATGCCGGCAGTCACGGTGCCGCCGAGGCCGAACGGGTTGCCGACCGCGAGCACCCAGTCGCCGATCCGCGGCTTGCCGTCGGCAAGCTTCGCGAACGGGAAGTTCGAGCTGCCCTCGACCTTGATCAGGGCGAGGTCGGTGCGCTGGTCGGTGCCGATCACCTTGGCGGTGTAGGTCTTGCCGTCGTCGGTCGTGACTTCGACCTTGTCGGCGCCGTCGACCACGTGGTTGTTGGTCACGGCAAAGCCATCAGCCGAGATGAAGAAGCCGGAGCCCTGGCCCTGCACGACGCGGCCACGACCGCCACCACCCTTCAGGCCCGGCATGCCATCCGGACCGCCGAAACGGCGGAAGAACCGCTCCATCGGCGAGCCCGGCTGGAACGGCGACTGCGCGTCATCGCCGTCATCGTTGCTCGCGGTCTTCTCCTTCATGTTGACCTTCACCGAAATCACCGAGGGCTTCACGCGCTCGACCACATCGGCGAAACCGACGGGACGTTCGACCTTGCGGACCTCGTTGTTGACCTGTGCATGCGCCGGGCTTGAGAACAGGTCGGCCGGCGAGGTCGACGTGCCGAAGCCGTAGACGGCGGCGCCGAGGCCGGCGACGACCGAGGCCATCAGCGCGATCTTGCGGGCCGAGAAAACGGATCGGCGGGGCTGCCGGTAGGACGGAAGGTTCGAGAGGTCGGAACGGTCGGTCATGCAGAGATCTCCAGGGCCTTGAAATCCATTTGGTACCTGACGGCGGCACCTTACGGACCTGAAGATGGGGGCTGCCGCCTTACCGTGCGCTGGCGGCGGGGTTAAACTTTTGTAATGAACGCGTGTGCGGATGCGGCAGTTTATCGCGGCCGAAAATCGCGAACCTGCAGGAACTTAACGAAGTTCCAGGAATGCCCGCGCAGTGCCTGCTTTGATGCAGCGACGTAGCTAACGCGATGTGGCCTCGTCCGACATCAATGCGGCGAGACGCGCCTCTTCCTCGGGCGTGAGCGGCGGAGCTGGGACATCTGCACCATTTCGCGAGCGCCGGCGGATTTGCAGCCATAGCGCCAAGCCGCCGCCAATCAGCAGCAGCGGCGCGAGCAGCCACAGCAGCATATTCTGGCGCTCGAAGCGCGGCTTGAGCAGCACGAACTCGCCGTAGCGCGCGACCAGGAAATCGAGCACTTGCGAATTGCTGTCGCCGGCCGCGATACGCTCGCGCACCAGAAGCCGCAAATCGCGCGCCAGCGGCGCATCGGAATCGTCGATCGACTGGTTCTGGCAGACCATGCAGCGCAGCTCGCGCGACAAGTCGCGTGCACGCGACTCCTTCGCAGGGTCCGACATGATCTCGTCAGGCTGCACGGCATGCGCCGCAGGCAAGGCCAGCAGCATCAGCGCGACGAACGCGGCCATCATCCGGCGCATCGGTTCACTCCGCCGGCTGCAGGCGCTGCTTGGCCCGCGCCGGTTTCGGTGCACCCACCCGCAGGCGCCGATCCGACAGCGACAGCACGCCGCCGAACGCCATCAGCACAGGTCCCCACCAGATCAGCAGCACCAGCGGCTTGTGATAGATGCGCACGGCAATGGCGCCCTCGGCAGTGGCGTCGCCGAGCGAGATGTAGAGCTGGCTGGCGCCGCGCGTCAGCAGGGCGGCCTCCGTCGTCGACGAGCCGCGGGTGGTGAAGCTGCGCTTGGACGGCGTCATCACGCTGAGCTTCTCGCCGTCACTGCTGACGTTGAATTCGGCGATCATCTCGTGGAAGTTTGGCCCTTGACGCTGAAACAAGCCGTCGAGCTTCACCTCGTAGCCGGCGACATGGGCGACGTCGCTCTGTTTCATGGTCGCGATATATTCGGTGTTCCAGGTGGTCTCGCAGACGATCCCGATCAGCGCGACGCCGAGGCCGGCATGCGCAAAAGCTGAGCCCCAGGCCGAGCGCGGCAGGCCGCGGGCCCGGTGCAGTGCCGTTGCGAAAGGTAGCCGCACGAGGCCGGTCCGCTCGACGATATCAGTGACGGCACCGGCGATGACGAAGACGCCAAGCCCGATCGCGAGCGGCGCCAGCGCACTCCCACCGAGCACCCAGCCCCAGACCATGGCGGCGGCGACAAGCCCGGCAACGCCTGCCGCGAGCAGACGCTGCGTGACGCCGAGCAGATCGCCGCGTTTCCATGCCAGCATCGGCCCGAACGGCACGGCGAGCAGCAACAGCGTGAACAGCGGAGCAAAGGTGAGATTGTAGAACGGCGCGCCGACCGACATCTTGAAATCGGCGAGCATCTCCATCGCCAGCGGATAGAGCGTGCCGAACAGCACCACCGCGCAGGCGACCGTGAGCAGCAAATTGTTCAGCACCAGCGCACCCTCGCGCGAGATCGGCGCAAACAGGCCGCCCTGCTTCAACGACGTCGCGCGCCCCGCGAACAGCGACAGGCTGCCGCCGATGAACAGGCAGAGAATCAGGAGAATGAACACGCCGCGGGTTGGATCGGTCGCGAAGGCATGCACCGAGGTGATGACCCCCGAGCGCACCAGGAAGGTGCCGAGCAGTGATAGCGAGAAGGTCAGGATCGACAAGAGGATGGTCCAGACCTTCAGCGCGTTGCGCTTCTCCATCACCAGAGCCGAATGCAGCAGCGCGGTGCCGGCAAGCCACGGCATCAGCGAGGCGTTCTCGACCGGGTCCCAGAACCACCAGCCGCCCCAACCCAGTTCGTAATAGGCCCAGTACGAGCCCATGGCGATGCCGAGGGTCAGGAAGATCCACGCGACCAGCGTCCACGGCCGCACCCAGCGCGCCCAGGCGGCGTCGATCCGCCCCTCCAGCAGCGCCGCGATCGCGAAGGAGAACGAGATCGAGAAGCCGACGTAGCCGAGATAGAGCATTGGCGGATGCACGGCGAGACCGATGTCCTGAAGCACCGGATTGAGATCGCGTCCCTCGATCGGCGGGTTGGCGATGCGCAGGAACGGATTGGAGGTTACCAGGATGAAGAGATAGAAGGCGCTGGCGATCCACGCCTGTACGGCCAGCACATGCGCGCGCAGCGACAGCGGCAGATTGTTGCCGAAGGCCGCGACCAATCCGCCGAACAGCGCGAGGATCGACACCCACAAGAGCATCGAGCCTTCATGGTTTCCCCACACGCCGGTGATCTTGTAGAGCAGCGGCTTCGTGGAATGGGAATTCTCGTAGACGTTGGCAACCGAGAAATCCGAAGCTACGTGCAGCATCACTAGCGCGATGAACGACGCACCGACGAACAGGAGCTGCGCCAGCGCAGTGGAGCGCGCCACATTCATCAGCGCGTCATCGCGCAGCCGCGCCCCGATCAGGGGCACGATGGACTGAATCAATGCCAGTCCGAGCGCCAGCACCAGCGCATAATGTCCCGATTCCGCGATCACCGAACTGCTCCCTGCGGATTGCCCTGTGCGGTCGTAGCCGCGGGCTTGACGCTATCGGAAGCCTTGGCGCCGTAGTCATCCTTCCAGTGCCCCTGCTTCTTCAGGGCATCCGCGACGTCCTTGGGCATGTAGGTTTCGTCGTGCTTGGCGAGCACGGTATCGGCCTTGAACACGCCATTCGCGTCGAGCGCGCCTTCGGCGACGACGCCCTGCCCTTCCCGGAACAGATCAGGCAAAATGCCCTTGAAGGCGACCGGAAGCTTTGCGCCGCCGTCGGCGACTTCGAAGGTCACTGCGAGATTGGCGCCGCGCTGGAGCGAGCCGGGCTGCACCAGGCCGCCGAGGCGAAACCGCTTGCCGGGCGCGACGTGCTTCTCGGCGACCATGGTCGGCGTCGAGAAAAACACGATGGAGTCGCGCAGCGCGTTGAGCACTAGCGCGGCCGCGAGCGCGAGCACGGCGAGCGAGCCGCCGATGATGGTCATACGTCGCTGCTTGCGCGTCATGGCGTATCCATTCCCTGCCCGTCTCGTCCTGACATCGTCATCCGTCGAGCCCGAGTGTCTTGAGGCCTTCATCGAGCTGGCGCAACCGCGCTGCATCATTGGCAACCGCCTGGCGGGCATCGGTCGATGCCCCCAGCGCCTTGTCGCGATCCCCCATCACGAGATAGGCGCGCACCAGGCGCAGCCAACCCTCGACGTCGTCGCCGTTCTGCTTGAGGCGCGTGGCGAGCCGCTCGACCATGCCGCGAACCATCGCGTTGCGATCGCCCTCTTTCATGTCCTTGGAAGCTGCGAGGGTCTCATCCGACAGCGCCGGCATCGTAGCGCCACCGCCGCCGACCCGCGCGAGCGAGGTCTGCACCAGAGGGCGCCACGGCGCATCCGCCGGCGCTTTCGCCAGCAGCGCGCGCCAGATATTGGCGGCATCGTCCTTGCGGCCGTCCTGCTCGGCGGCGAGGCCGAGAAAATAATTCGCCTTGGGGTCGTCGGCGCTGAGCGCGTGCGCGCGCTCGAACTCGGCCTTGGCTTCGGCGGTCACGACGCCGCCGGCGGCGGCCGACATCGCTTCGCCGAGATCGGACCGGCGCTCCGCGCTCTCGCCATTATAGGCGAGCGAGTTGCGATAGGCGCGCACCGCGTCGTCGAAGCGACCAAGCCGTTCCAGCACGGGCGCGATCACGTTCCAGCCGCGTCCGTCGGTTGGATTCTTTTCCAGATGTTGCTCGACCTGCACGACCAGATTCTCGAGCGACTGCGCCATGCCGGACCCGGATCCGCGCTCCCGCTGCGCCAGCGGAAAGTCCTGAAGCCTGGGCGAGCCGAGCGGCACATAGACACCAATCGCAACCAGCGGCAGGCCGGCAAGCGCCAGCACGGCCGCCGCGCGGCGCCATTTGACGCTGGATTTCGGTGCCATTGCTTGCTCGCTGCCGGCCGCGGCGAGCAACCTGCGGCTGACCTCGACGCGCGCGGCCTCGGCTTCGGGCGCTGCGATCAGCCCTGCGGCAAGATCACGCTCGATCTCGGCGAGTTGGTCCTTGTAGACCGCGACCTCGCTGCCCTGATTTTGCGCGCGTCCGCTACGGCCGAGCGGCAAAAGCACGGCGAAGATCGCCGCGACCGTCATCAGCGCGAACACGAACCATAGCGTCATCTGGCAAGCTTCCGGCGGCGCGCAAGCCGCGCCCACAGGTGGCTTTACACCACGGCCGGATGATGCGGCAATTGACAATTGTCAATTCGGCGCGACCGCGCAAAGTCCCGAAATGGTGAAAATCCAACGGCTTAGCCGATCTCGAAGTCCGCACTTTGAGCGGCGTCCTCGCCATGCCCGTTGAAGGCCTTCAGGAAGTATGTTCCCGGCTCGATTGCATCGGGCAATCTGATGCGCAACGCCCCGACGGGAACGGGCGATGCTACCCTGGTGACGGTCTCAGGAAACTGCCGACCGCTTGCCTTCTCGACCAGCACCACCTTCGCGCCGACCATCAGCCTTTGATATTTGGCAACGACGACGCGATTCTCGATTTCGATGGAACTGATAACGGATTTCATGCGCCCACAGATAGAAATATCAAGAACTTGCACGGCGACCGTAGGGCCGGCCACCGACACCGTCAACCTGAAATTGTGATCACAAAAATATGCGCCTGGATCAGCTCGCGCGCGACGATTTGCGCTCGCCCGTGGCCGCGTTCTCCGCGGCGCGGCTCATCAGCGAGGCATAATCATCGCCGAACAGCACCTGGCAGAAGCGGATCGCGGCCTGCACCTGCTGCTGCCGATAGGTGCGGACCTTGTGATCGGCGCCACGCAGCGACTGCACCAGCTGCTCGGTCGAACGCTCGACATATTGCTGGAGGTCGGAATAAGTGCGCAGCGTCACCTCGTTAATCGCAAGCTCGCTCGCATAATTGCGACAGGTCGCGACGAAATCGATCAGCGCCACGGCTTCCTCGACCTCGGTGCTGTCGATCCGCGCGCCCGGCGGAATGTCCTTCTCGGCGCGCTGGCGCAGGATGCGGCGGACGCGGCCGGGCACACTGTCGATCTCGGATTGCAGCGCGTTGGAGATGTCGGCCCGGATCGAGGTCAACTGCTTGCCCCAGGCGGAATCGTTGCGCAGGTCGAGCTCGGTACGCAGGCCACGGACGCCGTCGTGCAGCGTCTTGAGATTGCCGGCGACATTGTCGAAATGGCCGCGCTTGATGTCCATGCGCAGGATGGCGGCCACGCAGGACAGATCATGCAGCGCCATCGTGACGGCGACGCCATAGGGCGTTGCCGCGACACGGATCTCGTCGTCGGACGCGGCAATCCTGATGGCGAGGCGGATGATCTGCCATGGCGCGGTCATCCGCTGCATGACGATGGAGAGCGCGAAGGGCAGCATCTGCGGCGTCTGGAGGACGGGAATGTTGAGCGCGGCAGTCACCGAGGCGATCTGGGCATCGCTGAAGGCGCGCAAAGAGCGCGGCAGCTTCTCGTTCAAGGTGGCGATGGCGTCGCGGACCGCGAGCACCGCCCCGGTCGAATAGAGATCCTCGACCACGTTGGGCGGACCGACGCGGGCGAGCGCACGCGATTTGTCACCCCCGCCCGGCCCCGTCAGCTCGAAGATGGCATCCGCGGCGACCGCCTGGAGCTTCGAGGCCAGCGCTTCGACCTGCCCGGCACTGTCGGCCGGCATGCGCGCTAGCGCCGCCTCGAAGTCGCTCAGCTTGGCCGGAGCACCGTCGCGGCCGAGCCATTGCCAGATCGGAGCCAGCGAAGAGCGGCGGATCTGCCCGGCCCGGATCGGGGCGCCCGCTTCGACCAGGAATGGTTCCAGCACCTGGAACAGTAGCCGCGACAGATCGTCCGTACGCGGCGGTGGGGCCGCGTCGGCTTCCGTCTTGCGGACGATCTTGCGCAGCTGGTCGAGCACGAGGGTTGCCACGGCCGTGTCCTGGCCGCGCTCGAGCGCACGCTCGAACTCCCGCATCAGCAGTGCCTGCGCCTGCGGCGGGAGCTGCGCGAGATATTCCCTCAGCCGCTCGATCGATGTCTGGCTCATGCGCCCGGGTAATGAACGGTAAAATGGCGGACGTGGGATCCGTCCTGCCCGATCATAGATGGGCCCCACTTAAGAAGCCGTTTAGGAAGTCGCTCCGAATACCCCTGGTTTCGTCGGGATCGACGTGCCGCAGGCCAAATAGTCATGTCGGAACAAGGCATTATATTCCGGGGAGGACCAGCTCCGCCCGCAGCCCCCCGCTCGGCGCGCGGCCAAGTGAGAGGCTGCCGCCGTAGAGCGCAGCGAGCTCGGTCACGATCGACAGCCCAAGCCCCGATCCGGGCTTGGACTCGTCGAGCCGCTGGCCGCGCCGTGAGACCTGCGCGCGCTCGGCCTCCGACAGACCGCGGCCGTCGTCGTCAACGACGATATGCAGCCGCGGAGCGGCGCTCGTCTGATGGGGCGCTTCCACCAGAACTTCGATGAAGACCCGCGAGGCCGCCCATTTGCAGGCGTTGTCGACGAGATTGCCGACCATCTCCTCCAGATCCTGCCGCTCGCCGCGAAATTTCGCCGACGGATCGGCCTCGGCTTCGACCACGATGCCGCGGCCGCGGTGAATCTTCTCCATGGTCCGCCGCAGTGCCTCGATGGCCGGTGCCACCTCCGTCACCGTCGCGACGACCGAGACCCGCGCCGCGATGCGCGCGCGCTCGAGATGATGGGCGACCTGGTCGCGCATCACGTCGGCCTGCTCCATCACCTTTGCCGCGAACGGATCGGTGGCATGCGCGCCGGCCTCGTTCACGATGACCGAGAGCGGCGTCTTGATGGCGTGGGCGAGATTGCCGACGTGGGTGCGTGCGCGCTCGACGATCTCGCGATTGGCGTCGATCAGCGCGTTGGTCTCGCGCGCCAGCGGCGCGATCTCGACCGGGAACTCGCCCTCGAGTCGCTCCGCGCGCCCGGACCGGATGTCGGCGATGGATTCGGAGATGCGCTTGAGCGGCGCGAGACCGAAGCGGACCTGGAACACGGTGGTCAGCAGCAGCACGATGCCGAGTGCGGTGAAGGTGCCGCCGAGGTAGTAATCGAAACTGCGCGTCTCGTCGAAAATCTCGGTGTCGTCGCCGGCGACACTGACGAGAAATTTGCCGTCCGCGCCGAGATCGACCGGCCGCTCCACCATCCGCAGGTTCTGTCCCTCGGGACCGTCGACATAAGCGATCCGGATGCCGGCGGCGGTGAGCTCGGTGCCCTGCTCTTCCAGCTTCGGCAGCTTCTTGTCCCAAAGCGAGCGCGAGGACCGCACCTCCGGCTTTTCGGTGTCGGTCCGCGTGATCTGCCAGTACCAGCCGGACAACGGCAGCTCGAACAGAGGCTCGCCGAGCGACTGGAACTGGCGATCCGGCGGCTCGTCGGGGGTGGCGACCTCGGCGATCAGCGTGCGAAGATAGAGATTGAGCCGGCGGTCGAAGGCGCGCTCGGTGGCGTTCTTGTAGACCGACGACAGCACCACGCCGGTGATGGCCAAGATCACCACGAGCCACGCGGTCGCCGACAGGAACAGGCGGTTCGCGAGCGAGCTGGCGGGCATCGGAATGATCCCGGAGGCGCGGGGTGACATGGCGTCGGAACTCATTACCCGAACAAGGCCTCTGCCGGGCCGCCCGTCAAGCCAAGATACGTCCAGACAAGAAGTTCGAGACACCGCGCTTCAAGCGCCAGGGGCCGGCGGGGTCAGGAGATAGCCGAGGCCACGGACGGTCTGGATGATGTCGACGTCGAGCTTCTTGCGGATGCGGCCGACGAAGACCTCGATGGTGTTGGAGTCGCGATCGAAGTCCTGGTCGTAGAGATGCTCGACCAGCTCGGTGCGGGACACGACGCGGCCCGAATGGTGCATCAGGTAGGCCAGAAGCCGATATTCGTGCGAGGTCATCTTGATGGGATTGCCTGATACGCTGACCCGTCCGGTCCTGGTGTCGAGCGTGACGGGGCCGCAGCTCAGCTCGCTCTGGGCATGGCCGGTGGAGCGGCGCAGCAGCGCGCGGATGCGCGCCAGCACCTCCTCCAGGTGGAACGGCTTTGCGACATAATCGTCGGCGCCGGCATCGAAGCCCTGGACCTTGTCGCTCCAGCGGTCGCGCGCGGTGAGGATCAGCACCGGCATGGTGCGGCCGTTGCGCCGCCAGGCTTCCAGCACCGAGATGCCGTCCTTCTTCGGCAGGCCGATGTCGAGCACCACGGCGTCGTAGGGCTCGTTGTCACCGAGATAATGCCCCTCCTCCCCGTCGAAGGCGCGATCGACGACATATCCGGCGTCGGTCAGCGCCTTGGTAAGCTGGCGATTGAGATCGGGGTCGTCCTCAACGACGAGCAGGCGCACGCTTCTCTCCAGGATTAGGCCGCATGAACACCCGCACAGATGAGCAATTCCGGCGTGAACTGAATATGAACACGGGGAACCGGCCGCGTTACTTTTTGGTCATATCCGACCTGTTCGCGGTCAACGCACTGCGCCCGCCAGGCCATCGGACGAACCGGCGGCATGGCGGGCGCAATGTGCCGCGTTACGCGGCGAGTCGGAAGGTGCGAACCGTCCGGTCGATCTGCCGATCAGGTCCGGAAGAACACGAACCAGATGACGGCGAGGATCAGGATCGCGAGCCCGGTGGATATGGCGAGCAGCGCCGCCACCGACGGCCCGGGCTCGCCCTGGCGCGCCTCGGTTGGAGTTTCCACGATCTGACGTTGGTCTCGCGTGGTTGCCATGGTGACCTCAATTTCTGGGCGTCGCGTCGGATGGCCGCGACTCCTCGCGGCGGAATGTCCCGTGGCAACGCATGATCCGATATGATGTTCCGGCCTTTGCGGCCGGATCAGGCTGCAACCGCGCGCCGGGCGGCCGGTTAACGCAGTTGCAAGATTCAGCGAACCGCCTTGCTATGATTCGTTGTTCCCCGATGGTATCTTCGTGTTCTGTCCCCGTTGCGTTTGGAGTAGCCCATGGCCCCCCGCGCCAATTGGAAGGGTTTTCTGCGTTTGTCGCTCGTGACCTGCCCGGTCGCGCTCTATCCGGCCACTTCGGATACCGAGAAGGTCTCGTTCAACCAGATCAACCGCAAGACCGGGCACCGGATCAAGTACCTCAAGGTCGACGCCGAGACCGGTGACGAGGTGACCTCGGAGGACATCGTCAAGGGCTACAAGGTCGACACCGACACCTATATCGAGGTCACCAAGGACGAGCTCGACGACATCGCGCTGGAGTCCACCCACACGATCGAGATCGATGAGTTCGTACCGAAGACCGACATCGACAGCCGCTATCTGATCCGCCCCTATTATCTCGTGCCCGATGGCAAGGTCGGCCACGACGCCTTTGCGGTGATCCGCGAGACGATCCGGAGCATGGACAAGGTCGCGATCGGCCGCGTGGTGCTGACCAACCGCGAGCACATCATCGCCCTGGAGTCGCTCGGGAGCGGCCTGATGGGGACGCTGCTGCGCTACCCCTATGAGGTGCGCGGCGAGAAGGACTATTTTGACGACATCCAGGACGTGAAGCTGACCAAGGACATGCTCGACCTTGCAAAGCACATCGTCGAGAAGAAGTCCGGCGCGTTCGAGCCCGAGCTGTTCGAGGACCATTACGAGACCGCGCTGATCGACCTCATCAACAAGAAGCGCAGCGGCGCGCCCATCACCGCGAAAGCCGCGCCCAAGACCGGCGGCAACGTCATCAACCTCATGGACGCGCTGAAGAAGAGCATCGCGAACGAGAAGGACGCAGGCCCCGCGGCGAAGGTGGCCAGGGATGCGACCAAGGACACGGTCAAGGGCAAGAAGCCGAAGAAGCGCGTCGAAGGCCAGCGCGAGATGCTGCTGCCGATTGCCGGCAAGGGCGGCAAGGACGCTGCTGCGAAAGCCGCTCCCAAAAAGGCCGACAAGCCGGTGCGCGCGCAGGCGCGGGCGAAGAAGGCCGGCTAGCAGCATCGCACCAGCGGCTGCGCCGTGATGCCTCCCCTCGCCGATCGGCCGACCTGACATGCCCTGGTCGACCGCGTTCGACGAACCCATTTCGTTAAGTGGCGGGCGCAAGCTGCGGACGCTGCAAGAAGCTGCCGATCACATCATGCGACTGCCCGAGGATACGCAGCACGCGAGCCACTGGCAGATCGCGATCGAAACCCTGATCAACGCAGCCGAGACCGGCGGCGGCTGGATGATGTTCGCCCGCATCGCGGTGTTACGGGCGCTGAATGCGGACGGTCGGCGCAAGTGAGCCCGGCGCCCCGCTCGAGAACAGGCTCAACAATCCGTTAAGCCAAGCCCGCGCTTTCAGCGTCCACCTGCGGCCGGCGGCGGCACGTAATCCTACGGAAGACAAAATTAACCGCCGGTACCCGCTCAGCCCAGCATGCTCGCCCCTGATTAGACTCGGGATTCACAGCCTCGTGCAGCAGCAGGACGCCAGAAAAAACTACATCGGCATCGTCAACGACGCGGCCGAGGAAGAAAGCCCCGCCGGCCGCTCCGCGCGGGCGCAGCCGTGGGCGATGAGCTATCTGGTCGGACGCCTGGCAGCAGTGCTGAAACGCCCCGGCAAGGCCGCGCCGGAACGCCAGATCTCGTCCTGAGACGCGATGACGACATCGCCAAATGCGTCCGAATTGGGTGACGAAACCTTAAGTCAATCGATGACACCATATCAAACGGCAGGTGAGGACCATCCACCTGCGTTTTGACGCGCCCACGAAAATTAGTGAATCAATTTACCATTCCGAAAACGGCACCAGCCTAAGTTGGACGGATGAACAGGAGTTGACGATGACTTTGCTCAAGTCATTTCTTGCCGATGAAAATGGTGCCACTGCCATCGAGTATTGTCTGATTGCCACCGGGATCGCGTTTGCGATCATCGCGGCCGTGAACAATACGGGCAGCGCACTCCTGAGCGGCAAATTCAACTCGATCAGCGCGGCGGTGAAGTAGCCGGCATAGGCGGGCCGCAATCCCATCAGCACGAGTCCGCGTGCAACGCGCCGGGTGACGGGCTCCTCTTTCCGATGCGGCGGCGACCCCTGTTTGATTCTCGCGAAGTTCGCATTATGGCGTTGTGTCGTGCGGCTGCGCCGTCGTAGAGCGTAAGCTCAAACTGCATCGGCCCGATGACATGATTCCTTCCGACAAGCCGACCTCGACAATCCGGGCTCGTCTTGGCTCGGACCGGTCGGTGGCGATCACCGTTCTTGCTGTGCTGGCGGCCGTGTCGTTTCTTCCGGTGCTGCTGACGCCTATCCCCGCGATGGTCGACTATCCCAATCACCTCGCCCGGATGTATATTCTGAGCCAGAACGGCACCCCCAACGCCAATCCGCATTACGAAGTGGCCTGGGCATTCTATCCCAACCTTGGAATGGATCTGCTGGTCCCGCAGATGGCACGGCTGATCAGCGTCGAGAATGCCACACGGCTGTTTCTGCTCCTGAGCCAATTGCTGATCGTCGGGGGCGCGCTTTTGCTCGAATGGGCCCGGAAGGGACGGGTCCATCTCGCCGGCTTTGCGGCGCTCGCTTTCCTTTACTGTCTGCCGTTCAGCTGGGGCTTCGTGAATTTCGAGTTCGGACTGGGCCTCGCTCTCTGCGGCATCGCCGCCTATCTGATGCTTGCGGAACGCCCATGGCCGCTGCGTTTCGTCGTCAACATGGTGTTCGTCGCTGCGCTGTTTGCGGCGCATTTCTTCTCCCTCGGCATCTACGGCGCGACGCTCGGGGTCTACGAGCTCTCACGCATCCGCCATGGGCGAATATCGTACGGTGTCGCCGCCGCGCGGCTCGGCGCGTTGGCCATACCGGCGCTTGCCCTGTTTGGGATCATGCGCATGACCGCGGGATCGATCGGAAGCGAAGGAACGAGCTGGTTCCTCGAATTCAAGCCGATCTGGCCGCTGCGCATCATGAACGGTTACAATCTGACGGTCGCGGCGGCGACCGGGCTGGCGTTGATGATCGCGCTGTTTTTCACCGCAAGACGCGGCGTCCTCAAGCTCGAAGCAGCCGGGATCTGGCTCGCGATCGGCTTCGCGTTGCTCTACGTCGTCATTCCCTCGAAGCTGTTCGGAACCTCGTTCGTCGACCTTCGCGTGATCCCCGCTGCGGCTCTGATCCTGCCGGCCTTCTGCTCGCTGACGCTGCCCAGCCGGACATGGAGAATGGCAGCGCTCGCCGCGATCAGTGGCGTCATACTGATCAATCTCGCCGTCGTGCTCGCGGTGTGGTTGCCTTACCGCACCGACTATGCGGCCATCGTCGAGTCGTTCCGCAAGATCGATCGCGGCTCGCGCATCCTCGTCGCCAGCACGGACGACAATGGAGACCCGCCCTTCGCCGACCTCACCTCATATCCGATGTATTATGCGCCTACGCTCGCCGTGCACTATGCCAACGCGTTCGTGCCCAATCTATTCACGGAAGCGGGCAAGCAGCCCGTGCGGCCCCGCGAAGACGTGCGCCGTCTTGCCATTCCCTACGGGGGGCCGGTGCCGCTGGGCGTGCTTACCGCGATTGCGGCAAGCCGGCCGCCGGCTGGCGTTCTGCCGTTCGTCCGCACCTGGCACCAGGATTACGACTATCTCTACGTCCTCGGGCCGCGGGTCGCAAATCCGCTGCCGGATCTGCTGGAAGCGCTGGACACCTCGGAGCGATTTGTTCTCTACAAGATCCGCCGCAGGTTCTAGACCGCAAGTCCTGGGCCAAAGCCGCGGCTGCCCAGCGTGGTTAATCGCGCGTCACCACCCGCACCGCTTATTGGAAGCCAGCCACGGTGACCCATATCCTTAATGGTTGTGGCAAGGCGACCTTAACCACCGCCGGCATAGACTTCCGCTCCTGCAACGAGTTGGACTCTCTCGCATGGCGGCCAATTTCCAGTCGATCCGCTACAGCCTCGTCATCCCCGTGTTCAACGAGGAAGCGGTGTTGCCGGTGCTGCTGCGCAGGCTCGACCTGGTCTTGTCCCGGCTCGACGGGCCGGCAGAAGCAATCTTCGTCGACGACGGCAGCAGTGATTCCAGCTCGATCGTGCTCCAGGCGCTCGCCACGCGGGACCCGCGCTTTCGCTATATCGGCCTGTCGCGAAATTTCGGCCATCAGATCGCCATTACCGCCGGCATGGACGCCGCGGAAGGTGAAGCGATCATCGTCATGGATGCCGACTTGCAGGATCCGCCCGAAGTCATCGAGCAATTGATCGCAAAATGGAAGGAAGGCAACGACATCGTCCACGCCCGCCGACTGTCGCGCGACGGCGAGAGCCGGTTCAAGCGCGCGACCGCTCATCTCTTCTACCGACTTCTCGGCAGAATGTCCTCGGTCGGCATCCCCGCCGATGTCGGCGACTTCCGCCTGATCGATCGCAAGGTGCTCGACGCGCTTCGGCAGATGCCGGAGCAGGACCGCTTCGTACGCGGCATGATCGCCTGGCTCGGCTTCCGGCAGGCCGAGGTCACCTTCCACCGCCTCGAGCGTGCAGCGGGCGAGACCAAGTATCCGCTGTTCAAGATGGTGCGGCTCGCGATGAACGCCGCGCTCGGCTTTTCCGATCTGCCCTTGCGGCTCGCAATCTGGTGCGGATTGACGGTCTCGGGACTCGCACTGCTCTACGGCGGTTGGGTGATCCTGTTGTGGCTCAGCAACGATAGTCATCTCGTCACCGGCTGGTCCTCGACGATGGTCGTCGTGTCCCTGCTGTGTGGAATGAACATGCTGATGACGGGTATCGTGGGGCTTTACGTCGGCCGCATCCACGCCGAGGTGAAACGTCGCCCGCTCTACGTCGTGCAGACCCGCGCCGGCTTCGACCGCAACGAGACGGCGGCCGCACCCGCGATCCACGCCGTCAACCAGTGACCCAGCGCATGACCGAACTCTTCGACGGTTATCACGACAACTACCGTGACGTGGTCCAATCCTCGATCGACTTTTCCGGCTTGCCGCATCATTTCTTCATGCGCGCCAAGGCCGATCTCCTGGGCAATCTGATCGCGCAGCGGCTCGACACGGAGAGGCCGGATATGCTGGACGTCGGCTGCGGCGTCGGCAGCCTTCATCCCCTGCTGCACGGCATGGTCGGCCGCTTGAGCGGTATCGACGTTTCTTCGGCCAGCCTGGCGCAGGCACGCGCTGACAACGGCAGGGGCGACTACCGCGAGTTTGACGGCCGCACCTTTCCTTTCGACGATGCCAGCTTCGATCTGGTCACGGCCGTCTGCGTGATGCACCACGTCGTGCCAGCCGAATGGGCGCAATTCATCACGGAGATGCGGCGCGTGACGCGTCCCGGGGGACTCGTCTGCGTCATCGAGCACAATCCGTACAATCCGCTGACGCGCCTTGCCGTCGCGCGGTGTGAGTTCGACCGGGACGCCGTGTTGCTCGGGGCCGGCACAACCCGAAAATTGATGGCTTCCGGCGGCCTGCGCGAGATCGGTGCGCGCCATTTCCTGCTGCTGCCCTGGGACACCAAGCCGGCGCGGCGCCTCGAACACACGCTGAGCGGCGTGCCGCTCGGCGGCCAATACGCCGCCTTCGGGACCGCTTGATCTATCTTTGCGGCATGTCCCGCCGCTTGTGCACGACCGCCACGTCGTCGCTGTAGACGCGCTGCCATTGGGGCAGCCGGTCCAGCATCGCTATCGCCGGCGTCCCTGGCGCAAGCAGCGTCGCGGCGATGCTGTATTCGTCGAGCAACTTGAGAAAGTCGCCGAGATCGACCAGCGCCAGGGCGCGATTGTAGCGGTTGATGAACGCTCCGCCGTACAGTTCACCGCGACCGTCGATAAAGGTGGGAATGCCGGCAAAGATCAAATAGCCGCCGAAGGAATAATCGTTGAGCACGTGTCCCGCCGTGGCGAGTTTGGCTTGAGCGATGGCAGCCTGAGGGGTAATGGCTGGAGCCGGCCGTATATCACGGGCCAGTGTCGCCCCGCTCGCCACGATCAACACACCGAGCGCGACTAGGTTAAGGCCGCGCGACGAGCCGGCGGCATCTTCCCCAACCGGTCCACCGAACTTCCGCCCCAGCGGAGCCGCCAGATAGAGCGGCGCCAGCATGGCCAGCAGATCCGCATTGCGGATCTGGGCCAGCGCGAAATGCAGCAAGCCGATCACGACCAGGGTCCGCACGACCGGCAGCGTCACGCCACGCGAGAGCGCGAAGATGGCGGCCAGCAGCAGCAACTCGAAGAAGCCTATGTGACTGAAATCCTGCGGCCGCCATTCCGCAATCCAACCGAGCGCGGGGCCCAGGCCGAGTGTGGTCAGCGGCATCAGCAGCGGTTCCGGCCCGTAGGGTGTCAGGCAAGACGCTACGACCGCAAGCGCGGTGAATGGCAGCCACCGCAGGAATACGCGTGGCCATTCGCTGCGCTTCTCGCGCAGCAGCGCCTCGAGCCCCGCCGGCCCGATCAGTCCAAGCGCCAGCACCACACTGCCGTGCAGATTGGCCCACACGACCAGCAGCGGAAGAGCCCAATACGGCGGAGGTCCACCACGATCCATGCAGCGTACCAGGGCAGCCGCCCAGGTCACCATCAACGGCAGCACCAGCACGTGTGGCCGCGCCAGCATATGCGGCGCCAACAGGATGACGGCCGCGATCACCATGAGCAGCGTGTGGATTGGCGAAAGCTCGCGCAGCAGGAAGAACGTGAACAGGCCGAAGGCGAGTGCTATTGCCGCGGCGGCGACGACGAGGACGCCCTGCCAGCCGGCAAGCGCGTAGGCGCCGGCGTAGATGATCTCCGAGAGCCATTCGAAGGTGATCCAGGGGGCGCCGTACCTCGAAAAGGAAAATGGGTCGCTCGCCGGCAGCGTGCCATGCGCGATGATCCAGCGCCCGACCTCGATATGCGAATAGCTGTCGGGATCATTGAGCAGCCGCGGTCCAAGGATCAGCAGCATGACATAGACGCCAAGGCTCACCAGCCAGGGGAGCGCCGCACGCGCCGAAAACGGTTGAACCTCGCTCTGGATGGCCTGGTCACTCATGGCGAGCGCAAGTTAGGGCGCAAGCGTTAAATTCTCCTTTGACACGCACCGCGCCTGGCCCTGTACGGGCGGGCCGGTCACTCTTTATGAACTATATTCCCGACGGCAAAATCCGGACTGCGGCGCTTTGACGACCATGTGGGTCCTGATACTCTTCACACTGTCAAACGACGAACCACAGCTGATTGAAGGATGCGGATGCGAAGCGTGATGCTCTTGGCTTTCAGCCTCATCTTTGTCGGCGGCTGGTCGCAGGACAGCGCGCGAGGACAGACTTCGGCCGCGCCGCCGGTTTCGCTTTCTCCGCCCAATGCATCGCCGCCGCATGCGGGCGCTAAAAATTCCAGACCTCCGCCGGCAGCATCCATCAGAGAGGCTTCGCCGCCGGTCATCGGCGGGCTTCCATCGGCGCCGAACCCGGCCGTCGACTACGATGGCTTCAGCGTAGGCGCCGGCGACGGCAATGACACCTCGAGCCTGCTAGGCCCGCCGGTGAGGTCTCGCACTGCGAAGGGCTCCAGAGCCGATTCGGGTGCTAAAGGCGCCGCTGAGCAATTGATTGATCAAGAAGACGAGGCGTTGAAACGCAAGCTGATGATCTGCCAAAGCTGCAAGTAGCAGTCGTAGCGGATAGAGCGCAGCGAAATTCGTCATTGGTCTTTTCGGTGGAACGGCCCCGGATTGCGTTGCGCTCCATCCGGGCTACGGCAGCCTGCTGCATGGCTGACCTACCTCCGCGGGCATCGAGCTGTGCTTTACCCTACGCCAATTTCCTGATCCTCTCTCCCCTAATCAGCCGGACCAACCGGCCTGCCCCAGGGAGAGAGACGCCATGAAGCTCGGCACCGCGATTGCGGAAATCATGAAGCGCGAGGGGATCGAGATCCTCTGCGGCTATCCGGTCAACCATCTGATCGAGCATGCGGCGAAGGCCGATATCCGGCCGGTGATGGTGCGGCAGGAGCGCGTCGGCATCCACATGGCGGATGCGATCTCGCGGGTGACATCGGGACGCTCGATCGGCGCGTTCTGCATGCAGCATGGCCCCGGTGCGGAGAATGCGATGGGCGGCGTCGCGCAATGCTACGGCGAATCCGTTCCCGTGCTGGTGCTGCCGATGGGCTATCAGCGCAGGCTTGCGCATATCGAGCCGAACTTCAATTCCAGCGAGGCGATGAAGGCGTTTTCGAAATCGTCGGAACCGATCATCCTCGCCGCGGAAGTCGCCAACATTTTTCGCCGCGCCTTCACCAAGCTGAAAAACGGCCGCGGCGGGCCTGTCATCGTCGAGATCCCCGCCGACATGTGGAACGAAGATGTACCGGAGCCGCTGAACTACACGCCTGTGCTGCGCACCCGCTACGGCGCGGACCCCGTTCATGTGAAGGAGGCGGCCCACCTGCTCGTCAACGCCAAGCGCCCGGTGATCTATGCCGGCCAGGGCGTGCATTACGCGCAGGCCTGGCCGCAATTGAAACGGCTGGCCGAACGGCTCGCCATTCCCGTCACCACCAGCCTTGGGGGCAAATCGTCCTTCCCGGAAACGCATCCACTCTCGCTTGGCTCCGGCGGCCTTGCGGTGCCGCGCGCGGTGCCGAAGTTCCTGGCCGACGCCGACGTCATTTTCGGCATTGGCTGCTCCTTCACCGAGACCAATTTCGGCATCGCGATGCCGAAAGACAAAACCATCATCCACTCGACGCTCGATCCGAACCATCTCAACAAGGATGTGGAAGCCAGGATCGGCCTCGTCGGCGATGCCGGGCTCGTGCTCGACGCGCTGCTGGAGGAGATCGGCAAGACCGTCACCGCGGATCGCGACACATCGGCGGTGGCAGCCGAGATCGCGGCCTCGCACAAGGTATGGCTGGCGAAATGGATGCCGAAGCTCACCAGCAATGATGCGCCCTTGAGCCCCTACCGGGTGCTGTGGGACCTGCAACATACCGTGGACATCGGCAACACCATCATCACCCACGATGCAGGCAGTCCGCGCGACCAGCTCTCGCCGTTCTGGAAGGCGGTCGAGCCCCTCACTTATCTCGGCTGGGGCAAGACGACGCAACTCGGCTACGGCCTTGGGCTCGCAATGGGCGCGAAACTCGCAAAGCCCGACAAGCTCTGCATCAATGTCTGGGGCGACGCGGCGATCGGCTTCACCGGCATGGATTTCGAGACCGCGGTGCGCGAGCGCATTCCGATCATGTCGATCCTGCTGAACAATTTCTCGATGGCGATCGAATTGAAAGTGATGCCGGTCTCGACCGAGAAATATCGCTCGACCGACATTTCCGGCGACTACGCCGCGATGGCACGCGCCTTCGGCGGCTATGGCGAGCGGGTGACGAGACCCGAGGACATCATCCCCGCGATCAGGCGCGGCATCCAGAAGACGCAGGAAGGCGTTCCCGTGCTGCTGGAGTTCATCACCAGCAAGGAGACCGAGGTGTCGCGGCCGGGCACGTAAAACTGGCCGGATTCTGGCCACAAAACTCGCTGTCGCGGACGCTGGCTCCGGCCGCAGGAGATGTGATAATCCGCGTTGGTGCCGCGCATGTGGCGGCAGCAAGCCGGATTGCGAATGACCACCCCTTCCGACGACATCGAGGAATTCGAGCGCCTGTTGCAGTCGGCAGCAGCCGAAAACGCGCAGCTTCGAAGCGAGCTTGCGACTGCGCGCGATCGTCAGAGCGCCAGTGCCGGGATTCTGCGCACCATCGCGGCCTCTCCGTCCGATGCCCGGCCGGTCTTCGAGGCGATCGCGTCCAGCTCCCGGCGCTTACTCGGCGGCTTCTCCGCCACCGTGCTTCAGTTCATCGAGGACGAGCTCCACCTCGTGGCGTTCACACCAACCAGCCCCGAGGCGAACGAAGGGCTCAAGGCGTCGTTCCCGCGCAAGATTGCCGACTTTCCGACCTTCGCGCTGGTGCGTGGCGGCGAGACGATCCAGTTTCCAGATAGCGAAGCCGCGGAGGTCCCGGAGCTGAACCGGAACCTTGCGCGGCTGCGCGGCTTCCGCAGCGTGCTGTTCATGCCGCTGATGAATCGGGGTGCGCCGGTCGGCATGATCAGCGTCACGCGCGCCGAGCCCGGCGCGTTCGCAGCCGACCTCGTCCAGCTGCTCCAGACCTTTGCCGACCAGGCGGTGATCGCGATCGAGAATGCGCGGTTGTTCAACGAGACACGCGAAACGCTGGAACGACAGACCGCCACCGCCGACATTCTGAAAGTGATGGCCGCTTCCCCGTCCGACGTGCAGCCGGTATTCGATGCCATCGCCGCCAACGCCAACCGCCTGATCGGCGGCTTCTCTACGGCGGTGTTGCGCTACATCGGCGGCGCCGCGCACCTTGCGGCGTTCACGCCGACCGATCCGGCCGGCGATCGCGTGCTGCAGTCCTCGTTCCCGGTGCCATTCGCGCAGTTCCCGCCCTACCAGCTCGTGGCCGGTGGTGTGGCGGCGCAATTGCCCGACACCGAGGTCGAACCGGCAGCCCGCGACATCGCGCGCGCCCGCGGCTACCGCAGCATGCTGTTCGCGCCCTTGATGAGCGACGGCGAGGCCATCGGCGTCATTATCGCCACGCGGCGCGCGACCGGTGCGTTCGGCGAGCATCATGTGCGGCTGCTGCAGACCTTCGCCGACCAGGCGGTGATCGCGATCAAGAATGTCAGCCTGTTCAACACCACGAGGGAAGCGCTGGAACGGCAGACCGCGACCGCCGACATCCTCAAAGTGATCGCGGCCTCGCCCGCGGATGTGACGCCGGTGTTCCAGGCGATCTCCGACAGCGCCAAGTCCCTGGTCGGCGGACATTCCTCCACCGTCACGCGCGTCGTCGACGGTCTGCTGCACCTGGCCGCCTTCAGCACCGACAACGAAGCCGGCAACGAAGAGCTGCTCAGCTCGTTCCCGGCGCCGCTGTCGGCATCCGGCATTCACAGCCGGGTGGCGACGAGCGGAGAGTTCGCATTCCGCAGCGACATGCAGAACGAGCCCGACCTCACGGAGGCCATGAGAGAGCTGGCGCGGACGCGAGGCTATCGCAGCATCCTCGTGATTCCGATGCTGCGCGACGGCGTCGCGATCGGCACCATCGGCGTGACGCGGCCGGAGGCCGGTCCTTTCCCGGACAAGGCGATCGCGCTGCTCAAGACCTTTGCCGACCAGGCCGTGATCGCCATCGAGAACACGCGCCTGTTCAACGAGGTGCAGGATCGCACCAGGGACCTCGCCAAATCGCTCGACGATTTGCGCGCTGCCCAGGACCGGCTGGTCCAGACCGAGAAGCTGGCGTCTCTCGGCCAGCTCACGGCCGGTATCGCGCACGAGATCAAGAACCCGCTCAACTTCGTCAACAATTTTGCATCGCTCTCCGCCGAGCTCACGGACGAGCTGAACCAGGCGCTCGCGCCTGTCCCTCTCGCGGACGACGTCCGCAGCGAAGTCGACGAGCTGACCGGGCTCCTGAAGGACAATCTCGCGAAAATCGTGCAGCACGGCAGGCGCGCCGACTCCATCGTCAAGAACATGCTGCTGCATTCCCGCGAGGGCGGCGGCGAGCATCGGCTGAGCGACATCAACGCGCTGGTCGAGGAGAGCCTCAACCTTGCCTATCACGGCGCCCGCGCCGAGAAGCCACAGTTCGACGTGACGCTGAAGCGCGAGCTCGATCCGGCGGCCGGGCAAGCGGAAGTGTTTCCGCAGGAGATCACCCGGGTGCTGCTGAACCTGATCTCGAACGGCTTCCACGCGGTGGCCAAGCGCAAATCGGATGACGGCGCCGCCGATTACGAGCCGGTGGTGATCGCCGCAACACGCGACCGGGGCGACAGCATCGAGATCCGCATCCGCGACAACGGCGCCGGCATTCCGCACGAAGTGAAAGAAAAGATGTTCGATCCGTTCTTCACCACCAAGCCGGCCGGCGAAGGCACCGGCCTCGGATTGTCGATGAGCCACGACATCGTGGTGAAGCAGCACGGCGGCACCATCGACGTCGCGACGGAGCCGGGCAAGTTCACCGAGTTCACGATTCGATTGCCGCGAAACAGCAGCTTTCCGGATGGAGGCCGCGGCTAGCGGTTCCTACTCCGCCATCTCGACGGGTTGCGTCGTGGAGGGACCGGCCAGCGGCCGCTCCTCCATCATGATCAGGCAGAGCGCGGCGCCGGTCATCAGCGCGGTGGCGGCGCCGAAGACGTAGCGGAACGCATGCCGCATGTCGTCGGCGGGAATCGCATTGACGGCGCCGTAATGCTCGCCGGCGAGCGGAACGTCGGCGCCGAGTGCAATAAGCAAGATGGCCGCGAACGCCGCGACCGTGAACGATGACATCAGCGAGCGGAAGAAGTTCAACGCGCCGGTGATGGTGCCGACCTGCGGACGGGCGACCGAATTCTGCACCGAGACCACGCAGACCGGAAAGGTGGTGCCGAGGCCAAGCGCAAACGCAGCCATCAGCGTCAGCAGCGCCCATAGCGGCAGCGTCGTCAACGTGAGGCCGAGGCCGCACAGCGCAGCCCAGGACGTTCCGACGATGGCGACCCGCTTGTAGTGCTTGGCGCGCGCCATGGTGCGACCGGCGACGGCTGCGCCGACGGTCGAGACCGCCGCGAGCGGGATCAGCGCAAGGCCGGCTTCGCTGGCGCTGAGATGATAGACCGCCTCGTAATAGAGCGGCAGTTGCACCGTGAGGCCCGTGATCGCACCGAGCGCGCAGCCGCCGGCCATAAGCCCGAACGGCACAACCGATCCGCCGAGCAGCGGCAGCGGCAGGAACGGCTCGTCCGCGCGGCGCGCGTGCCACACGAAGGTGACCGCGAGTGCGACTGCGCCGCCCACCATCGCAAGCACGGTCGGCGAGAGCCACGGGAAGCGCGTGCCGCCCCAGGTCAGCACCAGCATGAAGACGACGGCGGAGGCCATCAGCAGCACGCCGCCGAGCCAGTCGACCTTGCGCTTGCGGTGGAACACCGGGATCTTCTTCATCCTGGGCAACAGCAGCGCGATCGCAGCAGCTGCAAGCGGCACATTGATCCAGAAGATCATCGACCAGTGCAGATGCTCTGCGAATACGCCGCCGATGACCGGGCCGAGAATGCCGCCGACCATCCAGACGCTGGAGAAATAGGCTTGATATTGGCCGCGCTCGCGTGGGCTCACGACGTCGGAGATCACGGTCTGCACCACAGGCATGATGCCGCCGCCACCCAGCCCCTGGAGCCCGCGTGCAAGAATCAGCATCGGCAGGTTCGGCGCGATCGCGCACAGCACCGAACCCGCGACGAACAGGCTGAGCGAGATGATGATCATCATACGGCGGCCGTAGATGTCGCTGAGCGTGCCGAACACCGGCGCGACCGCGGTCGAGGCGAGCAGATAGGCGGTGATGACCCAGGAGAGATTGGAGACGTCGTGGAACTGGCGTCCGATGGTCGGCAGCGCGGTCGCGACGATGGTCTGGTCCAGTGCGGCCAGGAACATCGTCAGCATCAGGCTGATGACGATGGTGCGGACCTCGTCCTGCGACAGTGGCGCCGGCGGCGCGAGCGAGGGAGCGTCATCGACGCTCAAGACCTCGCTCGGAAGGCGAGACAATTCCTCGGCGATGTCGTCGGGCAATGTCTGGGTGTCGGCAGAACTGTTCTGCCGCTCGAACTTGTTCATCTCGATCGGAGGCCATGAGGCGGCGCAACGCCGCGAAGGATTCGTTCTATGCAGCCAATGTAGACAGCAAAGTTCTTCTCGGGCAGGCACCGCGGCGCATGGGAGCATCCCACCCGACGGTCATCCCGAACAAGTGATCTAGCTGGTGCGGCGGATCAGTCCTTCGGACGTCGCTTCAGGCGGGCCCGTTTCGGCAGCTGCGCCGGCCATTGCACGATGTGGTTCTCGAGCTCCTCGTCCGGGATCTCCACCTCGCTGCCTTCGACCCGTCCGCGTACGGAGACGCCGGCCTCATGCACCGTGTCGGGATCGCCTGACACCAGCGGATGCCACCAATAGAGGTCGCGCCCTTCCGCGACGAGCTTGTAGCCGCAGCTTGGCGGCAGCCAGTTCAGGGTGCGGACATTGGCCGGGGTCAGACGGACGCAGTCCGGAACCTTGTCGGAACGATTCGCATAGTCCTTGCAGCCGCAGGTCACCCCATCGAGCAGCTTGCAGCCGACATGGGTGAAGTAGATGTCGCCGGTGCCCTCTTCCTCGAGCTTGTTCAGGCAGCAGCGGCCGCAGCCGTCGCACAGGCTCTCCCATTCGGGCCCCGACATCTCTTCCAACGTCTTGGTTTTCCAGAAGAATCCTTCCTGGCCTGAAGGTCGTTTGGGAGCTGCGGTCATGCGCCTCAACAAAAGTTCGAAAGAGCTACGGCTGGTGCCATCTAGGGCGTGCGGCCGCTGGGCTGCAAGCAACGCCCGCGTGAGGCCCGTAGTGAACCGGGGTCAATTAGGCCTGTTGTTCAAAATCGCAAGCGTGACCATTGGTTTATAGGCCCTGCTCGGCTAGAAGGAACAGCAAGTCCCCACCGTCGCTGGCCGGGCGCCTTGGGTTTGCCGCAACACTCCCGCAAGACGTCTCGATGCCGCCCCGGCCGGGTGCTTGAACGCTTTCGAACCAAGCCGCAAGGGTTCTAGGTGCGCCAGATCATACCACCGCATTGGAAGGCCCGGATCCGGAATTTCTTCCTGGATCTCGATGCGCGCATCGACTCCTCGCTGTTCTCCTCGGCCAAGGGCATCCGCGAGCTCTACGAGCGCTACTCGACCTTCATGGACCGCTTCTATGTCGGGCGGTGGAAGCGCTGGGTGTTCATCGAGCCGCTGTCGGAGGCTGCGACCCTCGGCCTCGGCGGCCTGGTCGTGATGCTGACCCTCGCCATCCCCGCGTTCCGCGAGACCGCGGACGAGGACTGGCTGAAGAAGTCCGATCTCGCGGTGACCTTCCTCGACCGCTACGGCAACCCGATCGGCAGCCGCGGCATCAAGCACAACGATTCGATCCCGCTGGAAGATTTTCCGGACGTGCTGATCAAGGCGACGCTCGCGACCGAGGACCGCCGCTTCTACGAGCATTTCGGCATCGACATCGCCGGCACCGCGCGCGCGCTCGTCACCAACGCCCAGGCCGGCGGCGTCCGCCAGGGCGGCTCCTCGATCACCCAGCAGCTCGCCAAGAACCTGTTCCTGAGCAACGAGCGCACCATCGAGCGCAAGGTCAACGAAGCCTTCCTCGCGGTCTGGCTGGAATGGCGCCTGACCAAGAACGAAATCCTCAAGCTGTATCTCGACCGCGCCTATATGGGCGGCGGCACCTTCGGCGTCGACGGCGCCGCGCATTTCTACTTCAACAAATCGGCACGTGACGTGACGCTCGCCGAAGCCGCGATGCTCGCCGGCCTGTTCAAGGCGCCGACCAAATACGCGCCCCACATCAACCTGCCCGCTGCCCGCGCGCGCGCCAACGTGGTGCTCGACAATCTCGTCGACGCCGGCTTCATGACCGAGGGCCAGGTGTTCGGCGCCCGCCGCAATCCCGCCTTCGCGGTCGACCGCCGCTACGAGGCGTCGCCGAATTATTATCTCGACTACGCCTTCGACGAGATGCGCAAGCTGGTCGACACCTTCCCGAAATCCTACACCGAGCGCGTCTTCGTGGTCCGACTCGCGATCGATACCAATGTGCAGAAGGCGGCGGAAGACGCGGTCGAGAACCAGCTGCGCCAGTTCGGCCGCGACTATCATGCGACCCAGGCCGCGACCGTCGTCTCCGATCTCGACGGCGGCATCCGCGCCATGGTCGGAGGCCGCGACTACGGCGCCAGCCAGTTCAACCGCGCCACCGACGCCTATCGCCAGCCGGGCTCGTCGTTCAAGCCTTACGTCTACACCACCGCGCTCCTCAACGGCTTCACGCCGAATTCGATCGTGGTCGACGGCCCGGTCTGCATCGGCAATTGGTGCCCGCAGAACTATGGCCATTCCTATTCCGGCTCGGTGACGCTGACGCAGGCGATCACGCGTTCGATCAACGTGGTACCCGTCAAGCTGTCGATCGCGATCGGCCAGAAGAACGAGCCCAAAGCGCAGAACCCGGCCAAGGTCGGCCGCGCCAAGATCGTCGAGGTCGCGCGCCGCTTCGGCCTCAAGGCGCCGCTGCCCGACACGCCGTCGCTGCCGATCGGCTCGGACGAAGTCACCGTGCTCGAGCACGCGGTGGCGTATGCGACCTTCCCCAACCGCGGCAAGGCGGTGACGCCGCATTCCGTGCTGGAAGTGCGCACCGGCGCGGGCGATCCAGTCTGGCGCTGGGACCGCGACGGGCCGAAGCCGCGCCAGGCGATCCCCGCCTCCGTGGCCGCCGACATGGCCGGCATGATGAGCCACGTCGTTAGCGAAGGCACGGCGCGTCGCGCAGCCCTCGACGGCATCCCGACCGCGGGCAAGACCGGCACGACCAATGCGTATCGCGACGCCTGGTTCGTCGGCTACACCGGCAATTTCACCTGCGCGGTCTGGTACGGCAATGACGACTATTCGCCGACGAACCGCATGACCGGCGGCTCGCTGCCGGCGCAGACCTGGCACGACATCATGCTCGCGGCGCATCAGGGCGTCGAGGTGCGGGAAATCGCCGGCATCGGCATGGGCCAGAAGCTGCCGCCCGAGCGGATCGCCAACGCGCAGGCCAATGCGGCGCCGAAGGTGCTGGAGACCAAGCCCGGTCCGCCGCCGGTATTGACCAAGCGCGGCGCCGACGTTTTGGTGCGCGTCGAGAAGCTGCTGGATGACGCGGCCAGGACCGCGACCAAATCGGCCGCCACCGATCCCAAGCAAGCCAAGCCGGCATCGTCCACGAGCGCGCTCGCCTTCCCGCAGAACTATGCGGAAGAGAATGCGAACGCATCCGCCCCGCGCAAGAACTAATCGAAACAAGAACTGATCGAAACAAGTGCGGCTGATCCTGATCACATTGACGGCCCTTCTGCTCGCAACCGTGGTGGGCGTCGGTGCGACCTGGATGACGACGACGCGCGGCACCGAGATCGGCGCGCTGACCATCGGCCCCTGGACCGCGCGTCCGCGCACCGGCACCGCCGACGTCGATCCCTATTCGCGCGCCACCATCGTGCGCAACGGCGAGCTGCCGATCGGCACCGGCGACGGCGTCGCCTTCACCGCGACCGCCGACGACAAGAAGAAGGTGCTCGACGGCCGCTGCGACGTCGTGGTCTCCGGCGTGACGCCGCCGGCGCGGTTCTGGACGCTGACGCTCTACGACCGCAAGGGTCATCTCGTTCCCAATTCGCTGCAGCGCTACGGCTTCACCAGCCAGGAGATCGTGCGGCAGTCCGACGGCTCGTTCGAGATCCGCATCGCCTCGCGCTCGCGCGCCGGCAACTGGCTGCCGACCGGCGGCATCGAACGCTACGCGCTGATGCTGCGGCTCTACGATACCCCGGTCGGCGTTGCCACGCGCACCCAGCGCGATGCGCCGATGCCCACCATCACGACGGCGGGCTGCTCATGATCCGGCTGTTGTTCACCATCGTTGCCGGCGTGGTGCTGGGCCTCGTGGTCCATCTCGTCAGCGTGCTGGCGCTGCCGCGGATCGCGACCCAGGACGCTTATTCGCGGCTGACGCCGATGACCAAGCTCAACGCGGTCACGCAGCTTCCGCTCACTGATCCGCAGACCTCGCCGATGCCGTTCATGGATCCGGCCTTTGCGCTAGCGATCTGCCGCTACGATCTGTCGAACGGCCCGATCAAGCTGACGGTCCCCGTCAGTCAGGCCTACACCTCGGTGTCGTTCTACACCCGCAACGAGATCGCCTATTACGCCATCAACGACCGCTCGGCCGGCAAGAAGGTGATCGAGCTCGACCTGATGACCGAGCCGCAGCACAACGAGCTGCCCGAGGACGAAGAGATCACCGCCGCCGACCGCCTGATCATCGATTCCCCCAGCACCACCGGCCTGATCGTGATGAAGGCGCTCGCCCCAGAGCCCGGCCTGATGCCGCAGGCGCAAGGCTCGCTCGCGGCCGCGAGCTGCGGTCCGCAGACCGACCCGCCGGCCAAGGCGGAAGCGCCGCGCGCACGGCGCTAAAGCGCGTCGCTTCGGCAGGCCGCAAAACAAAAAGCGCGAAAACAACCCCATGCACAGTAGCGAGGGTGTTGAAACTATTCGCCATTTTGGTTGCACCAAATAGGCGTTTGCCGGACCGATACATCCCTGCCCGTCGCGCTGTTCGGCTTTGACTCGTCGGGCAAAACACTGGCAGAATGGCAGCATCGAAAGTTCACCCGCGCGGAGCAATCCGCCGCGGGTTTTTTCTTGCTGGAGCCTCACCGAACATGGCCTGAATCCCTGCAGGGCGGTGTCACCGTCGGGTCGGTGGCTGTAGTCCTGGCGAGTTGAGCCAATCATCTAACGACAAGCTTGTTTCAGCCCAGCGTGCGCGTCTGAGGGCGGCATCTCTCACTGGCCCTGGCGGGAGCAGTTCCGCGCCTGAGCGAAGACGAACGGCCATTTCTGCAAGCCCCTCTTCGTGCGATTCATTGAACTTGCGCCGCTGGCTCACTGCACGATCCGTTCCGGAGGAGGCGGGAGCGCAAGCAGCGTTCTCATCACCGATAACAGCCACTGATCGGGCGGTGACGTCGGAACGTAGATATTGGTGGAAGCTTCCGTCGGCGCACTAGTGCACACAGCCGGCAGGGAGCGGTTCACGTTGGCGGCACTTCCTCCGGCAACGTGCATGATCAGGTTGGAGCCACCAAGCTTCACGCATCCCGATCGTGCGGGGAACAAGGTGAGGGCATGCAGGTTGACCTTGCGGCAGGGAAAGTTGTCATGAGCGAAGAAGAGCTTACCAGCAGAGCCGAGCGCGCCCTCGTTACCATTGCGCTCAGCTTGACGATGCTTGTTCTTTGCGTCGGAGCTCTGATCTATCGCTAGCGCGTTGCTGTGCGCTGCTCGGTATTTGCCCAATCCTACCGCTTTTCGGTCGGATGCACCCATTTGTACGGGGTGATGCTTTGCGTTGCGGTCAGCTTGATCATGTGGACAGGCGGAGCGGAACGTCCCTCCTATGAAGACGGCCCGGCTCGCGATGACAAATTATCGATTGTTGGGGGGCCGGAACGGCCGAACACCACTACCCCTCGCGTTGTGGAAAACCGGACGGCGATGCGAATCCTCCGCGCAGCGCGCCTCCGCCTTTGACACGTCGGGCAAAACACTGGCAGAATGGCATCATCGAAAGTTCACCCGCGCGGAGCAATCCGCCGCGGGTTTTTTGTTGGCGGAGACGTTGCCGAGAACGACGACCTTCGCCGCCCACCTATTCGGCGGCTTGCGGAACGCGCATGGTCCATTCATCGGCAAGAGCCGATCGTTCGCCCGGTGGAAGCCCCCGCCCCTTCACCAGGCCGAAAATCGCGGGGATCACGACGAGCGTCAGCAGTGTCGATGACGTCATGCCGCCGATCATGGGCACCGCAATGCGCTGCATGATCTCCGATCCGGCCCCGGTGCTCCACATGATCGGCAGCAGACCGGCCATGATCGCGACCACCGTCATCATCTTGGGCCGCACGCGCTCGACCGCACCCACCATGATGGCATCGTGAAGGTCTCGTCGGGTAAAGACCCTGCCGTCAGCGCTACACCTGGCTTTTGTCTCGACCAGCGCGTGATCGAGATAGATCAGCATCACCACGCCCGTCTCGGCGGCAACGCCGGCGAGAGCGATGAAGCCGACCGCGACCGCAACGGACAGGTTGAAGCCGAGCCACCACATCATCCAGATGCCGCCGACCAGCGCGAACGGCAGTGACAGCATCACGATGAGCGTCTCGGTCATCGCCCGGAAGTTCAGGTACAGCAGCAGGAAGATGATCGTGAGCGTCACCGGAACGACGATTTTCAGGCGGGCGGCGGCGCGCTGCAGATATTCGTATTGGCCGCTCCAGATCACGTAATAGCCGGCCGGAAACTTGATGCTTTCGCTGACGGCGCGCTGCGCATCGGCGACATAGCTCCCGATGTCCCGATCCCGGATATCGACGTAGATGTAGGTGGCAAGCTGGCCGTTCTCCGTCCGGATCGAGGTCGGCCCGCGTGCCGGCTCGACCTTGGCGACCTCGCCGAGCGGCACGGCGCCGCCCGAAGGCATCGGCACCAGGATGTCGCTGGCGATGGCCTTGGGATTGTCGCGGAGGTCACGCGGATAGCGCATGTTCACCGTGAACCGCTGCCGGCCTTCCACGGTCGTCGTGACTGTCTGACCACCGAGCGCGGCAGCGATGGTGTCCTGAACGTCCTGGATCAATATGCCGTAACGGGCGAGCACCTCGCGATCCGGAACGATCTCGAGATAATAGCCGCCGATGCCGCGTTCGGCGTAGGCCGACGACGTGCCGGGCACGGTTTTGATGACGCGTTCGATCTGCTTCGCGAGCCGGTCGATCTCGCCGAGATCCGTTCCCATGACCTTGACGCCGACCGGCGTGCGGATGCCGGTGGAGAGCATATCGATGCGCGCCTTGATCGGCATGGTCCAGGCGTTGGAGACGCCCGGAAATTGCAACGCCTTGTCCATCTCGGCAACAAGGCCGTCGACGGTAAGGCCGGAACGCCACGCCTCTTTCGGCTTGAGGTTGACGATTGTTTCAAACATCTCCGTCGGCGCGGGATCGGTCGCAGTGGCGGCTCGCCCCGCCTTGCCGTAGACCGAAGCGACTTCCGGGAACGATTTGATGATGCGGTCCTGCATCTGCATCAGCTCGGCTGCCTTGGTGACCGAAATGCCGGGCAGCGTCGTCGGCATGTAGAGCAGCGTTCCCTCGTTCAGCGCCGGCATGAACTCCGTGCCGAGCTGGCGCGCCGGCCAGATTGTCACCGCAAGCACGACGAGCGAAGCCAGGATGACCAGAGTCTTGGCGCGCAGAACTCCCTTGATCACGGGACGATAGACCCAGATCAGGAAGCGATTGATGACGTTCCTGCTCTCCGGGACAATCCTGCCGCGGACGAAGATCACCATCAGCGCCGGCACCAGGGTGACGGACAGCAGGGCCGCAGCGGCCATGGAGAAGGTCTTCGTGAACGCCAGCGGGCTGAATAATCGCCCCTCCTGCGATTCCAGGGTGAAGATCGGCATGAACGACACGGTGATGATCAGCAGGCTGAAGAACAGCGCAGGCCCGACCTCGGATGCTGCGTCGATCAGAATCTGCACGCGAGACTGATGAGGCCTCGCCCGTTCGAGGTGCTTATGTGCGTTCTCGATCATGACGATGGCGGCGTCCACCATGGCGCCGATCGCGATCGCGATACCGCCGAGGCTCATGATGTTCGATCCCAGCCCGAGCAGCTTCATGGCACCGAACGCCATCAGCACACCGACCGGCAACATCAAGATCGCGACGAGCGCACTGCGGACATGCAGAAGGAACACGATGCAGACGAGCCCAACGACGATGCTCTCCTCGAACAGGGTGTTCTTGAGGGTATCGATGGCCGCGTAGATCAGGTTCGACCGGTCGTAGACCGGCACGATCTCGACCGATTTCGGCAGGCTGCTCGCGATCTCCCCGAAGCGCTTCTTGACGTTTTCGATGACGTCGAGTGCGTTGACGCCGAACCGCTGCAGCACGATCCCGCTTGCAACCTCGCCCTCGCCGTTCAATTCGGCGATGCCTCGCCGCTCGTCCGGTCCGAGCTCGACGTTGGCGACGTCCCGCAGCAACACCGGCGTGCCGTTGCTCGTCTTCAGGACGATGTTGCCGAGATCGTTGATGCTCTTGATGTAGCCCCTGCCGCGGATGACGTATTCGAACTCGGAGAGCTCGACTGTGCGCCCGCCGACATCGGCGTTGCTGGCGCGGATCGCCTCGCGTATTTTTTGCATGCTGATGCCGCGGTCGCGCATCCGCTGCGGGTCGAGGACCACGTTATACTGCTTGACGAAACCGCCGATGCTGGCGACCTCGGCGACGCCATCGGCCTTGGCCAGCGCGAACTTCAGATTCCAGTCCTGGATCGTGCGCGTGTCCGCCAGGTTCAATTCCTTCGATATGACGGCGTATTGGTAGACCCAGCCGACGCCGGTCGCGTCGGGCCCGATGGTCGGGGTGACACCGGCAGGAAGCCTGGACGACGCACCGTTGAGGAATTCCATCACGCGCGAGCGGGCCCAGTAGATGTCGGTGCCGTCCTCGAAGATCACGTAGACGAAAGAGACGCCGAAGAACGAGAAGCCGCGCACGACTTTCGATTTCGGCACGGTGAGCATCGCCGTCGTCAGCGGATAGGTGACCTGATCCTCGATCACCTGCGGCGCCTGCCCGGCATACTCGGTGTAAACGATGACCTGCGTGTCCGAGAGGTCCGGGATCGCATCCAGCGGGAGGTGAACCAGGGCATAGAGGCCGGCGGCGGCAGCGAAGCCGGTACCGAACAGCACGAGCAACAGATTGCGCGCCGACCAGGCGATGACGCGGGCAATCATTTGCGATCTCCCGTTGCGTTGCCAGGGCCGGCGTCGGTGGCTCGCGACGCCGCCTCACCAAAACCCTTCAGCGCCGCTTTCAGGTTGCTTTCCGCATCGATCAGAAAATTGGCGGAGGTAACCACCGCCTCGCCGACCGAGAGACCCTCCCGCACCTCGACATAACCGCCGCCGCGACGGCCCAGCCTAACCTCCCGCGGCTCGAAACGCCCTTCCCCTGTGTCGACGAGGACGCTCTGCCGGCTGCCGGTGTCGAGCACCGCACTGTCCTGTATCGCCAGGACGGGCGCGGCATCGGCCGTGTCGATGTCGGCATCGACGTACATGTCCGGCAGCAGCACCGCGTCCGCGTTGGCAAGCTCGATCCGGACACGAACGGTTCGCGTGTCGCGGTTCACCTGCGGATAGACGACGGCGATCTTCCCGGTGAAGGTTCGGCCCGGGAAACTGCGTGCGCGTACCGCGACCGACTGCCCCACCGCAACGTCGCCGAGATCGCGCTCGGCCACGTCGACCAGCGCCCAGACGACCGAGGTGTCCGCGATCCGGAACAGCACGTCGCCGGGATTGGCCCGCATACCTTCGATCGCGCCGCGCTCGAGCACGATCCCGTCGCGCGGCGCAGACCAGCGTATGGTGACGGGCGAGGTGTGCGTCCTGTCCATCTCCGCGATAACCGCGTCGGGAACATCGAGATTGATCAGCCGCTGTCGCGAGCCGCGGCCATACGTCTCAACGCCGCCGACCGTCTTGGAGGTGATCGTCGCGAGATACTCCGCCGCCGCGGAAGCGACGGCCGAACTGTAGATTTCCATCAACGGCTGGCCCGCCTTTACGCGCGTGCCGGTGGTCACGTCGGCGACCTTCTGCACGAAGCTTTCGGCGCGCATCGCGATCACCGACACGCGGCGTTCATCGAGTTGGATCGTGCCGGGCGCCTTCACCGAGACCCGGATCGAGCGGCGCTCGACCGGCTCGGACTTCACGCCCGTGCGCTGGATCTTGCCGGGCGACAGCTTCACGGTGCCGTCGTCGGTGTCGTCGCCTTCGTAAACGGGGACATAATTCATCCCCATCGAATCCTTCTTCGGCACCGGCGAGGTGTCGGGCAGCCCCATGGGATTGCGGTAGTAGAGGATTTTCCGCGAGGACGCCTGCTGCGGCTTCGGTACGGCCCGGACCGCCTGATCGTCGTCATAGACCGGCAGGTAGTCCCGGCCGCGCTCGTCCTTCTTCGGACCAGCAGACCAAAGCGGCGCGCCGCCCGGATGGCGGTAATAGAGCGGAGTTGGCTCGGCGGCAGCCGCAGCGGATATGATCTCGGCATCGAGGAGCCCGCGCGCACGGCTCAAATGCCAGTAGCCGGCCAGGGCCAGGCCGCCGCCCAGCGCAAGAGCAGTCAGGAGACGCAGCGTTTTCATGTGGTGTATCCGCGCGCCCGGGAGCGCGCTTCCATGTGAATGAAAAAAGGGAATGTCGGGCGCCGCCGGGCAGCGCCCGAACGCTCACTTCGTCGCGGTGACGATCACCTTGCCGATGACGGTCTCGGGTTCGCCCTGCACCTTCGCCGATAGCGTGATCTGGTAGCGGCCGGCCATCGGCAGGTCCGTCTTGAAGGCGTACACACCGGGTTCCTTGGAGGGCAGCGGTGCGACCGGCGACTCCATCTCGGCCATCCCGTCCGGGGCCATGTCGACGCGGGTCTTGAAGACGACCGCATCCGGCACGGGCTTGCCGGTCTGCTTGTTCGTCAAGCGAACGGCGAGCGTGACGTCTTCACCCTTCTTCATCTGCGGATTGACGGGGTCGAAGGCGTAGTCGCCGGCGCCCGCAAGCGCGGCGGAAGTGGCAAGCGAAAGGGTGGCGGCGAGAGCCGCGGTGCTGAATCTGGAAAGCATCGTCCTGTCCTCATGAATTGATCTATCGCCGTGGCGCGGGAGAGCGCACGTCAAGTCATCGTCGCGAGCCGGCATGCCGCTCGCGTCCCTGGCTTTGCGAGATCAGATTCGAGGTGGTCGGAAAGGAGGACTGGCGCCGCGGAAGCAGACAACCTGATCGGCTGGAATGGTCAACTTGCTGGCAGCCACGGCGAGATATGCAAAAGCGACGGGCCTGACATCACCGAGCGCGATGATCCCGCCAACGCAGCAGAAGCCCATTCCGCACTTGCCGCCACCAGTGTGGGAGCCCGTTCCCTTCATGTCGGGACAACAATCGTCCATCGACATATCCGCGTCGCCGCTCATGTGCATGGTCGTCGCCATGTCGTCCGACGAGATTGCGAGGTTCGCCGCGGACGCGCCAACCGGCAACATCGCCAAGGATATGGCGATGGCGAATGCCTGGATGGTACGGACGAACTGCATCAAATATTAAATCTCACTTTCGGGCCGGAACACCGCCTCAGTAACATATTCGAGCATCGAAAACAGTCATTGATCTTGGTCAAGGGTTCGTGACCGAGGCCGGAACGGCGGCCGGGTCCGTCCCCCAGCGGACGACCGACGGTCCGACCAGCGTCAGCGGCACCGGCCCGTGAAAAGTCGGCGGACAGATCCCGGGCGCAAGCGGAGCGTTCCGAAGCGCAAGCACCCGGAGGCAGCTCACGATCAAGCACGAACAGGATCTCTTGTGGGGCAAAGACGAGCATGATAGCAACGGCCATCGGGTCAAACACAACCGCCCGACCAGCTTTCGAGCCAAGCGTTGTTTCGCTCCATTACGGAGGTGAAACATGTCTTGCGACAGCACCACTGGCTCAATCAGCACATCCAGCGCAGCCTTCGGCCCTTCTCCAAACCCTCGATGGTTCTGGAAGTTAACGCTCGCGCTGCTGGACGGCATCACACGGCGCCGCCAATACGACGAGCTTCTCGAACTGGACGACCGGCTTCTCGCGGACATCGGCTTATCGAGAACAATCGTTGGGGAAGCTCGACGGTGTTACTTCTCAGGTTGGCGCGACGATCGGTGATTATCATATCCGCTCGATGAGCGGTCACACCTGAGCGTGCGAAGGCGGCGCGTCTGCTCATCCCTGTGGATCAGACGGCCGCCAGGCTCACGAAAAGGCTCTCAGAAGTCCAGCTTGTCGCGTATGGCATCAATTCCGGCTTTCGCGCACGCTTCGTCCGCGTCACCGCCCGGAGCGCCGGACACGCCGACCGCTCCGACCAGGGAGCCGCCGGCTTCGACGATCAGTCCTCCGGCGATGACGACCGCTCCGGGAAGGTTGCGAATGCCCGCCTGCATCATGCCTGGCTGGCTGATCGCATTCAGTTCGGTCGTGCTGGTCTTGAACGAGGCAGCTGTCCACGCCTTGCCGGTTGCCGTTGGGACGGTGTGAGGACCTGCAAAGCGGTCGCGCAACATCACTTGCATGACGCCGAAGCGATCGACGACCGCGACTGCAACCTGGTATCCACGGGTGCGGCAGTTCGCCAACGCAGCGCGCGCAAGATCGAGCGCCAGTTCCGGACCGAGCGATTTATAGGCGACCAGACTTTCCTCGGCCCGTACTGGGCAGATGGACGCAATCAGCAGGGCCGTCGCGACCGACAGGCATCGAACGTTCATGGCAATCTCCGGCATAGGTCACCAAACGCCTATTTGGTCTCACCATATGTCAGATCGTCGAACAGGGTCACGCTATCTGCCTTGGTCCACAGGCCGATCATCCCGGCGTCCGGAATGGTGGCGTCTTCCACCTCGAACAATTGCTTTCCGTCATAGCTCACCTTGAACCGATGTCCCGCGAAGTCGCAGCGCAGCAGGTGCCATTGCCCGGACGATACCGGCGCGCTGACGCCATAGCCGCCTTTGCGCCCCACGATCTCAAGTGAGATTCGAACGCCCTTGATTGTCTTGTACAGCACGACATTGTCCTCCAGTGCGTTGGCCCGCACCACGTAGTAATTATCGGCATCCTTCGCACGCCAAATAACTCCCGCCGCGCGATCCTCGGAGCCGGCGACGGCCTTGAATTTCACCTCGACGAAGCCGTCGCGGATGGCGCTATCGCGCTTGATGGCGAGGGGAAACGTCGCCCGTCCGGATTGCTTGAGAACGTTCGGCTTGCTGGGCGCCGTGGCCTCGGCCTCAACGGTCCATTTCGGCTGTCCCTTGCCGGTCATCGTCAAAGTCCACCCGTCGGGCGAACTTCCGGCAGCAGCGATGTCGAAATTCAGGGTCTCGGCCACGGCGTTCCCTCCCACTAACAAGGCCAGCATGGAAGCCAACGCAAGCTTGTCCATGAGCTTGTCCATGCATCAGCCCTTCGTGCTCGCCGTCTTGTCGAGCGCCGCACGGAGGCCTTCAGCGAGCTTGACGGCATCGTCGTTAGCCCAGAAATGCATGAAGAAGAGCCGCGGCTGTTCGTCCAGCATGTGGCTGTGCAGCGCCGTCACCTCGATGCCGTAGGTCCGTAGCGCCAGGATGACGGGGTTCACCTCGTCGCTGGTCAGCACGAAGTCGCCGGTGATGGCGGCCTTCCCCGCGCCCGTCGGCTGGAAATTGATGGCGATCGCAACGCCCATCGCGGCGACGGGGGTCACATGCCGTCTTCCGTGATAGGGTCGCGCCGCTTCACGTTGAACTGGTAGACGCCGCCATTCGCTTTCCCGTTCACTCCAATGATCTGGTCGAGTTTCGCCGTGTCAAGGTCGATGACGGGTGGCGGGCTCGCCGGTGCGGTGACCGTCAACGGGGTCTTGCTTTCGGCCAGCGCATCATGGATTGCCGAGGCCAGTTTGACGGGGTCGCCTTGTCCGGCGACGTGCATGTAGAACGTTGCCGGGCTCGCACGCAGCAAATGATTGTGCACGGCTGTGATCTCGAGCCCGCTCGCGATCATCTTCGCCATCACGGGATTGATCTCGGTCTCGAGCAGCACAAGGTCGCCCATGATCATTGCGCCGCCATGCGCCGGCTTGAACGCAACCCAACCGCCGAGTGCCAGCGCCGGCTTGATCGAAACCCCGTCCAACTTCACGGAGAGATCGCTGCGGGGAAAGCCGTAGCGGCGGACGTCGTCCGAGACAGCGGGCTTGCGGCCCAGGGTCTCGTCCACCTTCTGCCATTCGGCATCCTGGGCATATGCCGGGATGAAGGGGCCGAAGCGAAATGCAAGCAGACAAACACCAATGCCGACCACGGCCCAGATGATTCTTTTCATTGTGCTACTCCTCAGGCTTTGGTTTCGCTGTTTGACCCGGTCGCCGCTGTCGACGACCGACCCGCCCCAGGTGAAGTCCGGTTCGCGATCTTTCCCCCACATCACGCCCACGAGGCGCGACAAAGCGCGGGCATCAATGCGCGCAGCGGTGCTGCGATCGGCACGGGAGCCGAGCCGAAAAATCGAGCCTATCTGCCGGATGAAGTAGGGAATGTATGATAACATGCTGCGCCCTTGGTGATCAGGACGCGATGCTTGGGCATGTCGCCTCACGGGGAGATCGCACATCCCCGAGCCCCAAATAAAAACCCGAAGGTGGGAGCTGTCAACGGGCGCGTGCATCGGCCTGCCCACCGGAGCCGCGGGCGACCGTCACAAAGAGTTCACCGCTCCGCGGAACCGCGCCAGCCACGTCTTGAAACTCGCGAACGGGCTCGCTAGTGTCCTTTGCGTGGGGACAAAGCAGACTCCCCGTGAGGCCTCGGTCCAAGCTCTGCGCAGCACGCCATTCGTGGAGCTTGCGCATGGACACCGAACGACACCCTTCTCACCAACACACCGTCGCTATCCTCTCACGCGGAGACGCTGCCGCGCGCCGGGATGCGACGGCGCAAAACAGCCGCTTCGTCCGCGTCTTCGAAGCACTCGCCGCCGTCGGTATCGAGGCGCGCCCGGCGATCTACGACGAAAACTTCGCCGAGGACGTCCGTGAACAATTGCTCGCGACGGACGGCGTGCTCGTCTGGGTCGATCCGATCCACCAGGGCAAGACGCGTGTCGAGCTCGATCCCCTGCTTCGCGACGTTGCGGCGCGGGGACCGTGGGTGAGCGCGCATCCGGACGTCATTCTCAAGATGGGCACCAAGGAGGTACTCTATCGTACCCGCTCGATGGGGTGGGGATGCGACACGGCTTTATATCAAACCGCCGAGGCCATGCGCGCCGAGTTGCCGACATGGCTCGCCACCGGTCCGCGCGTGATCAAGCGCAACCGCGGCAACGGCGGCCAAGGCGTGTGGAAGGTCGAGAAGCTACCGACTTCCCCGATGATAAAGGTGCTGGATGCGACCAAAGATGGCTCCGAGGAACTGACGCTGGATAGTTTTCTCGGTCGCTGCGCCGAATATTTCGAAAATGGCAGCGTGGTCGATCAGCCATTCCAGCCACGCTTGAGCGAAGGCGTGGTGCGCTGCTATATGTCGGGCAATCGCTGTGCCGGCTTCGGCTATCACAAAGTCAAAGCCCTGGTCGACTCGCCGGCCGCCCGTTCCGAGGCGGGACCGCGCCTCTACACCTCGAACGCAGACCCGCGCTTCCAGCGGCTGCGTCGATTGATGGAAGATGAGTGGACCCCGGGAATGATGAAGACACTGGAGATCGACGAAGGCTCGCTCCCGGTCATCTGGGACGCGGACTTCCTGTATGGTCCGAAAGACACGACTGGGGCCGACACCTACGTCCTGTGCGAGATCAACGCGAGTTCATGCTTCGCGATACCCGAGGAGGCCCCGGCAGCGATCGCGCGGACGGTGAAGCAGCGGCTTACGCAGACGCAAAGAGCGAGTTCGGCCAAATGAACCGCCGGCGGGCGCATAGCGTCATCCCGCGCTGCGGCTCGGAGACGGTTGCGCCCGCGCCCACAGCAGCGCCAACGGCCCCAGCGCGATTCCGGCCGCAAGAACGCTGAACGCCAGCAGCCAGCCGGTCGCGCTCTGCGGGCCGCCGGCTGCGTCGAGCGCGGCGCCGGTGCCCCAGGCACCGACAGCCGACAGGCCGAAGCCGACCGTCGAATGCAGGGCCAGGGTCGCGCCGCGATGTTCGGACACAGCCGCGGCGGACATGCCGGCGGTCAACGCGCCCGAATCCGCCGGCACTGTCAGGCCATAGACGAGCAGCAGCAGCGCGAGCACCCATGCCGGTGCCGTCGCGTTGAGGCCGATGACCAGCGCGACGCAGGCCGACGCGATCATCACGACCGTGATCGCGCGATGGCGCCCGAATTTCAGCGCGGCCTCGTTGCCGAGGATGCTGGCCGGCATCGAGATCACCGCAAAGCAGAAGCTCAACACGACGGGGCTCAACCATGACGGCGCGCCTTGGTGGGCGACGACGAAGGTCCAGAAGCCGACCAGCCAGGTGCGGATGCCGTAGAGCTCGAAGCAATGGGCGCCGTAGCCGAAGATATATCCGAGCGCCTCGCGATTGGCGAAGACGGGCGCGAAGTTCAGGAGACGTCCCGCCTTCGGAGCGGGCCGCTGTGCCTGCATCAGAAGGCACGCGACGACCATTGCGATAGGACCGAAGCCGGTGACAAGGAAAGCCGTCCGCCATCCCCAGCGGTCGGCGATCACTTGCGCGACCAGGAACGAGAGGCCGACGCCGACCGAGAAGCTCGACGTGTACAGCGTGACGGCGCGGGAGGTGTCGCCGGCGGGCAGCCGGTCCGTCAGCGCCTTCAGGCCCGGCATGTAGGCGCCGGCAAATCCAAGCCCTGCCAGGGACCAGATCGCGGTCGCGGACCAAAACCCTTGCGCGAAGATTCCGAACGCGGCGGTCGCCAGTCCGCTGACGATCGAGCCCCAGAGCAGGACGAGCCGTGCGTCGATCCGGTCGGTCAACGTCGTCAGCAACGGCACGGCGAGCATGTAGCCGAACGCGTAACCGCTCGCCATCAAGCCGCCTTCGGCCGCCGACAGTCCCCACGCCGGCATCAGATACTGCGCCAAATTCGCGGACAGCGTCACATGCGGCAGCAGATTGCCGACCTGGCCGATGCACATCACCGCGATCAGGGACCGGCCGCTCAGGTTACGAATGCTGTCCTCCCGCCCCCGGGCTGAAACGGCGCACCAACCACAATGGGCATCTCTCCGCCTTCACCTGCAAGAACCAGCTTCATGAACAACCGCACCCCGAAGCGCCGGCCTTCTTCGCCGCTTCGTCGGCGGCGCAACACGCCGTCGGTTCCTGCTTTGCCGGCCCACCGCAACATCCCGATCCGGCTTCAGTGGACTCGACGCCACCGCGCGTGCAGACGCCGGTCTCCGGCAGCACGAGCTCCACCCTTGCGGCGGCTTTCTTGTCGCCGGCGAGATCGGCCGCAATCGAGCGCACCTGCTCATACCCTGTCATCATGAGAAAGGTCGGGGCGCGGCCATACGACTTCATGCCCGCCATGTAGAAGCCCGGCTCATCGTGCGAGAGCTCGCGCGCGCCGTGCGGGCGCACTGTGCCGCAGCTATGCTCGTTGGGATCGATCAGCGGCGCCAGCGCGACCGGCGCCTCGATGGCGGGATCGAGCCGCAGGCGCAATTCGGACAGGAACGAAAAGTCGGGACGAAAGCCCGTCGAGACGATCAGCTCGTCCACGATCACGCTTCGTCCGCCGCAACCCGAGCCGGCCGCGATCTCGAGGCGGTCTTCGGAGTCCGAGAGACGCGTGACTCCGAATTCGGCTTCGACCTTGATCTTCCCGGTGGCAACGAGCGCAGCGAACGCGCTGCCGAGCTCTCCGCGCGCAGCGAGCTTGTCATTCCGGCCGCCGCCAAACGCCTTGGCGGGATCGGCGCCGCGCAACAGCCAGATCGCTTGCGTCCCCGGCGCCTCATCCGCGAGATGCACGAGATCGATCAGCGTGCCCACCGCGGAGTGGCCAGCGCCGAGCACCGCAACTGTCTTCCCGGCATATCTGGCGCGACCGGCACCACGGACATCGGACATGCCGTAGGCGATGTGGCCGGCGCATTCGTGTTCACCGATCGCGGGCAGACCATTCCCTCCGGCGGGATTGGGAGAGAACCATGTGCCTGACGTATCGATCACGGCATCGGCGCGCAGCACTTCAAGACCTTTGCCGTTCTGGTAGCGGATTTCGAAAGGCGCCTGCTCGCGCCCTTTCGTCTTCGCCTTGTCGAAGCCGACGCGGCTGATGGCCGTGACACGGCTGGATGCCCGGATCGCCTCGCGCAGCGGCGTTCGCGTCGCAAGCGGCGTCATATATCGATCGAGCAGTTCGCCGGCGGTCGGATAAGAGCTCGGGTCCGGCGAATTCCATCCCGTCGGCGCCAGCAGGCGCGCGGCGGCCTTGTCAACGTTGTATTCCCACGGCGAGAAGAGCTGGACCTGCTGCCACTGGCGCACCGCGTGCCCCGCTTCGGATCCTGCCTCCAAAACGATGGGCGACATGCCACGCTCCAGGACGTGCGCAGCTGCTGCGAGGCCGACAGGGCCCGCCCCGATGATGGCTACCGTCTTTGCGTCGCTCATGCCGTTACTCCCATCATTCTAGGACCATCGAATAACTTGACCCGAAAAAATGATCAGGCCGCCGTTTGCGTGTCCTTGCATCCGACCTCGTCGGCACAGCACTCCGCCGCCAGGAAATCGACCAGGCCGCGCATCGCGTCGAAGTTCGCGTGGCAGATCAGCGTCGTTGATTCCCGGACCTGACTGACGAGCCCGACCGAGACCAGCGTCTTGATGTGATGCGACAGCGTCGACGCCGGAATCTTCAGCTTGTCCTGCAGGCGGCCGACGGCCATGCCCTTGTGCCCAGCCCGCACCAGGGCACGATAGATCTGGAGTCGCGTCCGGTTGCCCAGGGCTTCAAGGCGTGCTGCTGCGTCATCGATCTTCATGGCGGGCATGCTGCGCCAGCTGACGTCTAAGTGTCACCATATTTCTAGAATATTCGAAATATGTTCGCCCATTGTTAAAAATTCCGGATTGACGGCGTCGCCATAATTCCATAAGTCTGGATATATGGAAACCGAAGAAGCCGTTCTGGCACTCGCCGCCTTGGCCCAGGCGACCCGTCTGGAGGCCTTCCGGACGCTGGTCCGGCACGAGCCCGACGGGCTTGCGGCCGGCGATCTCGCACGGCTGTTGGAGGTCCCTCAGAATACGCTCTCGGCGCATTTGTCGATCCTGACGCGCGCGCGGCTCGTCACCTCCGAGCGGCGCAGTCGTTCGATCGTCTACCGCGCCAATCTCAGCGAGTTTCGAGACGTGGCAGTTTTCCTGCTGCGGGATTGCTGCGAAGGGCGGCCGGAAGTTTGCGCGCCGGTCGTCGAGAGCCTCCAAGCCTGCTGCTCTCCGAGACGAAAGGAGCGGAGCCGTGCCTGATCAGTTCGATCTTCCGCGCCGCCTCGCGGCCGAAGCGCTCGGCACAGGCATTCTCGTCGCCACGGTGGTCGGCTCCGGCATCATGGCGGAGACGCTGACCAAGGATGTCGCGCTTGCGCTTCTCTGCAACACGTTGCCGACCGGCGCCATTCTGGTCGTCCTGATCACCGTGCTCGGTCCGATCTCCGGCGCACACTTCAATCCGGCGGTTACCCTCGTCTTCACCGGCAAGCGCGAGCTGCCGGTGAACGACGCCGCACTTTACGTCGTCGCGCAGATCGCCGGCGGCATCGCGGGAACGATCGCGGCGCATCTGATGTTCGGACTGTCGCTGATCGATCTCTCGACGAAGATGCGAACCGGAGGACCGCAATGGTTCGCCGAAGCCGTCGCCGCCTTCGGTCTGGTTGCGACGATCCTGGCTGGTATCCGTTTCCAGCGGACTGCGGTGCCTTGGCTGGTGGGCCTTTACATTACCGCGGCCTACTGGTTCACGGCCTCGACCTCATTCGCCAATCCGGCGGTGGCCATCGCAAGGTCGCTGACGAATACGTTCGCGGGCATTCGTCCCGCCGACCTGCCCGGCTTCATCCTCGCTGAACTCTGCGGAGCCTTTGCAGCCATGCTGTTGATGAACTGGCTGCTCGGACGCCCCCAGGCGCGAGGCCCCGTCCCAATCGCGGAGACCACCCGATGAGCGTCACGATCTATCACAACCCTGCCTGCGGCACCTCGCGCAACACGCTGGCGATGATCCGGCAGAGCGGCGTCGAGCCCGTCGTCGTCGAGTATCTGAAGACGCCGCCATCCCGCGAAAGGCTGGTCGAGCTCGTCAAGGCCCTGGGCATCTCCGTTCGCGCGCTGCTGCGCGAGAAAGGCACCCCCTACAAGGAGTTCGGCCTCGACGACCCCAAATGGTCCGACGACGAGCTGATCGACCAGATGCTCGCGCACCCCATCCTGATCAACCGCCCGATCGTGGTGACGCCCAAGGGCACACGCTTGTGCCGGCCCTCGGAAGCGGTCATCGATCTCCTGGACCAGCCCGTCGGCCGGTTCGTGAAGGAGGATGGCGAGGTGGTCGAGGCGCGATAGGCTTACGGGGCGCCTGTGTTGCCTCGGATCAGATCTTCGGGATCTTTGCCCGCTCCACCACGCCGGTCCATTTGCTGATCTCGGTCTCGATCAGCTTCTTCATCTCCTCCGGCGAGCTGCCGCGGACCTCGCCGCCGACGGCGGTCTCCAGACGTTGCTTGAGGTCGGGATCCCTAAGAGCGTCCAACGTCGCCGCATTGAGTGCGACCATTATGGCGGGCGGCGTTCCCTTCGGGGCCAGCAGGCCGGCCCAGGTGCGCACGTCATATCCCTTGATCCCGGCTTCCTGAACCGTCGGCACGTCAGGCAACAATGCGGTGCGCGTCGGCGAGGTCACCGCCAGGCCGCGGATCGCACCGCCTTGAATTTGCGCGGCGAGCAGGACCGGCGTGCCGACGATCACCGGAACCTCTCCGCCGAGCAGCGCGGTGACGGATTGGGAATCGCCGCGATAGGGCACGTGCACGATCTCGACACCGGCGGCTGCGTTCAACAGCTCTCCTGCAAGATGGTGCGTGCTGCCGAAACCGACCGATCCGAAGCTGAGCGCACCGGGCTTCTGCTTTGCCATGGCGACGAGTTCGCCCAGCGATTTTGCCGGATAATCGCTCCGCACGGCAATGACGAGCGCGTAATAGACCAGCGTCGAGATCATCTCGAAACTCTCGGCCGGCTGGTAGGCGAGGCTCTTGTAGGTCGCCGCGGAAATGGCGTGAGCGCCGGTGACGAGCCCGATCGTGTAGCCGTCGGGCGCCGCTTTCGCGATGGCATCGGCGGCGATGTTGCCGCCGGCGCCAGGCTTGGCCTCAACGATGATCGGCTGCCCGAGCTTCTTGGAGAGCCCGTCGGCGATGATGCGCGACAGCGTGTCGGCCGCGCCGCCGGCGGCAAATCCATGCAGCAGCCGGATCGGACGCGACGGATAATTGTCCGCCGAAGCCGAAGTGGTTGCGAGACAACCGCCAAACAGAAAAATCGCCGCAGCAAGCCGCTTCATCCTTCGCATGGATGCGTCCTCCCTTTGATTGTTATGTCTTGGCCGCGACGAGCCGGCGTTGTTCAAGTCGAGTTTGAGTCCGCTAGCGGGCGAACTCCGTGCATTCAGGCGATGGCGGCATGCCCCAGACGTCGCGCGGCAGGCCGACCCAGACTTTTGGCCGCTGCGGTCGATCGCGATGCCAGGGACGCGGCTCGAAATAGCCGAGCTCTTCGTCGGTCATGCGGTCGAGGTCGTGGAACAGCTCGACCAGATGTTCGTCGGGATTGCGGTGGTAAATCGCCGTGTTGTGGCCGGGGCCGTGACGTACCGGTCCCCAGAGCACGGGGAGCTTGTGCCGGGCGAGATGGTCGCACGCCTGCTGCATGTGGGTCGGCCCCCGCAGCTCGAACGCAACATGATGCAGGCCGCGGCCGGGCGCGCGCGCGAAGTTCAGCGTGTGATGCTCATAGCCGCTGCGCATGAAGACGAAGCGGTCCTCGATCCAGTCGGAGACTCGCAGGCCCATGGCGTTGGCGTAGAACTCCGAGGCCGCGCGCGGATCGGGCGTGCGAAGGGCGACATGGCCGAGCTTGGTGACGGCAAGCGCACCGATCCGTTCCTGCGCGGGCGTCGGCGTCCAGCCCTGGATCAACTCGAAGCGCGTGCCTTCGGGATCGCGGAACGACAGCAGCCTGGAAACGCCAGGCAGCGGATCGCTCTGAAGTTCGGGCCGCAGATCGGCCTGCTTCAGCGCGGCGCCGAGCGCCTCGATCTGGACATCAGGCGATATCTCGAAGGCGATGCTCGTCAGCGCCGCGTCGCCGGGTTCGATCACCAGCGAAAGCTGCTCGGCATCGTTGGCGAGAAAGATGCGGTTGCCGTCGCGGCCGACGAGGCCAAGACCGATCACGGCGCGGTAATAGTCGAGCAACCGCTCGGGATCGGGCGAGGCAAAGCTCGCGTGCCGGAGCCGGGTGAAGCGTGCAATGGGTGCTTGTGTCGTCATCGTGCGATCCACCCCCTCATGGCGTCATGATGATCTTGCCGAGCGCGGAGCCCTGCTCGAGCAGCGTGTGGGCCTGCCTGACCTCGTCGAGCTTCAGGACCGCCGAGATCGCCGGCTTGATCGCGTTGCGGCTGAGCGCCTCGATCACGTTGCGCATGAGCGCGCGACGCCCGTCGCGATCGTGGTCGTAGATATGGAAGGAGAAGCAGCGTATCGCCGGGCAGATGTCGAGATGGTCGCGCATCGCCGCCATCAGGTTTTCTTCCGGCAATCCGGCGAAAGCGTTGTACGACAGCAGCGTCCCCCATTTGCCGAGCGCGCCGAGATAGCCGGTGAACTCGGGCCCACAGACGTGATCGAGCACGAGTCCGACGCCCTCGCCATTGGTCAGCTCGCGGGTCCGCGCCACCACGTCTTCGCGGCGGTAGTAGATGACATGATCGGCGCGGTTGCTCCGCGCGAATGCGGCCTTCTCGTCGGTGGAGACCGTACCGATGACATTCATCTGTGCGAGCTTGGCGAGCTGCACCAGCGCGGTGCCGACACCACCGGCAGCCCCGATCACCAGCACGCTCGCGGGTGCGCGCGGATGGCGGCACTCGTGCAGCAGCGCGTAGGCGACCTGGTAGTTCGACAGACACACGGCCGCTTGCAGATCGACATTGTCGGGCAGCAGATGAATGGCGTCCGCGGGAGCGACCACATAGTCGGCGTAGCAGCCGCCGCGCTGCGACAGGTCGCGTGCGCTCAGCAGCACCTTCTGGCCGATCGCAAGGCCCTCGATGCCGGGCCCGAGCGCGGCAATGCGGCCGGCGACGTCGTTGCCGGGATTGGCCGGCAGCGGCGGCATCCATTTGTAGACGCCACGCCGGATCAGCACATCGGGTTGCCCCACCCCGAACGCTTCGGCCCGGATTTGCACCTGGCCGGGTCCGGGCACAGGCACCGGAAGCTCGACCAGTTCGAGTGCATCCGGACCACCCGGCTGACGCACCAGCACCGCTCTCATGATGTCACACGCCTCCCAAGCCGTATTTTCGAAAATCATATCCTTTACGAAAATTATTGCAAGATGGTCTTTGGCGCGGCATGTTGAGCTATCGATTCAATGACAGAAACGATGTCCGACAGCGCCATTCGCCCCCGCAAGGAATTCGGCAAGACCATCGCCGCCGACGTCACCCATCGGCTGCGCGAGGAGATCATTGCCTGCGGCCTGGCGCCGGGCGAGCCGCTGCGATTCGACGTCCTGCGCGAACGATTCGGCGTAAGTTTCACCACGCTGCGCGAGGCACTGACGGCGCTTACCGCCGAGGGCCTGGTCGACGCGCAGGAGCAGCGCGGATTTCGCGTGGCCCCCGTCAGCCGGCAGGATCTGGTGGAGGTCACCGATGCGCGGGTCCTGATCGAGGTGGAATTGATCCGCCGTGCCATCAAGCGGGGCAACGACGATTGGGAAATCGCCGTCATCTCGACACTGCACAGATTGAAGCGGATCGAGCAGCGCGATCCCGAACATCCGCTGCGTGATCCCGAATGGAACATCGCCCACCGCCAATTCCACCAGGCATTGGTGTCAGCCTGCGGCTCCGCGACACTCCTCGCCATTCGCGCCGAGCTGTTCGACCGCGCCGAGCGTTATCGGCATCTGTCGGCCAATTTCCGGCCGCGTCCGCGCGACAAGGCCGGCGAGCACCAGGCGATCATGCAGGCCGCGATCTCGCGCAATCCTGACCTCGCGGTGCAGCTGATCGAGACGCACATCCGCTCGACTGCCGACAACGTGGCAACATACGCCGCGCACCTGCTCGATACCGAATAGGCTGCACCGTCTTTTTATTGGGGTGGGCTTGCGCCTCCACCTATTTTCGAAAATAATGCAAAAGATCGAAAATGCCAACCTTTGGGGCGAAAGCATGAAACTACTGTCGTTCTTGGACGGAACTCGGGAAAGTTGGGGCGCCGTTGTCGAAAATGGTGTCGTGGATCTCGGTCGCGCCCTGCCCCAATACCCTGTTCTCGCGGACTTCCTCGGCAGCGACGACTATGCGCGGCGCGAGGCCATCGTTGCCGGGCACAAGCCCACGATGGCGCTGAGCGACGTCAAATATCTGCCGGTGATCCCGCGTCCGGAGAAGATCGTCTGCGCCGTGCGGAATTATCTCGACCACCACAACGAAGCCGTGGCGTTCGGGATGAAGCGCGAGATCACGGAATTTCCGCCGATCTTCCTCCGGGTCTGGCGCTCCCAGGTCGCGCACAACGCGCCGGTGATCCGGCCGAAGGTCTCGGACAATTTCGACTGGGAGGGCGAGCTTGCCGTCGTCATCGGCAAGGGTGGCCGTCACATCAACCAGGCCGACGCCTGGAATCACGTGGCGGGCTACTCGATCTACAACGACGTCAGCGTGCGCGACTGGCAGCGTCACGCCCAGCAGATCGCCTCCGGCAAGAACTTCGTCGGCACCGGCCCGTTCGGTCCTTGGCTAGTGACGCCGGACGAGATCGGCGATCCCACCAAGCTGAAGCTCGAGACGCGCGTCAACGGCGCGGTGGTGCAGTCGTCCGACACCTCGATGCTGATCTTCTCGATCCCGCGGCTGATCGAGTACAGCTCGACCATCTTCGACCTCGTCCCCGGCGACGTCATCGCCACCGGCACGCCGGCCGGCGTCGGCTTCACCCGCAAGCCGCCGGTCTTCCTCAAGCCCGGCGACGTGGTCGAGGTCGAGATCGAGAACATCGGCGTGCTGCGCAATCCCGTCGTCGACGAAGCATAGAGCCAGCGCATGTCGTCCCAAGACGCGACCCATGATATCCGCAAGAGCGCGCTCAGCGTCGAGACCATCTGGCACGAGCGCGGCCCCCGCCTGGAGAAGCCGCTGCTGGTCGGAACGGCCGTCGCGGTGATCCGCAATCCGTTCGCCGGCCGCTTCGAACCCGACCTGATGCCGTTTCAGGCGTCCTTGCGCGAGCTCGGGCGCGAGCTCGCGACACGGCTGATCGCGCAGCTCGGCGGTGCCGCGCAGATCGAGGCCTATGGCAAGGGCATCATCGTCGGCGGGGACGGCGAGCTCGAGCACGGCGCGGTCTGGCACGAGGCCGGCGGCCAGGGCATGCGCGAGGTGCTCGGTCAGCCCAAGGCGATCGTTCCGGCGGCGAAGACCATCGGCGGTCCGGGCACGCGGCTCATGGTTCCGCTCGGGCACATTCACGCCGCCTATGTCCGCAGCCATTTCGGCACCGCGGAGATGACGCTGTGGGATTCACCGCGGCGCGACGAGATCGCCTTCGGGCTCGTGATGGCGACCGGCGGCCGACCTCACGCGCGCATCGGGGGCCTCGCGGCATCCGCGATCTCCGTGCACGACGGACAGCGCTGAAAGGCGCGGATGTGCTGAAGAATTTTGTGGAAAGCCGCAGAAGCAGCGCGCCAAACCCGACGCAATCAAGCGCCGGCGCGCAGCCGTGAGATGATCAACCCTTCGAGACGACCGCGCGACCGTAGGGCGGCTGGGCCGCGACCGGCGGGTTAGCGGTCTGGGCGGCGAGTTCGCCGATCAGGCGGTCGGCATCGGCGGCCATGCCGTCGGGCGCCTGGATCACCAGCCGCTCCAGACCCCAGCGATAGGACGAGACGCGCTGCTCGAGGCACTGCTGCACCCACTGGATGATCAGCGAATTCTCCTGCATGCGCTCGACCGCGTCCTCCTTCTCCTTCGGCGAGAGGGAGGAGACACGCGCCATGCTGGCGTTGCGCTTCTTGTCGAGGTCGATGACGCGGATCGCGGAGGCGAAGAACGGCTCGAAGCGGGTGATGTCGTTGCGCACGTCCTCGATCAGCTGCGCATAGCGCGAGGAGTGCGAACGGTGCGGCTCGTCGATCAGCGTGCGTCCGTACATGGTGCGGTCGAACACGATCTTTTGCCGCCAGGGCGAGGGCAGCGCCTTGTAGTCGCCGAACACGCTCTTCCAGGCGGGCCGCGACAGCGGCGGCTCGATCAGCGGATAGGCGAGGTCGCGAAGCTGGCGCTCCTCGTCGGTGAGCTGGAATTGGGATGGCTTCAGGCCGATGCTGGAGGTGACTTCCGCGCCCAGCCAGCGATGCATGTCGTCGCTGCGCATGTCGGCGCGGGTCCGGCCGAAATCGCCGCCGCTACAGGCGGCAAGCGTCGCGCCCAGCACTGCGAGCATGATGGCCGTTACGACGGGCCGGATCTGGCGGAGGTTCTCCGGCATTGCAAAGGCCGAAGGCTAACGGCGACGACGACGGCGCCCCGGCGCTGTGCCCTGCTCCGGCCCGTGATCGCCGCTGGTTTCGTCGCTCTCGCGCTCGATGCGGATCACGGGAAGGATCAAAATCGTGCCCATGTCCGCGCGCGGAGCCACGTCCCCCGACGCGCTCACCCGGCGACCGGCCGGAAATTCGATGATGGTCCCCATATCAGCTCTCTTCAATTGCCGCGCGACCCGGCGCGCCTCTGCAACATGGGATCATTAAGATCAGTTCATGGTTAACGGGGTGTAAACGTGCCGGCGGAACCGTAACCGCACGGGTAGGACCCGCCGTCCCGTTGCGGCACGAGAACGCTTCAAAGCAAGCGTTCGGCTTCACGCCTCGTTTTCCTTAACGAGCCTTTAAAGGAGCCCGCGATAGGCTGACGGCGAGTATCTCTTCCAGGTCGCGTATCTCTCCATGACCAAGTCGTTGTTTCCAGGATTCGACGGGCTGATGACCCTCTCCCGTCGCGAAGGCGTCGATGTCCGTCCGACGCTGCTGCGCGTGCTGACCGACCTCTATGTCCAGTCGAGCACCCATAGCGATGACGAGCAGCGCCAGTTCGTCGAGCTCGCCACACGACTGATCGACCAGGTCGACGACGCGACGCGCGCGGCCGTCAAGGCGCGGCTTGCGATCTATCCGTCGACGCCCGTCCCGATCATGCAGAAGCTCGGTCTGTCGGCCGCGCAGGAGGGCCGCAGGGTTCCGCTCGCGCGCGAAATCCCGGCGCCCGCTCCTGCCCCCGCCCTTGCTCCCCCTCCTGCCCCCTTGCCGGCTCGCACGCCAACCGACGCCGAGCTGCGCATGGCCTCGAACATGGCGATGCAGCCAAAGGACGCGGCCGATATCCACGACATGTTCTTCCGCGCCGGCGCCTCCGAGCGCGCGCTGATCCTGCACAATCTGGCGCAGACGCCGCTGAAGGCCGCGCCGCGGATTCCGACAGTCCGCGCCAAGCGCGCGATCCAGATCCTCGAGATGGCGGCGATCGCGGGCGATGTCGAGAATTTCACCTTCGAGCTCGGCGACAGCCTGATCCTGCCCTCGCGCGTCGCAGCCCAGATCGTCGACGATGCAAGCGGCGAAGCGCTCGCGGTCGCCGCGCGCGCACTCGACATGCCGAGCCCCGTGTTCCAGCGCATCCTGCTGTTCTTCAAGCCGGAGATCGGCAACTCCGTGACCGACGTGTACCGGCTGTCGCGGCTTTACGATCGCCTCAGCGACCGCGCGGCGCTGGTGATGCTGGCCGCCTGGCGCGGCTCGACGCTTGCCGTCACCCGTGCAAAGTACCAACCGTCGCTGCACGACAGCGAGCGCCAGCGCGCGCGTGCAGGCGCAAGCCAGACGCGTCCGGGCGTGCAGCCCGGCTCCGCGCCCGCGGTGCGGATCGGCACCAGCGGATCATCGGATCGCTAGAGGCGAGTGCGACCTGATACCGTCGCTTGCTCCACAAGCTCGTCATGCCCGGGCTTGTCCCGGGCATCTACGTTCATCGGTGGCGCAACCAAGATCGTGGATGGCCGGGACAAGCCCGGCCATGACGACGCAACAGCGTCCTGATCAGGTCTTCGCTAATTCGAGAAAATGCCGCCCGGCGCGGTCTTCGGTCTCGACGATCCAGATGTCGGAGTCGAAGCGGATCTCCTTGGTCAGGCGCTCCTCCACCGCGGGCTCCGGCATCGGCTGCGGCGCAAACGGCACGAAGAAGCGATCGACCGGCCGGCCGTCGTCATAAGAGGTCTGCGGCGCGGGCACGTAGAGCATCGCATTGCCGTCGAGCAGCGAAACCTTCACGAACACCGCACCCGCCTCCTCCGCGCCGCGACGGCGCACCGCGCCGAACACGCCCTCGGTCTGGCACCGGCGCAGATAGGCTGAGACCCAGATGTTTGATTTCAAACGCATGGTCGTACGATAAGCCAGTGCTGTAATGAGCACCAGCCTTGAGGCTTCGGTCTCGGCGAAGCGTAACGACTATTCGACGGGGTGGCCGATCGCGGCGCCGAGCTCGCGCAGCAGGCGCTCGGAGAGCTGGCCGGTGACCTGCATCTTGTGCTCGCGCTCGAATTTCTGGATCGCGGACTGGGTCTCGGCGCCCATTGCGCCCGTGATCTTCAAATTGCCGTAGCCATATTCGGACAGCGCGCGCTGCACGCCGGCGATGCGCCGCGCGGCCGGGCTCTGCTGCACGGGGATCGGCGCCGGCGGACGCGCGACGGAGGGCGGCGCCGAAATCGTTTGCTTGACCAGATTGGTCATGGGGTCGCCCGAGCGCGGCGTCGATGCGGTCGCATCGACGGGCCTCTCCGGCGGCTTGTCCGCAGCTCTGGGCTCGGCACGAAACTCCGTCGCTCTCGGCTCGAGCGGCGAGGTATCGGCGCCGACGGGACGCGGACGGGGCAAGGGATTTGACAGCGCCAGGGAGGACGGTGCGGGAAGATTGATCACGGTGCCGAACATCGGCGCCGGATGCCGGCCGGTCTGGAGGAACAGCGCATTGGCAACGATCGCGCCGATGGCGGCAACGGCGACGAGACCGGCCAGCGTATCCTTGGGGCTATGCAGCAGCACGCGCAGCACGAGATTGCGCTCGGTCTCGACATCGATGACCGCAGCCTTGGCGCCACGGCGGCGCGGAGCGGCTTCGTCCTTGGCAGACTTCTTAGGCACTTTTCTTCACCAGAGCGGGTTGGTCCTGAACTTGGTCGTGAGCATGGTCTTGAAGTTCTTGGCGCAGCACCGGCGTCAAGGTCGCGATCTTGTTCTCGCTCGCCTTGCTGTCGGACATCTTGGCCTCAGAACTTTTGGCCTGCGGCGTGTACACGAGCGGCAGCTTGACGGTGACGGCAGTGCCCTCGCCGAGCCTGCTTTGTACTGTCAATTCGCCGAGATGCAACGCCACAAGGCTCTTCACGATCGAAAGTCCGAGGCCGGTGCCTTCGTGACGGCGCTGATAGGTCTTGCCGGCCTGGAAGAACGGCGCGCCGATGCGCTCGAGATCGTCAGGCGCGATGCCGATCCCGGTGTCGCTGACGCGCAGCGCAAGCTGCGAGCCCGAGACCGCGGCTGTGACGGTGACCTGACCGCCGCGCTCGGTGAACTTGACGGCGTTGGCGACGAGGTTGAGCACGATCTGCTTGAAGGCGCGCGGATCGCCGGTCATGACTGGCAGGTCCTGCGGCGCATCGGTGACGAGATCGACGCCGTTCTCCCGCGCCTTCAGCGCCAGCAGATTGCAGCAATGCATCAATGATGCACGCGGCGCGAACGGCTCGGACGCGATCTCGAAATTACCCGATTCCATCTTGGACATGTCCAAGATGCCGTTGACGACCGAGAGCAGATGCTGGCCGGAATCGTTGATGAGCTGGGCGTATTCCCTCCGCTGGGCCGCGCCCAGCATCAAGGTCTGCTCCTGCGTGATCATCTCGGAGAAGCCGATGATGGCGTTGAGCGGCGTGCGCAGCTCATGGCTCATGGTGGCGAGGAAGCGCGTCTTGGCGGCGTCGGCCGCCTCTGCAGCGCTGCGTGCCTCGTCGAACGCCTGTTCCCCGAGCTTGCGGTCGGTGACATCGCGCATCACGGCGACGACATCGGCCTCGCGCGTTACATCGCGGCCCATATCCTGATCGAGCGGGCGGCAGCGCATCTCGACCCAGATGAAATCAACCTGGCCGCGCTCCGAGCCGGCACGCTCCCGGCGCAACCGGAACTCGACGCTGCGCACGTCGCCGCGCGCGGCATCGGACAGCGCCGTCAGATAAGCCGGGCGATCGGCGACATGGACGCGATCGAACAGGCCGTGGCCGAGCAGTTGCGCGACGGGCACGCCGAGCATGGCTTCCACCGCCGGTGAAATGAACTGCACCGCGCCGTTGCGCTGATGCCGCGAGATGACGTCGCTCATATTCCGCGCCAGGAGGCGGTAACGCTCTTCCTCGCGCGACAGCAGCGCAACGCTGGTGCGCGCGAGCGATTCCGCACCGAAGGCAAGGCCCGCGGCATAAAGCGTCGCCGAGGCGACGCCGAACGCCATCAGCACGCCGCGTTCCGCGGCGCTGGTGTCGCCAATCGGCAGCCAGCCGAGCTGGCTGACGAGGATCAGGATGCCGGCGCAGGACAGCGCCAGCAGCGATGCAAAGGCCGCGACGCGGCGCGAGGCCGACAGCGCAGCTTCGAGAGGAATCACGACCAGCCAGATCGCGGCAAATGATTCGATGCCGCCGGTCGTCACCGCAACCGCCATGATCAGGCTTGAGAGCGCCAGCGACGACAGCACATGCGCGCCTTCGTAACGGCCGGTGCGCGACAGGAACCAGGACAGCAGGATCGGCGCAATCAGCCAGGCGAACGCCGCGACCTCGATCGCGCTCGGCGCGCCGCGCATGGCGAGATAGACCGGGAATGCGGCAAAGGCGGCCAGGCTGCCGAGCAGCCGCGGGGCCATGAAGGCACGATGGCGCGCTCGCGTCAGCGCGTCGTAACGCGCGGAGGGATGCAGCAGCGCATCGAGACAATCGCGGATGATACTCAAAACTGTCACGGGTCTCGCGCTTCGGCTCATTCGTCGGGAAGACGCGCCGGAACGCCTCCTTATCGTTGAGCCACCGTGTCAGAGCGACCTTAAACGAACACTAAGGCAGCGCGGCGCGCCGCCGGACACCGCGTCATCGCACGGCTTTTTAGGCGATTTGACGACGTCATCGGCAGGGATGGTGAACACAGGGTTTCACCGTGATCCGCATGGTTTCGAAATGGTGGACGGGTGGCCGGCAGAGTTCGCGGCGCGGACGTCAATCGAAAATTTACGACACCGTCGATTGCTAAGATTCTTGAGTCAATTTTCCGCGAATTAAGCGGAAGGCAATCACTTGCGATTTATCGAGAGTTGCTAGGTCCGACATCCGCGGAGATCGCCGCGGCGGGCTCTAACATACAGGTCGCAAGATGCGCTTTCTGCTTCGCATCACATTCTGGCTCGGGCTGGTGCTGGTGCTCCTGCCGCGGGACAAGACGCCCGAATCGGACAAGCTGCCGCAGATCGGCGCTGCCGACGCGGTGCAGGCTGCGACCGCGGCCGTCTCCGACATGACCCAGTTCTGCAAGCGCCAGCCGGCAGCCTGCGAGGTCGGCGGACAGGCCGCGACCATCATCGGCCAGCGTGCGCAGGACGGCGCGAAGAAGATCTACCAGATCATCAACGACAAGAAAGAGCAGCTCGACAAGACCGACAAGAAGGCGCCCGACCACACCGGCTCGATCGCGCTGGCCGGCGAAGGCGATCTCGCTGCGAGCGAGGCGCCGCGTGACACCCTGTCCCAGGACGACCTCGCGCTGGAATGGCGCGGCCCGGCGCCCGCGACAGCGAATTAGCGCCCAAACCCTATCGATTTCGGCGCTTTGCGTCCCTATATTGGCCTGAACGGGAACTTTGGGCCAGCATGACGACGATCGACGAAATCAGGGATAATTTCGAGCTTCTGGATGAGTGGGACGACCGCTATCGGTACGTCATCGAGCTCGGCCGCACCCTGGAACCGATGTCCGAGGCCGAGCATTCGGCCGAGAACAAGGTGAATGGCTGTGTCAGCCAGGTCTGGCTTCAGAAGCTGATCGATCGTCGCGATGGCGGCGCGCCGATCCTGACATATCGCGGCGACAGCGACGCCCACATCGTGCGCGGGCTGGTCGCGATCGTACTGTCGCTTTACTCCGGCCGCACGCCGCAGGAGATTCTTGCGACCGACGCCATTGCCGTCTTCGACGAGTTCGGCTTTCGCGATCATTTGACGCCGCAGCGCTCCAACGGCCTGCGCTCGATGGTCGAGCGCATCAAGACCGACGCGAAAGAGGCGCTCGCGGCAGCGTCGTAGAAATTCTACTTCCGCTTCCGCTGCTGCTGCCCCAGTCCCATCTGCTTCGCAAGCTGCGAGCGGGCCACCGCATAGTTCGGCGCGACCATGGGATAGTCGGCCGGCAGGCCCCATTTCTCGCGATATTGCTCCGGCGTCATGTTGTACTGGGTGCGCAGATGGCGCTTCAGCGACTTGAAGCGCTTGCCGTCTTCCAGACAGACCAGATAATCGGGCGCGATCGACTTCTTCAGCGAGACCGCCGGCTTCGCCGGCTCAAGCGGCGCCGTCTCGGTGCGGCCTGACGAAACGCGCACCAGCGCGCCATGCACCTGGCTGATCAGGTTCGGAATCTCGGCCGCAGCCGTCGGATTGTTGCTGAGATAGGCCGACACGATGCTCGCCGTCAGCTCAATGAAATTCTTAGCCCCGGTATCCGACATCGGCCCGACCTTTCTCCACTTTGCGTCGCATGGGATTGACGACGCCAAAGTATTCCGTGTCAACAATACGTTCGGCTGAAACGGAACGACTAGGAGTATGGGCCGATTTACTGACGAAGCAACAAGAACGCCAGCGCTTTACTTGGCTGCAGATTCGTCTGCGCCCGCTCTCAAGCGCCCCGCTGGTCGAGGTGGGAGCGCAGCTCGTCGATCGAGGCAAAGCGCATCATCCCCTCCGGCATCTGGGCTTCGATCGAGCCGTCGGAATAGAGCGAATAGGCCATGCCGTCGACGATGCCGGATTTGAGCACGGTCACGGGCGCCTGCTCGGCGGCTGCCGCCGGTTCGGGTGCAGCTGGCGGGGCGGCCTCCGCGAAGGTCGATGGCGAGCGCGGTGGCGGGCGCCGCGCGGCGGGCGGCGGCTCCGGAGACCTCACACGGTCCGGCTTCGGCCAGGCGTCGTCGAAGCTGGCAGGGGGCGTCTCCGGGGCGGCAGGCTCCGCTGAGGGCTCAGCGTGCGGCAGCGGCGGCAAGCCCTCGCCGGTCTTCGCCTCCGCGCGCTCGCGCTCCTTGCGCGAGGTCGAGGCGAACAGCAGGTTGCGCCGGCGCGGCGGTTCCGGAACCTCAGGTGGCGTCGGGGCTTCTGGCGCTGGCGGAGGCTCGACGCGTGGACGCTCCCGCGCGGCTGCTTCGTTCTGCCAGGGCGGCGGTCCTGCGGCCGGCAATGGCGGCGCCGGCTCGATCTTCTCTGCGCCCGGGTCAGGCGCGAGGCCGGGCGTTCCAGGGATCCCGAGACCCGGCAGCACGGGCCTGACCCGAACGTCCGATGGTGCGATTGATCCTGCCAGCCGGCGGGCAATGCCCTTCAGTTCCACGACCACGACGTAGAGGCCGGCCAGTAACAGTCCGGAGCAGACGCCGATGGTTCCGGAGATTATGAGGGTACTGCCGAGACTGAATTCCCTGACGGTGAAGCCAAACAGGATCGCAAGGAGGCCCGCCAAAACGGCGAAAATCCCAGCGATCAACAAAGCCAAGGTCATCGAACTCACCCCCGGCCGCGCATCCACACGCGACACTCGTCACGCCACGATACCGTCATCCGGTGTTCCACGCCAACGTCGAATTATAGCCTGCGTTCCTAAAGGAAAGGAAATCAGAGACTTATTCACATTCCCTTCAGCTACGGCTCGCTACTTTTAAGCTGCTCAGGAGTTGGTCGGATTTGCTGCGCTGCATCAGGAATTAGCCATAATGCCCAATTACTTGGTAATGGAACTGCGCTATAGGGATTCCGGGGAAGTGGCCCGCGCGCACCAGCAGGGCCAAGAGGGGATTCCGGGTCACCAATAGCCATGACATCCATCACGACTTCGGCGATCGACACGCCTCTGCGGCGCTCGGTTGAACGGACTTGCGACGATCTCGCCATGCTGGTGCTGGCTGCGGTCGCCGTCATTGCTGGCTTGACCTTCCGCGACTACGGGCTCGGCTGGGACGACTACACCCACGCCGAATATGCCGACCTGCTGCTGCGCATGTTCGGTTCCGGCTTCAAGGACACCGCGGCACTCTCGTTCGCCAATCTCTACATGTATGGCGGCGGCTTCGACATGGTCGCGGCCCTCCTGCACAAGGTGATTCCGCTCGAGCTGTTCGAGACGCGCCGTCTGGTCGGCGCCGTCGTCGGCGTGGTCGGACTTGCGGTGACGTGGCGGCTCGGCCGCCGTATCGGGGGCCCCCTTGCGGGACTTGCCTCACTCTTGCTGCTCGCGCTCTGCCCGATCTTCTACGGCCACATGTTCATGAACCCGAAGGATGCGCCCTTCGCGGTGGCCATGATCATCCTGATGCTGGGCCTCGTCCGGCTCGCCGAGGAATATCCGCAGCCTTCGCCGCGCACGATCTTGATCGTCGGCCTTGGTGCCGGCCTCTCGCTTGGCACCCGCATCCTGGGCGGACTTGCGCTGGTCTATGCCGTGATCGGCTTCATGCCGCTGTTCCTGGAGGAACTGCGCAGCGAGGGCCTGCGCGAGTCGATCCGACGCTTCGCCTATGTCGTCTACGTGCTCCTGCCTGGCCTCGTGCTCGGCTACCTCGTGATGGGGCTGATCTGGCCGTGGTCGATCATGGAGCCCGGCAATCCCTTCGAGGCGCTGACCTACTTCTCGCACTTCTTCGAGAAACCCTGGAAGGAGATGTTCGACGGCGCGATCGTATCCGTGCCCGACATGCCCTGGTCCTACCTGCCGACGCTGTTCGCACTTCAGTTGCCCGAGGTGATGCTGGTGCTGATGTTCGGCGCCGTCATCGGCACCTTCGCACTGCTGCCGCGTCGCGAGGTTCCCGCCCGCCGCAAAACCATCCTGCTGATGCTCACGCTCGCAGCGACGCTGCCGCTGGTGATCGCGATGGTGAAGCGGCCGGCGCTGTACAACGGCATCCGCCATTTCGTCTTCGTGATCCCGCCGATGGCGGTGCTCGGCGGCGTCGCCTTTGGCTGGGCCATGGAGCGCCTGCGCGCCAATCACCGCACCTGGCAGCCGGTCGTGCTCGCCACCTTCTGCTTTGGCCTTGCGCTCTCGCTCGCCGAGATGATCCGGCTGCATCCCTATCAATACACCCACTTCAACCACATCGCCGGCACCGTGCGCGGCGCCGACGACCGCTTCATGCTGGATTATTGGGGTCTCGCGCTGAAGCAGGCCTCGGACGAATTGCGCGAGCAGCTGGTCGAACGCCAGGAAGTGCCGCCGCGTAACCGCAAGTGGAAAGTCGCCGTGTGCGGTCCGCAGCGTCCCGCCCAGGTCGCGCTCGGCCCCGACTTCACCATCGGTTGGGATTCCAATGCCGCCGATTTCGCCATGACGCTCGGTGAATTCTACTGCAAGGGCCTCACCGCGCCCGTGCTGGTCGAGATCAAGCGCGACGACGTGGTGTTCGCCCGCGTCTACGACATCCGCGGCAGCAGCATTTCCAGCCTGCTCTCGATCCCTGCGCCGTAAGATTCTTCTCTCCCGAGCCGGAGTGCCGTAGCCCGGATGGAGCGAAGCGAAATCCAGGGACCGGTCCCGCATTCCGCTTCGCTCCATGCGGGCTACGCTGGACTGCCGCGCTTTCAGCGCCTTGCCGCCAGCTACCACCGAGACTACCCTCCCTCCCCGCAACAACGATGTTCGGAGAGATCAGCCATGTCGCCAGCGGAAGCGCGCCTGAAGGAAGTGCCGTCGAACATGACGGAGGCCGAGTGGCAGCAACGGGTCAATCTCGCCGCCTGCTATCGCCTCGTTTCACTCTACGGCTGGGACGATTTGGTCGACACCCACATCTCCGCGCGCGTGCCCGGCCCCGACCATCATTTCCTCATCAACCCCTACGGGCTGATGTTCGACGAGATCACGGCGTCGAGCCTCGTCAAGGTCGATCTACACGGCAACCAGCTCTCCGAGAGCGAGTACAGCATCAACCCCGCCGGCTTCACCATCCACTCGGCGATCCACGAGGTGCGCGAGGACGCGATGTGCGTGCTTCATCTCCACACCCTCGACGGCACCGCGGTCTCGAGCAGCGCCGAAGGCCTGCTGCCGCTGAACCAGACCGCCCAGCTCGTCACCCACGACCTCGCCTATCACGACTATGAAGGCATCGCGCTCGACCACGACGAGCGGCCGCGGCTGCAGAAGGACCTCGGCGACCACAACCACATGCTGCTGCGCAACCACGGCACGATGACGGTCGGCCGCTCGGTCGCCTCGGCCTTCGAGCGCATGTACCACCTCGAGCGCGCCTGCTCGATGCAGGTGCGTACACGCGCGCTGGGCACGCCGGTGTATCCGGTCGACGATGTCGCGATCGACAAGAACACCGAGCTGCTCGCCAACCGCGACCGTGCCGAATTACGCGCGACCAACCTCGTGTGGCCGCCGCTGTTGCGCAAGCTCGACCGCGAGCTTCCGGGATACCGGTCTTGAGATTTTCCGGATTTGGTGTAGGGTAGCGGTCAACGAACCTCTACGCCTTTTGGAATGAAACGCCGCCCAATTCCGGGCGGCGTTTTTATTTGGTGCGCTTCGTAGGGTGGGTTAGCGAAGCGTAACCCACCATGCTTCCGTGATCGCGGGAAGAAGTTGGTGGGTTACGCCCAGCGACTGCGCTTCGCGCAGCCGCGGGGCTAACCCACCCTACGCAGTCACTTCACCTCGGCCAGCGCCGCGAGGATGCGCGCCCAGGAACGGATGCCTTTCTGGAAGCTGCGGAGGTCGTACTTCTCGTTCGGCGAGTGGATGTTGTCGTCGTCGAGGCCGAAACCGACGAGCAGCGAGTCGAGCCCCAGCGTACGCTTGAAGTCCGCAACGATCGGGATCGAGGCGCCCGATCCCATCAGCACGGTCTCCTTGCCCCATTCCTCGGTCAGCGCGGTCTTGGCCGCGGCGAGCGGCTTCATGTTCCAGTCGAGCGCAATCGCAGGCCCGGCAGAGTGGTCGCCGAACTCGACCTTGCAGTCTCCCGGAATGCGCGCCGTCACGTACGCACGGAACGCCTTGCGGATCTTTTGCGGATCCTGCCCTTCGACCAATCGGAATGACACCTTGGCCGATGCGTGCGACGGGATCACCGTCTTCGAGCCCTCACCGATATAACCGCCCCAGATGCCGTTGACATCACAGGTCGGACGCGTGGAAGCCTGCTCGACGAGGAGCCTGCCCTTCTCGCCGGCCGGTATCGATAGCCCAACAGGCTTGAGGAACGTGTCCGGCGTGAAGTCGAGCTTCTTCCACTGCGCGAGAATGTCCGGCGGCGTATCCTTCACCCCGTCATAGAAGCCGGGGATGGTGATACGGTTGTCATCGTCGAACAGCCCGCCGAGAATCTTGGTCAGCACCCGGATCGGGTTCATCGCGCTGCCGCCGAACACGCCGGAATGCAGGTCGCGATTGGCCGCGGTGATCTTGAGCTCCTCGTAGAGCAGGCCGCGCAGCGAGGTCGTGATCGCCGGCGTGTCGCGGTCCCACATGCCGGTGTCGCAGACCAGGACATAGTCCGCCTTAAACTCGTCCTTGTTGGCTTCGATGAAGGGCACGAAGTTCTTCGAGCCGACTTCTTCCTCGCCTTCGATCAGGAACGTGACGTCGATCGGCAGCGATCCCGTCACCTTCTTCCAGGCGCGGCAGGCCTCGACGAAGGTCATGACCTGGCCCTTGTCGTCCTCGGCGCCGCGCGCCACGATGATCTTACGGCCGTCGGCATGGTCGGTCACAACGGGCTCGAACGGCGGACGGTGCCAGAGCTCGAGCGGATCGACCGGCTGCACATCATAGTGGCCGTAGAACAGCACATGCGGCCGGCCGCCCGCGACGCTCTTGCCGACGACCGCGGGATGGCCGGCGGTCGACCTCACTTCAGTCGCAACGCCGAGGCTCGCGATGTCCCTGGCAAGATGCTCGGCCGCTGCCTTGCAATCGGCCGCGAAGGCCGGATCAGCGGAGATCGACTTGATCTGCAACAGCGAGAACAGGCGCTCCAGGCTGTTGTCGAACTCCTTGTCGATGTGGTCGAGCACGGATTGAAGCTGCGCATTTGCCATTGGTCGTATTCCCTGCGTTCGAATCCCAAGACGTCGGGGCTCAAGATGTCTTCTCAAGAACTATCGGCTTTTAGCGCTGCCGCGGCGTCGGGGCCAGCCGCAACCGGCGGATGCCGGATGTGCCATGCGAGACTAGCTGCGAGGATCGCCGTGGCGACGAGGTTATTGCCCCAGGCCTGAAAGACATTGGGAAACCACGGCAGCGCCAGCAGCATGAGGATGCCGGCGGCGCCAAGAGCGAGCCAGGTTCCCAGGCGCACGTTGGCCCGCTCGTCGAAGGCGGCACGATGCATCAGCACCGTCATCGGGAAGAACAGCCACATGAAGTAGTATTGCCGCGCCAGGGGCGACGCCACCGTCATCAGGCAGAACAGGATGCCGAGCTCCTCGGCGTCCGAGCGCGCCGTACGCAGCGCTTGCCGTGGCATGACCGCGACGAAGCCTAGGCCGAGCAACGCCGACAGCGCCAGCACGATCCAGTTCGCCGTCCTGTAATCGACGTCGATGACATTCATTGTGCGCGGCGGCTTGCTGGGGTCCTCCTGATTGTAGTTGATGGGCCGGACCAGCCGGTGCGTGACGGCAATGAGTGACTGGTTCACCCACGACCAGTTCTGCTCGTCGCGCTGGCCAAATCCTTTTTCCGAACTCGATCCGACCATGCCCTGATACCAGGTCTTGACCTCGGCGGCGTTGCGCTCGAAGCCGCGAATGGGGCCCGGCACGACATAGAGAAGTATGCCGGTGAAGGCGACTGTCGCGACGGCGGCTCCCCAGTTTCGCCGCCAGACCAGATAGGGCAGCACCGCAATTGGAAACACCTTGATGGCGGTGGCGAGCGCGAACATGAAGCCTGCGAGCCAGGAGCGCTGATGCTGCAAGCTCCAGAAGCCGTAGAGCATCATCGCCAGCAGGACGAGGTTCGGCTGGCCAAGATCGAACATGTCGAACACGAAAGTCACGGTGACGAGAGCGGGCAGCGCCTCCAGCCAAGGGCCGGGCCTGCGGCCCGAACCGGTCATGGCATTGGAGAGCATCCCGGTGTACCACCACGCCGCAATATTCAGGATCGACAGCACGCTGTAGAGCGCGATCTTGCCGAACCAGCTCGGGATCGCCAGCAGGATCGCCGGCAGCGGTGGGTAGATGAACTCGAAGTACTCACGGATGTCGCCGGGATAGAGCGGCCCACCCTTCAAGACTTGCTGCCCGGCCCAGTACCACAGGCCGTAGTCCTTGGTCTTGCCGTGACCGAAGATCTCGGGACCAAGGACGTCGGCAGCCAGGATGAAGCAGCAGAGCAGGAAGAGCAGGTCGAGCGGCGCACGTAGCGACAGGCTTCGGAATGCGCCGGGTCGGACGAAAGATTCAGGTGAGGTCACGGTGTGGTCCAGTCAGGGGCCATAGCACCTAGCAGACCGACGGACGCTTGGAGAGTCCTGATCACCTGAATTTGTGGTGTTCAGCCTCGCCCAGCGTGTGGGCAATCGCATCTCAACACCCGCGGAATCTCGTCATGCCCGTGCTTGTGCCCTGGCATCCACGTTCTTCGAACTGCAGGTGAGGCGTGGATTGCCGGGACAAGCCCGGCCACGACGCTGTGGAGGCTTTAGTGCCTCAAATCTAGCTTGACTGCCTACCTGCGCAGCAAGCCACCGAGCGCGCCGCGGACCAGCGTGCGGCCGATCGAGCCGCCAAGCTGGCCGGCGACCGACTTGCCGATGTTGGCGGCCATCCCCCCGATCACCTGATTGGTGACCGATCGGGTCATGTCACGCGCGATGACCTGGCCCGTGGAGAGGCGGCCGCGCTTGACGTTGGTGCCGAAGATGGTGCCGACCATAGAGCCGATCTGGCCGAGGATGCCGCCGCCTCCACCACCCGCCGAAGCATCCGCAGTGGCAGCCGTGCCGGCAATGCGCTTCTGGATCATCTCGTAGGCGGACTCTGCATCAACGGCGGTGTCGTATTTGCCCTTCACCGGGCTTGCATCCATGATCGCCTTGCGCTCCTCCGGCGTGATCGGTCCGATCCGGGCCGACGGCGGCCGGATCATCACCCGCTCGACCATCGCCGGCGTGCCGTTGCCTTCGAGAAAGGACACCAGCGCCTCGCCCTTGCCGAGCTCCATGATCACCTTGGCAGTGTCGAGCTTCGGGTTGGGCCGGAAGGTCTGGGCCGCGGCGGCGACCGCCTTCTGGTCGCGCGGGGTGAAGGCGCGCAACGCGTGCTGCACCCGGTTGCCCAATTGTCCGAGCACACGATCGGGTACGTCGACCGGGTTTTGCGTCACGAAATAAACGCCGACACCTTTCGAGCGGATCAGGCGCACCACCTGCTCGATCTTGTCCATCAGCGCCTTGGGCGCGTCGTTGAACAACAGATGCGCCTCGTCGAAAAAGAAGACCAGCTTCGGCTTGGGCAGATCACCGGCCTCGGGCAGCTCCTCGAACAGCTCCGACAGCATCCACAGCAGGAATGTCGCGTAAAGCCGTGGGCTCTGCAGCAGCTTGTCGGCGACGAGGATGTTGACCATGCCGCGGCCGTCACGGTCAGTCTTCATGAAGTCTTTCAGCGTCAGCGCCGGCTCGCCGAAGAATTTGGTGGCGCCCTGGTTCTCCAGCACCAGGAGCTGGCGCTGGATGGTGCCGACCGTGGCCTTGGTGACGTTGCCAAAACCCTGCGCCGCCTTCTTGATCTCGGCAAGCGGACTCTCCTCGGCATCCGCCCCCTTCTTGCCGGCATCGGGCACGATGGCATCGAGCAGCGCGCGCAGATCCTTCATGTCGATCAGCGTCAGCCCATTGTCGTCGGCGACGCGGAAGGCGACGTTGAGCACGCCTTCCTGCACGTCGTTCAGGTCGAGCATACGTGCGAGCAGCAGCGGGCCCATTTCCGTGACGGTCGCCCGCACCGGGTGGCCCTGCTCGCCGAAGACGTCCCAGAACACCGTCGAGAACTGGTCGGGCTGGAACGTCAGCCCCATCTCGGTGGCGCGCTTGACGATGAAGTCCGCGGGCACGCCAACCTCGGAGATGCCGGAGAGGTCGCCCTTGATGTCGGCCGCGAACACCGGAACACCGGCGCGCGCAAATCCTTCCGCCATGACTTGCAGCGAGACCGTCTTGCCGGTTCCGGTTGCACCCGTGACGAGGCCGTGGCGATTGGCGAACGCCAGCGTCAGCCATGCCTGCTCGTTTCCTTTACCGACGAAGATCTTGTCGTCGGTATCGCCGAGCTTGCTGTCCTGTGCGGTCATTATTCCCTGATCTCTCTGCCGTGTTTCGCATATCGAAACTCGAATGCACCAGTTCCGTAGTTTAACGCATGTCGTGCGCTGATTGAAACCATTCAACGCGCTCCGGGCATCGACATCGCCGGAAATGTGCGGGTGACATCCGCCGAAAGTAGGAACGACGCGTTCGCATCGCGGCATTTCTTTGCCGATTTCATCTCCGCTCTTGCATCACTGCAACACTTCTCGCGCGTTCGAGAATGAATCGGAACGTTGATGGCGTTCATCGCTTGTATTTCACATCACACCGGCTCAAGATCATTTTCGAAAGCAATACTCCGGCATGTGAACCGGCTGAGGGGCGGCCATATGGACGAGCTAATCGGGCGGCTGGCGACAAACGCCAGCATAGATAGTGCTGTCGCCGAAAAGACCGTCGGCATTATCCTGGGCTTCCTCCGCAACGAGGGTCCTTCCGACAGCGTCCAGGTACTGATCGACCAGATTCCAGGTGCAGAAGCGGCAATCGAGGCGTCCCGCAGCGGCGGGGGACTGTCGCGGCTGATGGGCGGCGGCCTGATGGCGGTCGGCACGCGCCTGATGGGCCTCGGACTTGGCATGTCCGAGATTCAGAACATCGCCCGTGAACTTTTTCGCTTCGGCCGAGACAAAATCGGAGCGGATCAGATGGGCAAGATCATCGCGGGGACCCCGGGCCTCAGCCAGTTCGCCTGACGCCTGCGCATTTCACATCGAGTATCATGACATATCCGATCTCCGAGATTGAGGGCCTGTCGGCCTTTGCCGCCAACAAGTTGAAGGCGCAGGGTATCCGCACCACCGACGCGCTGCTCGAGGCGGCCTCGACCGTGAAGGGCCGCAAAGCGCTCTCCGCCAAGACCGGCATCAGCGAGCAGTTGCTGCTGGAATGGGCGAACGTCTCCGACTACATGCGCATCCCCGGCATGGGCCGGGCCAAGGTCGGCCTGGTCCGCGCCGCCGGCGTCACCACCGTGCGCGAGCTCGCCTACCGAAATCCGGCAAGGCTTGCCCAGAGCATGCGGGACGCCAACGAAAAGAAAAAGCTGCTCCGCATCCTGCCCTCGGAGAAGTCGGTCGGCGACATCATCGCCAAGGCGAAAAAGCTGCCGCCGAAGATTTCGTATTGATCTAGGGACAAGTCTGGGCAGATAGAGCACCGCTCCTTCCCGGTCATTGCGAGCGCAGCGAAGCAATCCAGAGTCTCTCCGCAGCGGCAGCCTGGATTGCTTCGCTGCGCTCGCAATGACGGAGTGTGGGCAAGAGCATCGCGCCCTCACGGGACCCGGAGCACATTGGGCAACTGGATCGCCCCCCAATCCCGCCTTGAATCCCCCCTCCCCGACCGCTAAAGCGGGCCGCATGAATGCCTCGCCCTCCCCATCCGTCCCGGCGGCCGGTTCAGTCGGGCCTGACGTGCTGCGGACGCTACTGGAGCGGCCGATCCCGGCGGTGATGGGCGTGCTCAACGTCACCCCGGATTCATTCTCCGACGGCGGCGAATTCATCGCGCCCGAGCAGGCACTCGCGCGGGCACGGGCGATGATCGAGGCCGGGGTCGACATCATCGATATCGGTGCCGAATCCACCCGGCCCTACAAGGGCGCCCGGCCGGTCACGGCGGAAGACGAGCTGGCACGGCTGAGCCCGGTGCTGTCGGACATCGTGGCGCTCGGCGTGCCCGTCTCGATCGACAGCATGAAGGCGGAGGTGGTGGCCTTCGCGCTCACCCAGGGCGTAGTGATCGCCAACGACGTCTGGGGCCTGCAGCGCGATGCCGGCATGGCGCCGATAGTGGCCGCGAGGAGCGTCCCCGTCATTGTCATGCACAACCGCGACAGCGTCGATCCCGCCATCGACATCATTGCCGACATGAAGGCGTTCTTTCAGCGCTCGCTGAATATCGCGGCACAAGCCGGCATCGCCCGCGACAAGATCGTGCTCGATCCCGGCATCGGCTTCGGCAAGACGGCCGAACAGAGCATGATTGCGCTGGCGCGGCTTCGCGAGCTCGACATGTTCGGCCTGCCGATCCTCGTTGGTGCCTCGCGAAAACGCTTCATCGCCTCGGTGTCGCCGTCGGAGCCGACAGAGCGGCTCGCCGGCTCGATCGCGGCGCATCTGATCGCTGCACAGCGCGGCGCGAAAATCATCCGGACCCATGACGTCGCCGAGACCTTGCAGGCCCTGCGAGTGGCGCACGCAATCGAGAGCAAGCCATGACCGATACGATCTTCGTGAGCGGCCTGTCGATCCATGCCCGCCACGGCGTGATGGAGCACGAGACCGAGGTCGGCCAGCGCTTCGTCATCGACCTCGAGCTCTATACCGACCTGTCGGAGCCTTCGCGCTCTGACCGGCTTTCCGATACTGTGTCCTACGCCGACGTCGTGGCGACTACTACGGCAGCCTTCAAGAACACCAATTACAAGCTGCTGGAGCGCGCGGCCGGCGCGGTGGCCGACGCCATCCTGTCGCACTTCCCGCGCATCCGTGCGGTCAAGATCACCGTGCACAAGCCGCATGCGCCGATCGCCGCGATCTTCGACGACGTCGGCGTCATGCTGACGCGCTCGCGGCACCCCTGACATGGCAAGCGTCCTGATCGCGCTCGGCGGCAATGTCGGAGATGTCCGCGCGACGTTCCAGAAGGCGATCGCCCATATCTGCGGTATGGCGCAAGCCGCGATGATCGCCCGCTCGTCGGACTATGCGACGCCGCCCTGGGGCGACGAGGACCAGGATCCCTTCATCAACGCCTGCGTCGAGATCGAGACCGATCTCGATCCGCACGCGCTGCTGTTCGTGATGCAGAAGGTCGAGCAGAAATTCGGCCGCACGCGCGACAAGGAGCGGCGTTGGGGGCCGCGTACGCTCGATCTCGACATGATCGCGTATGACGATGTGTCGTTTCAGAAGCCCGATCTGACCCTGCCGCATCCGCGCCTGTTCGAGCGCGCCTTTGTGCTGGTGCCGCTGGCCGAGATCGCGCCCGACCGCGTGATCGCCGGCATTCGTGTGCGCGATGGGCTAGCCAGCGTCTCGACGCAAGGCATTGAGCGGCTTCCGGATACCGGTTAATCAAAAACAACCGTTTGCAGGGACGGCCGGCCGTGGCAATTTCGACTGCGAACAACAAGATTTTCGGGAGCCCCTCGCCGCATGACCTCCACGACTGACGACCTGCCGCTGGCGGCGGATTTTCCCAAGGCCACCGTCGAAGACTGGCGCAAGCTGGTCGATGGCGTGCTGAAGGGCGCGCCGTTCGAGAAGCTGGTCGCCAAGACCTATGACGGAATCAAGATCGATCCGCTCTATCCGCGCGCCAAAGGCGTTGCGCCCGTCGTGGGGCGGCCGGCGGCAGCGCCCTGGCAGATCATGCAGCGGATCGACCATCCCGATGCAAGTGCGGCGAATGCGCAGGCACTGACCGATCTGGAAAATGGCGCGACAGGGCTTGCGCTGGTGTTCGCCGGCGGCAATGCCGCTCACGGTTTCGGGCTGGAACCGACCGCAGACGCAGTCGCAAAGATCTTGAGGGATATCCATCTCGATGCCGGCATCGGGCTGGAGCTCGAGATCGGTCCGCAATCGCGGATGGCGGCGATCCACGTCGCGGAATATGTGAAGAGCAACGGCATCGATCCCGCGGCCTGCGACATCCGCTTCGGGCTCGACCCGCTCGCGGCCGGCGCCGTGTGGGGCCATAGCCCGTATACTTGGGATGAGATCGTCCCGGCCATCACCGACGGCATCAAGGGCCTCGCCGCGCTCGGCTTCAAGGGGCCGTTCGCATCGGCCGACGGACGCGTGATCCACGATGCCGGTGGCTCGGAGGTGCAGGAGCTCGCCTTCGTGCTCGCCTGCGGCACCGCCTATTTGCGCGCGATCGAAGGCGCCGGCGTTCCGCTGGAGCAGGCGCAAGGTATGGTCTATGCGCGGCTTGCCGCGGATGCAGATCAGTTTCTCACCATGGCAAAATTTCGCGCCTTGCGGCTGCTGTGGGCGCGTATCGAGACGGCGTGCGGGCTCACGCCAAAACCGCTGTTCATCGCCGCCGACACCGCCTGGCGCATGCTGACGCAGCGCGATCCCTATGTGAACATGCTGCGCGCGACCATGGCGACCTTTGCGGCCGGCCTTGCCGGCTCCAACGCGATCACCGTGCTGCCGCATACGCTGGCGCTCGGCCTGCCCGATCCGTTCGCGCGGCGCGCGGCGCGCAATACGCAGCTTGTGCTGCTGGAAGAGAGCAACCTCGCCAAGGTCAGCGATCCCGCGGCGGGCGCAGGCGGCATCGAAACGCTGACGGGCCAGCTCTGCGACGCAGCCTGGGCGCTATTCCAGGAGAGCGAGAAAGCCGGCGGCGCCTTCGCTGCGCTTCAGCAAGGCCTGTTCCAGAGCAAGGTGGCGGCCGCGCGAAAAACCCGTGACGCCAACATCGCAAAACGCCGCGACGTGCTGACCGGCGCCAGCGAGTTTCCGAACCTGCACGAGAACGAGACTGCGGTGCTGAAGGCGACGCCGATCGCGCTGGCGCCTTATGGCGAGCAAAAATACAAGTTCGACGCGCTGCCGCCGATCCGGCTGGCGGAACCGTTCGAGGCGCTGCGGGACAAATCCGATGCGGCCTTGAAGGCACACGGCGCGCGGCCGAAAGTGTTCTTGGCCAATCTCGGCACGCCCGCCGATTTCACGGCGCGCGCGACCTTCGCCAAAAGCCTGTTCGAGACCGGCGGCATCCAGGCCGTCGACAGCGAGGGCTTCGCCGATCCGGCCCAGTTAGTTGCAGCCTTCAAGGCCTCGGGCGCCGGGCTCGCCTGTCTTTGTTCCAGCGACAAGGTCTATGCGGAACACGCCGAAGCGGCGGCACAGGCCCTGCAAACCGCCGGGGCCCGACTTATCTATCTGGCAGGCCGCCCGACCGATGCCGAGGCGGCGCTGCGTGCAGCCGGCGTCACCGGTTTTGTCTTCGCCGGGGGCGACGCGCTTGCGACATTGCAAGACGCCTATCGACAGATGGAGCAGGCATGACCGAAGCCAGCAAACCAGTTTTCACCGGCGGCTGCCAATGCGGGGCAGTGCGCTTTGGAGTCACGACGGCGCCGAACAGGGTTTCGATCTGCCACTGCCGGATGTGCCAGAAGGCCAGCGGCGCACCGTTCGCCTCGTTTGCCGACATCAACAAGACGGACTTCGCCTGGACCAAGGGGCAGCCGTCGTTCTTCCGCTCCTCCTCCATCGCCGAGCGCGGCTTTTGCGCCGCCTGCGGCACGCCGCTGAGCTTTGGCCGCATCGACGGCGACCGCATCGAGATCATGACCGGCGCGTTCGACCGCCCCGACCACGTGGTGCCGACGCGACAGTTCGGCTCCGAGTCCCGTCTCGGCTGGGTGGTCGGGATCGCCAATCTGCCGAGCCAGACCACGCAGCAGAATTACGGACCGGAAAAGATGGCGACCATCGTCAGCCATCAGCATCCGGATCATGATTGAGGCGCCGCCATGTTTCAGCTGCTCGGACAAACGTTGCTCGGTCTGGCAGAATGGAAAATTGGAAAGCTGTTCGCGCGGCTGCTCTGGGACGGGACCGGCCAAATTACTCAGAGCCGCTTGGACGATCCCGTCTACAAGAAAAATGTGCAAGAACTGATTGAGCGCAATCGCAGGTTTGAGGATTCCGAGGAATGACCCGCATTCCCAATTTCGCCGATGTCGCCTTCGAGCGAGCCGCCACCGGCGCCCCGACCGGCAGCGCCGAGCCGTGGCTGACGCCCGAGGGCATTCTGGTGAAGCCCGCTTATAGTGAGGCCGATCTGGCCGGACTCGACTTCCTCGAGACCTATCCGGGCATCGCGCCTTATCTGCGCGGCCCCTACCCGACCATGTATGTCAACCAGCCCTGGACCGTGCGGCAATATGCCGGCTTCTCCACGGCGGAGGACTCCAACGCGTTCTACCGCCGCAATCTCGCGGCGGGACAGAAGGGCCTTTCGGTCGCTTTCGACCTCGCCACTCATCGCGGCTATGACAGCGACCATCCACGCGTCGGCGGCGACGTCGGCATGGCCGGCGTTGCCATCGATTCCATCTACGACATGCGCACGCTGTTTGCGGGGATTCCGCTCGACCAGATGAGCGTGTCCATGACCATGAACGGCGCTGTGCTGCCGATCCTCGCGCTCTACGTTGCGGCCGCCGAGGAACAGGGCGTGCCGCCGGAGAAGCTCTCAGGGACCATTCAGAACGACATTCTGAAAGAGTTCATGGTGCGCAACACCTACATCTATCCGCCCGCGCCTTCGATGCGGATCATCTCGGACATTTTTGCGTATACCTCGCAAAAAATGCCGAAATACAATTCGATCTCGATCTCCGGCTATCACATGCAGGAGGCAGGGGCGACGCAGGACCTCGAGCTCGCCTATACGCTGGCCGATGGCGTCGAATATCTTCGCGCCGGACTTGCGGCGGGCCTCGATGTCGACCGCTTCGCGCCGCGCCTGTCGTTCTTCTGGGCGACCGGGATGAACTTCTTCATGGAAGTGGCCAAGATGCGCGCGGCGCGGCTGCTCTGGGCGAAGCTGCTAAAGCCCTTCAATCCGAAGGATCCGCGCTCGCTGTCACTGCGCACGCACTGCCAGACATCCGGCTGGTCGCTGACCGCGCAGGACGTCTTCAACAACGTGATGCGCACGACTGTGGAAGCGATGGCGGCGACGCAGGGTCACACCCAGTCGCTGCACACCAACGCGCTCGACGAGGCGCTGGCGCTGCCGACCGATTTCTCCGCGCGTATCGCCCGCAACACCCAGCTCTTTCTGCAGCAGGAGAGCGGCACCACCCGCATCATCGACCCCTGGGGCGGCTCGTATTATGTCGAGCGTCTCACCCGCGACCTCGCCGCAAAGGCCTGGAGCCACATCCAGGAGGTCGAGGAGCTCGGGGGCATGGCCAAGGCGATCGAGGCCGGCCTACCAAAGCTGCGCATCGAGGAAGCCTCGGCCAAGACCCAGGCCCGCATCGATGCCGGCAAGCAGGCGGTGATCGGCGTCAACAAATACAAGCCGACCGACGAAGCTCCAATCGATATCCTCAAGGTCGACAATACCAATGTCCGCCGGCTCCAGATCGACAAGCTGACGCGGCTGAAGTCCGAACGCAACCAGAAGGACGTCGAGGCCGCGCTCGCCGCGCTGACGCGCTCGGCCGGCGAAGGCAACGGCAATCTGTTGGCGCTCGCCATCGACGCTGCGCGCGCGAAGGCAACCGTCGGCGAGATCTCGGACGCGATGGAGAAGGTGTTCGGCCGGCACCGCGCCGAGATCAAATCCATTACCGGCGTCTACAAGCGGGAGGCGTCCAGCATGGGCAACCGGGTCGAGAAGGTTCAGGCGCTGATCGACGCCTTCGAGGAGGCCGAAGGCCGCCGTCCGCGCATCCTGGTCGCAAAAATCGGTCAGGACGGTCACGACCGCGGCCAGAAGGTGATCGCGTCGGCCTTCGCCGATATCGGCTTCGACGTCGATATCGGGCCGCTGTTCGCGACTGCCGACGAAGCCGCGCGGCAAGCTGTCGAGAACGACGTCCACATCCTCGGCGTCTCCTCGCTCGCCGCCGCCCATCTCACCGCCGTGCCGGAGCTGAAGGCAGCGCTGAAGAAGCAGGGCCGCGATGACATCATGATCATCGTCGGCGGCGTAGTGCCGCCACAGGATTACGACGCGCTCTACGCGGCAGGCGCCGAAGCGATCTTCCCGCCGGGCACGGTGATCGCGGACGCGGCCGAGGAGCTGATCCGCAAGCTGAACGCCCGGCTCGGGCATAGCGAGGCGGCGGAGTAGGTCGCCATCGATCCTCGAAAGGACAGTGCGTGATATTTTCCGCGCCAGCGTTGATGCGCGCGCTAACTTTGGTCGCAGCCTGCAGCGCGTTGTTGGCGACCGCCCATGCTGCCGACCCCAAGCCCGACGCGGTCATCAAGACCAAGAGCATCGAGGCCCGCGTCTTCCTCGACGACAAGATCAAGTTCGATGCAGCGCTGGCGGCCGACTGCCTGGCGGAAGGCAAGAAGTGGATCGACAAGAACGCGGCAGAAGCCGCCGCCTCGCGCAAAGAGGATCCGCAGTTCTTCAGGGACGGCGGCTGGGACTTTGAGCGCAAATATACGATCCGGTCCGTCGTCGCTGACCGCTATGTCAGCATTCTCCGCAACGACTACATGGACACCCGCGGCGCCCATCCCAACTCCGACGTGAACACGATCCTGTGGAACAAGGCCGAGAACAAGCGCATCTCCATCCGCCCGTTCTTCACCGAGACCGCCGACAACGGCCCGGTCATGAAGGCAATGATGAAGGCGGTGATCGCCTCATTGAAAATCGAGAAGAAGAAGCGCGGCGCCGGCGAGACCGCGACCGACGAATGGTTCAAGAGCGTGGAGCCGAGCCTGCTCAAGATCGGCGCGGTGACGCTCGCGCCGTCAACCGACGCGGGCAAGAGTTCCGGGCTCACGTTCCACTACCCGCCCTATGCGGTCGGTCCCTACGCCGAGGGCGAATATGTCGCGTTCGTGCCGTGGGAAACGCTGAAGCCTTATCTCAGCGCGGAAGGCACCCGTATCTTCGGCGGCGCGCGGCCGAAGAGCGACGCGGACGAACCGCAGTGATCGTGTTTTGAGCAGCGACTAGCTCACTCACCGCTGGTAGCGCTACCTTGCGGCCGCGCTGCAAAGCCGACTAGAATGTCACCATTGACAAGAGCGCCCGAAATCATGGGCGCCGCTGGGAGGCTTTCATGTCCAAGATTACGCGCCGCACCTTTGCGGCTTCATCTGCCGCAGTCGCGGCATCCGCCGCATTCGGCCTCACACCCGCGCGTGCGCAAGCCTACCCGGCGCGGCCCGTCACCGTCATCGTGCCCTGGGGCGCGGGTGGCGGCACTGATGCGACTGCGCGCATTGTCGCAGCGCTGCTGGAGAAGGATCTCGGCCAGCCCTTCAACGTGGTCAATCGCACCGGCGGCTCCGGCGTCGTCGGCCATACCGCGATCGCGACCGCGCAGCCCGATGGCTACACCATCGGCATGCTCACGGTCGAAATCTCGATGATGCACTGGCAGGGGCTGACCGAACTGGCGCCCAAGAGCTACACCCCGCTGGCGCTAATGAACGAAGACCCCCCGGGCATCCAGGTCTCCTCCTCCTCGCCTTACAAGACGGTGAAGGAACTCGCCGAAGCCATCAAGGCGGCCCCTCCCGGCAAGTTCAAGGCTTCCGGCACCGGCCAAGGGGGCATTTGGCACCTCGCGCTGGTCGGCTGGATGCAGGCAATGGGCCTGCCCGCCAACCAGGTCGCCTGGGTGCCGTCGAACGGCGCCGCACCCGCGATGCAGGATCTCGCCGCCGGCGGCCTCGACCTCACCACCTGCTCGGTGCCGGAAGCCCGCGCCATCATCGAGGCCGGCAAGGCCAGGAGCCTTGCCATCATGGCGCCGGCCCGCAATCCGATCTTCAAGGACGTGCCGACGCTTAAGGAGGCGATGGGCATCGACTACGCGACCGGCGCCTGGCGCGGCATCGCCGGGCCGAAGAACCTGCCGCCGGAGATCGCAACGAAGCTCACCGCGGCGCTGCAGAAGGTCTACGACTCTGCCGAGTTCAAGGACTTCATGGGCAATCGCGGATTCGGCACCGTGTGGGGCGATGCCGGCCAGTTCGCAAGCTTCATGGACAAGGGCGACGCCCAAATGGGCGAAGCGATGAAGGCGGCGGGTTTGAGCAAGGCGTGATTTTGTCACCTCTCCCCGCTTGCGGGGAGAGGTCGAATTGAGCGCAGCGCAAATTCGGGTGAGGGGGAGTCTCCGCGAGTCCAGCTTTCACCGCGTTCGTGGACGCAGCCCCTCACCCCAGCCCTCTCCCCGTAAGAATGGGGCGAGGGAGAAGAAATCTCATAGGATTCTCCCATGCGCCTTCCCGACTCCGTCACGGGATCGTTTCTCGTCGCGCTCGGCACAGCAGCCGCCTATGGCGGCTGGCTGCTGCCGCCAGTGCCCGGGCAGCCGGTCGGCCCCAACATATTTCCGCTCGTGATCGGCATCGGACTTGCGCTGTGCGGGCTCGCAATCGTGTTCGGTATCGGTCACACCTTCGAGGAGACGGAAGAGCTGATCCCGCTCGAGGATGACCAGGCAGCGGCTGCCCCACCGCCGCAAGGAAAGGTCTACGGCCTGCGCGCGCTGCTGCCGCCGGCGCTGCTGCTGTTCTACGTAGTGGCGGCCGACCGGCTCGGCTTCATCATCACCGCGGCGATCATGGTCTACGTCACCTCGACGGCGTTGGGGGCGAAGTGGAAGCTGGCGCTGCCGCTCGCAGCGCTGGCGCCCTTCGCCATCCACCTGATCTTCGGCAAGCTGCTGCGCGTGCCGCTTCCCGCCGGCCTGTTGCCGACGCCCTGGTGATCCCCATGATGAAAACCCTGATCGAAGCGTTCGCACTGATCTCCACCTGGGAGGTCATCATCGCGATGTTCGCAGCCTCCGTGTACGGGCTCGTGATCGGCTCGCTACCGGGCCTGTCGGCGACGATGGCAACCGCCCTGCTCGTCCCCGTCACCTTCTACCTCTCGCCGATCGCGGCGATTGCGACCATCGTGGCTGCGTCCTCGATGGCGATCTTCTCCGGCGACATTCCCGGTGCGCTGCTGCGCATCCCGGGAACGCCCGCCTCCGCCGCCTATGCGGACGAGGCTTACGCCATGACACGCAAGGGGCAGGCCGAGCTTGCGCTCGGGGCCGGCGTGTGGTTCTCGGCCGTCGGCGGCATTGCCGGCGTGCTGTCGCTGATGATCCTGGCGCCGCCGCTGGCCGAGATCGCGCTGTCGTTCTCGACCTTCGAGTATTTCTGGCTAGCGCTGCTCGGCCTGATGTGCGCGACGCTGGTGGCGCGCTCCTCGCCGGTGAAGGCGATCGCCGGCATGTTCCTCGGCCTGCTGGTCTCCTGCATCGGCATCGAAAATCCCGGCGGCGTGCCGCGCTTCACCTTCGGCCTCACCGATCTGTTCGGCGGCATCGAGCCGATCCCCGCGCTGGTCGGCGTGTTCGCGGTGGCCCAGGTGATGCGCGCGATGCTGACGCCCGAGCCGCCGCCGCTGCCGCGGCGCAAATTCGGAAGCATCATGGCCGGCCAGTGGAAGCTGACCAAGAAATACCATTGGCAGATGACGCGCGGAAACATCGTCGGCATCATCATCGGCGTGCTGCCCGGCGCCGGCGCCGACATGGCCGCCTGGGTGTCCTATGCGATGTCGAAGCGCTTCTCCAAGGAACCGGAGAAATTCGGCACCGGCCATGTCGAGGGCCTGGTCGAGGCCGGCGCCAGCAACAATGCCAGCATCGCCTCGGGCTGGGTGCCATCATTGCTGTTCGGCATCCCCGGCGACACCATCGCAGCGATCGCGATCGGCGTGCTCTACATGAAGGGGCTCAACCCCGGACCGACGCTGTTCACCGAGAAAGCGTCGAGCATGTACGCGATCTACCTGATGTTCATCATCGCGAACATTTTGATGATCCCGCTCGGCATCGCCATGATCCGGGTTGCCGCCTACATCCTGCTGGCACCGCGCGCCGCCATCATGCCAATCATCATGCTGTGCTGCGCGGTCGGCTCGTTCGCGATCGGCAACAACATGTTCGGCGTCGTCACCGTCGCCGCCTTCGGCGTGATCGGCTATGTCATGGAGGCGAACGGCTATCCCGTCGCCGCGATGGTGCTCGGCATCGTCATGGGCACCATGGTCGAGCAGGCTTTTGTCACGTCGCTGATCAAGTCGGACGGCAGCATTTTGCCGTTTTTCGAGCGCCCCGTGGCCGCGATCCTCGCCGCCATGGCGATCGGGGCGCTGCTGTGGCCGGTGATGGTCTGGGCGTGGCGGAAGCTGAAACCGGTGCGGACGGGGGTGGCGGCGACAGGCCGGTGATATCGGGCGGGCGGCCCTCGCCTGCTCCGCGCGGGCGTTGTAAAGCAGGGCATGGTTGAGAAAAAGCCTTCCCTGGACATCAAATCCCTCGCCCATGATCTCCGCGCCGGCAGCCGCGCGGCGCTCGCGCGCGCCATCACACTGGTCGAGAGCCGGCGCAGCGACCATCAGGCGCTGGCGCGCGAGCTGGTGCAGATGCTCTTGCCTGACACCGGCAGGGCGGTCCGCGTCGGCATCACCGGCTCGCCCGGCGTCGGCAAATCCACCACCATCGACGCGCTCGGCACCCATCTCATCGAGCACGGCCACAAGGTCGCGGTGCTCGCGGTCGATCCATCCTCGGCGCGCAGCGGCGGCTCGATCCTCGGCGACAAGACGCGGATGGCCCGGCTCTCGGCCTCCGACGACGCCTTCATCCGCCCCTCGCCGTCCTCCGGCACGCTCGGCGGCGTCGCCGCGAAAACGCGCGAGGCGATGCTGCTCTGCGAAGCCGCCGGCTTCGACGTTGTGCTGGTCGAGACCGTCGGCATCGGCCAGTCCGAGACGGCGGTCTGCGACATGACCGATTTCTTCCTGGCTCTGATGCTGCCGGGCGGCGGCGACGAGCTCCAGGGGATCAAGAAGGGTCTGGTCGAGCTCGCCGACATGATCGCGATCAACAAGGCCGACGGCGACAATCTCAAGCGCGCCAACATCACCGCCGCCGATTATCGCGGCGCGCTGCATATCCTGACGCCACGCTCCGAACATTGGCATCCGCCGGTCGAAACCTATTCGGCGCTGACCGGCGACGGCATCGCGAAGATCTGGCAAAAGGTCCTCGATCACCGCAAGGCGATGAATGCATCCGGCGACTTCGCCGCACGGCGCCGCCAGCAGCAGGTGAAATGGATGTGGTCGATGCTGGAGCAGCGCATGCTGGCGCGGTTGCGCAGCGAGGCGTCGGTGCGGACCAAGGTCCGGAAGATCGAGACTGAAGTGGCGGACGGCCATCTCACGCCGGCGCTCGCCGCCGAAAAGATCCTGGAGTTGCTGCAATGAGCGACAAGCTCCGCATTCTGCTCACCGGCTTCGGCCCGTTTCCCGGCGCGCCCTACAATCCGACCCAGCCGCTGGTCGCCCGGCTGGCGCAATTACGCCGTCCCGCACTCGACGATGCCGCGATCTCCAGCCACATCTTCCCGGTCACCTATGCTGCGGTGGACCGGCAATTGCCGGAGGTGCTCGCGAAAGAGAAGCCCGACGCTCTGCTGATGTTCGGCCTCGCCGCACGCACGCCCTATCTGCGCATCGAGAGCCGCGCGCGCAACGCCGTCACCATGCTGTGGCCCGATGCCGCAAACACCCGCTCGAGCAAACGCGGCATCGCCGGCCATGCGGACGCGATGATTTTCGGCCCGCACACCGCAAGGCTGCTGCGCGCCGCGCGCCTCACCGGCATCGACGCGCGCCCCTCGCGCGATGCTGGCGCCTATCTCTGCAACTACCTAAGCTGGCGCGCGATCGAAAACGTCAGGGCCGGCGGGCCGCAGCTTGCGGCGTTCATCCATATCCCCCTGCTCGCGCGCAGTGGCGCCGTGCGCCGCAAGGGCGCGCCGCGGATCACGCTCGAGGAACTGGTGGACGCCGGGGAAGCGATGCTGATGGAGATGGTACAGCTGGCACGGAAGGCGCGGAACACGACTGCGTAAACATTTAACCCTACCGCGAACAATCCTCACGCGACCAGCCGCCCTGCGCTACCAACCGCTGCGGACCCCCGCGTCCGCCGGAGGACGCGTCATGGACCTCAATCGCCGCCATCTCATCGGAGCTTCGACCGCGGGCATCGCCGGCGCGCTCGCGATACCAGCCGACGCCGCGCGTGCCGCGCCGCTGACGTCGCTGCTCGGCCGCGATGCCACGCAATATGGCGTGCGACCCGGCAGCAGCGAGGATCAGACCCGCGCGCTCCAGCGTGCGATCGACGAGGCCGCGCGAGCGCAGATGCCGCTGGCGCTGCCACCCGGCATCTACCGCAGTGGGTTGCTACGTTTGCCAAATGGCGCGCAACTGATCGGCGTGCGCGGCGCGACCAAGCTCATCTTCACTGGCGGGGCCTCGGCCATCCAGAGCGACCGCTCCGATTCAATTGGGCTCACCGGTCTCACCTTCGACGGTGGCGGCATTCCGCTGCCGACGCGGCGCGGGCTGATCCACGTGCTCGGCGGGCGCGACGTCCGCATCACCGGTTGCGAGATCACGGGGTCCGGCGGCAGCGGCATCTGGCTCGAGCAAGTCTCCGGCGACATCTCGGGCAACATCTTTACCAACATCGCGGTGACGGCGGTGGTGTCGTTCGACGCCAGAGGTCTCAGCGTCTCCCACAACACCATCACCGGCACCAACGACAACGGCATCGAGATCCTGCGCACGGCCATCGGCGATGACGGCACGCTGGTCACCGATAACCGCATCGAGGACATCAAGGCGGGCCCCGGCGGCTCCGGCCAGTACGGCAACGCCATCAACGCGTTCCGCACCGGCAACGTCATCGTGCGCGGCAATCGCATCAAGAACTGCGATTACTCCGCCGTGCGCGGCAACTCGGCCTCGAACATCCACATCACCGGCAACAGCGTCAGCGACGTGCGCGAGGTCGCGCTCTATTCGGAATTCGCGTTCGAGGCCGCGGTGATCGCCAACAACATTGTGGACGGCGCCGCCGTCGGCGTCTCCGTCTGCAATTTCAACGAAGGCGGCCGCATCGCCGTGGTCCAGGGCAACATCATCCGCAATCTGATCCCGAAGCGGCCGATCGGCACCGCGCCGGATGACGATGCCGGCATCGGCATCTACATCGAGGCGGATTCATCGGTCACCGGCAACGTGATCGAGAACGCGCCGTCCTACGGCATCGTCGCCGGCTGGGGCAAATATCTCCGCGACGTCGCCATCACGGGCAACGTGATCCGCAAGGCAATGGCCGGCGTCGGCGTGTCCGTCGTGCCCGGCGCCGGCACCGCGCTCGTCAACAACAACATGATCTCGGAAACCCCGCGCGGCGCCGTAGTCGGCCTCGATCACGCGCGCGCGGTAACGTCCGACCTGTCGGTGGACGGCGCCCAGCGGTTTGCGCAATTGGTCGTCGGCGGGAATGCGGTGCGGCGGTAGCTGCCGTTCCTCGCCTCCGGCTCCCAAACGTTAGAACGCGTTCCGCAGCAGCGGGTACTTCGCTTCGAGGCCGTCGAGGCTGAAGGTGAACTCAACCAGGCGCTCGGGGGCGGCGACAATTTCGGCCGCCGGCGGGGAGAACTGCGGCAGAAGCGCCGCCATCGCGGCCAGCGCCTTGGGCGCTGCCATCGCGGGCGGCACCTTGGGCCCTGTCATTGCCACGGGCGCGGTGGGCGGCGCCATGGCAGCAGGCACTTCGAGCGGTGCCATCGGGGCCGGCGCGGCGACCGGCGTAGGCGGGGCTTCGGAGATTTCGGCGAGAACGCCCGGCTTGGGATCGAGCCTGACCGGCACGGCGGTCTCGGGGGCGATGTGCACGGCCTTCGGTTGCACGGTCTGCGCCTGCTGCTCGCGCGGAAACATGCGGGGCATTGTCGCCGGCGACCAGCCGAATGCGGGCGACACGCTCGCGGCCGCCGTGGCGACGTCAGCGCCGGTGGCAAGCGCGCGCCAGGTCTGGACCGCGAGCTTGGCTTCCTGGATGTTTTCGAGAAACGCGATCTCGGAGTGATAGCGGCGCCAGCGCCCGGTTTCGAACATCTCGGAGAGATGCACCAGCCGCTGCTCGGCGAGAGCGCACCAGCGTGCCGCAATGTCGCGGCCAATGGCCACGTCGCGAACAGCCTCTTGGCGATGTGTCATAAATCAGCCCGTCAGGAGAAAATACGGACGCGACGCAACGCACACGAATCAATTTAGACGCGACGTGAATATTTTGTGGAAAAGTTTTGACTTGTCCAGCAACGACGATGTTTTCGTCGCCAAACTCCGTAGTCGTGCGGAGATTCAATGGGATTTGGAGTCAAGCTTCGCACAAGCGTAGCGCGCTTGCGGCGTGCCGGCAGAGCGGTGGGGATGAGGGAGTCATGATCTCTCAACCGGAAGCTGATCTCGTGCAGGGCTTCGAGGAATCGGACGTCCGAAAAGAAAAGACCCGTCCGGGGGGACAACCGGACGGGTCGAGCCATATGGGCGCTTGGGGTGGATGGGCGCTCGCGCCTGATATGACTTATGGGGAGGGATAACCGCTCCCACATAATTTGGTCGTGGCAGCGGGCCGAACGTTCAATGCGGCGTTTGATTTTTCGACCTTCGCGCGGCGCGCAAAGTTGTCGCAGTCGCTATCGCGTCGCCGGACTATCCGCCTGAGAAACCATGGCTTTATCCTCGGTGCTCGACAACGAAGGTTGCTCTAATGCGCGGATGCCAGGCCCGTCGCGACGCTTCTCGATATCTTCACGTTTTGTTGTACCGGACGCGGCTGCGACCGGCGTCGCGCCGGCGGCGGGAACGGCCATGACCGCGGCAAACGCGTCGGCCTCGCCATCGCCGAAGAGATCGTCGCGCCCGGGTGAACCGAGGTCACGCGCCGTCTTCGCCAGCGTCGTGCGCAGCGCTTCCGGCTTCAAGGCGTAGTTGCGCTCGAGCAGCAGCGCCGCGACGCCGGAGACATAGGCGGCCGAGAACGAAGTACCCGACGTCATCTGGTATTTGCCGTCAGGCGCGGGGAGGAAGATATCGACGCCGGGGGCCGCGACCGCGATGTAGTTGCCACGGTTGGACGCGGTGAACAGCCTGTCCTGCTGGTCGGTCGCGCTGACCGCGATCACGTTGGGATTGGCGGCCGGATAGAGCGGCGGGGACTTCGCGCCGGCATTGCCGGCGGCCGCGATCAGCACCAGGCCACGCGCGGCGGTCGCGGCGATGGCCCGCTCGATCACCGCGTCTTTGGGGCCGGCAAAGCTCATGTTGACGATCTGCGCGCCATGCTCGGCGGCATAATTCAGCGAGCGCAAGATGATGTAGGACGAGCTCTCGGCCCCGCCGGTGGTGCCGCCGAAGGCGCGGATGGCGATGATGCGCGCCTCGGGCGCGCTGCCCATCAGCTTGGCATGCGCCACGATGGCGCCGGCAATTCCGGTGCCGTGAATGTGCGGGCCCTCGGCGATGCCGAGCGCATCGAAATTGTCGGCAATGGAATTGGCAAGTTCCGGATGTTGGACGTCGATGCCGGAGTCGATGACGGCAACCGTCACATTGGCGCCATGCGCCAGCGCATGTGCCTGCGGCAGCCTGAGCTTGGCCAGCGCATATTGCGCGGGATCTCCCTCGGTCGGCACCGACGATTTCTGGTCCTGGAGCATGTAGCGGAAATTCGGCTGGACCGAGCGCACGCTGCCGTCCGCCGCGAATTCGCGCCGCACCGTCGCGGAGGGCCGGCCGTCGGTGATGCGGAACAGTCCGAACGTTGCCCCGATCAGCGGAAAATTCTCGGAGGACACGCGGGTCAGGCCATGGCGGCGCGCAAGCTCATCGGCCTGCGTCGACGACAGCCCGGCATCGATCTCGGCAACGAATTCGTTGGCAAAGGTGCGCAAGTCCGCGGCGACGGGCGTGTTGTTGCCGCGCCCCCTCCCGGCGGTCTTCTTGCCCGATTTACTCGAGCCATCGCCGCCCGCGTTCTGCTGCGCCAGGCATTCGCCGGCGGCGTCGCGATAGGCCGCGGTACAGGCGGGATAGAGGTTCGGGGAGTAGCGCGCATAAGGCAGCACCGGCGTCGGCCCTATCCGCGCCGAAATCCTCGTCGTCACGATCGGACCTGGACCGCGGCCGACAGCCACCGCTCTGGCGGCAACACCGGGACTGACGCGTGCGGCGATGCCAGGTGAAATGGTCGGCATTCGGGAGGGGACGCTGATCGTGGGCGTGCGCATGATCGCCTGCGCCTGCGCAACCTCGACGCCGAGACAGGCGGCGAGCACAAGCGCGGCTGCGACCGACGAAGCCCAGGCCCCGGCTCTCACTCCATTTTCGGACTTGCGCGTCATCGGCTTGGAAGCGCTACGGCGCCGCGACGGCGAGGTTGACGAACTTCTCGCGCTGCATCTTGCCGAGCAGCGAGGCGAGTTCGTCCTGGCTCATCGCCTTGTCGAACTGGAGGCGGAACATGCCGCCCTTGGCATCACCGATGATCGAAGCCTGGTAGCCGTCGAGCAATGCCGTAATGTCGGCGACGCGCGCCTCGGGCGTAAAGCGCACCAGCGCGCGCGCCGGCGGGACGCTCGTGCCGAGGTCACGTGTGAGCGGAGCGCTGGTCGAGAGCGAAGCAGTCTGGAAGGTCGCAGTCTGGGTCTTCGTCAACACGGCGCCGATGATTCCGGCTTGCAGCACGAGCGCCATGGCGCCAAGGCTCGCCGACCAGGCCAGAGTGCGCGGCGACAGGCTCGCAAAGAAGGTGGCGATGCGCGCCGACAGCGGCAGCGAACCGGCCGCCCGCGCCGGCTCGGCGTCGATCGCTGCGAACAGCTTTTGCATCGCGCGCGCCGACGGAGCACCCAGGCTCTCGTTCAGATGAATGGTCTCTTCATACTCGCCGCGGATCGCGGCGTATTGCTTCGCGAGCTCCGGATCGCGCGCCAGCGCCTCGTCGACGCGGCGCGCATCGCGCGGGTTCAGCGTGCCGGCGGCGTGCCACGGCAGCAGCAGTTCAATTTCACCGGGCTCTTGCTCCAGCATCTTCTTGCTCAAAGCCATCATGGCCAGCCTCGCTCAATGCCGGCTGCCTTCAGCAGTTCGGCCAATTTCTTGCGCGCATAGAACAAGCGCGTCTTCACAGTGTTCTCCGGGATGCCAACGATTTCGGCCACCTCTTCCACGGATTTTTCGTGGTAGTAGACGAGATCGACGATTTCCCGATGATCCGGCGAGAGGCCCGTCAGACACTCCCGCAACGCTTCACTGGTATCCTTCTTCTGCACCGCCGTTTCCGGATTGTCGGACGTATCCTCGATCGCGTTCGCGGCGTCGTCGTCCAACTCAAAATCCTTCCTGCGCCGGAGCGCAGACAGGGCCTTGAATCGGGTAATGGCCAGCAGCCAGGTGGAAACGGCGGATCGGCCCTCGAACTTGCCGGCTTGACGCCAGACGTCGAGAAATACCTCACTGATGAGGTCTTCTGCCGTCTGCTCGTCCCGCACGAGCCGGAGGCCGAACCGATACACCCTGACATGGTGCCGCCCGTACAGCACCTGCATGGCGAGCCGGTCGCCTTGAGCGATCCTGGCGATCAGGATCTCGTCCGAAGCCGCTTGTGTCACGCTCAAAGGCCGTCTCGCAAGGTTGGTCGGGTCGATGCGGCAGACGGTTCGACGGGAGGGGTAAAATTCTTCAACCTACCGCAGTCATACGGGGGGCTGTGTGATCTACCCCACATACGCGAAATTTCCTGTTGCCACCCGCGGCTGGGCGCCTCGCTCAAGAACGGTAACATAGTAATGAAGCACTTTCCTGCGCAATGCCGTCCCAGCATAGACGGTCCGACGTGCATGGAACCTTAGCAGCCTAGCACGACATATGTCTTCCGAAGCCCTGCTTTGGCTCGAACGCGTCGCACACGATGCCTAATCGCCGGCAAATTCCTGGAGCGGTCGACATCCCGCGCTGCCGCGCTGCACAGCGTGGATTCGGTTTCGAAGGATACCAAACCTAAAGGCTTGGGACGTAGATTTTTGCGCTGACATCCACCATTGGCGGGACCATGAGCACGGCTGCGACGTCCTTTCCCGAGAGGAATGCCGCTGAGGCCGCGGATCTCGCCCTGACGACCGAGGCAGCGGCACCCGAAGTCCTGGCGCGCCGGATCCGGCAGCGGCGCCAGATGTATGTCGGCCAGGTGGCGAGCTACTCGCTCGGCGCCTCCGTCCTGCTGCTCTACGCCTTTGACGGCGTGATCTCCATGGGCGTTCCGTCACTGTTCTGGCTCAGCGGCCTTCTGATCATCGGTACCTTCACCGTGCTGTCGGAAGCGGGCTTCGCCGACCGGTTCGAGGATCATTACCTCACCGTCTTCCAGATCTCGGCGCATATGACGCTGCAACTGCTGTTCCTGCTCGCGGTGCCGACAGTCGGAGTCGCGTTCCTGGCCGTGCTGTTTCTGATCTTCGCCTTCGGCACGCTTCGCATGACCTCGAGTCAGGCGATGCTCACCTGGGGTCTCGCCACGTGCGGGCTCGCCTTGGTCTTCCTCGCCTCGGACTTGCCAATCGGACTGCCGGTTGCGACCCAGCTGCAACGGGCCGCTTCGATGCTGTGCTTCGTGCTGGTAATCGGCCAGTGCGCCTTCCTCGGCCTGTTCGGCGCCACGCTGCGCAAGATCCTGTACCGGCGCAGCATCGAGCTGAAGGCCGCCTATCAGCGCATCGAGGAGCTGGCGGAGCTCGACGAGCTCACCGGCTCCTACAACCGCCGCTGCATCATGCGGCTTCTCGACGCCGAGATCGAAAAATCGCGGCAGACATCGAAGCCTTGCGCGATCGCACTGATCGACCTCGACTGGTTCAAGCGCATCAACGACGCCCATGGCCATCCCGTCGGCGACGAGGTGCTGCGCACCTTCGCGATCACCATTTTCGCCAATATCCGCCCGGCCGACTGCTTCGGCCGCTACGGCGGAGAGGAATTCTTGCTGCTGCTGCCGGGGATGGACGGCGATGCGGCGTCACGCATGCTCGATCGGCTGCGCGGCATCGTCGCAGATCTGGACTGGAGCGCATTCTCCCCAGGTATGCGCGTGACCATTTCCGCGGGCGTTGTGACGCTGCGCGACAACGATACTGCCGATACCTTTCTCGTGCGCGCCGACAGCGCGCTCTATTCCGCCAAGGCACAAGGGCGCAACCGCATTGCAACGAGCTGACCAATCCATTTTCTCCCGGCGCGACAGAAGCCGCTGCCGGGCCGACCGCTCCAGGACAGGGCAATGAGATCCAAATCCGCAAAATCATCCGAGAATTTGCTCGAGGAATTGCAAACCACGCTCTCGCACGGCACCGTTGCGCACCGGGTCGAGATGCTGCGCCGCGTCACCGATCTCTTCGTGGGCAATGCGGTGGATTATTCCGGCGACCACGTTCGTGTGTTCGACGACGTGTTCCAATGCCTGATCGAGCAGATCGAGACATCCGCCAGGGCGCTGCTTGCCGAGCGCCTCGCACCGATCGCGGCTGCGCCGCCGAAGATCATCCGCACGCTCGCGCTCGACGAGGTGATCGAGGTTTCCGGCCCCGTGCTGTCGAAATCCGAACGGCTGGACGAGGCGACCCTGATCGAGATTGCGCGTACCAGGGGCCAGGCCCATCTCAAGGCGATCTCGCTGCGGCGGGTGCTGTCGGAAGCGCTGAGCGACGTGCTGGTGACCCGCGGCGACGAGGACGTGGTGCAATCAACCGTCAGCAATCCGGGCGCGCAACTGTCCGAGGGAAGTCTCGCCGACCTCGTGACCCGCGCCGAGCGTGACGACGACCTCGCCAGCTGCATCGGCCTGCGGCCTGACCTGCCCCGCCATCATTATTTGAAGCTGGTCGCGAAGGCCTCCTTGGCCGTGCGCCGGAAGCTGGAGGCCGCGCATCCGGAGCTTGCGGACGACGTGTCCAGCGTGGTCCAGGAAGCGGCCCAGCGGATCCGCGCCGCCGCCATGACCAGGCAGACCGAGAGGGCACGGGCGCTGGTGAAGTCGCTGCACGAGGACGGCCGCCTCACCGAGCTCCAGGTCGCCACCTTCGCAGAGCAGGGCAAGTTCGACGAGACCAATGCGGGGCTCGCGGCGCTTGCGGGCGTCGCGGTCGAGACCGCCGAGACCATGATGATCGAAAGCCGGGTCGAGGGCGTGATGATCCTCGCCAAGGTCGCGGCCATGCAATGGTCGAGCGTCCGCGCCATCATCGCCCTGCGCGAGAAGCTCTCAGGCGGCTCGCAGACCGACATGCTGACGCTGCGCGACGCTTACGAGGCGCTGCGCAGCTCGACCGCGCAGCAGGTGCTGCGCTTCCACCGCATGCAGCAGGGTGCGACGCCGGCGGCGTAAAGCGGGCGAGCTAGTAGCGTAGGACCTTCGCCCCCGCCAGCGCGCCAATTGCCGTCACCAACGCGGTGGCGAGCGTGTACCAGGTCGCGACGAACAGCGGTGAGTCATCGGTGCAGTGCGAGGCGTACAGCGTCGCGGCGAGCCCGGCCGACACCAGGCCGGCGAGCGCTCCGGCGAGCGCGGGGTGCGACGGCGCGCCGTGGCGCAGGCCGAACAAGGCCCCCGCAAGCAGCGGCAGCGACATCGCAGGGATTGCGAACAGGCACACCCTGGAATTCTTGCCCATCAATCGCATCGTCACCGGCATGGCCGGCGCCATCATCGCCTCGCTGCCGATCGCCACCGCGAGCAGCCCGACGGGCAGCAGCAGCAGCCAGCCCCAGCCACGCAGCAAGGCTTCGGGACGCGACAGATGCAGGCTGACGATGATCGCCGGGATCGCGAGCGACAGCGTGACCGCGAACTTCATGTCGAAGAACGGGTTGCGCATCGCACTCATCACGTCGTGACGCACACCCAGGAAAGTGGCGAAGATCAGGATCGACAGGGGCGCGGCGACCAGCAGCGCCATGGTCAGCACCGCGCCGACGCGCGGCGGACGATGGGCGTTGTCGGCCGCGAGCGAGCGAATGAGTTGATCGGTATCCATGACTACTGCTCCCGCAGTTTGGCAGTCAGCGCCGCAAGTCCGCGATGCAGCGCGACCCGCACCGCGCCCTCGCTCATCGAATATTTCACCGCCGTGTCCTTGATCGAGGTGCTGTCGACCGCGATCGACTGCAACACGTCGCGCTGGCGTTGCGGCAGCGTCTTGAGCTGGCTGGCGACTTCGCCTGCCGAAGCCGTCTCCTGCGGCGCCTCGCCCGGCAGGATCTCGGCGAAATCGTCGATATTGACGAAGATCCGCCTGCCCCGTCGCCGCAGCATGTCGATCAGCTTGTTGCGGCCGATCGCAAACAGCCACGGGGCGAAGGGGGCTTCGCTGTCCCAAGTGTGCCGCTTCAGATGCACCGCCAACAGAATCTCCTGCACGATATCCTCAGCCTGGTCGGGAGGCTGCCCGGCCCGCGCCAGGCCACGCCTCGCGGCAGCGCGCAGCACAGGCGTGACCGCCTTCAACAGGCGATGATACGCCGCGTCATCGCCTGCCATGGCCGACCGCATCAGGCCGGTCCACTCGTCCTCACGTCCGCGCACGCGCGCCCTCACCATGCAATTCGGCCGCTCTTTCAGTTTGTTACGCCGGCAGCGGCAAGATCACGAATTCGTGATCTGTGCCTGGCCACGCGACCGAAGCGGCCGTCAGGATTTGCGACGGCTCTTAACACCGATCGGTCCCGTTCGCACCCCGTGGCCAGTCGCGACGGCAGCGGTTTGCCGCGCTTTTGCCCAGTGTGGCCCGAAGATTCCCATTTTCTGCCCCGCTGTGGTCACGCCCCAGGGTCTCTGTTCGGTCCCGGGACGGGCGGAATTTGGGGAGATCGTCAACATGATGAAAGCCAGCGGGCGCGCGGCCGTGATTCTCCTGGCCGGGTTTTTCTTGGCCGGGCTTTTCGTGCTGTTCGGGGGCGTTGCACAGGCGGCGCCGGGTTCAGCCGCAAGCAGCAAGTCGGACAGTGCAGGCAAACAGGCCGACGCGGTCAAGCCTAGCAAGCAGCAGCGGCGTCACACGTCGCGCCACCGCGACAGCACCAAGACGGCGCAGAAATCCGACGACAAGGCCGACAAGAAGGACGCCGCGGCAACCGCCGACGAGGCGAAGGCCGACAATCGTGACATGCCGGCGTCGAGCCAGATGCCGCCGGAAGTTGCGAACGCCAATGCGCAGCTCGCGGCCGCCGAAACACCGACAGCAGCTGCCGCTTCCGCAATGACGGGCCGCGCCAACGACAACGTCCAGGCAGCGGCCGATAATACCGCCGCCCCGAACGCCGAGAGCCAAGTCGTCCCACCCGATCAGCTCAACGACATCGACCGCGCCCTGCAACGGGACAACGCGCCGGCGCCGAAGGCGGTGATTGCCGCAACCGAGGCGCAGCCGCGTCCGGCACCGGTGATGGCAAGCAGCCAACAGAGTTCGGCCTGGGACCAGAGCTCCCTGATCGGAAAAATCTTCATCGGCGTCGGCACGCTGCTGACGCTGGCCTCGGCCGCGCGCATGTTCATGGCCTGATTGTGGCCTGATAGCCGTCCGGAACGCGGACCTCGCCGCGTGTCCCGGGCGCTCCTGCTCCGATGGCCTTGGCGCCTCTTGAAGCCCACCGCACGAGCGGGCACATTGCCCGCTCAACCAAAAGCGTGGGTGGAGCATGAGCACGTTCGAACACATCATCGTCGAAAGCAAAGGCGCGGTCGGCATCATCAAGCTGAACCGGCCGAAGCTGCTCAACGCACTCTCCTTCGGCGTCTTCCGCGAGATCGCCGCGGCAGTCGACGATCTCGAAGCGGATGACGCCATCGGCTCCATCGTCGTGACCGGCAGCGAGAAGGCATTTGCCGCCGGCGCCGACATCAAGGAGATGCAGCCGAAAGCCTTCATCGACATGTTCTCGGAGGATTTTGCCGCGATCGGCGGCGATCGGATCGCGCGCTGCCGCAAGCCGACGATCGCCGCAGTCGCGGGCTATGCGCTGGGCGGCGGCTGCGAGCTCGCGATGATGTGCGACTTCATCATCGCCGCCGACACCGCCAAATTTGGTCAACCCGAAATCACGCTCGGCACCATCCCCGGCATCGGCGGCACCCAGCGCCTGACCCGTGCGATCGGCAAGTCCAAGGCGATGGACCTTTGCCTCACCGGCCGCATGATGGATGCAGCCGAAGCCGAGCGCAGCGGCCTCGTCAGCCGCATCGTGCCGGCCGACAAGCTGATGGACGAGGTGATGGCCGCGGCCGAGAAGATCGCCGCGATGTCGCGGCCCGCGGTCGCGATGGCCAAGGAAGCGGTCAACCGCGCCTTCGAGACCACGCTCGCCGAGGGCATGAGCGTCGAGCGCAACCTGTTCCACGCGACCTTCGCGCTGGAGGACCGCTCCGAAGGCATGGCGGCGTTCATCGAGAAGCGCAAACCGGTGAACAAGAACCGGTAAGGAGGGGAGCGGTCAGGCTGGTGTAAGGCTCTGCCGCTTTCCCGCAGAATCCCTGTGATGTACCTGCAACAAGCACGGAATACATGGGGGTTTCCCCCGCGGCAGTTTGCCTGCGAGACCTCGGCTGGTTAAACAGTTAAGAGAGCCGCCGTCGGCGGGGGCGGACAGCCGGGATTTGCGGATTACATGATTGGGCGTGCCGCCAGAGCTGGTCGCGTGATGACGCGGCATCGATCGGGCGTGGCTCCTCTGCTCGCGACATGGACCACGGTGGCGCTCTGTTGCGCCCTGCCCTCCGCTGCACGGGCGGAAGCGCTCCCGGAGGCGCTCGCCAAAGCCTACCAGACCAATCCGCAGCTCAATGCCGAGCGTGCGCGGCAGCGCGCCACCGACGAGAACGTGCCGCAGGCCCTCGCCGGCTACCGGCCACAGATCGAGGCAAGCCTCAGCGCCGGGCTGCAATCGGTCCGCAATCTGCTGCCCAACAACACCATCCAGACCGCCAATCTGAAGCCATGGATCATCGGCGTCACCGTGTCGCAGACCCTGTTCAACGGTTTCCGCACCGCCAACAACGTGCGGGCCGCTGAACTCCAGGTACAGTCGGGCCGCGAGGCGCTGCGCAACGTCGGCCAGGGCGTGCTGCTCGACGCGGTCACCGCCTATACCAATGTGCTCGCCAACCAGTCGCTGGTCGAGGCGCAGCGCTCCAACGTCGCCTTCCTGCGCGAAACGCTTTCGGTCACCCAGCGGCGCCTCAACGCCGGCGACGTCACGCCGACCGACAGCGCCCAGGCCGAGGCGCGGCTCAACCGCGGGCTTTCCGATCTCAACGCCGCCGAAGTCGCGCTGGCGGTGAGCCAAGCGATCTACGCGCAAGTGATCGGCAATGCTCCGTCGCAGCTTCGGGTCGCCGAAGTCGTCGACCGCTATCTGCCGAAGAGCCGCGAAGACGCGCTGACGATGGCGATCCGCCAGCACCCGGCGGTGATGGCGGCGGGCTTCGACGTCGATGTCGCCTCCACCAACATCCGCGTCGCCGAAGGCGCGCTGCTGCCGAGCGCCAGCGTCCAGGGCAGCGCCAGCAAGAGCCGCAACAACGACCCGACGCTCGGCACCTTCGCCGAAGATCAGGCCTCGATCGTCGCCAATGTCACCGTGCCGATCTACGACGGCGGCCAGGCCGCCGCACAGACCCGGCAGGCCAAGGAAATCACGGCGCAGAGCCGGCTCGTGCTCGACCAGGTGCGCAACCAGGCGCGCACCGCGGCGGTCAGCGCGTGGGTTGCCAATGAAGGTGCCAAGGTCGCGGTCTCGGCCTCGGAGTCCGAAGTGAAGGCGGCGACCGTCGCGCTCCAGGGCGTGCAGCGCGAGGCCGCCGGCGGACAGCGCACGACAGTGGATGTGCTGAACTCGCAGGCCGATTTGATCCAGGCCAAGGCCCGCCTGATCGGCGCCAATCGCGACCGCGTGATCGCCTCCTACACGCTGCTCAGCGCCGTCGGCCATCTCGACGTCAAAACCTTGAGCCTGAATACGCCGGACTATCTGCCCGAGGTACACTACCATCAGGTCCGCGACGCCTGGCACGGCCTGCGCACGCCGTCCGGGCAGTAGTTTCAAATCGTCTAGCTTGCTGCCGATGAAAAGCTGCCGCATCCATCTGATGGGAGCTTCAGGCTCCGGCGTGACGACGATCGGCCGCGCGCTCGCTGGCCGGCTTGCGCTGCCGCATCACGACAGCGATGATTATTTCTGGCTGCCGACCGCGCCGCCCTACCAGACCACGCGCCCCGCCGCCGAGCGTTTGCGGCTGATGCGCGAGATGTTTCTGCCGCGGCTCGATTGGGTGCTGAGCGGAACCGTCACCGGCTGGGGCGACGAGCTCATCCCAGTCTTCGATCTCGTCGTCTTTGTGACGACGCCGCGCGAGCTTCGCTTGCAGCGGCTGCGTGGCCGCGAGGCTACGCATTTCGGAGCGGATGCCGTCGCACGGGGCGGCTGGCGTCATGAGGAGGTGGAGTCGTTCGTCGATTGGGCCTCGCACTACGAAGCCGGCGATCGCGACGGCCGCAGTCTCGCAAAAGATGAGGCGTGGCTCGCGAAGCTGCCCTGCCCGGTCGTGCGCGTCGACGGCTCACGCCCGCTTGCGGACCTCGTCGAGCAGCTATGCAGCGAAGCGCAGCGACTGCCGGGCTGATGTGATACTGTCGCGACGCCACTGCCAGATAATAAAAACGGGGAGAGAAAACCATGCTCAGCCGACGCAGCATCCTGCTTGCCTCCCTTGCCGCCGGAGTTGCCATGTCCGACAAAGCCCACGCTCGTGCCGCGCAGCCCGCGACGCCGGTCAATTTCGACGTCCCGGCCCACGCCTGCGACTGTCACACCCACATCCACGGCGACGTCGAGAAATTTCCGTTTTTTGCCGGACGCGTCTATACGCCCGAGCCGGCGAGCCCCGAAGAAATGGCCGCGCTGCACAAGGCGCTGCATATCGAGCGCGTGGTTATCGTGACGCCGAGCGTCTATGGCACCGATAACTCCTCCACCCTGTTCGGCATGAAGGCGCGCGGCGCGGCCGCGCGCGGGGTGGCCGTGATCGACGACAAAACGACCGAGGCCCAGCTCGACACGATGCAAGCAGACGGCTTTCGCGGTGTCCGCCTCAATCTCGCGACCGGCGGCGTTAACGACCCCAATGTCGGCCGGCCGCGCTTCACCGCCGCAGTCGAGCGCATGAAGGCGCGCGGCTGGCACGTACAGCTGTACACCACGCTCCCCATGATCTCGGCGATCAAGGACCTCGTCGAGACGGCGCCGGTCCCCGTCGTGTTCGACCATTTCGGCGGCCTTGATGCTTCGCTCGGGCTGGAGCAGCCGGGATTTGCCGATTTGGTCGCGCTCGTGAAATCCGGCAAGGCCTATGTCAAGATTTCCGGCGCCTACCGCTCGTCGAAGCTCGCACCCGATTATCAGGACATGGTGCCGTATGCCCGCGCGCTGATCGCGGCGAATGCGGATCGCATCGTCTGGGGCACGGACTGGCCGCATCCGGATTCGAGCCGTGTCGAGGGACGCAAGGCCACCGACATCGCGCCCCTTTATCAGATCGACGACGGCCGCCTGCTCAACCAGCTTCCGGTGTGGGCGCCGGATGCGGATGTGCGCAAGAATATCCTGGTCGATAACCCGGCGCGACTCTACGGGTTTTGACGTCAGCGTGCGCGGCGGGAGAAGAAGGAGATCAGCACCGGCAGCGTCACCAGGATCACGATCGGTGCCAGCATCATGCCTGTCACCACGACCACCGCGAGCGGCTTCTGCACCTGCGAGCCGATGCCTTCCGACAGCGCGGCCGGCAACAAGCCGATGCCGGCGACGACGCAGGTCATCAGCACCGGCCGAAGCTGCAATTCGCCGGTGCGTATCACCGCGCTCATGCGGTCCATGCCCTCTTCGATGAGCTGGTTGAACTGCGACAGGATGATGATGCCGTCCATCACGGCGATGCCGAACAGCGCGATGAAGCCGATCGCCGCCGAGACGCTAAAGGCGGTGCCGGTGATCAAGAGACCGAGCACGCCGCCGAAGATCGCCATCGGGATCACGCTCATGGCGAGCAGCGTGTCGGTCATCGAGCCGAAATTGAACCAGAGCAGGACGCCGATCAGCGCGAGCGAGATCGGCACCACGATCGACAATCGCCGGATCGCGTCCTGGAGATTGCCGAATTCGCCGACCCAATCCATGTGCGCGCCGGGCGGCAGCTGCACCTGATCGGCGATCTTCTGCTGCGCCTCGCGGATCGCGCTGCCGAGGTCGCGTTCACGCACCGAGAATTTGATCGGCAGATAGCGTTCCTGCTGCTCGCGATAAATGTAGGCCGCACCCGAGACGAGGCTGATGGTGGCGACCTCGCTCAGCGGGATCTGCGTGACGGTGCCGTTCGGTCCGGGCGCGCCGATCCGCAAATTCTGGATCGCCTCGGCGCTCCTGCGGAATTCCGGCGCGAGACGAACGATGATCGGGAAGTGGCGGTCGCTTCCCGCCTCGTAGATGTCACCCGCGGTGTCGCCGCCGATCGCGACCTTGATGGTGGCGTTGATGTCGCCCGGCGCGAGGCCGTAGCGCGCGGCCTTGGCACGGTTGATGTCGATCTGGATGGTCGGCTGCCCGAGGGAGGTGAACACCGCAAGGTCGGTGACGCCCTGCACGGTTGCCAGCACCGACTTGATCTTGTTGGCGGTGTCGGTCAGCGCCTGGAGATCGCTGCCGAACAGCTTGATCGAGTTCTCGCCCTTCACGCCGGAGACGGCTTCGGAGACGTTGTCCTGGAGATATTGCGAGAAGTTGAACTCGACGCCGGGGAAGCGATCGTCGAGCTGCTTGAGCAGTTGCGCCGTCAGCTCTTCCTTGTCGCGGGTGCCGGGCCATTGGCTGGCGGGCTTGAGCGGCGCGAAGAACTCGGCGTTGAAGAAGCCGGCGGCGTCGGTGCCGTCATCGGGGCGGCCGTGCTGCGACACCACGGATTCCACTTCAGGCCGCGCGCGGATCAGCTTGCGCATCTCGTTGACATAGGAGTTGCCTTCCTGGAGTGAGATGGTCGGCGGCAGCGTGGCGCGGATCCAGAGATTGCCCTCCTCCAGCTTCGGCAGGAATTCGAGGCCAAGCAACCGGCTGAGCGCAACCGTCATCAGCACGAGGCCGAACGCGCCACCGAGCATGATGCCGCGGTTGGCAACCGCCCAATTCAGCACCGGCATGTAGATCCGATGCAGGATCAGCATCACCCTGGTCTCGGTCTCCCTGACATGCGCGGGCAGGATGATCGCGGATAGCGCCGGAGTGACGGTGAAGGTCGCAAGCAGACCGCCGGCCAGCGCGTAGGCGTAGGTCCGGGCCATCGGCCCGAAGATGTTGCCCTCGACGCCGGAGAGCGTGAACAGCGGCAGAAAGGCCGCGATGATGATCGCCGCGGCGAAGAAGATCGAACGGGAGACGTCGGCCGCCGCGCTGAGGATGGCGTGGCTTTTCATGCCGAAAAGCGTCTCGGACGACATCTGCTCGGATTCCGACATCGGCGTCGTCTGCGTCAGGCGCCGGAAGATCGCCTCCACCATGATGACGGTGGCATCGACGATCAGGCCGAAATCGATCGCGCCGACCGACAGCAGGTTCGCCGATTCCCCGCGCAGCACCAGGATGATCACCGCGAAGAACAGCGCGAACGGAATGGTGGCGCCGACGATCAGCGCACTGCGGAGATCGCCGAGAAAGATCCATTGCAGCAGCACGATCAGCAGAATGCCGATCACCATGTTGTGCAACACGGTGTGGGTCGTGAGGTCGATCAGGTCGCCGCGGTCGTAGATGCGTTCGATACGCACGCCGGGCGGCAGGATGCTGGAGTTGTTGATGGTTTGAACGAGTTGGTGGACGCGCTTGATGGTTGGCGAGCTCTGCTCGCCACGGCGCATCAGGACGATGCCTTGCACGATGTCGTCGGACTCGTCGAGGCCGGCAATGCCGAGACGTGGCTTCTGGCCGACGGTGACGGTGGCGACGTCCTTGACCAGAACCGGGTTGCCGTTGGTCTGCGAGACCATGGTGTTAGCGAGGTCGTCGATCGAGCGGATCAGGCCGACGCCGCGCACCACGGCCGATTGCTGACCGATATTGACGGTGTTACCGCCGACATTGACGTTGGAATTGCCGACCGCCTGGAGCAACTGCGGCAGCGTCAGGCCGTTGGCGACCAGCTTGTTGAAATCGACCTGGAGCTCGTAGGTCTTGCTCTTGCCGCCCCACCCGGTGACGTCGATTACGCCCGGCACCGAACGGAAGCGCCGCTGGAGGATCCAGTCCTGGATGGTCTTGAGGTCGAGCACGCTGTAGTTCGGCGGGCCGACGAGACGGTAGCGGAAGATTTCGCCAATTGGACTGAGCGGCGAGATCTGCGGCTGCACGTTGCCGGGCAGCGGCGCGAGCTGCGCCAGGCGGTTCAAGACCTGCTGCAACGCCTCGTCATAGGTGTAGGCGAAGGAGAACTGCAGTTTAACGTCGGAGAGGCCGTAGAGCGAGATGGTGCGAATGGTCGCCAGGTTCTTCAGACCCGCGACCTGGGTCTCGATCGGAATCGTGATGTAGCGCTCGATCTCCTCCGCCGACAGGCCCGGACTCTGCGTCACGATGTCGACCATCGGCGGGGTCGGATCGGGATAAGCCTCGATGTTGAGCTGGTTGAACGCGATCAGGCCGCCGATGAGCACAGCGACGAACATCCCGACCATCAGGAAGCGCCGGTTGACGGCAAGGGCGACGAGGCGATCCATTCAGGTCTTCAGCTTGTCTTTTTCCCGGCCAGTCGATCAGCTGCCGGACGCCGCGCGGTCGATGAACAGGCTGCCTTTGGTGACCACCTGCTCGCCGGGCTTCAGATTACTGGTGACCTCGACGAGATTGCCATTGATGAGACCGATCTTGATCTCGCGCAGCTCGACCGACTTGTCCTCGCGTGCCACCCAAAGGCGGACCTTGTCGGCTTCGTAGATCAAGGCCTGCTTCGGTACCGCCGGCGCGGCGCGGTCGCCGGACGAATAGATCGTGACATTGGCGAACATCTCGGGCTTCAGCAGGCCGTCCTTGTTGTCGATGGTGGCGCGGACCAGCAGGCGGCGGGTGTTCGGATCGATCGCGGCGGCGACGTAGTTGACCTTGGCGGTCAAGGGGCGGCCCGGCAGCGCCATGACGTTGACGGTAATGTCCTGCCCGATGCACACGGCAGCCGCATCGCTCTCGCGCACAAAGGCGGTGAGCCAGACCGTGGAGAGGTCGCCGACCACGAAGACCGGATCGCTGGCGCCGGAATTGACGTACTGGCCGGGGCCGATCTTACGCTGCACGACCGTGCCCGCGATCGGCGAATAGATCGTGACTTCCGGATTGATGACGCCCTTGTCCTGGAACGCCTTGATCGTCTCGTCGGTGAAGCCGAGAATCCGCAGCTTGTTGCGCGCGGCTTCCAGCGCTGTCGTCGAGGAGCGCATGTCGTTCTGCGCCTGAACCTGGGTCGCTTCCGCCTGCTGATAGTCCTTCAGGGGGATGGCATGGCCCTCATAGAGGTCCTTGGCGCGCTTGAACTGGATGTCGGCAAGATCGATCGCCGACTTCGCCTTGTTCTGCGAGCTCATCGCCGCAATGAAATCGTTCTGGGCCTGCACGGTGTCGGCGGCCTCGATTGTGAACAGCGGTTGACCTTGCTTCAGCACCTCGCCGGGCTTGGCGAGCAGCTTGGTCACCCGCCCGGCATAGGGCGAAAACACCGGCGTCGAACGGTCCTCGTCGACTGCGACCTTGCCCTCGGTGACATACTCGGCGCGGAAGGTCTTGGCCTTGACCGGCTCGATCGTCAGCGTCGCCCATTCCGACGGCGTCGGCGTGAAGTTCTGCGCATTCCTGCGCGACTGGCTGGAGATCTCGGAGTGGTTCTTCTCCTTGGCTCCAGTATGGAGGAAGCCGTAGGCCCCGGCACCGGCAAGAGCTAGTAAAACTACGGATGTAATCACCCGTTGTTTTGTAAGCACCTGCAATCGCTTGGTATTTTCAACTACCATGGGGCCCGGTCATGTCTGCGATGATACCGGCGGATGCCTGCCTCATCGGTCGCGCTAATAGTGCCGAATTGTAATTTCAAACAACCTAAAAAACGCCGGGCGCCTTTCGGTTTGCGTTAAATATTTGCGACGCGTCAGCTTCACGTCAGCTTGTCACCGGCCACTCTGCCGGATGACTGCCGAGCGGCATCGCCGGACGGCTCCATTGCGCCGGCGTCTTCGACAGCAGCGCTGAATGGCGCACCGCCTTCAACGTGCCGAAGCCAGATGGCATGCTCTCGATGAATGCAGCATGTACGGCCTCGCCCGTAATATCCGGGGTGTTCAGGCCATTTTCGAGCCGTCCGAGATTCCACAGCCAGCGCCCGGTCTGCGCCAGCGACACGCGCACGTGCCAGCTGCCGCCTTCGCGGGCCTGGCGGGCCTTGGCCATGATCGCGCCGAACGCCATCAGATAGCCGGTGGCGTGGTCGAGCATCTGCGCCGGCAATTCCTTCGGTCCATCGATGCCGGCGGCCTCTCCCTCGGCATGGTTGAAGCCCGTCGTGGTCTGCACCAGCGAATCGAAGCCCCGCCGTTCCGCCCAGGGACCGGCATGGCCATAGGCCGATAGCGTTACGTAGACGATGCCGGGATTAATTGTCGCTGCGTCCTCCGGCGTAAAGCCGAGAGCGGCGAGCGCGCGCGGGCGATAGCCTTGCGAGAAGATATCGGCGTCTCTCAAGAGCTCACGCAACTGCGTACGCCCGGCCTCGCTCTTTAGCTCGATGAAGGTGGTGAGCTTGCCGCGGCCGGTGTCGATGGTCAGCCACGGAATCGCCGGCAGCGCAGGGCCCGACACGAGCAGCACATCCGCGCCGTGCGCGGCGAGCGTGCGGCCGGCGACGGGGCCCGCGATGACGCGAGAGAGATCGAGCACGCGCAGGCCGGAGAGTGGGCGATCGCCTTTTGGCAGTCGTTGCGGCCACGGCTTTGGCGGAGCCTCGCCGATCTTCTCGATCGAGACCAGCGGCAATTCGGCGAGCGCGCGGGCCTGCGGCAGCGCCGACCATTCGTCGTAGGAACGCATCAGGGCGACGACGCCGCCCGCGGCGTAGGCCGCGGTCTCGAAATCCTCGCCCTTCCAATGCATCAATGCGGCCTGCACCTTCTCGCGCTCGGGCTCGCAGCCGAGGACCTTGCAGACGGCGTCGCGATGATGTGGGAAATTGGTGTGGCAGCGGACGAAGCGGTTGTCGCCGGTTCTGTACACGCCGGCGATGGCGTCCCAGGCGGGCGGCGGCGGCTTGTCTTCGACACGCAAGTAGCGCTCGGAGCGGCATTCGGCGACGGCATGGCGCAGGTCGACGCTAACGTCCTGCGCCTCGCCGCCGCGCAATCTCCAGATTTCCGCGGCGGCGAGGCCGGCGGCTGCTATCGTCGTCTGCCCGGCAATTGCGACGCGAAACGAAGACGGGATTTGCGGCTCCTCGCCCGTTAGCCGCACGCGCGCAAGCGCAGCGGCGTCACCGCCGGCGGAGGTCCAGATGCCACTGAGAATCTCGGCGGGGCTTTGCATGACCCTTCTCTCCCTCTAGTTTGCGACCATCGCATTAGCACACAAGGACATGCAATGGCCGCCATCGATCCTCTCACTGCAGGCGCCGTGTTCATCGCAACGGCGGCCACCGACGCGGTCTATGTCATGTTCACCTCGGCCGTGATCGCGCGCAAGCGCGTGCCTGCGGCGAACTGGAGCGCGGTCTGGTACATGCTCTCGTCCTATGCGGTGATCAGCTACACCGAAAACGCGTTCTATGTGGCTTTCGCGGCGATCGGCTCCTGGGCCGGCGCCTACGCCTCCCTGACATTCCTGCACCGCCCGCCCGGCGGCCCGCCGGTGGGCGCGGCACCGGAGTGAGGGCCGCTGCTTCCACACCGTCATTGCGAGCGAAACGAAGCAATCCAGAGTCTTTCCGCGGTGGCAGTCTGGATTGCTTCGTCGCAAGGGCTCCTCGCAATGACGATGTGGAGGCTTTTGGGCTTCCCTCGAAACAGCTACACTCGCTGCGACCAACAAAAAAGGAAAACCAAACAATGGATCTCGGTCTCAAAGGCAAGAACGCCATCGTGCTCGGCGGCACGCGCGGCATCGGGCGGGCGATTGCGGTGACGCTGGCCGGCGAAGGCAGCAATGTCGCGGTGTGTGCACGCAACGCCGATCAGGTTGCCGCCACCGTTACGGAGTTGAAGGCCAGCGGGATCCGCGCGACCGGCGGCCCGGTCGATGTCACCGACGGCGCGGCGCTGAAATCCTGGATCGAGGGCGCGGCAAAGGAGCTTGGCGGCATCGACATGCTGTTCTCCAACGCGGGCGCGATGGCGCAGGGCCATGATGCCGCATCGTGGGAGCAGAATTTTCGGCTCGACCTACTCGGCGCCGTGCACGCGTTCGACGCCGCGCGGCCGTTCCTCGAGGCCAGCGGCGACAAGGGTGGCGACGCCGCCTTCGTGATCATCTCATCTATCTCCGCGGCGCAAGCGGACACGGCGAGCTCCTACGGCCCGATCAAGGCGGCGTTGATCCACATGGCCAAGGGACTGGCGCGGCAGTACGCAAAGAAGAAGATCCGCGTCAACGTGGTCTCGCCCGGCACGGTCTATTTCAAGGGCGGTGTCTGGGAGATGATCGAGCAGAACATGCCCGAGCGCTACAATGATGCGATGAAGCGTAACCCCACCGGCCGCATGGCGACGCCGCAGGAAATCGCGAGCGCAGCGGTGTTTCTGGCGAGCCCGGTGTCGGGGTTCACCACGGGCTCCAATCTGGTGGTGGACGGCGCGATCTCGAACCGGGTGAATTTTTGAGGCGGGCATGCGCGTCCCTGCGTTTCCGTCATCCTGAGGTGCGAAGCTTGCGATGCAAAGCATCGCAAGAAGAGCCTCGAAGGATGAACGGCCCGGATGCAGCCGGGCCGTCGCCCTTCGAGGGCCGCTGAAGAAGCGGCCACCTCAGGGTGACGGTGCGAGAGCGGCGCGGCCCACACCCTCAATGAAAATCCCGCGACGGCGGCAGGATGCGGACATTACGGGGATGGCGAAGTTTTTGCGCGGGCGCATCCGGGTGGGCGCGGGGATCGTCGTTGAGCGGTTCGATCGGGGCGGCGCCTGCCGGCACCGGATGCTTGCGGCCGAGGGCGTCGTTGGCGAGGCCGACCAGATCGTGCGAGCGGTCGACCATGCGCTGGGCAATGAGGTGCGTCACCTTTTCGGGACTGCTCTGGATATAGCCCTCGACCAGGATGAGGCGCGCGCCCATCACCTCTTTCCGGTACTGCTCCATGATTTTCGGCCATACCACGACATTGGCGATGCCGGTTTCGTCCTCCAGTGTCATGAACACGACGCCGCTGGCGCTGCCCGGCCGCTGCCGTACCAGCACGACGCCGGCACAGCGGACGCGGCGCCGCTCGTTGTCATGATTGATGTCCTTGCAGGCGACGATGCGCTCGCGCGTAAACATCTCGCGCAAAAATTCCATCGGATGGCCCTTGAGCGAAAGGCGAATGGTCTGGTAGTCCGCGACCACCTGTTCGGCGCGCGGCATCACCGGCAACGGCCTGGCGTGCTCGTCCGGCTGCTCGCGTGCGGTGGCCACCTCGAACAGCGGCAGTGGCACGTCATCGGGCAGGCGCCGCACCTGCCACAGCGCCTCGCGGCGGTCGAGCCCGAGCGAACGGAACGCGTCGGCATCGGCGAGCAGGATCAGCGCGCGCTTGGGCAGTCCGGTGTCGCGCGCGAAGTCTTCCAGAGAGGTGAAAGGCCGGCGGTTGCGGGCGGCGACGATACGGTCGGCCCAGTCGGGCGCTCTCTCCACATTTTCATTCCGAGGCGCGCCTCTTTTCAGCCTTTCCTCATCCTCATCGAGCCAATGGAAACCGTCGATCTGGCGGAAGCCCAGGCGCACGGCGCAATATTTGCCACGTCCTTCTTCCAGCGTATTCTGCGCAAAGCTGTGGGACACGTCGATGTCGCGCACCTCGACGCCGTTCTTGCGGGCGTCGCTGACGATCTGCGCCGGGGCGTAAAAGCCCATCGGCTGCGAGTTCAGAAGGCCGCAGCAGAATGCATCAGGATGGTAATGCTTCAGCCATGAGGAGATATAGACAAGCTGCGCGAAGCTTGCGGCATGGCTCTCCGGAAAACCGTAACTGCCAAAGCCCTTGATCTGTTCGAAACAGTTTCTGGCAAAATCAGGCGCATAGCCGCGCGCGATCATGTTGCCGATCATCTTGTCTTCGAACTTGCCGATGGTGCCGACATTGCGGAACGTTGCCATCGCACGGCGCAGGCCGTTGGCCTCCTCGGCCGTGAACTTCGCGGCTTCGATCGCGATCCGCATCGCCTGTTCCTGGAACAAGGGCACGCCGAGTGTCTTGTGCAGCACTCTGTAGAGCTCGTCCTTGTCGCCATGCTCCGGTGACGGCGATGGATAATTCACTTTTTCCAAGCCGTTCCGCCGCCGCAAATAGGGATGCACCATGTCGCCCTGGATCGGGCCCGGCCGCACGATCGCGACCTCGATCACGAGATCATAGAAGGTCCGTGGCCTCAGCCGGGGCAACATGTTCATCTGCGCGCGACTCTCGACCTGGAACACGCCGAGCGATTCCCCGTCGCACAGCATGTCGTAGACTTTGGAATCATCCTGCGGGACGCTCGCCAGCATCCAGCGTTCGCCCTTGTGCTGCTCGATCAGATCAAAGCACTTGCGGATGCAGGTCAGCATGCCCAGCGCGAGCACGTCGACCTTCATCATGCTGAGCGCGTCGATATCGTCCTTGTCCCATTCGATGAAGGTGCGATCATCCATCGCGGCATTTCCGATCGGCACATAGGTGTCGAGCCGGTCTTGCGTGAGCACATAGCCGCCGACATGCTGGGACAGATGGCGCGGGAATTCGATCAGCTCGGTCGCGAGCTCGACCGCGAGGTTGATCATGGAATTTTGCGGATCGAGGCCGGCCTGCCTGACCTGCATGTCGTTGAGGCCCTTGCCCCAGCTTCCCCAGACGGTGTCGGCGAGTGCGGCGGTGACGTCCTCGGTCAGGCCCAGCGCCTTGCCGACGTCGCGGATGGCGCTGCGCGGGCGATAATGAATGACGGTGGCGATGATCGCGGCGCGATGGCGACCGTAACGGCGATAGACATATTGCATCACCTCCTCGCGCCGCGAATGCTCGAAATCAACGTCGATGTCGGGCGGCTCCAGCCGCTCCTTGGAGATGAAGCGCTCAAACAGCAGATCGACCTTGGTCGGGTCGACCGAGGTGATGCCGAGCACGTAACAGACCGCCGAATTCGCCGCCGATCCCCGCCCCTGGCACAAAATGTTCTGGCTGCGCGCGTAATGCACGATGTCGTGCACGGTGAGAAAGTAATGCGCGTATTTCAGCTCGGCGATCAACGCGAGTTCTTTCTTCAGGGTGGCGCGCAGCTTGTCGTCGATCTTGCCGCCGAAATATTTGTCGACACCGGCCCAGGTCAGATCCTCCAGATGCCCTTGCGCGGTCTTCCCCGGCGGCACCGGCTCATCCGGATACTGGTATTTGAGCTGATCGAGCGAGAAGGTGATCTTGTCCGTAAAGCGCATGGTCTCCGCGATAGCCTCGGGAAAATCGCGGAACAGCCGCGCCATCTCCCTGGGCGTCTTCAGAAACCGCTCTGCATTGGCTTCCAGCTTCCGGCCGACTGCCTCGATCGTGGTTTTCTCCCGGATGCAGGTCAGCACGTCCTGGAGGAGACGGCGCGCGGGATGGTGATAGAGCACCTCGTTGGTCGCGAGCAGCGGCACTTTTGCTTTTGCGGCGAGATCATCGAGCTGCGCGAGGCGACGGCGGTCGTCGCCGCGATAGACCAGGCTCGCCGCCAGCCACACGCCCTCGGCGCGACTTGCCTTCAGCTTGGCGAGGGTGTCCTGCGCTTGCGCCGTATCGAAGCGATGCGGCAGCGTCAGGATCAGGAGCTGGCCTTCGGAAAACGCAAGGAGGTCGGCGAAGGTGAGATGGCATTCGCCCTTCGCGATCCGCGTGATGTCGTCGCCGCGCTTGCCCCTGGTGAGAAGCTGACACAGCCGGCCATAGGCGGCGCGGTCGCGCGGATAGACCAGAATATCGGGCGTACCATCGATGAAGACGATGCGCGTGCCGATCAGCAGTTTTGGCTTGTGCAGCACCTCGTCATTGTCGAGCTCCTTGTAGGCCCGCACCACGCCGGCGAGCGTGTTGTGGTCGGCGATACCGATCGCGGGAATGCCGAGGATGCTGGCCTGATGCACATAGGCGCGCGGATCCGAGCCGCCGCGCAGGAAGGAGAAATTCGTGGTGATGCCGATCTCGGCATAGGCGGGCGTGTTCATGCGAAGAGACCGTGCACATACCAACCGGGAGGAACGGGCTTGCCGTCGCCGTCGAAGCACTCCCCCTCGTAAAGACCGTCGCGAAAGATCCAGAAGCGAAGGCCCTCGGCATCCTCGATACGGAAATAGTCCCGCGTCAGTTGCTTGCCGTCCTGCCGCCACCATTCCATGGCGATGCGCTCGGGGCCTTCCACCCGCACCACCGCATGCAGCGCGCGACGCCAGGTGAATTGATGCGGCGGCCCGTCGGGCACGGTCGCGAACGGCACATTGATCGGCTCAGGCTTGTCGAACAGCCGCAACGGACGCAATGGCGGCTCGGTCTCGGTGCGCGCAGGCCATTCGGCCTGCATGGCCACGGCGAGATGATGTTGTGCCGGCGCGGCCAGCACCGCACATTCGGGGATATGGGTATCCTCAGGCAGATGCACGACGACGCGCTTTCCGCCGATGCGCGCGGCGATGCGGTCGATCAGCGCGGCAAGCTCATCATTGTCGTGGACATGGGCGTCGAGATCGCGCTGCTCTTGCACCACGATCTCGGTGCGGCTTGCCGACAGCCGCACCATGTCGAAGCCGAAGCCGGGATCGAGCGGATCGGCAAGCGCATCGAGACGCTCGCGGAACAGCCGGTCGATGACTTTGCTTTGCGTCACGGGACGTCCGGTCTCGACCATGATCGCACGCACCGCGCCGTCGGTACGGAAGAAGGTGGCCTCCAGCCGTCGCGCGCCCTTGCCCTGCTTCTCCATCGACGCGATCAACGTGTCCGCGAGGCGCGACAGCGTCATCGCGATCATGGTGTCGGTCGCGATCGGCTCGGCAAAGCGTTTCTCCACGATGTAATCGGGCAGCGGCTTTCGTGGATTGATCGGCGCATCGCCCTGCCCCAGCGCATGCGCGAGCAGCGTGGAGAACCGCGCGCCGAACCGCGCCGTGATTTCGCTCGGCGTGCGCGAGGCGACATCGCCGATGGTTTTCAGGCCGGCGCGTCGCAGGCCGGTGCTGATGGCCTCACCCGCACCAAGCGCGGACACCGGAAATCGGCTGATTGCCGCCGCCTCCCCACCATCGGCAACGATGGTCCCTGAAGATTGCCGCGTCAGCGTACGCGCGCAGACCGAGGTGCCGGCGATCGCCGCGCTGACGGCAAAGCCCTGGCGGTCGAGGGCACGGACAAGGGTTTGCAACAGCGCAGCCTCGCCGCCGAACAGATGCGCGCAGCCGGTGATGTCGAGGAACAGCCCGTGCGGCGGATCGAGCGCCACCAGCGGCGTGAAGCGGTCGCACCAGTCGGCGATGTCGCTAATCGTCTTGGCATCGGCCACGGCATCGGCGTCGAACACCTTTAGATCCGGACACATCGCCCGGGCATTGGCCAGGGGCTGGCCGATATACAGACCGAGGCGCTCGGCGGCCTCGTCCAGCGCATGGATCACCAGCGCGTTGCTGTCCTTGATGACGACAATGCTCGGATCATTGGTTCTACCCAGCCCGACGTTGCCGAAGAACCGCTGGATCCGATCGATGGGCAGGCGCGGCAGCCACAGGCTGAGAACACGCCGACGATTCAGAGAACTGGCACTCATCACATTTCCATTCCATGATCCACCGGCCGCACGGGCCATGACGATTGCGCAGGAGCTCGGCATCGAAGCGCGGCGCGCCCCAGGCACTCCACACCGCCCCCGGCGGCGAATGCGCCGCGCGAAGCATCCATCTGGTCTCGGCGGTCGAGGGCAAAGGTTGCGCGGCCATCCGCAGCAACAGGCCAGTCACGCCCGAAGACTGCGCAGCCAGTGTCAGCTTGCGGCTCGCCACGAGATCGAACTGCCTGGTCTCACCCCAGAGCTCGAGCACGACGGCGCCCAGCGCGTCGCAGGCGAGCGCATCGGCCGACGTGCGCAGTGCACTCTCCACGTCGGCGGCGCGCACCATCACCATGCGGCGCGGATCGAGGCCGATCTCGGCGAGCCCGCTCATCGACAGCGCGCCGGTTTCAATTTCTGAAAAATCCTGCCGCACCCACAGCAGCGGCTTGCGTGTCGTCACGCGCCCCGCAAGTCCGGTGACAAAGCCCGTCGCGGCCGCGCCCTGACGTCCCTCGCAAAACACCTCGTGGATTGCCGCGCGCGCGAGCCCGCCCTTCAGCGCGCTGTCGGCCTCGCGGTGGCCCAGCGCGACGCGGTCGCGATGATGCACGACCTCCGCCATCTCGATGCGCTCGATCTGGCCGCGCAAGGCTGCAAGCGCGCTTGTTCGTGCGCCGCTCATATACGCCGCTCCTCAAGGGTGATTGCCGGTGGCTCTCAAAAAGAGAACCAGCGGCTAGCTCATTTGTTCATGATATGTTCTAATATAAAGCTAACGACGCCCCGGGAGTCAATCGAATTGGCGGGCCTCGGGATTCATGAGCTGAATCAAAGGGATTCCAATATGGACGTGCAACGCAAGCTGGAAATCCTGGCGGACGCTGCCAAGTATGATGCGTCCTGCGCCTCCAGCGGCACCGAGCGGCGGGCTTCCAGCGACGGCAAGGGCATGGGCTCGACCGCGCCCGGCATGGGTATCTGCCATTCCTACGCGCCGGACGGCCGCTGTATCTCGCTGCTCAAGGTGCTGCTGACCAACGCCTGCAATTACGACTGCCTCTATTGCGTCAACAGGGCCTCCTCCAACGTGCCGCGTGCCCGCTTCACCATCGACGAAGTGGTCAAGCTGACGCTCGACTTTTACCGGCGCAATTACATCGAAGGGCTGTTTCTCTCCTCCGGCATCATCCGCAACCCCGACTACACCATGGAGCAGGTGGTGAGCGTCGCGCGCAAACTACGGGAGGAGCATCACTTCCGCGGCTACATCCATCTCAAGACGATCCCCGAGGCTGACGATGCATTGATCTCCGAGGCCGGCAAATATGCCGACCGTCTCTCCATCAACATCGAAATGCCGCAGGAGACGAGCCTGCAGCAATTCGCGCCCGAGAAGGACGTGCGCGCGATCCGCCGTACCATGGGCCGGCTGCGGCTGAAGCTGGACGAGGCCGAGGAAAGCCGCAGCGCGAAGACGAAAGCCAAGCCGCAGCGCTTCGCGCCGGCTGGCCAAAGCACGCAGATGATCGTCGGCGCCGACGCGGCCTCCGACCACACCATCCTTCACACCAGCGCCAATCTCTACGGTTCATACCGGCTGAGGCGCGTCTATTATTCCGCGTTCAGCCCGATCCCCGACGCCAGCCGCGCGCTGCCTCTGCGCGCGCCGCCCTTGCTGCGCGAGCACCGTCTCTACCAGGCCGACTGGCTGATGCGGTTCTACGGCTTCGACGTCGGCGAGATCATCGACGACAGCGCGATGCTGCCGCTCGACATCGATCCAAAACTCGCCTGGGCGCTGCGCCACCGCGACCGCTTCCCGCTCGACGTCAACCGCGCCAGCCGCGAGGAATTGTTGCGCGTGCCAGGCTTCGGCACCAAAGCGGTCGAGCGCATCATCGCGGCGCGCCGCACGACCACGATCCGCGTCGCCGATCTCGCGCGGCTGCATGTGCCCCGGAATAAAGCGCTGCCGTTCATCGTCCTCAGCGATCACCGGCCCACGCCGCATCGTCTCGACGAGGCACGGCTGATCGAACGGTTCAAGCCGAAGGCAACACAACTGGGATTTGGCTTCTGATGCAGTACATCACCCTCGAGAACGAAACCGATTTCGATGGCTGGCGCAAAGCCGCACGTAGCCTCGTGCTTCACCAAATGAAGCCGGCCGACATCACCTGGGCCGTGCGGGGCGGCGAAGCGGAGCTGTTCGCGCCGCCCTCGCCGTCTCCGCTGCCGGCCGGTGGCGACGGCACCTTCAACGTGCCTGCAAAATTCGTCGAGCTCGCCAAGGCCGCGATCCTGCATCGCGATCCCGAGCGTTTCGCCATCCTCTATCGCCTGCTGTTTCGGCTGAAGGACAATCACGACCTCATCGAGGTCGCGACCGATGCCGATGTCGCGCAAGTCACGGTCATGGCAAAGGCGATCTACCGCGACGAGCACAAGATGCATGCCTTCGTGCGCTTCCGCGAGATCGGCAGGGAACGCGAAGCCCACTACGTTGCGTGGTTCGAGCCGGAGCATCATATCGTCGAGCTCGCCGCGCCGTTCTTCGCCAAGCGCTTTGCCGACATGCCCTGGTCGATCCTGACGCCGGATCTGTGCGCGCATTGGGATGGCCATGCGCTCTCGTTCACATCAGGCGTCAGCAAGAGCGAGGCGCCGAGCGAAGACCGGCTGGAGGAAACCTGGCGGCGCTACTATGCCAGCATCTTCAATCCGGCCCGCCTGAAGGTGAAGGCGATGCAAACGGAGATGCCGAAGAAATATTGGAGGAACCTGCCCGAGGCTTCGATCATTAAGCCTCTGATCGAGGATGCCGAACGCATGACCGGCGCCATGATCGCCAATGCCGCAACCGATCCGCACAAGCCTCAAAAGCGGCCGGAGGCTCCGATGAAACGCAAGACCGCTACCGACGATCTCGAAGCGCTCCGCGAGGAGGCCGCCCACTGCCGCGCCTGCCATCTCTACAAGGACGCGACCCAGACCGTGTTCGGCGAAGGTCCGAAATCCGCCAATATCATGCTGGTCGGCGAACAGCCCGGCGACAAGGAAGACCTCGCCGGCCATCCCTTCGTCGGTCCGGCCGGCCAGATGCTCGACCGGGCACTGCAGGAGGCCGGCGTCGACCGCAAGAAGGTCTATGTCACCAACGCGGTGAAACACTTCAAATTCGTGCCGCGCGGCAAAATCCGCCTGCATCAGAAGCCGAATACGCCGGAGATAAAGGCCTGCCGACAGTGGTATGAGCGGGAAGTCTCCGTCATCCAGCCCGATCTCATCGTAGCGATGGGCGCGACCGCCGCGCAAAGCGTGTTCGGCAAGATCACCCCGATCGGCAAGACCCGCGGCCGGCTGATCGATCTTCCTGACGGTCACAAGGCGCTGGTGACGGTGCACCCGTCCTATCTGCTACGGTTGCCCGATCCGGAAGCCAAGGTGCTGGAATATCAGCGCTTTGTCGAAGACCTGAAGATCGTCGCCGGTTTGCAGAAGAAAGCCGCGCGGGCGGCGTAAATAGCGGCGGAAATCGGCTTTCAACCGCTGCTTGTCATCCAGCCTTCAAATCCATCGCGGACAATACCCTTACCTGAAAGTTAAGGGGCGTCCTGACATGACCGATGTAGCATTCGACCGCGCAGTAGCCGATCCCGCGCCGATCCAGCCGGCCTCGCGGCCAAATCTCGACAAGGGCTTCAACCCGCTCACGATGATCCTGTTCTTCGGCATCCTCGCCGCGGGCCTGCTCTATGTGGCCTACAGCATCTATTCGGATGTCGATGCGACCGGCACGCGTGTCACGAGCTACCTGCCCTACATCCTCTTGTTTGTCGCGCTCCTGATCGCGCTCGGCTTCGAATTCGTCAACGGCTTCCACGACACCGCCAACGCGGTGGCCACCGTTATCTACACCCATTCGCTGCCGGCCGAAGTCGCGGTGATGTGGTCGGGCTTCTTCAACTTCCTCGGCGTGCTACTCTCGTCTGGCGCCGTGGCCTTCGGCATCGTCTCGCTGCTGCCGGTCGAGTTGATCCTTCAGGTCGGCTCCAGCGCCGGTTTCGCGATGGTGTTCGCGCTACTGATCGCCGCAATCCTTTGGAACCTCGGCACCTGGTATTTCGGCCTGCCGGCCTCCTCCTCGCACACGCTGATCGGCTCGATCATCGGCGTCGGCGTCGCAAACGCGCTGATGCGCGGCCGCGACGGCACCTCGGGCGTGGACTGGGGCAAGGCCACGGAGATCGGCTATGCGCTCCTGCTGTCGCCGCTGGTCGGCTTCGTCTGCGCCGCCGGCCTGCTGCTGCTGCTCAAGCTGATCGTCAAGAACCCGGCGCTCTATGCCGCCCCTGAGGGTAACAAAGCTCCGCCGATCTGGATTCGCGGCCTGCTGATCCTGACCTGCACCGGTGTCAGCTTCGCCCACGGTTCGAACGACGGCCAGAAGGGCATGGGCCTGATCATGCTGATCCTGATCGGTACCGTGCCGACGGCCTATGCGCTCAACCGCGCATTGCCGGAGTCGCAAGTCGCCCAGTTCGCGAAGATCTCGGAAGCCGCCTCCAAGGTGGTTGCGGCCAAGGGCGCGGGCCATGCGATCATCGGCGATCCCCGTCCTGCGGTGACGCAGTACGTCACCTCGCATCACATCAGCGAAGGCACCTATCCTTCGCTCTCAGTGCTGGTGAAGGATGTCGGCGAGCAGGTCGCGAAATACGGTTCGCTGAACAAGGTGCCGGCGGAAGTCGTCGGCAACACCCGCAACGACATGTACCTGACCTCGGAAGCGATCCGCTTCCTGATGAAGGACAAGGAAAACGACCTCAGCAAGCAAGAGGTCGCGACCTTGAACGCCTACAAGGGCGGACTCGACAGCGCGACCAAGTTCATCCCGACCTGGGTGAAGGTCGCGGTCGCCATCGCGCTCGGCCTCGGCACCATGATCGGCTGGAAGCGCATCGTCGTGACCGTCGGTGAGAAGATCGGCAAGACTCACCTCACCTACGCGCAGGGCGCTTCCGCCGAGCTCGTCGCCGCCGCCACGATCGGCGCCGCCGACGTGTTCGGCCTGCCGGTCTCGACCACCCACGTGCTGTCGTCCGGCGTCGCCGGCACCATGGCCGCGAACGGTTCGGGTCTTCAGGTCGCCACCATCAGGAACATGGTGATGGCCTGGGTGCTGACCTTGCCCGTCGCCATCCTGTTGTCGGGTACGCTGTACGTGATCTTCTCGCGGATCTTCTGAGCCGATCACGTCGCTCGAAGACAAAGGGCCCGTGCGGTGCACGGGCTCTTTTCATGTGTGCTTTCGGCTTGACCTTACGATGCCGCGAGCGATTGCTCGACCAGCTTGACCCAGTACGACGTGCCGTAAACGATCGCCTCGTCATCGAAATTGTAGGCGGGGTGATGCAGGCCGGCGCTGTCGCCGTTGCCGCAGAAGATGAAGGCGCCGGGGCGCGCTTCAAGCATATAGGCGAAATCCTCGCCGCCCATCAGCGGCGGCATCTCGAGCACGTTGGCCTCGCCCGCAACTTGCCCCGCGATGCGACGCGCGATCTCGGTCTCCGCGGCGTGATTGTTCACCACGGGATAATTCCGCTTGTAGTGCAGATCAATCTTGGCGCCGGTGATCTGCGCCACGCCCGCGACAACCTCGTGCACGCGCTTCTCGACCAGCTTGCGCACCTCCGGCGACAGCGTGCGGATGGTGCCCCTCAGTGTCGCGGTTTGCGGAATAACATTGCGGGCATTGCCCGCGTGGAACTCGCAGATCGAGATCACGGCCGATTCCAGCGGATCGACGCTGCGCGCGACGATCGACTGCAGCGCCGTGATCACTTGCGCGCCGACCAGAACGGAATCGACACATTTGTGCGGCCGCGCGGCATGGCCGCCGAGACCCTCGATCATGATATCGACCTCGTCGGTCGCCGCCATGATCGGACCCGGCCGGATCGCGAACGAGCCCACCGGAATGCCCGGGCCGTTGTGCATGCCGTAGACCTGCTCGATGCCGAAGCGCTCCATCATTCCGTCCTTGACCATCGCCAAGCCGCCGGCGCCACCCTCCTCGGCCGGCTGGAAGATCACCACCGCATCGCCGGCGAAGTTGCGGGTTTCGGCGAGATAACGGGCAGCACCGAGCAGCATCGCGGTGTGGCCGTCATGGCCGCAGGCGTGCATCTTGCCGGGAGTCTTCGACGCGTAAGGCAGGTTGGTCTGCTCCTCGACCGGGAGCGCATCCATATCGGCGCGCAGGCCGATGGTCTTGAGGCCCCCGCCGGCCGGCTTGCTGCCCTTGATCACGCCGACCACGCCGGTCTGGCCGATGCCGGTCACGACCTCATCGCAGCCGAATTCGCGCAGGCGGTCCGCGACGAATGCTGCGGTGCGGTGGACGTCGTAGAGCAGCTCCGGATGCTGGTGGATGTCCCGGCGCCAGGCCTGAATATCGGGTTGAAGGTCGGCGACGCGGTTCACGATGGGCATGGAGGGTCTCAAGCTTTGTTGAAAATGCAGGCCTGTCTACCATGCAAGCGCCAGTCCACCCAACTGGCGGGGAGTCTGGGGTAGCTCTGTCCTCTCGTCATGGCCGGGCTTGTCCCGGCCATCCACGTCTGACTATTAGAACGGAAAGCGCGTGGATGCCCGGGACAAGCCCGGGCATGACTCCTATTGGGTGGAAGCAGAATGCCAAGGCGGCTCGAAGGTGAGTTTGACTACATTGTCGTTGGGGCTGGCACGGCCGGCTGCATCGTCGCCAACCGGCTGTCGGCCAATTCCAGCAATCGCGTCCTCATCCTCGAAGCGGGCGGCGACGACAACTGGATCTGGTTCCACATTCCCGTCGGCTATCTCTTCGCCATCGGCAATCCGCGCTCGGACTGGATGTTCAGGACCGAGGCCGAGCCCGGCCTCAACGGCCGCTCGCTCGCCTATCCCCGTGGCAAGGTGATCGGCGGCTCGTCGGCGATCAACGCCATGATTTCGATGCGAGGACAGGCCGCCGATTACGATCACTGGCGCCAGCTCGGCATGACCGGCTGGGGTTATGACGACGTGCTGCCGCTGTTCAAGCGGCTCGAGGATCACTTCCTCGGCGCGAGCGAGCATCATGGCACCGGGGGCGGCTGGCGCATCGAGGCGCCGCGGCTGTCCTGGGACGTCCTCGATGCGGTGGGCGATGCGGCCGAAGAGATGGGCATCAAGCGCATCCCGGATTTCAATACCGGCGACAACGAAGGCACCAGCTATTTCCACGTTAATCAGAAGCGCGGCCGGCGCTGGTCGTCGGCGCGTGGCTTCCTCAAGCCGGCACTGAACCGCCCGAACCTACGGCTCGAAAAGCATGTGCTGGTTGATCGTCTGATCATCGACCAGGGCCGCGCTGTCGGCGTGCGCTTCATCCAGAATGGCGAGATCATCGAGGCGCGTGCGAAACGCGAGGTAGTCCTCTCGGCAGGCGCGATCGGCTCGGTGCAGGTGCTGCATCGCTCCGGCATCGGGCCCGCCGACTGGCTGTCCCCGCTCGGCATCGACATCGTGATGGACAAGCCCGGCATCGGTCGCAATTTGCAGGATCATCTCCAGCAGCGCGCGATCTACAAGGTCGAGGGCGTGCGCACATTGAACGAGACCTATTACAATCTGGTTCGACGCGGCTTGATGGGCCTCGACTACGCCTTACGCCGTCGCGGGCCGCTGACGATGGCGCCGTCGCAGCTCGGCATCTTCACCCGCTCCGATGCGACGCGCGCACGCGCCAACATCCAGTTCCACGTGCAGCCGCTGTCGCTCGACAAGTTCGGCGATCCTCTACACCGCTTCCCCGCGATCACGGTGAGCGCCTGCAATCTCCAGCCGACATCGCGCGGCACCGTACGTCTGCGTTCGGCGGCGCCGGACGAGAAGCCGATCATCGCGCCGAATTACCTTTCAACGGATGACGACCGCCAGGTCGGCGCCGACGCCATCCGCACCACGCGCCGCCTGATGCAGCAGAAGGCGCTGGCAAAATATCGTCCGAGCGAATATCTGCCCGGCCCCGCCGTCGGCGACGACGATGCCTCACTCGCCAAGGCTGCCGGCGACATCGGCACCACCATCTTCCATCCCGTCGGGACCGCGAAGATGGGCGCGGTGAGCGATCCCATGGCGGTAGTCGACGAACGCCTGCGCTTCTACGGTCTCGGCGGCCTTCGCATTATCGATGCCTCGATCATGCCGACCATCACGTCGGGCAACACCAACACGCCGACCGCGATGATCGCCGAGAAGGGCGCGACGATGATTTTGGAGGATGCGAAGTGAATGCGTAGCTTGATGGGGCGCAGCGAAATCCGGGAAAGGACGCTCGATTGGTCCCGCATTCCGCTACGCTCCATACCGGCTACGCGTCCAACCACCTCACGAAAACGTCATCGCGTCCGGGAATAAGACCCCCGGTCCCCCAATCACCTCCCCGAAGCCCAATTCCGGGCGAAGTGGAGCTGCGCGATGAGCGGACACGATCACGGCGAGGACGGCTTAAGCCGCCGCAAGGTGCTGGAATGCATGACTTGGGCCGGCACCGGGGTGCTTTGGACCATCACCGGTGGCGTCCCGCGCTCGCTCGGCATCATCGATTCCGCGCAGGCCGCGACCGCGGCTGCGCCCGGAATGACCTTCCTCCAGATCAGCGACAGCCATGTCGGCTTCGACAAGCCGGCCAATCCCAACGCGCTCGGCACGCTGGAGGAAGCCGTCAACAAGATCAACGCGATGCCGGTCAAGCCGTCGTTCATGATCCACACTGGCGACATCACGCATCTCTCCAAGGCCGCCGAGTTCGACAATGCCGACCGCATCATCTCGCAGAGCAAGCTCGACGTGCACTACGTGCCCGGCGAGCATGACTTCCTCGACGAGGACGTGAAGTTCTATCGCGAGCGCTACGGCCGCGGCACCAAGGGCGCGGGCTGGTATTCGTTCGATGCCGGCGGCGTGCACTTCATCGGCCTCGTCAATGTCGTCGACCTCAAGGCCGGAGGCCTCGGCAATCTCGGCGCCGAGCAGCTGGCCTGGCTCGAGGACGATCTGCGCGGCAAGCCGAAGTCGACGCCGATCGTGCTGTTCGCCCACATCCCGCTCTGGACCGTCTACCCCGAATGGGGCTGGGGCACTGAGGACGGCGCCCGCGCGCTGGAACAGGTGAAAGGCTTCGGTTCGGTCACCGTGCTGAACGGCCACATTCACCAGGTGATGCAGAAGGTCGAGGGCAACGTCACGTTCCATACCGCGCGCTCGACCGCCTTCCCGCAGCCGGCGCCGGGAGCTGCCCCCTCGCCCGGACCGATGAAGGTCGAGGACGCAAAGCTCCGCGCGATGCTTGGCGTTGCCAGCATCAACTTCAAGCAGAACGAGCAGCGGCTCGCGATCATCGACACGCCGCTCCAGGGTTGATGCAAGGCTAACGGAAGCTGACAATGAAGACTCTCAATCGCCGCGACTTCGGTGCCGCCTTCGGTCTCGCTTTGGCCGCGGCCATGCTGTTACCCGCCACAACCGCCCATGCCGAAGACATGGAGGTGCATATCGACAATTTCGTCTTCCAGCCGGCCGAGCTCAGGATCAAGGTCGGCACCACCGTGACCTGGACCAACCGGGACGACATCCCCCACACCGTGGTGTCGGCCGGCAAATTCAGGTCCAAGACCCTGGACACTGACGACAAGTTTTCGTTCACCTTCACCAATGCGGGCGACTACAAATATTTTTGTTCTCTGCACCCGCACATGACGGGGATGATCAAGGTTGAGTAACATCTCGAACCAAGGCATCAACGTCTTGCCCGGCCGGTGGTCCCACGCCGGCCGGGCTCGTGTGCCTTCGGTCACACACAGAGACAAGACGAACAGGGACGAAACGAACAGCGACGAGACGAATCAACGAGCAAAACAAGAGGCAAAGCGAGGAGCGATGCCCGCTAACGACGATTTGCAGAAGGCGCAACGCTTCCGTGAGGCGGCGCTGCCCTATCTCGACGACGTCTACACGCTCGCGCGCTATCTCTTGCGTGACGCCTCCGATGCAGAGGACGCGGTGCAGGAGTGCTATCTGCGCGCGCTGAAGCATTTCGACAGCTATCGCGGGCCGGCAATGAAGCCCTGGCTATTTGCGATCCTGCGTAACGTCTGCAATGCCGAATATGCACGCCGCGCGCACAGGCACGGCGCGATCGAGGATACCCCCGGCGCTGCCGAGCAGACGCCGATCTGGCAGGAGACCGAGGCCAGCCCCGAAACCGAAGTGCTGCGCAGCCGCGATGCGGGCGCGATCCGCAAGCTGATCGATGCGCTCGCCGAACCGTTCAAGGAAACATTCGTGCTGCGGGAGATCAACAACCTGTCCTATCGTGAAATCGCCGAGGCCGTCGGTGCACCCGTCGGCACCGTGATGTCCCGCCTCGCCCGCGCGCGCGCCATGCTGCGCGCGGCCTGGACGGCGGATGAGGAGCAAGCAAGATGACCTGCGACGAAGCAAGGATCCTGCTTCACGCGCTGCTCGATAACGAGCTCGATGCCGGCCATGCGCGCGAGGTCGAAGCCCATATCGCCGGCTGCCCGGCCTGCGCTGCGGAGCTTTCGGCACAGCGCGAGATGCAGCGCGTGCTCGCGGACGCCAATTTGCGCTACACCGCGCCGGCGAGCCTGCGTGCGCGTATCGAGGCCTCGCTGCCGCAGCGTCAACAGCCGAGCCGCCGCTCCGTGCTGCGCGGCTTTGCGATGGGCTCGGCAGTCTCCGCGCTCGCCGCATCCGGCGTTGTCGCATTGGTGCTGCGCCAGGACGACCAGCAGCGCATCCTGTCGGAGGTCGTCTCCGCGCATCTGCGCTCGCTCCAGGCCGGCCACCTCATCGACGTGCTCTCGACCGACCAGCACACGGTGAAGCCCTGGTTCAACGGCAAGCTCGACGTCGCCCCGCCCGTGATCGACCTCACCGCACAAGGTTTTACGCTGGTCGGCGGCAGGCTCGACTATATCGACGCACGCGCCATCGGAGCGGTCGTCTACAAGCGCCGGCAGCACGTGGTCAATCTGTTCGTGTCGCAGACATCGAACGCAGAATACCGCGCGCCCAAGACCGAAACCATGCAGGGCTTCAACTGCCGGCGCTGGGGCAATCGCGGCCTGAACTTCTGGGCCGTCAGCGATCTCGGCGCAGACGAGCTCGCCGAGTTCGTCGACAAGTTCGAGGCGGCGATGAAGGCGAATGTGGAAGGGTAACCCCTAGAGTCGTATCAGAAATTGATACAAATCCCTTGCGCACGTATCAACCAATGATACATTGACTGAGTGATCAGGACCTTTCGGGATAAAACGACTAAAGCGGTCTTTAACGGCGAAAGCCCCAAACGCTTTCCGGCGGACCTGGTGAAGGCTGCTCGCCGGAAATTGCGCTATCTTCACGCTGCGGGCGAACTCAGCGATTTGAGGGCACCACCCGGAAATCGCCTTGAAGTCCTCACGGGCGATCGCAAGGGACAGCACTCGATCAGGATCAACGACCAGTTCCGAGTGTGCTTCGTGTGGACATCACAAGGTCCCGTTCAGGTCGAGATCGTGGATTATCACTAGGAGAATGCGACGATGGCCAAGAAACTCAAGCCCATGCATCCTGGTGAGGTTCTTCGGGAAGAATTCCTGAGCCCGCTGGACATGTCGGCAGGCGCGCTCGCCAAGACATGCGGCCTGCCGCGTACGCGTATTGAGCGGATTGCGGGTGAGCAGACCGGAATCACCGCTGACACCGCGCTTCGGCTTGCCAAAGCGCTCGGCACGACCGCCGAGCTATGGCTCAATCTCCAGAACGATTACGATATCCAGATCGCCAAACGCGATCTCGGGAAGGCTCTCGACCGCATCGAGACTGTGAACAAGCCCAAGGCGGCCTGAGCTTACGCCGATCGCCTCACCGCGTTGTCCACCAGCGTCTTGCCGAGCGACCAGATCGCGCCGGGGACCTTGTGGCTGCCGGCGATGACGTCGTCGAAGGCGCGCTCGATCCAGCCGCAGTCTTCCTCGGTGATGGTGAGCGGCGGCAACAGCTTGATGGTGTGGCTGCCATGGCCGGCGACTTGCGTGAGGATCTTGTGGTCCTTGAACAGCGGCACGGTGATGAGCTGGCAGAACAGGCCCTTGTTGGCCGCCTCCAGCACGTTCCAGGACGCCCGCAACCGCAGCGATTTCGGCGGGCCAAACTCGACGCCGATCATCAGGCCCTTGCCGCGAACTTCCTTCAATAGCTCGTAGCCGGGCACCATACGAGTCAGCGCGAGGCGCAGTTCGGCACCGCGCTTGGCGGCGGACTCGATCAGCTTCTCGGACTCCATGACATCGAGCGTGGCGATGCCCGCGGCCATCGCCAGGTCGTTCTTGGAGAAGGTCGAACCGTGCACCACTGCACGATCCATCTGGTTGAATATCTTGTCGAAGATGCTCTTGCGCGTCAGCACCGCGCCGACCGGCACATGGCCGCCGGACAGCGACTTCGACAGCAGCACCATGTCGGGCTCGACGTTCCAGTGCTCGACCGCGAGGAAGCGGCCGGTGCGGCCCATGCCGGTCTGGATCTCGTCGGCGACGAACAGCGTGCCGTATTTCTTGCAGAGCGCAGCCGCAGCCGGCAGGAACTCGTCGGTGGGCATGTTGACGCCCTTGCCCTGGATCGGCTCGACGACGAAGGCCGCCACCTCGCGCGAGGCCAGCGCCTTTTCGAGCGCGGCGAGATCGTTGAACGGGACCGAGGTGCAGCCCGGCAGCAGCGGCTCGAAGCCGGTGCGGAAGTTCGAATCGCCCGTCAGCGACAGCGCGCCATAGGTCAGGCCGTGATAGCCGTGGGCACAATAGACGATGCCCGGACGGCCGGTGGCGCCGCGGGCGAACTTGATCGCCGCTTCGACGCATTCGGCGCCGGAATTGGCGAAGAACGCCTTGTCGAGATAGGGGACGTACTTCAAAAGCCGCTCGGCGAGCACGCCAGCGAGCACCGAGACGTCGAACTGGACGAGGTTGGGCAGGTCGGCATCGAGAACGCTCTTGAGCGCCTCGCGCATGACAGGATGATTGCGCCCGATCGCAAACACGCCAAAACCGGACAAGAGGTCGAGATAGCGCGCCCCGTCCCGGTCGTAGAGGTACTGTCCCTGCCCCTTCTGGAAGCCGACATCGTAGCCGATGGTCTTCAGAACCCGAACGAACTGCTCGTTCAGATGCCGATTATGCAGGGCGCTGCGCTGGGCCTGGCGGTCCGCAAACAGCTGAGACATGTCTGGATTTGGGCTGTGCATCCGCTACATACTTCGGTTGAGGGCCGTCTCGTCAACTGAAAACGGACCGTTGCCAAAAACGGTCTGTGCGGCCTTTTGCCCTTTTTCGGACCATCTTCGCAAGCAGAGCTTTAGACCATGTTGCACTGCCAAGGAACTATCATGCGTTTAGCCCTTTACACCGGACTAATACTGGCTGGCGGTTACGCCTGCCTGACCCCGGCGCTCGCCGCCGATCCGACCGGCGACTGGCGGGTTGCCGATGGCGTCGCCAACATTCGTGTCGCCCAATGCAATGGCAGCATGTGGGGCGCGGTTTCTTGGGAAAAACAGCCCGGCGGCCGCGACGAGAACAATCCGGACGCCTCGAAAAAGACCCGGCCCACGCTAGGCCTGGCGACCCTGATCGACATGAAGAAGAAGCCCGGCGCCGATCAGTGGGAAGGTCAGGTCTACAACGCCAAGGACGGCCAGCTCTACAGCGCGACCATCACGCCGGTCGGCACCGACCAGCTCGAGATCAAGGGCTGCGTGATGGGCTTCCTGTGCGGTGGCGAGACCTGGACCCGGGTCAGCCCCCCGATTCCCCTGAGCCCCGCCAACGCCATGGCCAAGGGCGCGCCGAAGCCCACCGGCGCCGCGCCGAAAGCCCCGGCAACGACGGGCGCTACGGCGGCGCAGCCTGCGCCCGCACTTCCCAAGCCCGGCGGCACCGCCAAACCCGGTCAGAAGGGCGCCGCCGACCAGGTCGGCGACATCTGCCTACTCCCTGAGATTGCGGGGTTTGCCCATTAGGGCGGGCTGAAACAGCAGCACGGCGGCGAGCGTCGTTACCAGCGACAGCGCGAGCAGCTTGCCCATGCTGGACGTGCCGGGATGGCTCGACAGCCAGAGGCTGCCGAACGCGGTCGCCGTTGTCAGCGCGCTGAAAAAGATCGCGCGCGTCAGGCTGGTCTGGAGCAGGTTTGTCCTGCCTGAGCGCCAGGCCACGACATAGTAGATCTTGAAGGCCACGCCGACGCCGAGCAGCAGCGGAAACGCGACGATATTGGCGAAGTTGAGCGGCAAGCCGATCAACACGCAGATCTCGAGCGTCACCGCACCGGCCACCAGCAGTGGCACCAGCGTCATCAGCACGTCGACGAACCGGCGCAGCGTGATCCACAGCAGCAGGCCGATCACCAGCAGCGCATAGATTCCGGCATGGATGAACGCCTTCACCACGGTGTCGCCGGATTTCAGGATCGAGACCGGACCGCCGATCGCGGTCGGCTCGGCAACGAGCACAGCCGCCGCAAATTTGCGCAGCGTGTCGTTGTCGTTGGGATCGCCCTTCGGCAGCGCCTCGACGCGGATGATGCCATCCTTGCTCTTCCAGGCGCTAACGAGATCTGCCGGCAATGATTTCAGGGTGACCGGCTCGGCCTGCATCGCGTTCCGGAGCTGGTCGAACACGATCTTCATCGGCGCGACGAACACGTCTTGCGCCTTGTTCCGCGTGGCTTCATCGCCATTGGCGAGCTTGTCCAGCGCGTCCGCGAGCCGACGCGAGGCGACCGCACCCGGGCCCTTCGCATCGCCTGCGGTCCGGCGCAGATTGTCGACCGAGGATTTCAGCGCATCGACGTTTTCCTTGTCCGTCGGCGCGGCGTCGATCTGGTCGGGATTGAGCGCGGGGTTCAGCACCTTGGCGCCCTGCGCGATCAGCTTCAGCTTCGGCGCCTGGTCTTCAGGAACGAAGCTGTTGAGCGACATCACGCGCAACACCTCCGGCACCTTCTCCAGCCTCGCCTCCACCTGCCTTGCCTGCTCTTCCGACGTGGTCATCACGTTGATGGCATTGGCGCCGGTGTTGGGATCCTTGCGCAAATCGAGGAAGGTCGCGATCGACTCTGCCTTCGGGTTGCGCAGGTTCATCGGGTTGAAGTCGAACTTCATGAAATAGAGCAGCGGCAGGCCGGCGACCGCGAGAAACATCGTACCACCGACGACCAGCACGCGGTGCTTCTCCAGGAAGTGATCGAGCGGTGCCAGGAAGGCGTAGCCGACCGGCTCTTTCTCGCCGGGCGGGTTCAACAGCTTCAGCATCGCCGGGAGCACGGTGATGCTGGTAACAAACGCCACCAGCATGCCGACGCCGGCGATCTGACCGAGTTCGGCGATGCCCTTGTAGTCGGTGGGGATGAAGCAGAGGAAGCCGGCCGCGGTCGCCATTGCCGCCAGCGACAACGGAATTGCCGAGCGCTTGGCGGCCAGCACCAGCGCGCCCGAAAGGTCGTTGTGCTTGTAGCGTTCGGAGCGATAGCGGACGCTGTACTGAATGCCGAAATCGACGCCGAGGCCGACGAAAAGCACGGCGAACGCGATCGACAGCAAATTGAGCGAGCCCACCATCATCAGGCCCGCGGCGGTCGTCAGCGCAAGACCGACGAAGAGATTGACGAACACCGCGAAGATGATCTTCGCCGAATGCAGCGCCAGCCACAGGATGAGCAGCACGACCAGGACCGTGCCGATGCCGTTGACGACGGCACCTTCCTGGACGGTTGCATATTCCTCGTTGGCGATCGGGACCGGACCGGTCAGTCGCACGCGCGCCTGATATTTGGTGGCAAAATCCAGATCGGCTGCGGCCTTGCGGATCGCATCGGTTGCGCCTTTGCCGGGCTCGAGCGCGTTGTAGTCGAGGACGGGCTTGAACTCGATGAAGGCGCGCTTGTCCGAATCCGTCAGCGGGTCGTCACTGACGAGTTCGCGCCAGGAGAAGGTCGCGTTGCCCTTGTTGAGCACGGTCTCGACCGTTTGCGCGATCTGGTTGAAGGGCCGTTCGGTGTTGTCGAGCTTGACCTGGCCGCGCTTGACGCCGGCAAGTCCCGTTTCCAGCGCGCCGGTCAGGCCGCGGATCGAGGGATCGCCCGCCATGATCTCGATCAGGGGCGCGGCGGATTCGAACTGACTGGTGACCTTGCCGACTTCTTCGGTCGGCAGGAACAACAGACCATTCTTCTCGAAGAACTCGCCGGTGCCGAGCTGCTGCATCGACTGGAAGTCGGTCTTGTTGTCCTTCAGCTTGGCATAGAGCGCGTCCGACGCCGCGGTCGCCATCTCCGGCGTCTTGGCTTCGACCACCGCCGTGATCGTCGCATCGCGGTCGAAGGCGCGATCGAACTGCTGGTCGCGTTGGCGCCAGTCCAGATTTTGGGCAATCAGCGAGTTGATGTCGGTGTTGATGGCAAAGTGCCGGGACGTGTAATAGCCCGCCCCCACCGCCAGCAGGAGCCCGAGAACGACGACGAGGGAGGCAAACCGGGTGCAGGCCCTGACGGTGGCAACGACTACGCTTTGCAGCACTACTTTTCTTTCTGCGGTTAACAGCTTGCCGGAAACGCCCGCTGTTTAACGGAGTTCCCGGCCGAAACCTATTGCTGTTTTGAGTGGTTATCGCCGTCAGAAGGTTCGAGGTAAACGGCGGAAGACCATGGCAAAATCATGCGGGGCAGTCGGTATAGCCGGGGAGTTGAGGCGGGAAAGTGACGAAGCGCGCGCACAAATGTCTCCACTTTTGCGGCAATGGGCGCCCTCTACTATAGTACCGCAAAAGTGATCCAGTAGGGAACCAAAGTTCGTTCCACCTTTCCTTACTGCCGATTTTTTGACACAAAGTGCTGCGCCTCCATGCACCGGGGCGGCGACAGGGGTGGGCAGCTACCGCCTGCGCGAAACCGTGGTGCGGATATTGCAACTCATTGGTTCGTATCGCGGTGACCCCTGAACTTGAGAGCGGATTGGTGCAACTTGCGTGATGGGCGTCCAATGGAAGTTTATCTGGCGCAACCGCGTGGCTTTTGCGCGGGAGTGGTGCGTGCAATCGAGATCGTGGAACGGGCGCTGGAGAAGTACGGCCCGCCCGTCTACGTGCGCCATGAGATCGTGCACAACAAGTACGTCGTCGAGAGCCTGAAAAACAAAGGCGCGATCTTCGTCGAGGAACTGTCAGAGGTGCCGCCGAAGGCCGTGACGGTCTTCAGCGCTCATGGCGTCGCCCGCAGCGTCGAGGAAGAAGCGGCCGCGCGCGACCTTCCAGTGCTCAATGCCACCTGCCCCCTGGTCACGAAAGTTCACAATCAGGGGAAGCGCTACATCGCCAGGCGCCGCACCCTGATCCTGATCGGCCATGCTGGCCACCCCGAGGTCGAGGGTACGATGGGCCAGGTTCCCGCCCCCGTCCTGCTGGTCCAAAGTGTTGAAGAGGTTAAGGCCCTTGAGCTGCCGGCGGATACGCCAGTGGCCTACATCACCCAGACCACCCTGTCTGTGGATGACACCAAGGACATCATTTCGGCCCTGCAGGCCCGCTTTACAGATATTCAAGGTCCGGATATCCGGGATATCTGCTATGCGACACAGAACCGCCAATCTGCGGTAAGGGATTTGAGCAAGCTGGTCGACGTGATCTTGGTGGTGGGCGCTGCCAATAGCTCGAACTCGAACCGGCTCCGCGAAATCGGCACTGAGGCCGGTGTCGCGAGTTATCTGATTGCCGACGGCAGCGCGCTCAATCCCGAGTGGTTGAAAGATGCCAGAACCGTCGGTGTCACGGCTGGCGCTTCGGCGCCCGAGGTACTCGTGGATGACGTGATCGAAGCAATGCGGCGGATCGGACCGGTCAAGGTCTCGGTGCTCCCCGGCCGCGAGGAAAACATCGAATTCCGGCTTCCGGCCCAACTGGCTGCGAGCTGACCCACCCGAATTTCAAGCCCAGAAAGAAACTTGTAATGGCTATCCCCTTCTTCAAGGAAATGCGTATCGGCGGCTATTTGATCAAGCAGAAGCTGCTTGGCCGCAAGCGCTATCCGCTCGTGCTGATGCTGGAGCCGCTGTTCCGCTGCAACCTCGCCTGCGTCGGCTGCGGCAAGATCGACTATCCGGATGCGATCCTCAACCGCCGCATGACCGCACAGGAGTGCTGGGACGCGGCCGACGAGTGCGGCGCGCCGATGGTCGCCATTCCCGGCGGCGAGCCGCTGATCCACAAGGAGATCGGCGAGATCGTGCGCGGCCTCGTGGCGCGCAAGAAGTTCGTCTCGCTCTGCACCAACGCGTTGTTGCTCGAGAAGAAGCTCGATCTGTTCGAGCCCTCGCCCTATCTGTTCTTCTCGGTGCATCTCGATGGCCTGAAGGAGCACCACGACAAGGCCGTGTCGCAGAAGGGCGTGTTCGACCGCGCCGTCTCCGCGATCAAGGCGGCCAAGGCCCGCGGCTTCACCGTCAACGTCAACGCCACCATCTTCGACGGCCACCCGGCCGAGGAGATCGCCAAGTTCCTCGACCTCACGGTCGAGCTCGGTGTCGGCGTCTCGATGTCGCCCGGCTACGCCTATGAGCGCGCGCCCGACCAGGAGCACTTCCTCAACCGCACCAAGACCAAGAAGCTGTTCCGCGACGTCTTTGCGATGGGCAAAGGCAAGAAGTGGAATTTCATGCATTCCGGCCTGTTCCTCGACTTCCTCGCCGGCAACCAGGAATATGAGTGCACGCCCTGGGGCATGCCCGCGCGCAACATCTTCGGTTGGCAGAAGCCCTGCTACCTGCTCGGCGAAGGCTATGCGAAGACCTTCAAGGAGCTGATGGACACGACCGACTGGGAGACCTACGGCACCGGCAAGTACGAGAAGTGCGCCGACTGTATGGCCCATTGCGGCTACGAGCCGACGGCGGCGACCGCTGCCATCAACAACCCGCTGAAGGCGATGTGGGTGTCGCTGCGCGGCATCAGGACCACGGGTCCAATGGCGCCGGAGATCGACATGAGCAAGCAGCGTCCGGCCCAGTATATCTTCTCGGCGGAAGTGCAGAAGCGCCTGTCGGAGATCCGCAAGGACGAGGCCGCCGCTGCCCAGGAGAAGGCCGCACGGAAGGCTTCGACCGCCGCGTAAGCGCGGTGACCTGTAGCCCGGATGGAGCGCAAGCGAAATCCGGGAGGGTGCCTCCGCGTTGAAGGCCCCGGATTGCGCTCTGCTCCATCCGAGCTACGCAGATCAAAACAAAAGGCCCGGTCGCCATTGGCGACCGGGCCTTTTCATTTTAGTGATCGCAGAACCCGCTCAGGCCGCCTCGGAGACCAGCGCCTCGCCCTCGACCAGCCCGGTGCCGATCAGGAAGTCGCGGCAGCCGCGAAGTGAGCGCAGCGCGCGGTTGAAGTCGAGGCCGGTCGAGACCAGTCCGTGCAGCGCGGTCGGATTGCGCGCGATGCCGCGCAGCACGGCCAGCACGTCGATCTGGCCATTCGGCTTGATGGCGGCGCGGGCGAGCGCCGGCAGCGCGCGATGGGCGGGATCGCTGATGACGCGGACCGCGGCGAACGGCAAGCCGGCCTCGGCGGCGTAGGCGGCCGCGATGTGGCTTTCCATGTCGACGGCGGCCGCTCCGGTCTCCGAATGCAGCGCCGCCTTGCAGGAGCGCCCCGTGACCACTTCCTCGGCACCGGCGAGGCTGCCGCGCACCACGCGGCGGCGCCCCGACGTCAGGCGGTCGATCAGGTCGTCGCCGAGCGAGAGGCCGGCGGCCCAGCGGGTGTCGCCCGCGAGCACCTCGGTCGCCAGCACGACGTCGCCGGAGCGCAGCGTCGGGTCGAGCCCGCCGGCAACGCCAAAGGAGATCACACCGCGAATCGTCTCGGGATCCAGCACCGTCAACAGCGCCCGCAACTGGGTCGGGCTGCTCGACGAACAAATGACCGCCATTCCGGGCCCGGCCGCGATGCGGGCCTCCTGAACCAGTCCAGTCACGATCAATATCGGCCTCGGATCAACGGTTTGACCCGCGGTAAGATAGTCCCCCGTCCCCAAAGTCACATTCCGACCCCTACCACCCTGCTGTTGGTGTTCCGCAAGTTCCGATACCGCGCCAACGCCCACAGCGGGAAGAACTTCGGGTAACCATGGTACCGTAGATAGAATACACGGGGAAAGCCTGTGGCGGTGTACCGCTGTTCGTCCCACAGTCCTTTTTCGTTCTGTGTTGCAATCAGGTACTCCACCCCGCGGGCGACGGCCGGGTGATCAACCTCGCCTGCCGCCATCAGGGCAAGCAAGGCCCATGCCGTTTGCGACGCGGTCGAGGGGGCCGCTTCCCAGCCCCGGTAGTCCAGCCGGTAGCTGACGGCATCCTCGCCCCAGCCGCCGTCCTTGTTCTGGATCGAGGCCAGCCAGCCGGCGGCTTTCCGGATCATGGGGTCGTCATGGCGGACGCCGGCCATGTTGAGGGCGCACAGCACCGACCAGGTTCCATAGATGAAGTTCATCCCCCAGCGGCCATACCAGGACCCTTCCGGGTGCTGGGTCTTTCGGAGGTAGTCGATCCCGTCCGCGACATGCTTGCTGGTCTTCGCGGTCTCGCCGAGCTGGGCCAGCATCGAGACGCAGCGCGCGGTGACGTCCTCGGTCGGTGGATCGAGCAGCGCGCCATGGTCCGAGAACGGGATGTTGTTCAGATAGTATTCGAGATTGTTGACGTCGAAGGCAGCCCAGCCGCCGTCGTCGCTCTGCATGCCCTCGATCCACTCCCGCGCACGGTCGATCGCGGCGTCATAGCCGGTCGCGCCGTGCTCCCGGCGCATCCGGTCCATCGACATCACGACCACCGCGGTATCGTCGAGATCGGGATAATGGGCATTGTTGTACTGGAAGGCCCACCCACCCGGGCGCACGTCGGGCCGTTTCACCGCCCAGTCGCCCTTCACCTCGAGCTCCTGCTTCGGGCTCAGCCAGTCGAGACCCTGCTTGGCCGCAGGCACCGCCCTGTTACCGCCGGCTTCGAGCAGCGCGTGGGCGGTCAGCGTCGTGTCCCACACCGGCGAGACGCAGGGCTGGCAATAGGCTTCGTCGTCCTTGATCACGAGCAGCTTGTCGATACCCCGGCGCGTGATCGCGCGCGGCGGGAAGTTCTCGTCCTTGCCGAGCGCGTCGTACATCATGACGATGTTGGCCATCGGCGGATAGATCGCGCCCATGCCGTCCTCGCCATTGAGCCGCTCCTCGGTGAAGGCGAGCGCTGCATCGATCGCGCGCTTGCGCAAGCTCTTGGGAAACATCGGCTCGACCACGCGCAAAATGCCGTCGAGCGCGCGGAACAGAACGAACCAGGCCATGCTCTGGTGCGGCGCCTTGGCAGTCATGCCGATCGAGCGCGGATCCTGCAGGAACAGCTCGTCGATACCGATGCCCTTGGGATTCCTCGCCCGCGGCTTCAGCGCGGCGATGACCATCAGCGGCACCATGGTGGTGCGCGCCCAGTAGGAGATCTTGTTGATGTGGAAAGGCGACCAGAACGGCAGCAGCACGATCTCGATCGGCAGCACCGGTACCGCGCGCCAGGTCACGACGCCAAACATCGCAAGCATGAAGCGCGTGAAGACGTTGCTGTGAATGGCGCCGCCGCGGGAATGGATCGCCTCGCGCGCACGCACCATGTGCGGCGCGTCGATGGAATCCCCGATCATCTTCAGCGCGAAATACGCCTTCACGCTGGCGCTCATGTCGAACTCGCCGTCATGCACCAGCGGCCAACCGCCATGGGCGCCCTGAACGCGGCGAAGATAATTGGCGATCTTGGCTTCGAGCACGGCATCGACCGGCTCGGCCAGATAATGGCGCAGCAGCACGTATTCGGCGGGAATGGTGCAATCTGCCTCGAGCTCGAACACCCAATGGCCGTCGGGTTGCTGGAAGCCGAGGACGCCTTCGGTGGCCGACACAATGCTCGATTCCAAGTTTCTCAATTCTTGGGCTTCGCGGCTGGTCGCGTTCACGGAATCCATCTCGCTCGATTGCTCCGATAGTCGATTGAATTGGTCGAAATTGACCGGGACAAATGCCCGTCAGGGCCGCCTGTCAGTATCCCTTGGCGGCCAGAACCAGATCGGCGGCGCGATCACCGGATCGGACCGATCCCTCGATGGTTGCAGGCAATCCCGTAGCAGTCCAATCGCCTGCAAGAAACAGGTTTTTCAGCGCAGTGACCGGCCCTGGACGCAGGGCATTCTGCGCCGGAGTCGCCGCAAATGTGGCGCGGCGCTCGCGCACGATCTGCCAAGGGGGCAGCTCGCCGGAAACACCGCCCGCCTTGCAGACGTCGTTCCAGATCGCCTGCGCGAGTTCCTCGCGCGGCATCTCGACCAGACGGTCGCCGTTGCTGATGGTGACGGAAAGCCGGTTCGGGAACGCAAACAGCCATTCCACGACGCCACCGATTACGCCGAGGATCGGAGCCGATCCCGCTGGCGGCTCAACGCGGAAATGCGCATTCACGATGGCGCGGAATTCGGTCGGCGTCTTCAGGCCCGGCAGCAAGTTGGAGGCAGCGCGCGGCGGCACCGCCATCACGACGACGTCGCCCGCGCCGATCTGGACCACATCTTCGCCGCCGAAATTCAGCGCACCGACCTTGCCGTCATGGGTCGCAAACGAGCGCAGCTCATGGCCGAGCTGAACGGTGTGGCCGCGCTCCTGCAGGAACGTCACGGCAGGCTCGATCAGCACCGCACTTAGTCCGTCCCGCGCGATCAGGGGACGGCAGGCCTGCCCGCCGGCAAGCAGCGTCTCGCGGACGATCGCGCCGGCAAGCCCAGCCGAGCCTTCGGGTGGATCGACGTTGAGCGCCGCCAGCAGTAGCGGCTGCACCAGGCGCTGATAGAGGATGCCCTCGCAGGGAATGGACTTGCCGACCAGCGTCTCTTCCGAGGCCCAGATCAGCGGCGCCAGCTTCAGATAATCGGTCAACCCGGTGTCGGGGACGCGGCGGCTCTCGTCGAGCACCCACGTCGGCAGCCGGCCGTCGCCGAGATCGATCTGCCAGCGCTGCCCGGTCGTGATGTCGACGAAGGGAAACTGCGCGCGCTCCGGACCGACGAGGCCCGCCTCGGTGCCGATCGAGCGCGCATAGGCGCGCGCGTGGCTATTGCCGGACAGCAGCAAATGGTTGCCGTTGTCGATGGTGAGATTGGTGGCACCGTCGAAATAGGAACGGCAGCGGCCGCCGGCCTGCTGCGTCGCCTCGTGCACGGCGATCTTGAAGCCGGCATTGGCAAGCCGCACGGCGGCGGAGAGGCCGGAGATTCCAGCACCGATGATGTGAGCTGTTTTTTGCATCAGATGAGAGCGTAACGGAGCAGGATGGCGATGCGTGTGATCTTCGACACACGCACCGGCTCACGCGGCGCGTTGAACCCGCGCGCGATCAGGAGATCCAGAATGGCATGATAGTATTTCGACATCATCCGCGGCGCGCGCACCGCGCGGCGCCGGTTGCGATTCATGATCTCGTCCGACTTCTCGAAATACACCTTTGCGCGTTGCGCCAGCGGCAGGCAGACCTTCGGCAGCGCGCGCTCGACGATCACGCGGTCCGGATCGTTGGAGGTGATGCCGGCATGCAGCAGCGCTTCGCGCGGCAGATAGAGCCGCCCGAGGCCCGCATCCTCGTCGATGTCGCGCAGGATGTTGGTGAGCTGGAGCGCGCGGCCGAGATGATGCGCGAGCTCGATGCCATCTTCTTCCGGCAGGCCGAAGACCCGGACCGACAGCCGCCCCACGGCACTCGCAACGCGATCGCAGTAGAGATCCAGCGTCGCCATGTCGGGCGCGCGGATGTCCTGCGGCACGTCCATCTCCATGCCGTCGACGATCGCAAGGAAATCCTCGCGCTTGAGGCCGAAGCTTTTCACCGACGCGACGTAGTCCTTCAGCCGCGGCGGCGGATTGCCCTGGTAGAGCGCATCGATGTCGTTGCGCCACGCCTGAAGGGCGGCGAGCCGCTCGTCGCGCGGGCCATCGGAATCGGCGATGTCGTCGACCTGGCGGCAGAAGCTGTAGATCTGGAACATCGCTTCGCGCTGGTCGTGCGGCAGGATGCGCATCGCGGCGTAGAACGAACTGCCGGATGCGGTCGAGCCATAATTGGCGCCGGGCGAGGTCGCCTCAAGCGTCATGTGCAGTCCCCGGTCTGGAAATGGCTTTGCGTCCGACCGCGCGGCGGCCGACTTCGCCGATCATGCCGGCGAGGCTGAAGGTGAGGAGCTCGAGCTTGTTCAGGTGCACGCGCTCGCGCAAGGGATCGCGCACCTTCAACAGGCGCACGATGCGGTCGGCATAGGCCTGGATCACGGAGACCTCGACGCCGAGGCGGAAATCCCGGATCTCCGCAGCTAACGACCTGCCCTCCTCGAGCAGCGCTTCGTTGCGCACGGCGAGAGCCTGAAGGCAGGCCAGCATCGCCGGCGGCGACTGCGCCAGTCCGAGCTGCTCGACCGAGGCGCCACTCGCGGCCAGCGCATCGCGCGGCAGGTAGACGCGGTTGAGCTCGCGGAAATCCTTGCCGCAATCCTGAAGGTGGTTGTTGATCTGCAGCGCTGCGCAGAGTGCATCCGACGCGGCCCAGGTCGAGGTGCTCTCACCATGGACGTCGAGCATGAAGCGGCCGACCGGCATCGCCGAGTAGCGGCAATAATGGATGACCTCGTCCCAGTTCTCGTAGCGCAACTTGGTCACGTCCATGCGGAACGCGATGAGCACGTCGAGCGCGTGGCGCGGCGCCATGCCGCGTTCGGCCAGTGCATGCCGCAGGCTGACGGCCTCGGCCTGGGTGTCGCCCTTGCCGAGCAATTCCGCCTCGAGCAGGTCGAGATAAGCGAGCTTCTCGTCGGGCGGCAGCGTGGCGTGGTCGGCGATGTCGTCGGCGGTGCGGACGAAATTGTAATACGCCAGGATCAGCGCGCGATGACGCGGATGAATGATCCAGGACGCGACGGGAAAATTCTCGTCGCGCTCACCCTTGCCGGATCGCAATTCGCTCGCAGAGGTCATCGAGGGCTGGTCTACAATCGTTTGGACAGGAAGGGCTTTTTCGCTCGCGCTAGCCCGTGCCGGCGATGCCGCCGCGGCCCCCATATAGGGGAATACGGCCGCAAAACCAATCCTGTCTCTCGATGGCTGCCCTTTGCGGATCAGGTCCGAAAAGGCGGCCCCGGAGGCCGCCTTTTGTGGGCCAGTGGCCGAGCTTACTGGTTGTGGTTCTTCAGGACCTGGTCGCAGGCCTGCGAGATCTTGGCCCGGTTCTCCTTGAGGCAGGCCAGGATGGTGAAATCGCCCTGGTCGATGACCGGACGGCAGAGCTTCTGCACATCGCGCGAGCAGGCCTTCTGCTCGGCGTCCGTGCCGCGCCCTTGCTGGGCGAACGCTGCGGTCGAGAGGGAGGCCGACAGCAAGGTGAGAGCGACGAGAAGCTTACGCATTGTATTCCTTCATTCTGACGGCAGAATCGCACCAATCCCGGACAGCACAGGCGACGACCGGAACGGAGTATTCTGATGGCAAGTCGCCGCGGGAGTAGCGGCCTCAGAGAAGGCACAAGCACTGGCAAATGCGGCCAAATTGGCGCCACGTCCACCAAATCAGGTCTTCCCTGCGCCTTCTCTGGCAAATGTAAGAGATTGATACTACGCCATAATTCAGGCACGCCGCGTTTTGCTGCGCACCTGTTGCAGAGCTGCATCTCTCCATCCCGCCTTAGGCGCCAGAAACATGCCGAACGCAGAGAATCCGGAGGTCAACCATGGCAAGCGCGCTTCGCGATGCCGACATGTGGGCGGCCGGCCATTGAACCTGACACAGACTCGGAACACTAAACCTTCGATGTGGCGAGACGTCCTTGGCGACAAGCGAACGTCGTTCCAAAACGGGATATTTTGAGATGAAATTCTTTGGGCGATCTGAACTGGCAATCAAGGCGGCCGGCATCGGCGCTGTGCTGCTGTTCTCAGTTTCGGCGAGTCAGGCTCAGTCGTCCGGACCGTTTGCAGGTTTCGAGGGCGCGTGGACCGGGACGGGTACGGTGTCGCTGTCCGACGGCTCCACCGAGCGCATCCGCTGCAAGGCGGACTACAAGGTTGCCGGCACCGGTCTCAGCCTCAAGCAGGCGCTGCACTGCGCGTCCGACAGCTACAAGTTCGACCTCACCAGCGACGTGACAAGCCAGGGTGAGCGCATCTCCGGCAATTGGAGCGAGACCAACCGCAACATCTTCGGCAATTTGCAAGGCACCGCCGGTGGCGGCCAGATCGAGGTTTTCGTCGAGGCCAACGGCTTTGCCGCCAATTTGTCGCTGCGCACCAACGGCACCAAGCAGACGGTGCAGATCTCGTCCAAGGGCGAGATTCGCGGCGTCAACATCACGATGACGAAGGGCTGACAGCTCTTACCGCTTCCAAAGCACCAAGCCCCGGTTCTCGCGAACCGGGGCTTTGTTGTTTTTCGGAGCCGCGGCGCAATCGCCGGACCCGCCGATTCCATGTCCGATGGATGCAGCCGCTCAAATGGCTGGCTTGTCTGTACCCTGAAGCTTGCCGTGCAGATTGATCAGCCACATCGCCGTCGGCCGCAGGATGAAGAGGTCGGCGACGAGCGCCATGACCATCGAGAAGGCGCTGAGCCAGCCGAACAGCCGTAGCGACGGCAGGTCGGAGAACACCGTGACGACGAGACCGCAGGCCAGCACCAGCGTGGTCAGGATCAATGCCGGGCCGACCAGCACGGTCGCGCGCTCGACCGCGAGCGCCGAGCCGACGCCCGGCTTGCTCTCGAGCCTGAGGCGGTTGAGAAAGTGGATGGTGGCGCTTAAGCCCAGGCCAAACGAAACGGTCAGAGCCACGACGCTGGCGAATTGCAGTCCCTCACCCATCGCCCACAGCACCGTTCCCGACATCACCACGGGGAAGATGCCCGGCAGGATGCAGGCGAACATCACCACCCAGGAGCGGAAGGCCAGGCCGATGAAGATCGCGACCAGCGCGAATTCGACGGTGAGCCCGCGATTGAGCTTCTCGATCATGCCGGCCGAGTTGCGCGCGGCAATCGCGGCAAGACCCGTGACCGCCACTTCATAGCCGGGATGCTTCTTGCGGACGGCGTCGAGCTCGGAATCGAGCTTGTCGACGATCGGCAGGAGCTGGCTGGAATCCTTGTCCGGCACGCGACCTGCGACCACGACGGCGTCCTGCTCGGCATCGATGAACCGGCGCACCAGATGCTCCGGAATGACGCTGACATATTCCTTCAGCGTCGCGACATCGGCGCTGCCGGCCTTGTCCGCGAGCCAGCGGCGCAGGGTCTCGACCGACCAGACATTGCCGACACCGGCTGCCTTCTCCACCGTCGCGTGCACGTCGGCGATGGTCTGCAGCGTCTCCGGCGAATAGAGCGATTCACCCTTGGGGAACTGGATCAGAACGTTGACCGGGTTGGCGCCGGTGAGCTTGGCGTCGAGCCGGTCGCTGGCGGCGACCGCCTGGCGCTTGTCCGGCACCTGGTCGGCGAGCCGGTAGCGCGGCTCCAGATTGGCGTAGATGACGCCGAGGCCGGCGACGAACAGCACGGCGATCAGGCTGAACAGGCCGGGACGGCCCACCATGCGCACCGCAATCCAGTAGCAGAAATTACGCAGCGCCTGCACGCCGGCATCCGCGCTCTGGAACTTGGTCGCAAAGACCTTCTCGTTGCGCACCAACAGCACGCCGAACACCGGCACCAGCGACAACACCGCGACCAGCGCGATGATGGTGGCGGCGAGACCCGCCTCGCCGAACTTGCGGATCAGATCGGAGTCGGAGAACTGGAGCGCGATGAAGGAAATGCCGGCGGTGCCGTGCGTCAGCACGCAGGCCGGTCCCACCACCAGCACCGCGTTCTTGAACGCGGTGAACTTGTCCTGGCCCGCGATCAGCCGGTCGCGCGCGGCGAAGGTGAGCTGCATCGAGTCCGAGAAGCTGATCACCATGATGAGCGGCGTCATCACGTTCAGGAACATGTTGAGATTGAAATTGGCCCAGCCGAGCGCGCCGAGGGCCAGCAAGATCGCGATCATCGGCGGGAACGCCGCCGCCACCATGAACGAGATTTTTCTGAAGAAGATGATGGCGATGACACAGCCGGCGAGAATGCCGAGGATGTTGTAGGTGAGCCCGTCGCGCTCGACCGCGTTGCGGATCTCGAGCTGCATCACCGGCACGCCGGAAAGCTGCACGTTGAGCCCGGTGTCGCCGAGGTCTTCCTTCATCAGCGCGCGGATGTCGGCGACGGTCTTGGTCAGCTTGTTGGAGGCGACCACCTCCGGATCGAGCGACAGCACGATCAGCGCCAGCGTGCCGTCCTCGGACAACAGCTTGCCGCGGATGATCTCGTTGGCTTTGACGCCCTCGATGAACTTGTCATAGGCCGCGCCCTCGGGCAGCTCGGGCGGGAACAGCGCGGCGGGAAGCTTGCCCGGCGCCGGCGCCTGACGCGCGGAGAACAGCGAGACCAGTCCGCGCGTGCCATCGACCAGTTGCATGTCGGTGACGAAGTCGCGCAGCTTCTCGAGGTTGTTCCGCGCCAGCAGGGTCTTGCCCTCGACCACGACGAGGACATCGAATTCCTCGGCCGGGAACTTCTTGGTCACCGCTTCATACTGGCGGAATTCCGGCGTGTTGGACCGGAACAGCTGCGACAGCGAATCGTCGATCTTGATCCGGTGGATGCCGAACACGGCGCCGACGATCAGGACGAGCAGGACGATGCAGGAGACGATGGGCGCCCGGACAGCGATCAGCCCGATGCGCTCCAGCCCGAAGGCGATCGAGGACGCAGGTCCCTGCTCGACCTTGTCGACATGAACCTCACTCTCGCTGTGCTTTTCGAGCATGCCTTGTCCAGTTCCTAAATCGGCTCGGGTCTGTGAGCTTGTCGCGCCCCGCGAACGGCTTGAAAATGCCATACCAATGGGAGGCTTGCCCTTTGAAAATGCGCAGAAAATCGCCGCGAGGGGTTTAGCAGGTCAATCACCCTTCTCGCAAGCAGGCGGAGTGTGGCCGAATCGATCAAGATGTGGCGATTTTGCCTTAATGCCCTTCATCCGGGCAAAGCCGTGCCAATTCGACGCGGCGCGCGGTCCGCGCTCTCGTCCTTCAGCGCCACACCGGTCAGTTCCCGCGCGAGCCCCTCGCGGACCAACCAGGCGATCTTGAAGGCGGCCTCGTCATAGCTCAACCCGGCCTTGTGGATGTTCGACACGCAATTGCGCTCGGCATCGCTGCGGCCCGGCCCCGGGGCGAAAGTCAGATAGGCGCCGAGACTGTCAGGCGCCGACAGGCCTGGCCGCTCGCCGATCAGCGTCACGACCATGCGCGCGCCGAGAATGGCGCCGATCTCGTCGCCGAGCGCGACGCGCGCGCCTGAGGCGACGACGACATGGCCGATCGCGACACCATCGTCGGCTGCGAGCAACGGCAGCAGGCGCATCACCAAGGCGGCCGCATGGGCGTGGACCGCCGCCGCCGACAGCCCATCGCCAATCACGAGTGCGAGTTGGCACGGCTCCGAGGCGCTCCGCGCCAGAGCCTCTGCTGATCCAGCATCTAGCCGTCTGCCCAGATCGGGCCGCCGCAGATAATCCCTGCGGTCGACCGCCTGGCTGTTCGCCTCGGTGACGACGAGGCCAAGCGCGCGGAGATCCGCGACCAGCCGCGGCGCATCGAAGACGGCATGTACGGCATCGCGGGCGCGGGCATGGTCCAGCGTGAAATCGAGCAGTGCCCGCGTCGGCAGGCTCGCGCCGCTGCGCCCGAGCGCGACGCGCGCGGGCGTGAGCGACCGCAGATCGAGGGTCGGACGACGCGGGGTGGCCGGATCAGACATGTCGCATCATTCGGCGGGGACGGAGGCCTCGCGTAGCCGGATCGAATAGTTCGAGGCGTTCTGCTGGCCGGTCGAGGCCGCCCGCGCAAAGGTGATGAGATGGTGGGCGATCAGGGTGCAGCCGATCAGGCCTTCGAGATCGCCGCGCTTGATGCGGCCCAGCGCGAACTTCCAGAACACGCGCTTGTAGTCGCCGAGCACGCCGACCTTCCAGAAGATGTTTCGCAGCATGACCAGGCCGCGCCTGATGTTGGGCCAGGTCTTCATCTCGTCCGGTTTCGGCATCTCAAGGCGGTGCACGTAAACGTGGTCGCATTGATACTGGAAGCGCGCGTAGACCTTCTCGGGCTCGTAGGCGACGGCCATGGCGTGCTTCCAGGACGCGACGACGTCGTCGTAGGGCAACAGGAAGTTGACATTGGAATCGCGGCCGTCGTCCTCGACCAGGCGTCCCTCGCGCTCCAACCGGTCCCACAGCGGCGTCTTCGGCAGCGCCTGAAGCAGGTTGATCGTGAGCAGCGGAATCCGCGAGTCCTCGACGAAGGCGAGCAGCGCCTCCGAAGTGTTCGGTTTGTCGGTGTCGAGCCCCATGATGATGCCGGACACGACCTCCATGCCGTAGGAGTTGATGGTTTGCACGCCCTCGAGGATCGGGACCATCATGTTGTGGTCCTTGTGCATCGCCTTCAGCGCATCGGGGTCGGGCGTCTCGATGCCGCAGAAGATGGTGACGAAATAGGCCTCGCGCATCTTCTCGAGGATTTCCGGCCGCTTGGCGATGTTGAGCGTCGCCTCGCAGGCGAGCCGCACCATGTAGCCGGTCCTCTTCTGCCATTCGATCAGATGCGGCAGGAGGTCCAGCGCCGCCTTGCGGTTGCCGATGAAATTGTCGTCGACGAAATAGACCGTGTCGGTCATGCCGCATTCGCGCAGGCGGTCGAGCTCGGCGATGATCTGCTCCGGCGACTTGAGCCGCGGATTGCGGCCGTAGAGCCCGGGGATGTCGCAGAACTCGCACTGATAGGGACAGCCGCTGGAATACTGGATGCTGCCGAGGAAATATTTCTTGACGTCGGCGAGCTCGTAGGCCGGGATCGGAAATTCCGTCATCGGCACACGGTCCTTGGTGGTCAGCACCACCTGCGCTTCCGGACGTGAGATGTCGCGCGACAAGATTTCGAGCAGCTGATTGGTGGCGTCGCCGAGCTCGCCGACATGGAGATAGTCGAAGGAGGGATAGTAATCCGGGCAGGCGCTGACAGAGGGACCGCCGAGCGCGACGGGCAGATCGAACTCGTGGGCGCGGCGGCAGATATCGTTCATCTGCTGGCGCTGGATGTGCATGCCGCTGACGAAGACCGCCTCCGCCCATCCGAACTCCTCCTTCGTCGTGCGGCGAAGGTTCTCGTCGACGAATTTGACCTGCCACTCCTCGGGCAGATAGGCCGCGAGTAGCAAAAGCCCTTGCGGCGGCATGAAGGCGCGGACGCCGTCGGTCAGGGGGTAGGAATGCTCGAACGTCCCGAACGACGATGTGTATCGCGGAAACACGCACAGAATCCGCCGGGACGTCCCGTTACTTTCAGCTCGCATCAAAGCTCCCCCGCCACGCTCGACTTAGCTGCGGAAATTGCCAGACAGGCACATAGCGTAATGCTGCCGCCGGAATTTCTCAATATTGTGGCATGAGCATAATTCCCTAGGGCACCAATGGTTTCCTCGAGCCGCCGGGTGCTTCCGCGGCGTCACGCGATCAGCCGTGAGGCGAAATCGGGCAGCAGGCCTGCATCGCCGGCAAGCCGGAAATCGGGACCCGCAATCCCCGACTGCGCCAGCCAGTCGTCGAACTCCGGCGCGCGGCGCAGTCCGAAGACGTCGCGGACGTAGAGCGCGTCGTGAAAAGACGTGGACTGATAGTTCAGCATGACGTCATCGGCGCCGGGGACACCCATGATGAAGGTGACGCCGGCGGCCGCCAACAGCGTCAGCAGATTGTCCATGTCGTCCTGGTCCGCCTCGGCGTGGTTGGTGTAGCAGATGTCGATCCCGAGCGGCAGGCCGAGCAGCTTGCCGCAAAAGTGATCCTCCAGCCCGGCCCGGATGATTTCCTTGCCGTCGTAGAGATATTCCGGGCCGATGAAGCCGACCACGCTGTTGACCAGGAGGGGCGCAAAGGCGCGGGCAACTCCATAGGCGCGGGCCTCGCAGGTCTGCTGGTCGACGCCGTGATGGGCGTTGGCCGATAGCGCCGAGCCCTGCCCGGTCTCGAAATACATCACGTTCTGGCCGACCGTACCGCGCCTCTGCGACAACCCGGCCTCTTGCGCCTCCTTGAGAAGCGCGAGGTCGATGCCAAAACTGCGGTTGGCGGCCTCAGTGCCGGCGACCGACTGGAAGACGAGGTCGACCGGCACGCCCTGCCCGATCAGCGACAGCGTCGTGGTGACATGGGTCAGCACGCAGGCCTGGGTCGGGATCTTCAGCCGCGCGATGATCTCGTCGAGCAGCCGCAGCAATTGGCCGATCACGGCCGGGTCGTCGCTCGCCGGATTGATGCCGATGCAGGCATCGCCGGCGCCGAGCAGGATGCCGTCCAGGATGGAGGCGGTGATGCCCCTGGCGTCGTCGAAGGGATGGTTGGGCTGGAGCCGGGTGCTCATCCGGCCCTTCAGGCCGATGGTGTTGCGGAAAGCGGTGGTGACCTCGCATTTCCGCGCCGCCAGGATCAGATCCTGGTTGCGCATCAGCTTCGAGACCGCGGCGGCCATCTCCGGGGTGATGCCGCCAGCCAGCTTGCGCAAGATTTCGGTCGTCGCGGCGTCCGATAGCAGCCAGTCGCGAAAGGCACCGACCGTCAGCGAAGCCACCGGCGCGAAGGCCTTGACGTCGTGACTGTCGATGACGAGGCGGGTGACCTCGTCGGTCTCATAGGGGATGACGGCTTCCTGCAAGAACTGCCCGAGCGGGACGTCGGCCAGCGCCATCCGCGCCGCGATCATCTGTTCGGCACTGGCGGCGGCGATCCCGGCCAGCCGGTCGCCGGAGCGCGGCGGCGTCGCCTTGGCGAGCAAGTCGCGCAAATCCGGGAACGTGTAGGTCGTGGCGTCGATGGTGTGGCGGTAGACCAATCGTCTCTCCGGGGTTCGTCGGCCAGAGGCCGACTCCAGGGCCGATCCCAAGACTATACCTTCAGATCAAGACGCTGAAATATCTTACCTTTCTTTCGACCAAGGGCGAAGGGGGCCAAACCCGCCGTTAACGCCGCGTCCATCTTCATTCTGCATAGTTTTGCATCAATTTGTACGACTGCGCTCTCCGGGCCGCTTCCGGCCATTCGGGCCCCTGAAAACCATGAGAATCGACCAATCTGGGAATGCCACCGGCCTCGCCGGCCGCTTCACGCTTGCGACCAAGCTCTACGCGATCTTCGCGCTGTTCGCGCTGCTCACGGCGGCGATCGCGATGCTGTCCGACTACAACAGCCGCCGCGGCGCCGACCTGACGAACGCAATCGAGACCGCGAACGCCGCCGCGCTGAATGTCGAGCGGGTCAACTCGCTGGTCTATGCGGTCGTGATGGAATCGCGCGGCGTCTACATGTCGACTGAACCGGCCGTGGTGAAGAAATACGGCGAGGGCCTGCTCAAGTTCAACGCCCAGATCCTCGACGTCGTGAAGCGCTGGGAGACCATCGTCAAGGCTGACGATGCCGAGCAGTTCGCCACGTTCAAGAAGCGCATCGAGCAGTTCGTCGAGTTTCGCAAAGAGCTGGTGCGCCGCGGCGTCGAGATCAATGCGGCCGCGGGCCGCGAATGGGGCGACAACGACGCCAACCGCGCCGTGCGCTCGGCGCTGAACAAGGATCTCGAGGCGCTGTCCAAGGTCTATGCCGAGCGCGCGAGGCAAATAGGGCACGAGACCGAGACCAATCGCACGCTGTCCTTCGTCCTGACCTGCCTCGCCGGCGTGGCGCTCGCCCTCGTCGTGATCGGCATCGTCATCATTGCCCGCTCGATCGCACGCCCCCTCTCCGCCATCACCGCGACCATCAAGCAGGTCGCCGACGGCGCCGAGAACGTCGTGGTGCCCCACAGCAACCGCGCCGACGAGATCGGCGCACTGGCACGCGCGATCCAGATCTTCCAGGACGCGATGGGGCGTAACCGCAACCTCGCCTCACAAGTCTCGCAGGACTCCGCCGCGCGCGAGGAGCGCGCCCGCCACATCGAACAATCCGTCGACGCGTTTCGCGAGGCGATCGGCGCGATCATGCGCGGCCTCAGCGACAACGCCTCCGTCATGCGCGAGACGGCGCAGACCATCACCCGCGTCACCGCGGACGCGAGCAGCCGCGCCGGCACGGCGGCGAACGCCACCGAGCAGGCATCGCACAACGTCACGGCGGTGGCAGGCGCGGCCGAGGAGCTGTCTGCGTCGGTGGTGGAGATCGGCCGCCAGGTGCGGCAATCCGCCAGCGCGGTCGAGCAGACCGGCCAGCGCACCGAAAACTCGATCGCCGAGATCGAGAGCCTGGCGGCCGCCACGCAACGCATCGACGGCGTGCTCAGCCTGATCCAGGCCATCGCCGAGCAGACCAATCTGCTCGCGCTCAATGCCACCATCGAGGCCGCGCGCGCCGGCGATGCCGGACGCGGCTTTGCCGTCGTCGCACACGAAGTGAAGGCGCTTGCCGGGCAGACCGCGAAGGCGACCGCCGACATCAGCGAGAACGTCTCGATGATCCAGTCCTCCACCCGCAACGCCGTCGACGCTGTCCGCGAGATCGGCGGCGCGGTGCGCGAGATCAACGACGTCACCTCGGCGATCGCCGGCGCCATCGGCCAGCAGGATGCCGCCACGCGCGAGATCTCGTCCAACGCGCAATCGGCTGCCCAAGGCAACGAGACCCTCGTCGCCAACATCAGCTCGCTCCGCGACGCCATCGGCGAGACCGACACTGCGGCCTCCTCGGTGCTGACGGCTGCGAGCAGCGTGACCGAGACGGCGGAGACGCTGTCGCGCGAGGTGGAGAAGTTCTTCCAGAACCTGCGCTCGGGCGCAGCGGACGGCCGTATCGCCAAGGCGGGGTAGCAGCACGTCGATCGCCAGCAGAGCCGGGGGCGGGGTCGCTCCACCAAAAAACGCGAAAACAACCCCATGCACAGTAGCCGGGGATAGCGATATCAATGGCTTGGCTCTAGTCCAAAGCATTCGTATTTTACGAAATGACATTTGACTCGTCGGGCAAAACAGGGGCATGATGTCAATGCTGGAGCCTTCCGCGCTGGGCCGGCAGATCGTGAGAAGCCGAAGGCTGGCTGAGGCCGCCGCCCTGTGAACCAAAGCCGCGGAGCAGTCCGCGGCTTTTTGCTATCGCCACCACCTGGGTTTATCGGAAGCGATGCAGGAGACAATGATCCTTGGAAGCGGCCCAAATGCTCAGGCTTTTCGGCGGGAAGCAGGCCGGAAAGATCACACGCCGAATCGCTAGCGCGAGCTAAGCGGGGCGCCATACCGCGCTCTTGGAGCAGCGCGCGGAACTAAACCCGGCGTGGCTTGTTCATCCCCAACGTGGCTTGGCGCTCCCGATTCAATGCCGCCGTCAGCGCAACATCGTCCGCTCCAGATGCTCATGGCAACAATGCGTACCCGTCGGGATCGTAGCCCTAGCCGATCGGGCCTGGTCAGTTGTGGCCGGCCTCGCAAACCGGCCTGAAGCTCATGCATCGACTTCGACAGGTTGCGTCATGTCAGGACTAGACGACCTTCCCAAAGATGTGCGGTCCGAACTCACTGAACCCTCAACAACTCGCCGTCTTTCCCGGCCTAGCGAGGAGCTGTGATCAGGCAGCCATTCAAAGCACGAACACCGGAAGAGCTGATTTCCCTATTGAGCGCCGTGGCGATGGCCATTCTCGCGTCGATCATTGTCATGGTGCTGTATTATGGTCGCGAGATCATCATTCCAATAGCGCTGGCTGTCTTGCTCAGCTTCGTGCTGGCGCCCCTGGTTCGACTGGTTCAGCGTCTGCGCATTCCACGCAGTTTGGCTGTGGTGAGCGTGGTCGTAATCGCCTTCGCATTCATATTTGCGATGGGCAGTCTCCTCGCTACCCAACTCGCGCAGCTGGCCGGCGATTTGCCGCGATATCAGTCCACAATAAGCGAGAAGATCCAATCCTTCCGTGAGACCACCGCCGGTCGAGGCACGCTCGAGCGAGCTTCCAGCATGTTGAAGGACCTCAGCAAGGAGCTCGACAAGCCGAAGGAGGCCGCGAATTCGTTGGGGACCATAGCAGCTCCGAAAGCGGCCCAGCCGAAGCCCGTTCCTGTGGAAGTGCTCCAGCCCGATCCCGGTGCGCTGGAGAGCTTGCAAACGCTGATTTCACCATTGCTTCATCCGCTCGCAACGACCGGGATCATCGTCATATTCGTGATCTTCATTTTGCTTCAGCGCGAGGATCTTCGTAATCGTCTGATCAGGCTGGCCGGTTCGGATGACCTGCAGCGCACCACGGCTGCCCTTGATGACGCGGCGAGCCGCCTCAGCCGGCTTTTCCTTATCCAGCTTCTCGTGAACGGGGGCTTCGGCATCATCATCGGAATGGGTCTGTGGCTGATCGGCGTTCCAAGCGCGATCCTGTGGGGTATTCTGGCAGCAGTGCTGCGCTTCGTGCCTTACATTGGGGCGGTCATCGCCGCCGCCTTTCCTCTCGCTCTCGCGGTCGCGGTCGATCCAACCTGGACGATGCTGCTTTGGACGATCGCGCTGTTCGTGGTGGTGGAGCCCGTCGTCGGCCATGTGCTGGAGCCGATGGTCTATGGACACAGCACGGGACTGTCGCCGGTGGCCGTTGTCGCTTCTGCGACGTTCTGGACGGCGCTCTGGGGTCCGATCGGCCTCGTCCTGGCAACACCCCTTACAGTGTGTCTGGTCGTACTGGGCCGCCATGTCGAGCGCCTGGAGTTCCTGGACGTCATGTTTGGAGACCGACCAGCGCTCTCTCCGCCTGAGATATTCTATCAGCGGATGCTCGCCGGCGATCCGACAGAAGCATCGGCAAAGGCCGAGGAGTTCTTGAAGGAGCGATCTCTTGGCTCCTATTACGACGAAGTCGCCCTGCGAGGACTGCAGCTGGCTCAAGCGGATGCCGAGCGCGGCGCTCTGGCCCCCGACCGGCTGACCAAGATCAGGGATGCAGTCCAAGAATTTGCCAATAACATTTCGGAGCAGGATGAACGTCCGTCGCCGAAGGTCAACCCGACCACAGATGTCGAGGCTACATCTGCCATAGAGGGCGTGGCTGAGGACGCGCCTTATGAGAGTCTGCGGGTGCTGCGCAAGGAGGACTTGCCTTCTGAATGGCAAGGCGATCATCCCGTGCTCTGCTTAGCGGGAAGAAATCCGATCGACGAAGCCGCTGCGATCATGCTGGCTCAACTGACGAATGCGCATGGCTTGTCGGCACGAGTTGAAGCAGCGGGAGCGTTATCGACGGCGAATATCTTCCGGCTGGAGACCGCCGGGGTCGCCATTGCCTGTCTTGTCTATATGGACGCAAGTAGCCCTGCCCATATGCGTTACTCGGTGCGACGGCTTCGCCGTAAATTGCCGAACGCTACAATCATTCTGGGTTGCTGGATGAAGGACATCGACCCAGCGGCGCTGGAAACTGTGCGGGAAGGTGCCAAAGCGGATTTGGCTGCTGCAACTCTGGGCGGGGCGCTTAAACTCTGCATAGAAGCGACGGGTGTGGATGGCCTTGGCACAGGAGCCGAAGGCCAGACTTCGAAGATCACGGCCGCTTAGTAGTTTAGACGCGCAGACATGGCTGCTGCGGGCGCGCAGCAAACCATGATGTCATCATGGAGATGGCGCGGCGCCCGCGACCTTCGTTCGTACTGCGCGATTCAGCCAACCGGTCCGGGGGTCCAATCGCCGCCGGCAAGCGGCCGAACTTTTACGTCAGGAATGACCCCGCGCTCCAGGCTCGGATCGAAATGGCGCATGGTCCGCTCATTGAAGTCGATGATGCGGCCAGGCCTTAGCGGTCCCACGTCATTTATCCTGACGATGACTTTCTTGCCGACGGCCTCGACGAGGGCGTATTTCGGCTTCGCGCCAAATTGGACCCCACCGAATTTCTTACGCAAGCTCGTCTTGATGGCAGCCGACCACACCGAGGGATCATAGCGCTCGCCGGAAGCCGTCTTCGGGCCGCCCTCCTCTTTGCCAGGCTTGAACGGATTGTACATGGATGCCGCGCCAACGATCGCTTCCCCGGAAGCGGCATTGTCGGCAGCGCTTGAGTGAACCCCACCAGCTTCACATCGCGCAATCGGAACGGAAACGGCAAGCGCAATCACGGCGCCGCAAATTGCGGCGCTCGATCGGAACCCCATTATATCTCCTGTGATTTTCGATTGTTCGGTTCCGGTGCCGCAAATCATTTTGCGGATGGAGCCAACCCCTGGCTCCGGAACCGTTGTGGGAACCGTAGTGGTCCAGCACGGTGTTTTAGTTGTCGCCGTCTAAGCCAGACATTGCGTCAACAGCATGACGACGAGCGACAGAGAAATAGTGCTACGACATGACTCTCACGGCGCCACCAATCAGGACAAGCGGTGCGCTCGTCTGCCTGACCGTGGTTTCATACTCATTGACGTTGTCGTTGCAGAAGCGATCATCGCAGCGACGCTGCGGCGGAGGCAGCCACCTAGCGTGACGTGAGAAGGCTTGCTTGCGCGTGTCGCAGAGGGAGTTTGCAATGTCCTTGCGCAGCAAGGCGCGATGCTGAACACGTTCCGGGGCAACGAGCCGACGCACAGATCCGGTCAGCTTGTTCACTCCGTCCGTGTCTAGGACGTGGGACAGAAATGCTGAGCTTGTCTTCCTTCACCTTGCCCGGCATCAGTCGCAACTGCTCACAGCATCTAACAAGCCTTAACGAGCTATTGACCAGCTTCCGAGCCATGTTGCAGAGCCAGACGAAGGACTGCCCTGCTCCGCAGGCTCCGATCGCCTGAAGCCAGGAGGGTGTCCCATGCCGATGCCATACGATTCCGAGAACCCAATCGACAGAAGCCGGCGCGCGCTTTTGAGCACCGCAGCGGTTGGAATTGCAGCGGCGATTTCCACCAGCGTGTTTCCGCTACGTGGAGCGGCGGCCGCGGGCGAAAGCACAATTCGCCCCTTCCACATTGCCGTGCCGGAGGAGGACCTTGCCGAGCTTCGCCGACGCGTGTTGGCGACGCGATGGCCCGATCGCGAGACAGTTTCCGACCAGTCCCAAGGTATCCCGCTGGCGAAGCTCCAGTCCCTCGTCAACTATTGGGGGACGGCCTATGACTGGCGACAGATCGAAGCGAGAATGAATCGGCTTCCGCAGTTCGTCACCAACATCGACGGCATCGATATCCACTTCATTCATGTCCGCTCCAAACATCGCAATGCCCTCCCTGTCGTCATAACCCATGGCTGGCCGGGATCGGTCTTCGAGCAGCTCAAGCTGATCGATCCACTCACCGATCCAACGGCCCATGCAGGCCGGCCCGAGGATGCGTTCGACGTCGTGATCCCGTCGATGCCCGGCTATGGCTTCTCTGGCAAGCCGGTCGATACCGGTTGGGGTCCTGACCGCACGGCGCGCATCTGGGCGGAACTGATGAAGCGATTGGGCTACACCCACTATGTCGCGCAGGGCGGGGACTGGGGCTCGCCGGTCTCGAGTGCGATGGCACGGCTGGCGCCGGCAGGACTGCTCGGCATCCATATCAATTTGCCGGCGATCGTCCCGCCCGATATTGCCGCGATCCTGGCGGCCGGCGGGCCCGCCCCGGCAGACCTTTCCGCCAAAGAGCGCGCAGCGTTCGATGCATTCAGTGCGGCCGGCAAGATGGGCAACCGGTCCTACGCGCTGATGATGGGAACCAGGCCGCAAACGATCGGCTACGGCTTGACGGATTCTCCCGCGGGTCTGGCTGCCTGGATGCTCGGGCACCCCGGCTTCTCGCATTGGAAATTTGACGGCACCGACTCCGAAAAATCCCGCGACGAGGTACTCGACGACATCACGCTGTACTGGCTGACGAACAGCGCCACCTCCTCGGCGCGACTTTACTGGGAATATAGCGGGCGCAGTCCCGCCCTTGCAGGTCCGGAGAAGACTGCGGAGATTTCGCTGCCGGTGGCCATCACGGTCTTCCCGGGCGAGAGCTATCAAGCCCCGGAGACGTGGGCCCGGCGGGCCTATCGCAACCTGACCTACTTCCACGAGGTCGACAAAGGCGGTCATTTTGCTGCCTGGGAGCAGCCGGCGCTTTTCTCCGCCGAGCTCCGCGCCGCATTCAGGCCGCTTCGGCCCGCACATCTGGTCCAGTGACCGTGGTCAAGGGCGTCGCCGGCAAGGTGGCGATCTAACTGCGGAGGGCGTTGCTTAGCCCATCATCCCGCCGCGCTTGATCAGCTCCTTCCCCACCGCGGCCAGATGCACCTGATCCGGTCCGTCGCCGATCCGGATGAAGCGGGCGTAGACATACGCGCGGGCCAGGAACGTGTCCTGCGAGACGCCGGCGGCGCCGTGGATCTGGATGGCGCGGTCGATAACGCGGGCGGCCATGCTGGGCACCACGATCTTGGCGGCGGCAATCAGGTCGCGCGCCATCTTGTTGCCTTCGCGGTCCATCCTGTCGGCGGCTTGCAACGTCAGCAAGCGCGCCTGCGCGATCTCGCAGAATGAGTGTGCGATGTCCTCGCGCACCGAGCCTTGCTCTGCGAGCGGCTTGCCGAATGCCGTGCGGGAGACCGCGCGCTGGCACATCAATTCCAGCGCACGCTGGGCGCAGCCGATCAGCCGCATGCAATGATGGATACGGCCGGGACCGAGCCTGCCTTGCGCGATCTCGAAGCCGCGGCCCTCGCCGAGCAGGATGTTCTCCGCGGGCACGCGAACGTTCTCGTAGACGATCTCGGGATGGCCGACCGGCGCGTCGTCGTAGCCGTAGGTCAGCATGTCGCGGACGATGCGCACGCCGGGAGTCGCTCTCGGCACCAGGATCATGGATTGCTGGCGGTGGCGATCGGGATCGTCGGGCGCGGTCTTGCCCATCACGATCAGGATCTCGCAATCCTCGTTCATCGCGCCGGAGGTGAACCATTTGCGGCCGTTGATGACGTAGTCGCCGCCGTCGCGCCTGATTTCGCACTGGATGTTGGTGGCATCGCTGGAGGCCACCTGCGGCTCCGTCATCGAGAAGCCGGAGCGGATGCGCCCCTCCAGGAGCGGCTTCAGCCAGCGCTCCTGCTGTGCCGGCGTGCCGTAATTGGCCAGCACCTCCATGTTGCCGACATCGGGCGCCGAGCAATTGAACACCTCGGGCGCCCAGAGGATGCGGCCCATGATCTCCTTCACCGGCGCATATTCGAGATTGCTGAGGCCCGGACCGTGCTCGCCGGAGAGGAACAGATTCCAAAGCCCCTGCTCGCGCGCCAGCCGTTTCAGGTCCTGAAGGATCTGCGGCGTCTTGTAGCGTGTCGCCTCCGGCTTGACCTGCTCGTAATAGAGCGCCTCGACCGGCTCGACATGCGTCCGCATGAACCGGCGGACGCGCTCCTGCAACTCGAGCGAACGTTCGGAGTGGTGAAAATCCATTGTGTCCTCCTTTTCCTTCTCCCCTTGCGGGAGAAGGTGGCGCGAAGCGCCGGATGAGGGGTCTCTCTCCGCGGACGCAATAAACAGCTTCACAGGCGGAGAGAGACCCCTCACCCGGCTCGCCGCTCCGCGGCGATCCACCCTCTCCCACAAGGGGAGAGGGTGTCGTTGCGGTCACTCGCGCAGTCCCGTCACGTGCCGCGCAGCAGCTCGCTCGCGACGATCCAGTCGTTGCCGTCGAACTGGAGCATATAGCCGTCCTTGATCGGGCGGAAATCCTGCGGCGTGGTGTTGAGCGTGATGCCGGGCATCAGCAGCGACAGCGGCACGTTCTTCAAATTGGCCGCCTGCGCCATGATGTTCTCGCGCGTCAGATTATCCTTGCACTGCTTCAGCAAGACCACCAGTGCCTCGGCGACGGTGTAGCCGTAGAGACCCGCGACGTTGTTGACGTCGGCATTGGGCAGGCGCTTCTTCATGAAGTCGATATAGGCCGTCATCGCCGGATCGTTCTTCGGCGCCTCGACGAACGGCTTGAGCGAGCCGAGCGAGAGCACGCCCTTGCCGGCATCGAGACCGGCGGGGACCATCACGGTGGCCTTGTTGGCGCAGCCCGAGGCGAGGAAGCGCGTCGCCTGCCAGCCGACTTCATGCGCTTTCCGGATCGCCTGGGCGCAGGCGCGCGGCGTCACCGAATAGATCATGAATACGTCGGCCTTGGTGTTGGCGAGCGTCAGCACCTGGGAATCGACGGTGGGGTCGGCCACCTCGAAGCTCGACGCCATCGCGATCGCCTTGTCGGCGTCGGCACCAAGCGCTTCCTTGACGCCGCGCAGATATTCCTTGCCGGCGTCGTCGTTCTGATAGAGCACCGCGAAGCGCGCGTTCGGGTTCTTGGCGCGGGCATAGGCGACGTCGATGGCGGCCTCGCTGGTGTAGTTCGGTGCCCACGGCAGCGCCATCGACCACGGCATGTTGGCGGGGTCGTTCCACTTCGAGGCCGAGCTGATCAGAAACAGCTGCGGCACCTTGTTGCTGTTGAGATATTTCGCGATCGCCGAGCTCGGCGCGGTGCCCATGGTCGCGAAGATGAAGGCGACGCCGTCGCCCTCGACCAAACGCCGCGCCGCTTCCATGGTCTTCGGCGGCGAGAAGGCGTCGTCGAGCGACAGGAGATTGAGCTTGCGGCCGTTGATCCCGCCCTTCTCGTTGACCTCGTCGAAATAGGCCGAGATCACCCTGCCAGTGATGCCGAGCGGCGATGCGGGGCCGCTATAGGGCATGGTGTTGCCGATCTTGATCTCGGTGTCGCTGACACCGGGACCGTAGGATTTTTGCGCGGAGACAGGCGTGGACAGGCAGGCAGCCAGCGCTGCAGCCAGGGCCAAAGCCGCTTTCATGGTTTCTCCCCGGTGATGATCGCCGCGCGAGTCGGAAAGCGCGACGTGCTGCTTTTTGCCAGCACGTCAGATCAGCGGAGTTCCGCGAGAGGGTTTTGTGTCGAGTTGCTGATCAGTGCCGCCGCTTCAGGCTGAAGCCCAGGCTGACCCAGCCCGCGCCCGCCATGATCAGGTCGATGCCGAGAAACAGGCCGAGGATGTAGACGCTGTTTACCGGCCAACGTGCCAGGATCAACAGCCCGAGCAGCAGCGTGACGACGGCCGACAGCGCCACCCAGACCCACGGGCTTTCGCGCTTCATGCTGAAGGCGAGAAACAGCCTGACCGCGCCGGAGGCGAGCAGCGAGGCGCCAAGGAATAGGGTCAGCAGCGCCGCAGCAAACAGCGGGTTCGCGAAGGTCAGGAAGCCCGCGACGATGTAGAGCACGCCGAGCAAGGCCCAGATCACGAACTTGCCCCAGCTCTTCATCTGGAACGCACCGATGATTTCGGCCGCGCCTGCGACGATCATCATGGCGCCAACCACGATCACGCTCGCCACCGTCGCCATCACCATGCTGCCGAGCGCGACGAATCCGGCAATGAGATAGACCACGCCGAGAGCGACGATCCATCCCCATTTGCCATGCAAGGCCGCGATGCCGGAGCCCAGGCTGGAAGGATGGGAGATATCCGAGGCATTTGTCATGAGGGGCCACTCCTGCATGGGAAGCCAGCGAGCACAGGCCAGAATAGCGCGCGCCGCACCGGAGACAGCCAGCACAGCAGCCCTCGCGGGCAGCAACATTGACGCAAATCAAGACCCGGATGCGCGCCTCAGCCGCGCCTCCGCTCCATCTCCAGCTCGGCCTTGAGGTTGTCGAGATCGCGATAAATTGAAGCAATCGCAAGGACTCGGCCGCCCTTGCGATACTTCAGCAGGCAGTCCTTGCCGGAAATGCTGCCGTCGATCGCGATGTCGTCGAAGCTCTCGGCGTGGCCGACATAGTTGATCGGCACGTCATAGTGCTGCGACCAGAAGAACGGCACGGCCTCGAAGCGCTCGCGCTTGCCGAGCATGTTGCGCGCCGCGGTCTGGCCTTGCCGCTCCGCCACGACCCAGTGCTCGACGCGGATGGTTTGCCGCGAATGCGGATCGGGCCAGCGCGCGATGTCACCGGCCGCAAAGATACCGGCTATGCTGGTCTCCAGATATTCGCTGACGCTGACGCCCCGGTCGGCCGCAAGCCCCGCCTGCTCGGCGAGCGCAAGGCGCGGCTTGACGCCGATGCCGACCACGACCAGTTCGGCCTCGATCACGCCGCCGCTCTTCAACGTGGCGCGCGTGCCGTCCAGCTTTTCCACCGTGTCCTCGAGATGGAAGTTGACGCCATTCTCCTCATGCAGCGCGCGCACGAAGTCGCCCATCTCGGGACCGAGCACCTTCTGCATCGGCCGTTTGTCCGGCGCGACCACGTGCACCTCGATCTTGCGTGCCCGCAAGGAGGCCGCAACTTCCAGGCCAATGAAGCTGGCGCCGATTACCAGCGCACGCTTGGCGCCGCCGGCCGCCTTGATGATGGCGCGGCTGTCGGCGACGGAGCGCAGGGTGTAGACATGATGCTGGTCGGCCCCCGGAATCTGCAATCTGACCGGCTCGGCGCCGGTCGCGAGCAGCAGCCGGTCGAACGGCAGCCTGTCGCCGTTGCCCAGCGTCACGCTGCGCGTCTTCGCCTCGATCGCGGCGACATTCGTGTTGAGCCTGAGATCGATGCCGGCGTCCCGATAATAGTCCTCGCCCCGCAGCGGCAGCCAATCCTCCGGCGCGTTGCCGGCGAGGTAATCCTTGGAGAGATTGGGCCGGTCCACCGGCATCGCGCTGTCATTGCTGAGCATCGTGATGGCGCCGGCAAAGCCCTCGCGACGGAGCGTCTCCGCCGCCGCGAAACCCGCCGCGCCGCCGCCGATGATGACAAATTTTGCCGGCGTTGGCGCTGTCCGGTGAGGCACCGAAGGCTTCGGCATCTCGCGCTTGCGCTGAACCACGATCTTGTCCTGATCGCGCGAGACCTCCCACACCGCCAACGCATTCAGCGCCGGCGGACGGGTCGCCTCGCCTGACCGCAAGGAGAAGCAGGCGTGATGCCAGGGACAGCGGATGGTGTCGCCAACCACCAGTCCTTCGGCGAGCGGACCGTGATAGTGGCTGCAAGCCGGCTCGATCGCGAAGATCTCGCCGCCGGCCTGCACCAGCAGGACGTCTTCCTCGCCGACATGGCCGAGCAATTTGCCATCCTTGAACGCGGCGAGCGTCACGCCTCGGCTCAGGTCGGGGCCGCTTCGCTTCTTGTCCTCGGTCATGGCGTTGCCTCCTTGAGCCGTCGCGGATCAATCGTCCGAATTGGCCAGCCCCAGCAGCTCCTGGCGGGTCAACGCATTATCGCGGAACACGCCGAGCATGCGACTGGTGACGAGATCGGTCCCGGGCTTGTGCGCGCCGCGCGTGGTCATGCAGTGATGCGTTGCCTTGATGATGACCCCGACACCTTCGGGCCTCAGCACATCGTTGATCGTGTTGGCGATCTGCGCGGTCATCTTTTCCTGGATCTGAAGCCGCTTGGCGTAGATGTCGACGAGACGCGCGAGCTTGGAGATGCCGACGACGCGCCCTTGCGGGATATAAGCGACCCAGGCGCGGCCGACGATCGGTGCCATGTGGTGCTCGCAATGGCTTTCGAAGCGAACGCCGCGCAGGACGATCATCTCGTCATAGCCTTCGATCTCCTCAAACGTCTTTTGCAGGATTTCGGTGGGGTCCTGCGCATAGCCGGAGAAATACTCCTCGAAGGCGCGGGCGACTCGGTCCGGCGTTTCGCGCAGGCCGTCGCGCGCGGGATCGTCGCCGGCCCAGCGGATCATGGTGCGGATCGCCTGCTCGACCTCCGCCCTCTCAGGCCGCTCGGTCGGCGCCTGCGCGACCGCGACACGTTCCAGCCTGCGCGTTTGTGTCTTCATCGAAAACCTCCCCTGCAACGAACCGCGTACAGAAAGCGGCCCCACAGCTTGGACGGCTGCGATTGGAAAAGGTTCCCGGGATCAGGAAAAATTGGAATCCGCGAGAGCGGCAAGACTGAGGGACAAGAAACCCGGCTCTATGAGGCCGCTTTCCGCACATCGAGCACGGCCCGCGCCCATTCGGCCGGCCGCTCCTGCGGCAAATTGTGGCCGGCCCCTGTAAAGACGCGCCGCTCGAAAAAGCCCTCGAATTTGCGTGCATGGTGCGCGGTGCCGGAATTGACGCCGTCGCTGTCGCCGTCGATCGCGATGGTCGGCACCCGAACCGGCGGCTGGGCGGCGAGCTTCGCCTCGATCGCGGCATAGGCGGGATCGCCCGCGACCAGCGCGTAACGATGTCGATAGGAGTGGATCACGACATCGACGAAATCAGGATTGTCGAAGGACATTGCGGTGGTCTCGAACGTCGCGTCGTCGAACGCCCATGTCGGCGACCACATGGACCAGAGCTGGCGCGCAAAGCCGCGCCGGTTGCGCTCCAGCGCGCGGCGGCCGCGCTCATTGTGGAAGAGATATTGATACCAGAGCGCCGCCTCCTCCGTTGGCGAAGCCGGCTCCATCGAACGCGCGATGTTCTGGATGTTGTAAGAATTGCCCGAGACGAGGCCGATCACGCGCTCCGGATGCAGCACCGAGACCACGCAGGCCGCGCGCCCGCCCCAGTCGTAGCCGCCGACCACTGCGCGCGAGATTCCAAGCGCATCCATGAAGGCCAGGAGATCGGCGCCCAGCGCCGCCTGCTCACCGGAGCGCAATGTCGCAGCGGAGCGGAATCGCGTCGGCCCGTAGCCGCGCAGCCAGGGTACCAGCACCCGCGCGCCCGCTTGCGCAATGATCGGCGCGGTCTCGGCATAGGCGTTCACGTCGTAAGGAAAGCCGTGACCCATGATGCAGGGCCAGCCGTCCGGCGCGCCGTATTCGCGATAGACGATGTCGAGGATATCGGTGGTGATTGTTTTTTGTTGCATTACAAGGCGAAGCTATTTTTGCGGCCCGGACAACGTGATGTCGCGCTCGGCGCGGAACACGTTGCTGTAGAGGTTGGCGATCCACTGGCGGCCGATCTCGGTCTTGTTGAGGTAGCCGATCTCGGTCTGGATGTGCGGCGCGACGCTATTCCAATAGAACTGCGGATAGCGGTTCACGATGTCGGCCGGCGAATCGTAGCCGAGCTGGCGGTTCATGCCGACCTCTTCGAATTCGTAGTAGAGCGCGTTGGCCTTGCGCAGATAATTGGGGTCGCCGAGCTGGCCGATGAAGTCGGCGGCGCGCAGGATCGAGGCGTCGTCGTCATAGTCCTGGCCTTCCCGGGCCGGAAACCGTGTCCCCTCGATGGCGCGGGCGATGCGTTCCGGATCAAGCCCTGGAATGTGCTGCAGCCGGCGCATGACGTACAGCTTGGATCGGTCGACATGATACATCATCAGGCTGGCATCTGATGAGCCGCGGGGCAGCGAGACCCTGGTGCCTGCCGCATCGACCAAAAAACCGTCCTCGTCATCTTCTTCGAACAAGCCGCGGACATAGCCGATGTCATGGGCAAGACACGCGATCAGGACGTGGACGTAATCCTCGGCCGAGAGATGAATATGAAGATACCGGCCGCTCAGGATGGAATGGCCCGCGAGCGTGACCAGCATCGTATGTTCGACATTATGATAGAGAGCGTCGCTGTTTCCGATGCATTCCATCGCGGTGCGGGTTGCGCTCTCGACGATGTTTGCCGGAGAATCGCCGTACCTGCGGCGCATGAACGAACCCAGCGTCTTCTCCAGGGATTCCGCCGCCAGTCTCGGTAACGTCATCATGGATGCAGCCCCGTCTGTCGGTGGTGTCCCACATCAACTCCCGACGTCTCATTCTCGTCCTCGACGAAGGCGCCAGCATAGCCCATCTTGGCCGACTGGCAAAACCCGGGGGCGTAAACACGCAAATATGTTTTGCGGTTGTTGCCCCGCGATATCGCAGTTGCGGTGCCGGTTCGATACACCCAGGCTAGGGCGTCGCCGACACGGCAGGACCCGCAATCATTCCACCAGCAGCACGTCGACGGCGACGTCGAGCTTCTGCTTCGGCGAGCCGACGATGATGCCGTCGACCGGCGAAACGTCGGAAAAGTCGCGGCCGACCGCGAGCACGATATGGTCGCCAGCAACCATAAGATCGTTGGTCGGATCGAAATCGACCCAGCCAAGCTCCTCCCCGCACCACAGCGACACCCAGGCATGGGTGGCGTCGGCGCCCTGCAGGCGCGGCTGGCCCGCCGGCGGAATGGTGCGCAGATATCCGCTGACATAGGCCGCCGGCAGGCCCAGCCCGCGCAAGCCCGCAATCATCACATGGGCAAAATCCTGACAGACGCCATGTCGCTTGACGAAGACCTCGTTGAGCGGCGTCGAGATCACCGTCGCCTTCGGATCGTAGCGAAATTCGGTGCGGATGCGATGCATCAGATCGACCGCCCCGGCGAGGATGCCCGCGCCGGGCGCGAAGCTTTCCGCCGCATAGGCGCTGACCGGTCCCAGCACCGGCACCAGCGGGCTCGCAAAGACATAGCCGACCGGCGAGGACGGCCCGAGGCTCGTCGCCTCGAAGGCGATGTCGCGAATGCTCTGCCAGCCCGGACTGGCAGCGGCGCGCGCCGGCGGCTGGCGCGACACCTTCACGCGAGAGCGGGAATCGATGCGTAGAGTACGATGCGCGGCCTCGATCACGACGCTCTCGGTCAGGGTGCCGAAGAAATCGCGCCGGACGCTACGCTCCGCGGGGCGCGGACGGATCTCGAGCTTATGCGAGATCAACTCCTGGCCATGGCCACTCCTCGGCTCCAGCCGCAGCGTGCAGCGGGCGAAGCTGACCGGACTCTCGTATTGGTAAGTTGTGACGTGACGGATGTCGTAGATCACGCGAGCCCCGTCAGCTTTTCCGGTCGGCTGGCATTGGGGCCGTGCGGGAAGTAGTGCTGCCCGACCGCCTCGGCGAGGCTGAGCAGATCCTGCTCCAGTGCGAACAGCGTCTTGACCTCGAGCTTCTCGGCCTCCGCGGTTGCGAGCATCGCCTGCATCGCGACCGCAAGCCGCTGCGGCTTCTCGATCAGGCCGTGCTCCTTCAGGCTCGGCAGTGCGGCGATGTGTTCGTTCAGCGCCGTCACCTGGAACGCCACCGAACGCGGATTGTAGCTGTCGAGCACGGCGAGGTCGCGCACCGGCGCCAGGATCGGCGCCAGCAGATAACGCGAGCGGTAGGTGATCTGGCAATCCACCAGCGTCAGCAGGATATCGAGATCCTCGTCGCCGGCCTCGTCATAGGCAAACTGCCGCGCAAAACGCGTGGTGTTGATGGCGCGCTCGGTGCGACGGCCGATATCGAGAAAGCGCCAGCCGGCGGCGCGGTTCATGTTCTCATGCGCAAGGCCGGCAAAGCTCGCGAGCTCCTGCAAAGTCAGCTCGGCCGCGCTCAGCACGCTGTCGTCGTCCTCGACCTCGACGGCCAGCCGCTCCGCCATCTCGGTAATGACCTGCCAGGCGTCGGGCGACAGCCGCTCGCGCAAGGAGGTCGCCGTGCGCTGGGCCGCGCGGACCAGCGACAGTGCCGAGCCGAAGCGCTCCGGGCTCTGCAGCGCTTCGGCGACGATACGGCCGGTCGTCGCGCGCGAGGTCTGCGAGATCGCGCCCCAGGTTACCAGCAGGCGCTGGATACGCTCCGCCGATTGCAGCGAGGCCGCGGTGCCCTTGTTGGGCCCGCTCGGCGAGCCCAGCGCCCGCACCAGCCGCAGCGTCGCCTCGGCGCGTTCGAGATAGCGGCCGAGCCAGAACAGATTGTCGGCGGCGCGGCTCGGCAGCACGCCGGCGATCCGGCGGATGCGCACCTTGTCAGTCGCGGGCAGCAGCGTCGCGGTCGAGACCTGCTTGTCCGAGACCACCCAGACGTCGGCGGAACGCGCGCCGTCGCCCATCGACACCGCGCGCGCATCCGGCTGCTCGGCGATCCGGCAGAAGCCGCCGGGCATGATGGCCCAGCCGTCGGGCGTCGCGGCTGCGAACACGCGCAGCACGAAGGGACGCGGCGTGATCTGCCCCTGCTCCCACACCGGCATGGTCGAGAGCCGCACCACCTCCTGGCCGACATAGTCCATGCCGCGCGCGGCGATGGCGTCGCTCAGGCGCCGGCGGCCGGCGGCGTCGAGCTCGCTCGCGAGCACCGGACCGTTGCTGTCGAAACCGGGAACGCCGCGCCGATAGGCGCCTTCGATCGCGACCTCGTCGAGCCGCGACAACACCTCGTCGCGCGCCGAGCGCTGGCCGCACCACCAGGTCGCGATGTGGGGCATCTTCAGTTCCTCGCCAAGCAGGCGGCGGCTGAGTGCCGGCAGGAAGCCGAGCATCGCGCGCGCCTCCAGCACGCCCGATCCCGGCATGTTGGCGACGACGACGCCGTCCTTGCGCAGCACGTCGATCAGGCCGGCCACGCCGAGCCGCGAGGAGGCATCGAGCTCGAGCGGATCGAGCGAATTGGAATCGACGCGGCGCAGCAGCACGTCGAGGCGCTTGAGACCCGCAACCGTGCGAATGTGGATATGGTTGTCGCTGACGGCGAGATCGTCGCCCTCGACCAGCAGGAAGCCGAGATAGCGCGCCAGCGTCGCGTGCTCGAAATAGGTCTCGCTGAAGCTGCCCGGCGTGAGCACGCCGATCCGCGGCTCGTCGCGGTCGGCGCGCGCGCGAAGGCTGTCGCGAAACGCCTCGAAGAACGGCGCGACGCGCGGCACGTTCATCGACTTGTAGAGATCCGAGAACGCGCGCGAAAGCACCAGGCGGTTCTCCAGCGCATAGCCCGCGCCCGACGGCGCCTGCGTGCGGTCGCCGAGCACCCACCAGCGGCCGTCGGGCCCGCGGCCGACATCGGCGGCATAAAGCGAGAGATAGCGCCCGCCCGGCGGCGGCACGCCGCAGACGGGACGGAGATATTCGGGGCTGCCGGCGATCGCGGCCGCCGGCAGCGCGCCTTCGGCGACGAGGCGGCCCTCGCCATAGATGTCGCGCAGCACGAGCTCGAGCAGCTCAGCGCGCTGGGTGATTCCGTCGGACAGCTGCTTCCAGTCGGCCTCGTCGATCAGCAGCGGCAGATGGCTGATCGACCAGGGCCGGTCGGCGCTCTCGCCGGGCGCGCGATAGGTGACGCCGGCCTCGCGGAGATGACGGTCGGCCATGCCGAACCGCCGCTCGACCTCGTCGGGCGCGAGCGCGCCGAAGGCATCGAAGAAGCGGCTCCAGACCGCGCGGGGCTTGCCGTCCGGGCCGAGAAACTCGTCGGGGATGCCGGGCAGGCGCCTATAGTCGCGGACCCATTGCGCGAAGCGGCGCTCGCCTTCGCGCTGACCTTGCGCCTTACCCGCCTTGTCGTCCTCTTCGGCTGCGCCCTCGGCCATGCGCCTCTCCCTGCCCCGGCATCATACTCATTGCAGGAGCGGGGTCCGCAAGTCGAGGGTCAGCGGAAACTCATTTGTGCGTTCCTCCGGCGGCGGCTGCATCGGGCCCGGCGTATGGCCGTGGTCCTGGAATCGCGCCAGCCGCCGCGCCTCGGCCTCGTAGGTGTTGACGGGCTTGGTGTCGTAGCTGCGGCCGCCGGGATGGGCGACGTGATAGACGCAGCCGCCGAGCGAGCGCCCGTTCCAGGTGTCGATCAGGTCAAACGTCAGTGGCGCGTGGACGGGAATGGTCGGATGCAGGCCGGAGGCCGGCTGCCAGGCCTTGAAGCGGACGCCGGCCACGGCTTCGCCCGAGCGGCCGGTCGCGGTCATCGGCAGGCGGCGGCCGTTGCAGGTGACGATATGGCGGCCTTCGACAAAGCCTTCCGCCTTGACCTGGAGCCGCTCGACCGATGAGTCGACATAGCGCACGGTGCCGCCGGCCGAGCCCTCCTCGCCGAGCACGTGCCAGGGCTCCAGCGCCTGCCGCAGCTCCAGCGTCACGCCGCCATGATGGATGCGGCCGAAGGCGGGGAAGCGGAATTCGAGCTGGGCCAGATACCATTCAGGCTCGAACGGATAGCCGGACTGCTTCAACTCGCTCAGCACTTCGAGGAAATCTTCCCAGATGAAGTGCGGCAGCATGAAGCGGTCGTGCAGCGCGGTGCCCCAGCGCACGAACTTGCCTTGTTGCGGCTCGCGCCAGAATTTTGCGATCAGCGCGCGGATCAGCAGCTGCTGCGCCAGCGACATGCGCGGATCCGGCGGCATTTCGAGCGCGCGGAATTCGACGAGGCCGAGGCGCCCGGTCGTGCCGTCCGGTGAATAGAGCTTGTCGATGCAGATCTCCGCGCGATGGGTGTTGCCTGTGATGTCGACGAGGAGATGCCGGAATAAGCGATCCACCAGCCACAGCGGCGCCTGAACGCCCGGCGGCGGCACGTGCGTGAGCGCGACCTCGAGCTCGTAAATGCTGTCGTGGCGGGCTTCGTCGATGCGCGGTGCCTGGCTGGTCGGGCCGATGAACAGGCCGGAGAAGAAATAGGACAGCGACGGATGACGCTGCCAGTGCAGCACCAGGCTCTTCAGCAGATCGGGCCGGCGCAGGAACGGCGAGTCCTGCGGGCTCGAGCCGCCGACCACGACATGATTGCCGCCGCCGGTGCCGGTGTGGCGGCCATCGACCAGGAAGCGATTGGCGCCGAGGCGCGTCTTGCCGGCATCTTCATAGAGGCCGGCGGTGATCTCGACCGCCTCGCGCCAGTTCTTTGCCGGCTGGACGTTGACCTCGATCACGCCGGGATCGGGCGTCACCTTGATGACGTCGACGCGCGGATCGAATGGCGGCGGATAACCCTCGACATGGACCTGGAGCTGCATCTCCTCGGCCGTGGCTTCGAGCGCCGCGATCATCTCGAGATAATCCTCGATCTGCTCGACCGGCGGCATGAAGGCACAGAGCACGCCGTCGCGGACCTCGACCGACATCGCGGTGCGAACCGGGACGGAGGTGTTGAGCTGTTCGGGCTCGAGCCGCTCCGGCGAGTCGGGACGCGCCGGAAGGCTGAACACCGGCAGCTTGCCGCGGGCCTCCATCGGATCCCGCTCGACAATGTAGGGATATTGATCGGGCGGGACATAGCCCAGCGAGTCCAGCGGCAGGCGCAGGCCGAGCGGGGAATCCCCCGGCATCAGGAACAGATGACTGCGCCGGAGTTGCCAGCGCTCGCTGCGCCAGCGTGGTGCCGCATTCCAGCGCTGCACCGGCAGCACGAAGCCGCGAGGATTGTTGAGCCCCTGCTCGAACACCCGCGCCATCCGCGCGCGGGCCTCCGGATCGGACAATTTGGAATCGGACGGATCGACGTTGACGGGAAGCTCGGATTCCTTCTGCAGCCAGTACGCGGTGTCCTCATAGGCCGGCATGATGTAGCCGGGATCGAGGCCAAGCCGCAGCGCCGTGCCTTCCACGAACGCCTGGACGTCCTTGGCGTGCGCCGGCCGCGGATTTTCGATGCTGGCGATGAGGTCGGCATTCTTCCAGATCGGCACGCCGTCCTTGCGCCAGTACAGGCCAAACGCCCAGCGCGGCAGGCTTTCGCCGGGATACCATTTGCCCTGACCGAAGTGCAGCAGGCCTCCGGGTCCGAAACGCGCGCGCAGGCGGCGGATCAGATCGTCTGCGAGCCCGCGCTTGGTCGGACCGACGGCATCCGTGTTCCACTCGGCCCCTTCGAGATCATCGACGGAGACGAAGGTCGGCTCGCCGCCCATGGTCAGACGCACGTCTTGCGCAGCGAGATCGCCGTCGACCTGCTCGCCGAGATCATTGAGCCGTATCCAGGATTCGTCCGAGAACGGTTTCGTGATGCGCGGCGCCTCGCGAATGCGCTTGACGCTCATGTCGAAGGCGAATTCGACCTCGGCAAAGCCGGCGCCGCCGGAGATCGGCGCCGCCGAGCGGTAGTGCGGCGTCGCGGCGACCGGGATGTGGCCCTCGCCCGCGAGCATGCCCGAGGTCGCGTCGAAGCCGATCCAGCCCGCGCCCGGCAGGTAGACCTCGGCCCAGGCGTGGAGATCGGTGAAATCGTTCTCAACCTCCGGCGGCCCCTCGATTGGATCGATGTCGGGACGGACCTGGATCAGATAGCCGGAGACGAAACGGGCGGCGAGACCGAGGTGACGGAAGGTCTGGATCAGGAGCCAGGCGGAGTCGCGGCACGAGCCGGCCGCGGAGGAAAGCGTCTCCTCCGGCGTCTGCACGCCCGCCTCCATGCGGATGACGTAGCCGATCCTTTTCTGCAACTCCCTGTTGAGATCGACCAGGAAATTGACGGTGTTCGGGGCTTCGGGCGGGATCGTGTCGAGATATTTCGCGAACAGCCGATCGGGCTTGACGGTCTCGAGATAAGGCGCGAGCTCCATCTTGAGATCTTGCGTATATTCGAACGGAAAGCTGTCGGCATAGGGCTCGACGAAGAAGTCGAACGGATTGACCGTAGTCATCTGCGCCGTGAAATCGACCTCGATCTTGAGCTCGGTCGTCTTCTCCGGAAAGACGTAACGCGCGATCCAATTGCCCAGCGGATCCTGCTGCCAGTTCACGAAATGATTGGCCGGAGTGACCTTGAGCGAATAACTCAGGATCGGCGTGCGGGTATGCGGCGCCGGCCGCAGACGAATGGTCTGCGGGCCGAGATCGATCGGGCGGTCGTATTTGTAGTGCGTGACGTGGTGTAATGCGACGTAGATCGACACGGGGTGCGGTACTCCAGCAGCTTTTTTAAGCAGAACACCGCTGGTGACCTCGATCAAGCACTAACAACGGGCAAAGGGTGCCTACGCAAGGTGCGGCCCGCCCGCTTTCTTCCTTCTCCTCTTGCGGGAGAAGGTGGCGCGAAGCGCCGGATGAGGGGTACGCCTCCGCGAATTCCGGCGTGAGAGGTGCGCGCGGAGAGAGACCCCTCACCCGTCTCGCCGCTGAGCGGCGAGCCACCCTCTCCCACAAGGGGAGAGGGGAAGAATGCGCGTCCTCTCCGCGATGTCCTACGCCGCTGACGTCAGCCGCTGCAAAAACTGCGTCACCTCGCGCCGGAGCGTCTCGACCTCGCCATGGACGCGTTCGGAGGCGCTGTTGACGCGGCTCGCCACACGGCCGGTATCGGCGGCGGCTTCGCTGATGCCGGTGACGTTGGAGGACATTTGCGAGGTGCCGGCCGAGGCTTCCTGGACGTTGCGGGCGATCTCACGGGTGGCGAGACCCTGCTGCTCGATCGAGGTCGCGATCGAGGCGGTGATGCCGTTGATCTCGGTGATGGTCTGCGCGATCGCCTCGACGGCGGCGACCGAATTGGTGGTCGATTGCTGCATCTCGCCGACCTTGGCGCTGATCTCCTCGGTCGCTTTCGCGGTCTGGTTGGCGAGGCTCTTGACCTCGGATGCGACCACGGCGAAGCCGCGGCCGGCCTCGCCTGCCCGCGCGGCTTCGATGGTGGCGTTGAGCGCCAACAGATTGGTCTGCTCGGCGATCTCGCTGATCAGCTTGACCACGTCGCCGATCCGCATCGCCGCATCCGCAAGCGTGCGAATCTCGCTGCCGGCACGATTGGCTTCGTTCACCGCCCGCCCCGTGCTCGTGGTCGAGCCGGCCACCTGGCGGCTGATCTCCGCGATCGATGATGCGAGCTGCTCCGCGGCACTCGCGACGGTGGCGACGTTGCGCGAGGCCTGGTCGGACGCACTGAGCACGCCGGAGGTCTGCCGGCTGGTCTTCTCGGCCGCCGCCGCCATCTGGCCGGCGTCGGATTCGAGATCGGTTGCCGCGCCCATCAGAGTGCCGGCGACCTGGTCAAGATGCGTGCCGAACTGCTTTGCGAGATCCGCGATCTCGACCACGCGACGGCCGAGGCTGTCGGTGCCGGAATTGATGACGGTGGCTGAACGGCGGAACGAGCCGGGTAATCCCCGCGCGAGGATCTTGCGGAAATATTTACCGCGGCTCGCATAGTCCATCGACGCCGAAGCCTCCCGCAAATAGGCATCGGTAATGTCGAGCATGTCGTTGACCGCCTTCTGAATGGCGCCGATCCGTCCGGCCTGGCGGATGCTGAGGATGCGCGTCTCGAGGTCGCCACGTGCGGCCTTGCGGCACACGTCTGCCATCTCGTCGACGGCCACCGCCGTGCGGTGCTGGCACCAGACGGCGTAACCGAGCAGCACGACCGTCGCGCCAAGCAACGCCGTGGCGGAAATTCCAGTCGCACCGGCCAGCGACAGCACGAACGCAACGACGGCAAGAACGGATGCGAGCGCGGTCGCTCCCTGCGCCTTAGAGAGAGAGCACAAATTCATCGTAACCGACACCCTGTTGCTTGAGCAGCCCGACCATCGCCTCGAAGCTCGCATGCATGCCGTCCTTGGCATTGGCATGCCGCGCCTCTTCCGCGCACAGCGCCTTGTAGATCGGCTTGATACGCTCGATCTGCGCAGGATCGGGTTTGCGGCGATTGGAGTGATAGCCGACGACATTGCCACGCTCGTCGAATGTCGGCGTGACGTGGGCGAACACCCAGTAATGGCTGCCGTCCTTCGCGAGGTTGACGACGTAGGCGAAGATCTCCTGCCTGGACTGAAGCGTGTCCCACAACAGCTTGAAGACGGAGCGTGGCATCTCGGGGTGGCGGATCAGGCTGTGGGGGGCGCCCATCAGCTCCTTCCAGGAGTACTTCGCCATCCGGATGAAGACATCGTTGGCGTAGGTGATGCGGCCTTTGAGATCGGTCTTCGACACGATCAGCTCCTCCTCTCCGAGGAGATATTCCACGCCGGTCGGCCGTATCGCACGCGTCATCGTTGACGAATCCTCACGAAGGGCGAACGCCCCTAGTGGGTGGAGCTCGCATCGCTCCAGGGATTACGGCAGAAGATGTTAATCAGGTGTGACCGCGGGAACCGCCGAGATCACTTCACGGCTCCGTATCATTACTTAGGAGCGTCGCTTGCAGTGCGGGGCTACCGCCGACGCGCAACGAAGGGATTACATCGTCGCGCCCAGCACCCAGGGCGCGAACTCGGCGCCGCCGAAATCAAAACTCTCGCTCTTGGTCGGCTGGCCCGACGCGGTCTTGAGAATCAGATCGAAAATGCGCTGGCCGCACTGCTGGACGCTCTCCTCGCCTTCGAGAATGGTGCCGCAATTGACATCCATGTCCTCTTCCATGCGCTTGTACATCGGCGTGTTGGTGGCGAGCTTGATCGAGGGCGCCGGCTTGCAGCCGAACACGCTGCCGCGCCCCGTGGTGAAGCAGACCAGATTGGCGCCGCCAGCGACCTGCCCGGTCGCGGCAACGGGATCGTAGCCGGGCGTGTCCATGAACACGAAACCCTTCTTGGTGATGGGCTCGGCGTAGCGCAGCACCTCGACGAGATTGGTGGTGCCGGCCTTCGCCATCGCGCCCAACGACTTCTCCAAAATGGTGGTGAGACCGCCGGCCTTGTTGCCCGGGCTCGGATTGGCGTTCATCTCGGCGCCTTCGCGCGTCGTGTACTCATCCCACCAGCGCATGAGATCGACCAGCTTCTCGCCGACCTCGCGGCTGACGGCGCGGCGCGTGAGCAGATGCTCGGCGCCATAAGTCTCCGGCGTCTCCGACAGGATCACGGTGCCGCCGTGACGCACGATGAGATCGCTGGCCGCGCCCAGCGCCGGATTGGCGGAGACACCGGAATAGCCGTCCGAGCCGCCGCATTGCAGCGCCACGGTCAATTCGCTCACCGGAACGGACTCGCGCTTGACCTTGTTGGACTCCGCGAGTGCCTCGCGCACGAAGGCAACGCCGGCTTCCACCGTCTTGCGGGTGCCGCCGACCTCCTGGATGTCCATCGCGCGCAGGCGGCCGGCGAGCTTCTGCTCCTCCATCAGGCCGCCGATCTGGTTTACCTCGCAGCCGAGGCCGAGTACGATGACGTGGGAGAAGTTCACGTGCCGCGCATAACCACCGAGCGTGCGGCGGAGCAGCGCCAGGGGCTCGTTCTGCGTCATGCCGCAGCCGGTCTTGTGGGTCAGCGCGACCACGCCGTCGACATTGGGGAAATCGGCCAGCGGATTGTCGCCGGTGAAGGGATTCTTCTTGAAGACGTCGGCGACCAGGCTTGCGACATGCGCGCTACAATTCACCGAGGTCAGGATGCCGATATAGTTGCGCGTGGCGACGCGGCCGTCCGGACGGCGGATGCCTTCGAAGCTCGCCGGCAGATCGAAATTCGGCGTCGGCTTGACGTCGGCGCAATAGGCATAGTCCTTGGCGAAATCGCCCATGCCGCAGTTCTGCACGTGCACGTGCTGGCCCGGCGCGATCGGGGTGGTCGCGAAGCCTATGATCTGGCCATAGCGTATCACCGGCTCGCCGACAGCGATCGGCTTGATCGCGACCTTGTGGCCGGAAGGAATGCGCTCGACCGTAGTCACGCCGTCGGCCACCAATGTTCCCGGCGGCAAGCTTGCGCGCGCGATCAGCACGCCATCATCGGGATGCAGGCGAATGACGGGGCTGATGGTCATGGGAGGTCTCCTGTATCGAAACTATCGTGCCCCGGACGCAGCGCAGCGCGAAACGATGCGCTGCTGAGCCGGGCCTAGTTGTTTACGTAATGTGCTTCACTGGCTTCTGGGTCCCGGCTCTGCGGAGCGGCGCTACGCGCCGCACCGCGTCCGGGACACAGAGAGAGCTCAGGCCTTGCCGCCGGAATCCTTCCGGGTGGCGTTGACCTGCATCTTGGCGTAGGTCGTCATCAGGCCGACCTCGTTCGAGAGCGTCACCAGCTTGAAGCCCATGTTGATGGCGCGCGCGGCACCTTCGGCGCCGCTGCAATGGATGCCCGGGTTGAGGCCGCGCTTGCCGCACTCCTTGATGATCTTCTCGTAGATCGCGAGGATCTCGGGCTCGGTGCGATCGAGCTTCGGCTCAAGGCCGTAGGAGAAGCCGAGGTCGGACGGGCCGATATAGACGCCGTCGATGCCTTCGACGTCGAAGATCGCTTCCATGTTCTCGACCGCGGTCCTGGTCTCCATCATCGGCAGCAGCACGATGTCGTCGTTGGCCGTCTTCTGGTAGGAGCCCGCGGTGCCGTACATGCCGGCGCGGATCGGGCCGTTGGAGCGCACGCCCTTCGGCGGGTACTTGGAATAGGAGACGAGGTTCCTGGCTTCCTGCGGCGTGTTGACCATCGGGCAGATCACGCCATAGGCGCCGCCATCGAGCACCTTGCCGATGATGCCGGGCTCGTTCCAGGGCACGCGGACCATCGGCGTGATCGGGTGCTTGTCCATCGCCTGGAAGCACTGCACCATCGACAGATAATCCTGCACGCCATGCTGCATGTCGACGGTGACGCTGTCGAAGCCGCATTGCGCGATCATCTCGGCCGAGAAGCCGGAGGGAATCGCGAGCCACGCGTTGACCACGGCCTTGCCCGACTTCCAGATTTCCTTGACCTTGTTCGCCACGTTGCCTTCCTTCTTTGTTGTTCGGACCGTGTTATTTGGACCGTGTGATTTGGACCATCGTCACCATGACGAGCGTCGCGACAGCACAACCGCTGTTACCGCGAACTGGCGCGTCGCGCTACGCTCGCAATGACGCAAGACCTATGCGGTCGCCCTCTGGATGCTGACTTCGCTGACGCCGACCTCGCGGGCGGTATTCACTATTGCCGCCCAGGTGTCATCCGGCAAGGGGATGCCGTTTCGGGTCCGCTCAGCCCGGGTTTTCCGCTCAGGGTCGCCGGGAATCAGCACTTGGTCCATCCCGGCCACCGGCTTGGTGGCACGGATGAAGTCGGCATAGCGCGACACCTCTGCGTCGAAGACATGGGAGGTATCGACCACTTTCGGATCGACGTAGAAGGCCAGCATGCCGTTGGCGAAGCGGCGGCCGCCGGACGTGGCCCCGGTTCCGGTCAAGGCGCCGCCGAGCAGCTCGCACATGAAGGCAAGGCCCGAGCCCTTGTGCTCGCCGAACGCACGGATTGCGCCCGTTCCCTTGGTGTGATCGCGCGGCCCGTCCGGCGTGTAGGGGCCGTAGAGTACGGCCGGCTCCTCGCTCAGGCTGCCGTCGGCATCGACCAGCGCGCCCTTCGGCAGCTTCTTGCCGCCGCGGCTCGCGACCAGCACCTTGCCTTCGGCCACGACTGAGGTCGCAAAATCAAGCACGATCGGATCCTGGCCCTCGCGCGGAATGCCGACGCAATAGGGTGCGGTGGAGAGCCGTTTCTCGACGCCGCCGAAAGGCGCCACCAGCAGCGAGCCCGCGGCATTGACGAAATGTACCGAGATCAGTCCTTCGGCGGCGGCCATCTCGGCCCAATCGCCGACGCGGCCGATATGGCCGGCATTGCGCAGCGCGACGGCGGCAAGTCCCGCCTTCCTGCACTTCTCGATGCCGATCCGGACCGCCTGCGCCGTCACGGTCTGGCCGTAGCCGAACTTGCCGTCGACCACCGCGAGCGAGGGCGTGTCGAGCACGATTTCGGCGTTCTGGTTGGGCACGACCGCGCCGCTCTTCTGCCAGCGGATATAGACGGGGACGCGGATCACGCCGTGGCTGTCATGGCCGGTCAGATTCGCCGCGGTTAGATAAGTGGCGATGCGCCGGGCTTCGTCAGGCGACGACTGCGCATGCGCGAAGACCTCGGTGACGAAGTCGATCAGCTTCTGAACCTGGATGGTGACCATGAGGGTCTGTTTGCCTCTACCTGGCGCCGATTTTGCAGTCACCGGCTTGAGCGGCACTTGAGCGAAAAAATGCGGCGATGTCCATGATTGTTGCCGCGCGCTCGCGCATATCTGCTTTCACTCCTCGGCACTTGCCTCCTCGCCGGCACCGAGCCCTGCGAGACTTTGTTCGAGCTCGCCGAGCATCCCCTGCAACTCGACGAGCTTGCGCGCGCCAAAGCGGCGCGTGATCTCCGCATAGATCGCTTCGGAGGACGGCGCCACGGACGCCATCAGCTTCACGCCTTTTTCCGAGATCGAGACCATGCTGCGGCGCTGGTCCGCCTTGGCGGTCTTGCGCTCGATCAGGTTGCGCGCCTCCAGATCGCGCAGGATGCGCGACAGGCTCGGGCCGAGCAGGAACGCGGTGCGCGCGAGTTCCGTGACCTCGACCGTGTCGATCGCCGCGAGCGCGCGCAGAATGCGCCATTGCTGCTCGGTCAACCCATGCTCACGCAACGAGGGACGGAATTGCCGCATCACGGCTTCGCGTGCCCGCAGCAACGACATCGGCAACGAACGCGAGAAGTCGCGCATCGGCACCTGTCGCGCGGCGGTGGCGCCGTCGTCCGCTGGATCAGCCGGTCTCTTCACGATGATGCCCCTTCAACCGCAAAACGTTTGCAGTGCAGCAAGCCAAAATGGCGTTGACGCATTCACTTAACATGTTAAGTATCTTCGAGCTCCACATTTTGTAAGATCACAAATGGCGCTTTCCAACGACGATATCCGAGCTTGCGCGAGCCGTCTGCATCAGGCGGAGAAGACCCGTACGCAGATCCGGCAGCTGTCGCAGGACTTTCCCGCCATCAGCATCGCTGATGCCTACGCGATTCAGAAGGCCTGGGTCGACGTCAAGATTGCCGAGGGGCGCATCGTCAGGGGACACAAGATCGGCCTGACCTCGAAGGCGATGCAGAGCGCGCTTGGAATCAATGAGCCGGATTCCGGCGTATTGCTCGACGACATGTTCTTCGCCGATGGCGGCCTCGTCCCGACGGAGCGCTTCATCGCGACGCGCGTGGAAGCCGAGCTCGCCTTCGTCATGAGCAAGCGCCTCGCGGGCCCTGACTGCACCCTGTTCGACGTGCTCAACGCCACCGATTTCGTCGTGCCGGCGCTGGAGATTCTGGACACGCGCATCGAGCGCGTCGATCCCCGGACCAAGGCGACGCGAAAGATCTTCGACACCATCGCCGATAACGCGGCCAATGCCGGCATCGTGCTCGGCGGTCGGCCGATCCGCCCGCTGGATGCTGATTTGCGCTGGATCGGTGCGCTCTGTTTCAAGAACGGCCAGCTCGAGGAAACCGGCCTTGCCGCGGGCGTGCTCAATCATCCCGCGACTGCCGTCGCCTGGCTCGCCAACAAGATCGCACCGCTCGGCCTTGCGCTTGAGCCCGGACAAATCGTGCTCGCCGGCTCTTTCATCCGTCCGATCGAGACCCGCAAGGGCGACACAATTCAGGCCGATTATGGCGCCTACGGCTCGGTGAGCTGCTACTTCGCTTAGACGAACAAAAAAACAGGGAGTGAAACCGCGATGCCGCATTTCACGATCGAATATTCGGCCAATCTCGACGACCGCCTCGACATCGGCGCGGCGTGCGAGGTGGTGCGCAAGGCCGCGGTCGAGACCGGCATCTTCCCGCTCGGCGGCATCCGCGTCCGCGCCGTCAAATGCGAGCATTATGCGATCGCGGACGCGCGACAGGACTACGGCTTTCTCGACATGGTGCTGCGCATTGGCGAAGGCCGTGACCTCGAGACCCGCAAGAAAGCCGGCGAGCAAATCTTCCAGGCGCTCTCCCGGCATCTCGATCCCGTGTTCGCAAGCTCGAAATTCGCCCTCTCGTTCGACATGCAGATCAACGACAAGGACACGAGCTGGAAGCGCAACAACATCCACGACGCCCTGAAAGCGGAGGCCGCCCATGGATAAGCCCACGCCGAAAGCCGATGTGTTCCAGGCCAATCGCGACCGCATCGCACCGCTGCTGAAGTCGCTGCGCGCCGACGGCATCGGCCACATGATCGACGGCAAGATCGTGCCGTCGATCTCAGGCGAAACGTTCGAGACGAAATCGCCGGTCGACGGCGCGACCCTCGCGAGCGTCGCCCGCGGCAATGCCGAGGATATCGACGCCGCGGCAACCGCTGCTTCGCTGGCCTTCAAATCCTGGCGCGACATGGCGCCGGCGATGCGGAAGAAGCTGCTGCATCGCGTCGCTGACGCCATCGAGGACAATGCCGAGGACATCGCGGTGCTCGAATGCATCGACACCGGCCAGGCCTATCGCTTCATGGCCAAGGCCGCGATCCGCGCCGCCGAGAATTTCCGCTTCTTTGCCGACCGATGCGGCGAGGCGCGCGACGGCCAGAACACGCCGAGCGACGAGCATTGGAACATCTCGACCCGCGTGCCGATCGGCCCGGTCGGCGTGATCACGCCGTGGAATACGCCGTTCATGCTCTCGACCTGGAAGATCGCCCCTGCCCTCGCAGCCGGCTGCACCGTCGTGCACAAGCCGGCGGAATGGTCGCCGATCACGGCGGCTATCCTGGCAAAGCTCGTCAAGGAAGCCGGCGTTCCCGACGGTGTGCTCAACACCGTCCACGGCTTCGGCGAAGAGGCCGGCAAGGCGCTGACAGAGCATCCCGCCATCAAGGCGATCGGCTTTGTCGGCGAAAGCTCGACCGGCTCGGCGATCATGGTTCAGGGCGCGCCGACCTTGAAGCGCGTGCATTTCGAACTCGGCGGCAAGAACCCGGTGATCGTGTTCGACGACGCCGATCTCGACCGCGCGCTCGATGCCGTCGTGTTCATGATCTACTCTCTCAACGGCGAGCGCTGCACGTCGTCGAGCCGCCTGCTGATCCAGGCCGGCGTCGCCGAAAAGTTCATCGAGAAGCTGACCGCGCGGGTAAAGGCCTTGAAGGTCGGCCATCCCCTCGATCCCGCAACCGAGATCGGGCCGCTGATCCACGAGCGTCACCTGGCAAAGGTCTGCTCCTATTTCGACGTCGCACGCCAGGACGGCGCGACGATCGCCGTCGGCGGCAAGGCCTATGACGGCCCCGGCGGCGGGCACTATGTCGAGCCGACGCTGGTGACCGGCGCACACGGCAAGATGCGCGTGGCACAGGAGGAGGTGTTCGGCCCCTTCCTCACCGTGCTGCCCTTCAAGGACGAAGCAGACGCAATCGAGATCGCCAACGACATCCGCTATGGCCTGACTGGCTATGTCTGGACCAACGACGTCGGCCGCGCTTTGCGCGTTGCCGATGCGCTGGAAGCCGGCATGATCTGGCTGAACTCGGAAAACGTCCGCCATCTGCCGACGCCGTTCGGCGGCATGAAGGCCTCGGGCATCGGCCGCGACGGCGGTGATTACTCGTTCGATTTCTACATGGAAACCAAGCACGTCTCGCTCGCGCGGGGCACGCACAAGATTCAGAAGCTGGGAATTTAGAGCCACCGTCGTTCCGGGGCGCGAAGCGAACCCGGAACCTCGAGATTCCGGGTTCGGTCTTAAGGGACCGCCCCGGAATGACCGGGTCTAGAGAGGGGAAACGCAATGCCCGTACCGCAACATATCTTCGAGCCGCCGTTCAACATCATCCGCTCCAGCCACGCCGTGCTGGACGTCACCAATCTGAAGCTCAGCCGCGAGTTCTATGAAAGCGTTGTCGGCCTGCATGTCGAGGACGCCGACGACAAGGTCGTCTACTTGCGCGCCGCCGAGGAGCATCAGCACCACTCGCTGGTGTTGCGCAAAGCGGCTGCGCCTGCCTGCAACCGCCTCGGCTTCAAGGTCGGCAATGACGGGGATCTGGACAAGGCCGCAAAGTTCCTGTCCGAGAACGGTCTTGGCTATGCCTTCGTCGATCAGCCCTTCCAGGGCCGCACGCTGCAGTTCACCGACCCCTTCGGCTTCCAGATCGAGCTGTATGCGTCGATGGACCGGCGGCCGCATCTGCTGCGCCGCTACGATCTCTACAGGGGATGCCACCCGCAGCGGCTCGACCATTTCAACGTGTTCGCCGCCGAGGTGCAGGACACCGTCGAATTCTATGCCCGGCTCGGCTTTCGCCTCACCGAATACGCCGAGGAGGACGGACCGAACGGGCGCATCGCCGCGGCCTGGATGCATCGCAAGGGCAATGTCCACGATTTTGCGATCACCAACGGCAAGGGCCCGCGGCTGCACCACTTCGCCTACTGGACGCCGACGGCGATGAACATCATCCATCTCTGCGACGTCATGGCCTCGCAAGGCTTCGTGAAGAACATCGAGCGTGGACCCGGCCGCCACGGCATCTCGAATGCGTTCTTCCTCTACGTCCGCGACCCCGACGGTCACAGGCTCGAGCTCTACACCAGCGACTATTTCACCGGCGACCACGACCACGAGCCGCTGCGCTGGTCGCTGCGCGATCCGCGCCGCCAGACATTATGGGGCGCGCCGGCCCCGCGCTCCTGGTTCGAGCAGGGCTCGCCGTTCTCCGGGCAAGCCGTGCGTGAGCCGAAGTTCGTGGCCGACGTGCTGGTGGCGGATTAATGTCAGTGACTGTCGAGCTTCCCAAGCCGTCGTCCCGGCGAAAGCCGGGACCCATAGCCACAGGGAGACGTTTGGCGAAGACACGTTGTTCGGTACTTCTACCTTCTCCAATCGAGAGATCACGCGGTATGGGTCCCGGCCTTCGCCGGGACGACGAGGAATGAAGAGCAGCAAATGAACCTCCCTCGCCTCGCCACCTATTCCGTCAAGGGTGAAACGAAGTACGGCGCCGTCGTCGATGGCGGCGTTGTCGAGCTCTCCGCGCGCCACGCCAAAGATTATCCGACGCTGCGCGAGGTGATCGCGGCAGGAAAGCTCGCGAGCCTCGCCGAAGAAGCCGCCGGCCGCACGCCCGATCACGCGCTCGGCGATATCATCTGGCTGCCGCCGGTACCCGCGCCGGAAAAGATCATCTGCATCGGCGTCAACTACCCTGATCGTAACGCCGAGTACAAGGACGGCCAGGACGCACCGAAATATCCGAGCATGTTCATGCGCTCGCCGCGTTCCTTCGTCGGCCATGACACGCCGCTGGTGCGCCCGCGCGCATCCGCACAGCTCGACTATGAGGGCGAGATCGTGCTGGTGATCGGCAAGGCCGGCCGGCACATCCCCGAAAGTTCTGCGCTCGACCACATCGCCGCGCTGACGCTCTGCAACGAAGGCTCGGTGCGAGATTGGCTGCGCCATGCCAAGTTCAACGTCACGCAGGGCAAGAACTTCGATTCCAGCGGCAGCCTCGGCCCGTGGCTGGTGCCCTACGTACAGGAATCGCAGATCGCGGACATCCGCCTCACCACGCATGTCAACGGCGAGCTTCGGCAGGACGACCGCACCAGCAGGCTAATGTTTCCGTTCCGCTATCTCATCAGCTATATCTCGACCTTCGCGACGCTTGTCCCCGGCGATATCATCGTCACGGGCACGCCGACCGGCGCCGGCGCGCGGTTCGACCCGCCGCGTTATTTGAAACCCGGCGATGTCGTCGAGGTCCATGCCGAGGGCATCGGGACCTTGCGAAATGGCGTCGTCGACGAAGCCTGAACACCGATTGAAATGGAATAGTGCCATGACCACCCTCACCGGAGGCGAAGCGATCGTAAGCGGCCTTGTCGCCCACGGAGTCGACACCGTGTTCGGCCTGCCAGGCGCGCAGGTCTACGGTCTGTTCGACGCCTTCCACCAGGCTCAGCTCAAGGTGATCGGCGCGCGGCACGAGCAGGCCTGCGGCTACATGGCGTTCGGCTATGCGCGCTCCAGCGGCAGGCCCGGCGTGTTCAGCGTGGTGCCGGGTCCCGGCGTGCTCAACGCCAGCGCGGCACTGCTCACCGCCTTCGGCTGCAACGAGCCGGTGTTGTGCGTCACCGGCCAGGTGCCGACGCAGTTTCTGGGCAAGGGCCGCGGCCACCTGCACGAGATGCCGGACCAGCTCGCGACCTTGCGCACCTATGTGAAATGGGCGGACCGCATCGAATATCCCGGCAACGCGCCGACCACGGTCGCGCGCGCCTTCCAGGAGATGACGTCCGGACGGCGTGGCCCCGCCTCGGTCGAGATGCCCTGGGACGTCTTCACCCAACGCGCGGACACGGCTGCAGCACAGGTGCTGGAGCCCTTGCCCGCGCCGCAGCCCGACCCTGATATGATCAAACAGGCGGCCGCGCTGATCAGGAACAGCAAGGCGCCGATGATCTTCGTCGGCAGCGGCGCGATCGAAGCGCGCGAGGAAATTCTCGAACTCGCCGAGATGATCGACGCACCTGTCGTCGCCTTCCGCAGCGGCCGCGGCATCGTCTCCAATGCGCATGAGCTAGGACTCACGATGGCGGCGGCCTACAAGCTATGGCCGACAACCGATTTGATGATCGCGATCGGCACGCGCGCCGAACTGCCGGCGTCAGGCTTCCGCTGGCCGTATCAGCCGAAGGGGCTGAAATCCATTCGTGTCGATATCGATCCCGCCGAGATGCGGCGGCTCGCCTCCGATGTCGCTATCGTCGCCGACGCCAAAACCGGCGCGGCCGATCTCGTCGCCGCCGTGAAGAAGGCCGGCTACGCCAGGACCAGCGGTCGGCGGGGAGACATCCGGGAAGTGACTGCGACGGCGCAAGCCGAGATCCAGCGCATCCAGCCGCAGATGGCGTATCTCAACATCCTGCGCGAGGTGCTGCCGGCGAACGCGATCGTGACAGATGAATTGTCGCAGTTTGGCTTCGCCTCCTGGTACGGCTTCCCGATCTACGAGCCGCGCACCTTCATCACCTCAGGCTATCAGGGCACGCTCGGCTCGGGTTTCCCGACCGCGCTCGGGGCCAAGGTCGCAAATCCCGACAAGCCGGTGGTGGCGATCACCGGCGACGGCGGCTTCATGTTCTGTGTGCAGGAGCTCGCCACCGCCGTGCAGTTCAACATCGGCGTGGTGACGCTGGTGTTCAACAACAACGCCTACGGCAATGTCCGCCGCGACCAGCGCGAGCGCTTCGACGGCCGCGTGGTGGCGTCGGATCTGGTCAATCCGGATTTCGTCAAGCTCGCGGAGTCGTTTGGCGTCGCATCCGCGCGCGTCACCGCGCCGGACCAGTTCAAGGCGGCGATGGAGAAGGCGCTGGCCCATGGCGGGCCGTATCTGATCTCGGTCGAAGTGATGCGAGATTCGGAAGTCAGCCCGTGGACGTTCATCCACCCGCCGAAGCCTTGAGGTGAACGCCGCCCTGTAGCCGCGCCGCCGCGATCACCAGCAGGCCCGCGCCTGCGACCGCCCAGCAGGCGACCGGGGCCCAGTGCAGCAGCGGCGCGTAGTCAGGCATTTTCTGCAAGCCGCCGGCGACCGCCGCCATCCGCGCGAAGGTCCCGAGTGCCAGCGCCGAGAAGACGAGGCCGGTCACCTTTCCCTCCGCGCCGGTCGAGCCGATCGCCAACGCGGCCGAGATCGCGCTCATCAGCATGCAGCCCCACGCCGCGCCGGCGAGAAACTGCGCGACGATCAGCGTGTTGAGGCTGCCGGCGAATTCGGCCGCAGCAATCGCGACCGCTCCAAGCAGTCCGGCCGCGCCCATCACGATCACGCCGCCACGGTGCTTGACGACGAGGCTTGCCGGAAACATCGCAATGTTGAAACCGATCCAGAACACCGGCATCAGCCATTGCAGCTCATCCGGCTTGGCAAAGCGCAGGTAGAACGGCGCGCTGTTCAGAGCGAAGTGCAACTGATAGCCGAGCGCGAGCGCCACCATCGCGACGATGAAGGCGATCGGCACAAGGCCAAGCGGCTTTGCTGCCTCGGCCGGTGTCGGCGGCGCGGTGTCGCGGGCCACGTCGTGCTCGATCCGTGACAGTCCGAGCGCGGTCAACAGCAGCACTGCGCTCGATATCACGAAGGGTAGCCGCGCGTCGTGCTCGCGCAGCACCACGCCGAGATAGGGCGAGACCGCGCCAGCGACGCCATAGCCGAGCATCGCGAGCGCGGCGAGGAACGGCACCTGCGGCCGGGCGCGGTATCTGCCGAGCAGGGTCAGCGGTGGCGCGCGCAACGCGGACGAGGTGATCGACCAGACCACGATCAGGGCAATGAACCACCCCTGCGCGGCCACGCCGCGCCCTGCGACGAAAGGCAGCGCGACGAACGCGCCGCAGGAGATCGCGGCCAGGAGCCCGACGAACAGGCCAAGCCTGCCGAGATGGGGAGCGATCTTGTCGGCGGCGATCCCCATCACGGTATCGGCGATGGTGAAGATCGCCTGGTCCAGCATCAGGATGAAGATGACGGCTGACGGCGCGATGCCGACCTCAGCCGCGAGCTTTGGCAGATAGACGACGTAGGTGGTCCAGCCAAGCGTGAACGCCAGTTGCAGCACGGCCAGATACAGGCCGGTGCGGTTGGCCGCGCCAGTGCCGGCCGAGAGCTGTGTGGTCGCCATATCGCCGTCTCCCCCGCCGGAAGCTTAGACGAGCGGGGGCTGCGAGGAAACGCGTCAGCGGACCTTTCGGAACGTCAAATTGATCCGCTTGCGCCCGAGCAGCGCGTGCTCGCCGTCGGAGAGCGGCGCCACGCCGTGATAGGCGAGCCTGCTGGGCCCGCCCCAGACCACGACGTCACCATGCACTAGCCGGAAGCGCCGCGGCTTGTCGCTGCGCGCCATGCCGCCGAACAGGAAGGTCGCAGGTAGGCCGAGCGAGACCGAGACGATCGGCGCTGAATAATCCAGCTCGTCCTTGTCCTGATGCAGTGACAGTCGCGTGCCGGGCTCGTAGCGGTTGACGAGGCAGGCATCGGGCGCGAAGCCGGCAAAGCCGCCCTGCTCCGCCGCACGGCGGGCGAGATCGCGGAGCACGGGCGGCATCGCCGGCCACGGCGCGCCGGTCCGCGGGTCGATGGGATCATAGCGATAGCCGGTATGATCGGTGATCCAGCCGCGCTCGCCGCAATTGGTCATGGCCACCGACATCAGATGCCCGCCGGGCGTGGTCATGCGACGGAACGGCGACTGCGCCACGATGGCGCGCACGGCTTCGATCAGCTCGCTCTCGATCGGCTTGACGAAGCCGCGCAACAGCACAGCGCCGTCGGCGATCTCCTCGCGTGACGGCTGCGCCTCGGCAACATTGTCGAACAGATCAGCCGTCAATCGCAGCGCTCATTTGGCATCGTGAAAGATCACACCCAGCGTGTGGCGCTGGCCAGAGCGAATCCGGCTGACGCCATGGCGGAGATTAACGCGGTAGGTGCCGCGTGTCCCCTGCACCGGGCGATGATGCACAGCGAAGGCGACCGCGTCGCCCTGCGCAAGCGGAACCACCTCGGCGCGGGACTGCATGCGCGGTCGCTGCTCGGTCAGCACGAACTCGCCGCCGGTGAAATCGCGGCCGGGCTCGGACAAGAGGATCGCGACCTGGAGCGGGAACACGTGCTCGCCATAGAGATCCTGATGCAGGCAGTTGAAATCGCCCGTCTCGTATTGCAGCAGCAGCGGCGTCGGCCGCGCCTGCCCGGCCTCGTGGCAGCGTTTCAGAAATGCCGCGTGTTCGGCGGGGTAGCGGATGTCGATTCCCATCGCCTCGTTCCAGCGATTGGCGACGCCCTGGAGATGCCCGTAGAGCGCCGGGCGCAGCTGCGCGATCAGGTCGGGCAGCGGATAGGAGAAATATTTGTACTCGCCGCGGCCAAAGCCGTGGCGGCCCATGACGATGCGGCTGCGGAAGTTGGCGTCGTCGGGATAGAGCGCGGCGACGGCGCGGCATTGATCCGGCGCGAGCAGGCCCTTCAGGACGGCGCTGCCATGGGTGTCGAGTTCGCCGGTGATCTGGGGCCAGTCGAGGGCATCGACGTGGGCAGCGGGGTCGGCTTTCGGAGATTGAGACGATTTGCGTGCTGTTGCTGTCATGGCTCGGACTTTCGCAAGGCCACCCGCCCTCTGCCACCCGATTCCCGACTCTCTCCTCGTCATTGCGAGCGCAGCGAAGCAATCCAGAATTCCTCCGCGGAACCAGTCTGGATTGCTTCGTCGCAAGAGCTCCTCGCAATGACGGTGGAGAGACTTCAGCCTCGCACCGGCAGCGTCACCACGTCATAGCCGTGCTTGATCGTGCGCTTCAGAACGGGGTCTTCCAGCTCGAAATCGAAACGGTCGGCGGGGCGGATACCGCCCTTCGCCGCGAACGTACCGCCGAACATGGCGCAGCCGTCGGGGAATTTGCCTCCCTCGAAGCCACGCGCGATCAAGTCAGCGACCGGGAGCATCGCGTCGAGCGCGCCTTCTTGGTAAAGCACTCGCTCGCCCTTGATCGTGGCCCAGGAGCGCAGGATCATCCTGTCCCAATGGCCGATGACGTCCTCAAGCTCCCACAGCGTGGATGCGATCGGCTTGTCGCACATCTGCTTGGACACCGTGACGTTGTAGGCCTCGACCTTGCGGTCGGTGTGGTCGGAGCCGCAGCCGACGAAGATGCGGCCCTGCCAGCCGATCAGCACGAACTCGACTTCGCCGGAGGAATCGCCGCCGGTGCACTCGATGCTATCTTCTATGGTCAAGCGCCGCGCCGAGGCGCGATAGTAGATCGGCGTCGAGGCCGGCGGGGCGATACCCATCTCCTGCAGCTCGGCAATGTGCTTGTCGCGCGCGACCGGATCGCGGCCGGTCCAGCCGGCGATGACCATCTGGTCGATCGCCAGCGTCAGCGGCGTGGTGGTGTCCTGGGCGTCAACGGTGAAAGTCAGGTCAAACACGAATTAGGGCCTCCATGCCGGCAGCAAGCTCGAAGATACGGCGGTCCGATCCGCCCGCGCCCGCCAGCATCAGGCCGACGGGAATCTCACCCTCGCGATGCGCCGGGAGCGAGATGGCGCAGCCGTCGATCATGTTGATCAGGGTGCAGTTGCGGAGCGCCCGCAGGTTTTCCCTGGTGAACGCCTTGTCGTCGGCAAGATCCGAAATTTTCGGCGGCGTGTTGGCGGTGGTCGGCAGCACCAGCGCGTCGTAGGGCGCGATCCGCGCATTGACGCGGGCGATCAGTGAGCGGCGCTCGTTGAGAAGATCGATGTAGTCCGCCGCGCTCTGCGCTTCGCCGCGCATGATACGCACGGAGACTCTGGGATCGTAGACGTCGCCCTTGGATGTGAGCAGGTAGCGATGCCAGGCGAAGCTTTCGGAAGCCGCAAAGCCACCCTTGGCGTTCATCGGTCCGATGTCGTGGAATTCGGCCATCTCGATGCGCTCGATGATCGCACCGTGATCGGCGAGACTCTTGAGCGCCCGCTCGAACGTCCCGGCCACAGCCGCGTCGAGGTCGTCGAGCGCGATCGTGGTCGGCACCGCAAGCCGCATGCCCTTGACAGGCCGCGGCTTCAGTGGGGCGATCGGCTCGTTGGCGAGCACGGCATCGAGAATGGCACAGCAACTGACCGATCGTGCCAGCGGCCCGATGCTGTCGAGCGAGAACGACAGCGGCACAGCCCCGTCGAGCGGTACGCGCCGCTGCGTCGGCTTGTAGCCGACGATGCCGTTATAGGCCGCCGGAATCCGGCAGGAGCCGCCGGTGTCGGTGCCGAGCGCGCCATGCGCCATGCCGTCGAGCACGGACACCGCTGCGCCCGAGGACGAACCGCCGGGCACGTGGCCCTCGGCCCGGTTCCAGACGCCTTTTGGCGTACCGTAATGCGGATTGATGCCGATGCCGGAATAGGCAAACTCGGTCATGTTGGTGCGCCCGATCACGACGAAGCCGGCCTTGCGCAGCCGCGCCACCGTGGGGGCATCCTGTTCGGCCGGCGAGGAATCGTCGAGCGCGCGGGAGCCGGCGCGCGTCACCTGGCCCTTGATGTCGAAGAGATCCTTGATTGAGATCGGGATACCGGCGTAGCGCGACGGCGCCGCCTTCACCTTGCGCAAACCATCCATCGCATCCGCCGCCACAAGCGCGGCGTCCTTGTCGACGTGGATGAAGGCACGCTGCCCCTCGCCAGCCGGATCGGCGATCTTGGCGATGCAAGCCTCGACCAGCTTGCGGGAGGTGGTACGGCCGCTTTCGAGGTCTTCGGCGAGCTTCGTCAGTGTCGGAAAATCGGGCATGTCTGTCTCACGGAATATTTGCGCGCAATGTATAGCGCTGCCTCACTTCGACACAAGCATTGTGCGCATGATGGCATGCATGCGCATTGCTGGACCGTTGACGCGCCATGGTCGATTGTCGCATCAAGATCGCAACAGCCGGGCTTCGCTTGGCCTTGGGAGGACCTGCCGCATGGCCGAACCGCAGCGCGCGCGACCGAAACCGACGCCCGAGACCCAGCATTTCTGGGACGGCACCAAGGCGGGCGAGTTGCGCCTGCAGCGCTGCGACGCCTGCGCACATGTCTATTTCCCGCCACGCCCGTTCTGCCCGTCCTGCGCCTCGCGCAAGGTCAGCATCTTCAAGGCGAGCGGCAAGGGCTTTCTCTACAGCTACGTGATCAACCACCGTCCCGCCGCGCCCGGCTTCACGGCGCCTTACGCGATCGCGGTGGTCGAGCTCGACGAGGGGCCGCGGATGATGAGCAACATCATCGACTGCCCGCAGACGCCGGAGGCGCTCGAGCTCGATATGAAGCTCGAGGTTGCCTTCGAGGCGCTCGACGACAAGATCACCCTCCCCGTATTCCGTCCGGCGAAGGGATAGACCATGCGCAGCAACCAGGTTGCCGTCGTCGGCGCGGCCGAGACCACCGAGCTCGGTGTCATCCCCAACGCCTCGCAGCTCCAGCTTCACGCGGACGCGGCGCTCAATGCTATTGCCGATGCCGGACTGAAGCTGTCGGACATCGACGGCTTCGCCACGGCGGTCGAAACGCCGCAGCAAGTCTGCCACTATCTCGGCATCAAGCCGACCTGGGTGGACGGCACCTCGGTCGGCGGCTGCTCGTTCATGCTGCACGTCCGCCATGCCGCCGCGGCGATCGAGGCTGGCCTGTGCAAGACGGTGCTGATCACCCATGCCGAGAGCGGCAAGTCGATGATCGGCAAGGCACCGCGCTCGATCCCCGCCGACAGCCTGCAAGGCCAGTTCGAGGCGCCGTTCGGCGTCTACGGCCCGCCCAGCATGTTCCCGATCCCGGTGCTGCGCTTCATGAAGACCTATGGCATCACGCACGAGCAGCTCGCCTCGGTCGCGGTGATGCAGCGGGAATGGGCGGCGAAGAATCCGCGCGCGATGATGAAGGATCCGATCACGGTCGCAGACGTCCTCAACTCGCGCATGATCGCCTATCCGTTCCGTCTGCTGCAGTGCTGCCTCGTCACCGACGGCGGCGGCGCGCTGATCCTGACCTCCGCCGACCGTGCCAAGGATTTTCCGCGCAAACCGGTCTACATCAGGGGCACCGGCGAGAGCGTGGAGACGCCGATGGTCAGCCAGATGGAGACTTTCAACTCCTCGCGCGCGTTCAAGACCGCGGGGCCGCTGGCGTTCAGAGAGGCCGGCATCGCGCACAAGGACGTCGATCATCTCATGATCTACGACGCGTTTGCGCATCTGCCGCTGTTCGGCCTCGGCGATCTCGGCTTCATGCCGCACGAGGAGACCGGCAAGTTCATCGCCGACGGCAACACGCGCCCGGGCGGCAAGCTGCCGCTCAACACCAATGGCGGTGGCCTGAGCTACATGCATTCCGGCATGTACGGCATGTACGCGCTCCAGGAGAGCGTCCGCCAGATGCGCGGCATTGCGCCGGCGCAGGTCGCCAACGCGAAGATCTCGGTGTGCCACGGCGTCGGCGGCATGTTCGCCGCGTCGGGCACGATCGTGTTTACGAACGAGAGGTAACGCACCGTCATTCCGGGCGCGCGCAGCGCGCACCCGGAATCTCGAGATTCCGGGTCTGGTGCTTCGCACCATCCCGGAATGACGGGCAAAACAGGAGACATCCACATGAGCAAATCACTGCAAGACAAGGTCATCATCGTCACCGGCGCAGGCCGCGGCATCGGGCGGGAGATCGCGCTGCTCTGCGCTGGCGAGGGCGCCAAGGTCGTCGTCAACGATCCCGGCGTCGCCGCTGACGGCGCCGGCACGAGCGCCGCGCCCGCCGAGGAGGTGGTCGAGGAGATCAAGAAGCGCGGCGGCACCGCGGTTGCCAATTTCGAGTCGGTGGCCGAAGCCATCCCTGCCAGCAAGATCGTGAAGACCGCGACCGATCATTTCGGCCGGCTCGACGGCGTGGTCAACAATGCCGGCATCCTGCGCGACATGATCTTCCACAAGATGAGCGTGGAAGCGTTCGAGGCCGTCATCAAGGTGCATTTGATGGGCTCGTTCTACGTCAGCCACGCCGCGGCGCGGATCTTTCGCGAGCAGGAGAGCGGCTCGTTCGTGCACTTCACCTCGACCTCCGGCCTGATCGGCAACTTCGGACAAGCCAATTACGCCGCCGCCAAGCTCGGCATCGTCGGCCTGTCGAAGTCGATTGCGCTCGACATGGGCCGCTTCAACGTCCGTTCCAACTGCGTCTCGCCGTTCGCCTGGACCCGGATGATCGGCACCATCCCGACCGAGACCGAAGCCGAGAAGGCGCGCGTCGAGAAGATCAAGCAGATGGGACCGGAGAAGATCGCGCCGGTCTGCGCCTATCTGCTCTCCGATGCCGCCAAGGACGTCTCCGGGCAGATCTTCGGCGCACGCATGAATGAGCTGTTCCTGTTCAGCCAGAACCGCCCGCTGCGCTCGGTGCATCGGAGCGAAGGCTGGACGCCGCAATCGATCGCGGAACACGGCATGCCGGCGCTGAAGGGTTCGTTCTACAAGCTCGACCGCTCCGCCGACATCTTCCCCTGGGATCCCGTGTAAGCGAATTCCACTTTTGCTGCATTGCGATCTCCGGTTGTCCAGCCGGGGATCGCCCGCTTTACGCCCGATTGCAGGCGGACAGTTTTCTCCCAAACAAAAAAATGGGAGGCGACTATGACAAACCCACTGACCATCTCCACCGACGTCAATGAGCCTGTTCTCGCGCGCCGCACCCTGCTGAAGGGCGCGGCAGCGGCAGTTGCGGCGACGGGCGTCACCATGACCGCAGCGCTGGGGGCGTCCGTGACGCCCTTGGGCCAGACGGGTGCACCGACAAGATCGACCGCGCCACTACCGTTGGGACCCCTGCCGGGCAGCCGTTATCCGGACGCCCATTTGGAATCCGCCAAGAAGGGGCCGCCATCGTTTGGGCCCCCCGGCTTTCCCGCCTTTGCCGGCACCATGGCGGTCGAGCGCGTCGCAACGGGCTTCCGCTGGGCCGAGGGGCCCGTATATTTCGCGGCCGGGCGATACCTGCTGTTCAGCGACATTCCGAACAATCGCATCATGCGCTTCTCGGAGGACGACGGTCACGTCAGCGTCTATCGCCAGCCCTCGATGAACTCGAACGGCAACACGATCGATCGCGAAGGACGCCTGATCACGTGCGAGCACAGCGGTCGGCGCGTGACGCGAACTGAACTCGACGGCTCGATCACCATCATTGCCGACAAATTCAACGGCAAGCGACTGAACTCGCCCAACGATGCGGTCGTGACGGCCGATGGCGCGATCTGGTTCACTGACCCGGCCTACGGCATCGGCGGCTTCTACGAGGGGATCAAAGCGGAGCCCGAGCAGGAGAAGAAGAACGTCTACCGGGTCGATCCCAAGTCCGGTGACGTCAAGGTCGTCGTCGACGACTTTGTCGAGCCGAACGGACTCGCTATTTCGCCGGACGAGAAGAAGCTCTACATCTGCGACACCGGTTTCACCGACGGACCGGACAATCCATCCCATATCCGCGTGTTCGATCTCGACGTCGCCGGGGCAAAGGTGTCGAACAGCAAGGTGTTCGCTGAGATGCCGAAACCGAGCATCACCGATGGCGTCCGCTGCGACACCGAAGGACGCGTCTGGTGCTCGGTGGGCTGGGGGGACGCAAACGAAGACGGCGTACGCTGCTATACGCCCTCGGGCGACTTGCTGGGCAAGATTCATATTCCGGAAACGGTCGCTAATTTGTGCTTCGGAGGTCAGCAGCGAAACCGGCTCTATATTTGCGGCTCGACGTCGCTCTACGCCGTCTACACGAGCGTACAGGGCGCAATGAAGCCGTAGAGAATAATAGAGTGGCGAGTAGCGAATAATTTGGACGCGCGCCGGTTCGCTACTCGCTTCTCAACCCGTATTCCTCAAGCCCGCCGATATGCCGTTGATCGTCAGCTGAATCCCGCGCAGCACCTGCTCGTCCGGGTTCTGCGCGCGATGCTCCTTCAAGAGTTCGACCTGCACGTGGTTGAGCGGGTCGAGATAGGGGAAGCGGTGACGCACCGAGCGCTCCAGCAGCGGGTTGCCCTGCAGCAGACGGTCCTGGCCCATGATGTCCAGCAGCGTCTCGATGCAGGAATGCCATTCGCGGCGGATACGGCCGAAGATTTTTTCGCGGAGCGCCTCATCCGGCACGAGCTCGGCATAGCGCGAGGCGATCGCGATCGAGCTCTTGGCCAGCACCATGTCCATGTTCGACAACAGCATGCGGAAGAACGGCCATTCCTTGTAGAGCTCTTTGAGGAACGGCATGCCCTTGTCGGGATGCTCCGCGATCCACTGCTCGACCGCGCTGCCGAATCCGTACCAGCCGGGCAGCATCAGGCGGCATTGTGCCCAGGAGAACACCCAGGGAATGGCGCGAAGGTCCTCGATCGCCCGCGTCTTCTTGCGCGAGGCCGGGCGGCTGCCGATGTTGAGTGTCGCGATCTCGTTGATCACGGTAGACGCCCAGAAATAATCGACGAAGCCGTCGGTCTCGTAGACGAGGCCGCGATAGGCCTTGAAGGCGAGGTTTGAAAGCTCGTCCATCGCGGTCAGATATTCGCGGCGCGGCGCGCTCTGGCGCGGATGCAGCAGGCTCGCCTCCAGCGTCGCGGCTGCCAGGATCTCCAGATTGTTGCGGCCGACTTCGGCGTTGGAATATTTCGACGAGATGATCTCGCCCTGCTCGGTGATGCGAATCTGGCCGTTCACCGCGCCGCCGGGCTGCGCGATGATGGCGTCATAGCTCGGGCCGCCGCCGCGGCCGACCGAGCCACCGCGGCCATGGAACAGGCGCAGGCGCACGCCATGGCGCTCGAACACGTCGACGAGCCCGATCTCGGCCTTGTAGAGCTCCCAGCCCGAGGTGACGAAGCCGCCATCCTTGTTCGAGTCGGAATACCCCAGCATGACCTCCTGCACGCTGCCGCGGCTGTCGACCAGGCGGCGGTAATCGTGCAGCGAGAGCATGCGGTCCATGATGGTGGAGGACGCCTGCAGATCCTCGATGGTCTCGAACAGCGGCACGATGTTGATGGCGCTGCGCCCGGAGGGATGGACGAGGCCGACCTCCTTCAAGAGCACCGCGACCTCGAGCATGTCAGACATGCCCTTGCACATCGAGATGATGCACTGGGGGATGGCGTCCGAGCCGAACTTCGCATGCGCTTCTGCTGCGGCATGGAAGACGTTGAGCTCGCCCATCGTCTCGTCGCTGTATTTGACGAACGGCGACACCAGCGAGCGCGTCGAGCGCAGCTCGTTGGTGAGCAGCGAGATGCGCGCGTCCTCGCCGAGCGCGAGATAGGACATGCCGGGGTTGGCGGCGTCCATCAGCTCGGCGATGGTGCGCTCGTGCACGGCCGAGTTCTGGCGGATGTCGAGCCGGGCCAGATGGAATCCAAAGCAGTCCACCGCACGCCGCAGCAGCCGCAGCCGGCCGCGGGCGATGACGCCGGCGTTGTTGGAGATCAGCGAGCGGTGCAGCACGTCGAGATCGGCCTTGAGCTCCCCGACGCTGTCATAGGGAGCGCCCTTGCCGACGGGCCGGCGCGTGATCTCGACCTGAAGCATTTCGGCCGTGGCGGTGAGGCGCGCATAGATGCCGGAGACCGCGAGGCGATAGGGCTCGCCGCTCCGATGCGGCGAGGTATCGGGCGAGCGCTCCGCGAGCGTGCGCAGCTCCTCGGAGACGTCGGCGAGATGCGCCGCGATCGACAGCTCTGAGCCGAGCACATGCAGCTCATTGAGATAGAACTGCATCACCCGGCTCGACTGCAGCCGCAGCGTGCCGCGCATCACGTCGGCGGTGACGAAGGGATTGCCGTCGCGATCGCCGCCGATCCAGCTGCCCATGCGCAGGAACGAGGCGAGCTCGCCCGACGCCTGCTGGCCGCCCTCCTCCAGCCGGTCCTCCAGCCCGTTGACCAGCCGCGGCACCTCGCGGAGAAACGTGTAATCGTAGAACGACAGGCCGTTAGCGACCTCGTCGAGCACGGTGAGCTTGGTCCGGCGCAGCAGATTGGTCTGCCACAGCGTCAGCACCTCGCGGCGGAGCTGCTCGTCGCTGGCGGCGGCCTCCTCCGCCGTCAGCGCGACGCGCTCGCGACGATCGAGCAGGCTAGCGACCTCCATCTCGCGGTCCATGGTGCTCTTGCGGCGGACCTCGGTCGGATGTGCGGTCAGGACCGGGCTGACCAGCGCGCTCTTGAAGAAGTTGCGCAGGGCATCGGCACCGATACCCGCCGCCCTCGCGTGGGCGAGCGTCTCGGCCAGGACGCCGGAGCCGCCGCCCTTGTTGGCGCGCATCTGCCGGATGTTGTTCTGGTCTTCGGCGATGTTGGCAAGGTGGGAGAAATAGCTGAAGGCGCGGACGATCCGCACTGTCTCCGAGGTCGACATGCTGTCGAGGATCTGCTCGAGCTCGCGGCGGGCGAGCCGGTCCTCGTCGCGGTGGAATCGGATCGAGGTCTGCCGGATGCGCTCGACCAGGTCGAACACATCGGCGCCCTCCTGGTCGCGCACGGTGTCGCCGAGGATGCGCCCGAGCAGGCGGATGTCGTCGCGCATCCGCGCATCTGCCTCCAGCGCCTGGACGTCCTCGGGGCGGTTGGGGCGCTGATCGGCGGCGTCGGATGGTAATGTCTGGAGGGACATGGCTCGCTCCCCTGGTTCGAGCTCGCTTGACTGCCCGGCTCAGCCGAGTGTGCGATATTTTTCTACCGCAGTGCAAGGTGAACTTGGTGGCGGCGCACACCGCCGGCGCCGTCGTGTCCCGGACGCGCTGCAGCGCCCTTAAGCGTTGCTGCGCAGAGCCGGGGCACGAGAGATTTGCCTGTAACTCATCGCTGCACACGTCCGCGGTCTCGCGGCGCGGGCGCCCGAGCTTTGCTATCCGTTTCGCCCTCGTCGAGAAGAAAGGGCGCAGGGAAGGCCGGGCGCCGGCTGGCACCCAGGGTCCGCACGCGAAAAAAACACGCGGGGGTGACCACAGGTGATGCCGGAACATCCGGCCTTCCCTGCGCAATGGTTTTACGGCTTATGGCGCGCTCTCCCCGGGGAGCGATGCACTATTGCCCCCGTCGCCTCGCGGATGATCGATGCACGCACCCGGTCGGGCCGCACATCACCGCAAGCCTTGACGCACAGACCCCGGGCGTCAGGACCACACGCTTTTGCCGTCCGCGGACGCCCCTCCCCGGACATCCGGAAGCTTGCGCGTGCTCGCTCCCGAAGCCGAAAAGAAACGCTGTAACAGCTCCGGGTCGTTCGCGCAGATCGCGATGGCTCACAGGCGTAGCCCGCCCTGCCACCTCGTCACGCGCCGGCGCTGCCGCGTCCATCGCATCCCGGCTCACGTATCGTGACGATCGCGAAACGCCCTTTTTAACGGGCCAGGAATGCCTGCGGTTTACCCGAAGAGGGAAATTCGGTCAATCAGAATATCTGCGGGACGTGTGCTTGACCTGTATGTGGCGTGTTTTGCCTGTCAGGCAACGCGAGGGATTGGGGGCGCAGCACTGACTGTGCGGGCTCGCATCGCAGTGCAGAGCGCGTAGGATTGCGAAAGCGTTCATATGTTCGTCATCGGCGGACGGATCGATGGGTGCCGCTCACGCTCTCTCCCATCCTACGAGCTCAATCTGAGCGCCGCCTGATGCGCTGGTACAGCCAAAATTTGCAATCTTGGTACTGGTTTCGTGACCAGGCAGGACGCATCTAGCCGCTAGTACCGCGACCGAAGCGAACCCGATCGGCAGTCTCAGTACAAGCCGGTCAATGCAGACAGCGCAGATCGCGGACACTTCCACACTGCCCGGCAGTTTGTGGATAGCCGTTGTGCTTAAGCTGCCCGCAACAGTTGCATCAAGAGACAATGACCGAGGAGATAATCCCATGAAGGCGATCGTTGTAACGGAACGGGCCGCGGGAACGGCCGGGATGAAGCTGGTGGACCGGCCCGAGCCGCAGGCATCGATAAACGACGTCGTTGTTCGGGTTCATGCGTCGGGATTTGTTCCGACCGAGCTGACGTGGCCCTCGACCTGGACCGATCGCCTCGAGCGTGACCGAACGCCGTCGATCCCTGGGCATGAGTTGGCTGGAGTGGTCACCGCTCTCGGATATGGCACTACGGGGTTGTCGGTAGGACAGCGGGTGTTTGGCCTCGCGGACTGGTATCGCGACGGCACGCTCGCCGAGTATGTGGCGATCGAGGCACGCAATCTCGCGCCGCTCCCGGGCGACGTCGACTTCACGGTGGGCGCAAGCCTGCCGGTCTCGGGCCTAACCGCGTGGCAAGGGCTGTTCCAGCATGGCCGTCTCCAGGCGGGGCAGAGCGTCCTCGCACACGGCGCGGCCGGCGCAGTCGGGTCGATGGTAACGCAACTCGCAGGAGAGGCCGGCGCCTACGTCATCGGCTCTGGACGCGCCGCCGACCGTCAGACAGTGCTCGACTTCGGCGCGAAGGAGTTCGTCGACCTCGACAACGATGCCCTGGAAGACATCGGCAAAGTCGACTTGGTGTTCGATGTCATCGGCGGTGACATCCAGAAGCGGTCCGCAGGATTGATTCGAGTCGGAGGAACACTGGTCACCATCGTCGGGCCCGCAGAGGCGCGACCCTCCGACAGCCTGGCGGTCGACTTTGTCGTCGAGGCCGATCGTGCCCAACTGAGTGAGATCGTCCAGCGGGTGCGGGACGGACGATTGCGGACAAACATCGGCAACATCTCGATCTTCGACGATGCGATCACCGCCTTAAACCCGACCAGGCGACGCAAGGGGAATACGATCATTCGCGTTCGTCCCTGAGGGAGCATGCCCATCGATGCACGCAGCGTGCAGGATGGGCTGAGCCCTTGCGAAACCCATCATATTTCGTCATCGGCGGACGGTTTGATGGGTTTCGCTCAAGCTCTACCCCATCCCACGAGCTTAGGTCCTCAAGCTCCCGGATGTGCTTCGCGGTCCATATTAAACGTAGGTCACCCAACTCCGGTTTGGGGCAATCGTGACGGTTACCAGCGGTGATGGTGCCGCCAGCCATAATGATGGCCTCGGCCTCTGCCCCAGCCGTAATGATGACCACGGCCGCCGCGATGACCCCAGCCGTGGCCACCGCCATGTCCGTGGCCGCCCTTGACCTCGATGGTGTCAGTCTGAGACCCGCCCAGTGCGTCCGGCTTGGCAACGGGCATCGCCGAAGCTGAAGGTGAGGGTATTAAAGCAACGGTCCCCGCCACAAAGCCGACCAAGCAAAGCCACTTCATGCAATCGCCTCCCAATAAGAATGAAACCAAGGGCCAGCCGGCCGCGGCACATTGCGGCCGCGTTCGCTCCCGCTCGTCAACAATGAAGCCGGGAAAAAGTTGCAATGAAATCTGACGCATTGCGGAGGCGTAGGATACCTATGCCCGGTTGAAGGCAGTCGTGGTCCACTTCGAATCAGAAGCTGCCTTCACGCACTCCCGCTCCGTTAGGTCGGCAACGGGCGCAGCACACCTCGGATGGGTTGGGCCCTTGGGAAGCCATCATGCTTCGTCATCGCGGACGGTTTGATGGGTTGCTCGCGCTCTACCCGTCTTACGAGTTCTAGGCTGCCTTGACGGCCCTGATCGCGATCCGGCGGACGATTTCCGCAGCGATGTCGCTGATCGAGCCGATGAAGTCGACAGGCCCATCATATTCCGTCGCATTCAAAGGCATACCGCGCGTTGCGGCGCCGTGCGTCCCCAGCACCATCGTGACGCCGCCGGCGAAATGTATCGCCTCCAAGCCACGCGATCCGTCGTTTAGCTCACCGCGCAATACAACTCCGATCGCGCGCCTTCTGCCGTGAGCTGCGACAGACGTGAACAACAGGTCAACCGTCCGATTGCGATACTGGTCTTGCGGGCCCTCAATCAGGTGGACGCGGCTTCGCGCCGCCAGAGAAAGGTGCGCTGCAGGTTCGCCGACGTAGCAGACGCCAACCTCGAACTCCTCGTCCTCGTCCGGTATCATCACGGGCAGCATCGACCGGCGCGCCAGCACCTCACGCAGATAACTGATGCGGTCGCTGGGGCGATGCAGGACCACAAGCACGACGGCGGCCAGATTGGCAGGAAGCGCTCCGAGTAAGTCCCCCAAATCGCGCAAGCCCTCAGCACCGGAAGCGCCGATTGCGACAAAACAAGGCCCGAACTCATCCGCTCGATTTGGCTGCATGTCGCCAAAATGGCAGGCTGCACTGCGACAGGATTGATCTGCCTCAAGTTTGGTCCGAATGAGGTTGGATCGGGCTAGTCTCGCGACTTCACTAGAAAGCGCGTAGCATGGGTTGAGCACAGCGAAACCCATCCCACGAGTTTGCTTCAAGCCGGCACGATCACCTTGCCGATCGGCCAGAGCGCGATGCCCGCGAGCTTGAGGTGGGCCCAGGCGAAGGGAATGCCGATGATGGTGATCGCGAGGGCCAGAGCGGTGAGGAGATGGCCGAGCGCCAGCCACCAGCCGGCCAGCACGAACCAGATGATGTTGCCGATCACCCCGAGCGGGCCGGTGCCGATATCGCTCATGCCGGTGACCTCATAGCGGCTGACCGCCCGCGAGCCGAACGGCATCAGCGTGTAGACCGCGATGTTGAAAGCCGCCCGCGCCCAGGGCAGGCCGATGATCGTGATCGCCATGATGACCGCGGCGACCAGCCAGCCGAGCGCCATCCAGGCGCCGCCGATGAGGATCCAGAGCAGGTTCAGCAGGATGGAAACGGGAGCCATGGGATGATCCGAAGGTCGATGATCCCGTTCATATAACATGATCGCCGAGATCATGGTTCACGACCGCAAGTTGGCGCACGATTGCTATCGATGTCGTCGTCGCTTTGCGCGAGGTCGAGCGCAGCGGGCATCGCCGACCCTCCCTCGAAAGTGATCGTTACCGGGTAACTACGGTGTTCCCTTGCAGGAACGGACGCGCTATCGGAAATCGGCAATCGGGAAAAAATGGCATAGAGCGCAGCTGCGGAAGCGGCCGCTTCAGAACGTCTGTCGGTATTTTTATACCGGAAACAAGCAGTCCCCCGTGTGTTGGAATTGAGTTTCGCAAAACGAGGAGGCTGAGTCTGCGGGGGGTGTCCTGCGCGCGGTCGACGATGGGGCTTTCATGAAAGTGGCAAACGAGGTCATCGAGCTGTTGGTGCAGTCTGCGGGCACATGGCTTTTTGAGGGCCACCGCTCCGGCTTGACCGACCGCGAATGGATGGCACTTCGCTTCCTGGCGCGCGCAAACAGATTCTCGAAAACTCCGAGCGCCCTGGCAACCTATCTAGGCACGACTCGGACGAGCGCATCCCAGATCGCCGCCGTACTTGCAGAAAAAGGACTGCTGACGCGCAAGGCGTCGACGGAAGACAAGCGCTCGATCGCGCTGTCCGTGACGCCACAGGGCACGAAGTTTCTCGATCGCGATCCGATCAGTGCCCTTCGGGATCAGGTTGTGATACTCGAGCTTGCCGACAGAACGCGACTACGCGATGCACTCCGGCAGGCCCTTCTCCGTCTCGATACTGCGCTAAGGCGGCATCATACAGACGTTTGCAGCGAGTGCATGTTCTTGGCAGAAAGAAGCAAGCAGAAGGGCAGTCACTTCGAATGCCGTTTGTTTCGAAAAGAACTGGCCCTCAAAGAAACAGAATTGCTCTGCACCCATTTCGAGAGGCGCACCTGAGCGTTTGGCAGCCTTTCCTGGCGGAGGCTTTTCGTCTGTCTTCGGTCAGATCTTCCGCCCCGCCTGCTCCCAATAGGGATCGCGCAGGCGGCGCTTGAAGATCTTGCCGGAATCTTCGCGCGGCAGCCCGGTGCGGATCTCGATGTGCTTTGGCACCTTGTAGTCGGCGAGTGAGGCCTTCAACCGCGCGCGGATATCGCCGGCGTCGAGCGCGATGCCCGGCTGCGGCTCGACAACGGCCATCAGCGCTTCGCCGAACTCGGCATCGGGGATGCCGAACACCGCGCAATCATGCACGCCGGGCACGGCGTGCAGCACGGACTCGATCTCGGCCGGGTAGATGTTGACGCCGCCCGAGATCACCATGTCGCGCTTGCGGTCGCAGATGAAGACGTAGCCGTCTTCGTCGATGTAGCCGACGTCGCCGGAGGTGATGAAGCCGTCGCGATCGATCTCGGCGCGCTTCTCCGGCTTGTTGTGATAGGTGAAATCGGCCATCCCGGCCATGCGCGAGTAGATCTCGCCGATCTCGCCGACGCCCAGCACGCGCCCGTCCTCGCCGATGAAACGCAGCTCGGCGCCGGGTGATATTTTGCCGACGGTGCCGGGCTTCCTCAGCGCATCCTCGGAGGTCGCGAAGGTGACGGCGCTGGATTCGGTCGAGCCGTAGAATTCGTAGATCACCGGCCCCCACCACTCGATCATGGCGCGCTTGACGTCCGCCGGACAGGGTGCTGCGGCGTGAATGATGTGGCGCAGCGAGGAGACGTCGTATTTCTTGCGCACTTCCTCCGGCAGCTTCATCAGGCGGATGAACATGGTCGGCACCATGAAGATGGTGTCGATTTTGTAGCTTTCGATCAGCTCGAGAAATTCCTCGGGCTCGAAGCGCGGCATCAGCACCAGCGCGCCGCCGAGCTTGCCGGCGCGGATGCCGAACGAGTTCGGCGCGGAATGATAGAGCGGGCCCGGCAGGATCGTGCGAGCGCCGGGCTTCAATCCGTAGATCATCGCGCGCATGCGCTCGCCGGCGGCTGCCTGTTCCGGCGTCGGCGCATTGCGCCGTACGCCCTTGGGATGGCCTGTCGTGCCCGAGGTGTAAATCATGTTCATGGGCTGCGGCACGATCGGTCCGTCATAGGGCTGATGCTGCGCGAGCCAGGATTCGAAATCGATCGCGAAGTCCGGCGTCTTCAGATGATCGGGATCGATCTTGTAGCTGGACAGGATCTCCGGCGGCGTCGGCACGCTGAGCACGGTGACGCCTTTCGGGATCGCATCGCGCAAGGCATGTAGCATGTCGGCATGGCCGATCAGCACGGAGGTGCCGGTGTCGTTCAGGATGTAGTTGATCTCTTCCGGCTTGAAGTGCCAGTTGATCGGCACGCCATAGGCGCCCAGCCGCATCGCTGCATAAGCGGCCTCGATGAAGGCGATGTCGTTGCGCATCAGCATGCAGACGCAATCGCCCTGCCTGACGCCGATCTTGCTGAGGCCGGCGGCGATGCGGTCGGCACGGTTGGCGACGTCGACATGGGAGCGGCTGCGCTCGCCGGAGACGATGCCGAGGAAATTTGAGGTTTCGCTCATTGTTGATTTTTCTTCGTTAATTAGTAGCGGTGCCAGTTGGTCGTCATCACCGGGCTTGTCCCGGTGATCCACATTCTGCTTCGTCGCCTTGCCAAAGAACGTGGATGGCCGGGACAAGCCCGGCCATGACGGAGACAAGAGTCAATCCGCAAACTTCGGCGCGCGCTTCTCCAGGTTGGCACGCACCGCCTCGGTCTGATTGGCGCTGCCGATGAGCTTCTGCTGCTCGACGGACTCGGCGAGCAGCGCGGGGCCCGGATCGACCGAGAGATTGTTGAGCAGGCGTTTGGCGGCGCGGATCGCATCGGGGCTCTTGCCGGCGATCTCGCGCGCGACGTCGAACGCGGCAGCGCGCGGATCGTCGCAGATGCGCGTGGCGAGACCGTAAGCCATCGCCTCCTGCGCGGAGAAGATGCGGCCGGTGTAGGTGAGATCGCGCAAGATGTCATCGCGCACCAGTGAAGCCAGGATCGGCGTGCCGGCCATGTCGGGCACCAGACCCCATTTGATTTCCATCACCGACATCCGCGCATCGGGGGTGAGGAAGCGCATGTCGGCGCCGAGCGCGAGCTGGAAGCCGCCGCCGAAGGCGACGCCCTGGATCGCCGCGATCACCGGCACCGGAAGTTGGCGCCAGCCCCACACGGCTTGTTGCGCAAAGTTCGCCTGACCGTGCGTGCGCGCGGTGAGGTCGCGATTTTCGCCACCCGGAATTCCGTTGCCGCCCTTTTCCTTCATGGCGGCAAAACGCCCCATGTCGAGACCGGCGCAGAAGGCGCGGCCCTCGCCGGACAGCACGACGACGCGCACGCTCTTGTCCTTTGAAAGCCGGTCGGTTGCGGCCACAAGCGCCTCGAACATGGCCTGATCCAGCGCATTCATCTTGTCCGCGCGCACCAGGCGCACGTCGGCGACGCCTTCCGAAATCGAGATCGAGACGCGCTCTTCCATGGATGAATTCTCCCCTGGTTCCCTGCTGTTCTTGTTCGGTGCCGCTTTACAGGAAGCCGGCGGCCGGATTTAGTCAATTGATCAATTAACCGACAATCGCGACAGGGGAAACAGCCATGTTCAAGGAAAATCTTCTGGCGGGACGACGCATCCTCGTGACCGGCGGCGGCACCGGGCTTGGCAAGTCGATGGCGGCGCGATTCCTCCAGCTCGGAGCGGAGGTGCACATCTGCGGCCGGCGCAAGATCGTTTGCGACGAGACCGCGACCGAGCTGATGGCCGAGTATGGCGGCCGCGTGAGCAGCCACGGCGTCGACATCCGCAACGCGCTCGCCGTCGAGGAGATGATCGAGACCATCTTTCGCGACGGCCCCCTCACCGATCTCATCAACAACGCCGCCGGCAATTTCATCTCGCGCAGCGAAGAACTGTCGCCGCGCGGCTTCGACGCAGTCGCCAACATCGTCATGCACGGCACGTTTTACGTGACGCAAGCGGTCGGCAAGCGCTGGATCGCGTTGAAGCAGCCCGGCAACGTCGTCTCGATCACCACGACCTGGGTGCGCAACGGGTCGCCTTACGTGGTGCCGTCGGCGATGAGCAAGTCGGCGATCCATGCCATGACGATGTCGCTCGCGGCCGAATGGGGCCGCTATGGCATCCGGCTGAACACGATCGCGCCGGGCGAGATCCCGACCGAGGGCATGAGCAAGCGCATCAAGCCCGGCGACGAAGCCGGCGCGCGCACCAAGGCGATGAACCCCATGGGCCGCGTCGGCACCATGGAGGAATTGCAGAACGTCGCCGTGTTCCTGATCTCCGGCGGCTGCGATTGGATCAGCGGCGAGACCATCGCCATGGACGGCGCGCAGGCGCTCGCCATGGGCGGCAATTTCTACCAGCTCCGCGACTGGAGCGACGACGATTGGAAAACCGCGCGCGAGAGCATCATGGCGCAGAACGAGAAGGACCGGGCCAAGCGGGGGTAGTTCGCTCTCTCGTGCCCCGGACGCAGCGCAGCGCGCCGCCTTCGGCGTGGTGCGCTGCTGAGCCGGGGCCCACGTTTCTTGCACGTCGATAGAATGGGTCCCGGCTCTGCGCAGCAGCGCGAGAGCGCTGCAGCGCGTCCGGGACACGAAACCGCCATTGAACTTCTCCCATCTTGTCATCGCCCGCGGATGACGCCACACTCCCCACCGTAAAAACAAGACGTCACGGGAGAGACATGTCCACCACACAGCCATTGGCTGACCTCGCCGACATGGTGCGCGAGCGCGCCAAGAGCCGCGGCAACGCCATCGCCTTCGACTTCGAAGGCCACGTCACCAGTTTCGCCGAGTTCGACATCAAGACCAATCGCGTCGCCAATGCGCTGATCGCGATGGGTGTGAACAAGGGCGAGCGCATCGCCTATCTCGGCAAGAACAGCGACATCTATTTCGAGCTGCTGATGGGTGCCATGAAGGCCGGCGTGGTAATGGCGCCGGTGAACTGGCGGCTCGCCGGCCCCGAGGTCGCCTTCATCGTGAGCGACTGCAAGGCGCCGGTGCTGTTCGTCGGGCCCGAATTCATCACCCAGGTCCGCCAGATCAAGGACCAATTGCCGGGCGTGCGCAGCGTCATCACCACCGAAGGCGGCGCACCGGAGTGGCAGGATTTCACGGCCTGGCGCGATGCACAGAGTGGCGACGATCCCAAGGTGCCGATCGACACCCGGGACATTGCGATCCAGCTCTACACGTCAGGTACGACAGGCAAGCCGAAGGGCGCGATGCTGTCGCATGCGAACTTCCTCAACCTCGTGCAGACCGGAAATGCCGAGGACAAGCCCGAGTGGAACCGGTGGTCGACCGACGACGTGTCGCTGGTCGCGATGCCGATCTTCCACATCGGCGGCTCCGGCTGGGGCGTGATGGGGCTCTATCACGGCGCCCGCGGCGTGATCGCGCGCGAGTTCGATCCGACCAAGGTGCTGGATTTCTTCGAGCAGTCCGGCATCACAAAGCTGTTCATGGTGCCCGCGGCGATGCAGTTCGTGGTTCGGCAGCCGCGCGCCAGGACGGTCGATTTCTCGCGGCTGAAATACATGCTCTATGGCGCCTCGCCGATCCCGGCGGCGCTGCTGAAGGAATGCATCGAGATCTTCAAATGCGGCTTCGTGCAGATGTACGGCATGACCGAGACCACCGGCACCATCGTCGCGCTGCCGCCGGAGGATCACGTCGAGGGCCTGGAACGGATGCGCTCGGCGGGCAAGGCGCTGCCGGGCGTCGAGATCGCGATCCTTGATGTCGACGGCAAGCCGCTGCCGCCGCGCGAGGTCGGCGAGATCGCGACGCGCTCGGGCTCCAACATGGCAGGCTACTGGAATTTGCCGGAAGCGACCGCCGCGACGCTGCGCGGCGACGGCTGGCTGCGCACCGGTGACGCCGGTTACATGGACGAGGACGGCTATCTCTACATCCACGACCGCATCAAGGACATGATCATCTCCGGCGGCGAGAACATCTACCCGGCCGAGGTCGAGAGCGCGCTGTGCGATCATCCTGACGTCGCCGAGGCCGCCGTGATCGGCATTCCCGACGACAAATGGGGCGAGGCAGTGAAAGCCGTCGTGGTGATGAAGCCGGGCAAAGAGGCAACCGCCACTGACATCATCAACTTCACCCGCGAGCGTATCGCCGGGTTCAAGACGCCGAAGAGCGTGGAGTTTTTGCCGGCGCTGCCGAGGAATCCAAGCGGCAAGATTTTGCGGCGGCAGTTGAGGGAGCCGTATTGGGCGGGGAAGGATAGAAGGGTGAATTAGCTAGGCCGTCGTCCCGGGGCGCGCGCAGCGCGAGCCCGGGACCCATAACCACAGGGAGCGGTTTGGCGAAGACTCGTGGTTGCCAGCCTGCCTCAACACCTTCTCCCTGGGGTAATGGGTCCTGGCTTTCGCCAGGACGACGTGGAGAGATAGCTCGCAACAATCCCTCAATGCTTCCCCGGCCCCATATACCCGAACAGAAATCCCGCCACTTTCCGCATCTGGATCTCCTCGCTGCCCTCGGTAATGCGATAGCGGCGGTGGTGGCGGTAGATGTGCTCGAACGGCTTGTGGCGTGAGTAACCCATGCCGCCATGGACCTGCATGGCGCGGTCGGCGGATTCGCAGCAGAGGCGGTTTGCCCAGTAGTTGCACATCGAGACGCGGTCGGACAGCGTGCGCTCGATCTGCTCCTCGGTGAGCTTGTCCATCTCCCAGGCGGTCTTGCGGATCAGCAGCCGCAGCATCTCGGCTTGCGTCGCCAGCTCGACCAGCGGGAACTGGATCGCCTGGTTCTCGGCCAGCGCCTTGCCGAACGGTTTTCGCTCGCGCGCATATTTCACGCTCTCGTTGATGCAGTAGACCGCTGCTCCCAACGAACTCGCCGCCTGCCGGATGCGGTTCTGATGGACAAAACATTGCGCCAGCGACAGGCCGCGGCCGACCTCACCGAACAGCGCGTCCTCCGGCACGAATACGTCCGTGAAACTGACGCGGGGATGATCGGTCGGCATGTTGAAGGTCCACATGTACTCTTCGATCTTCACGCCGTGGCTCTCGGCCGGCACCAGGAAACAGGTGATGCCGCGCGCATCGCCGTCATTGCCGCTCGTGCGCGCGAACAGCGCGCAGTGGGTGGCGACGTGCATGCCGGTGGTCCACATCTTCTCGCCGTTGATGATCCAGCCCTTGACGTTGTCGCGGGTCGCGGGCACTGCGCGCGTTTCCATGTGGGTCGCATCCGAGCCGTGATTGGGCTCAGTCAGGCCGAAGGTGATGCGGTACTTGCCCTTGATCGAACCGTCGATCATCGCCTTCTGGTCGTCGCGGCCATAGCGGTCGAGCATGGTGGCGACGGGGAAGTTGCCGACGATGGAATGCTCGTTCTGGAGGTCGTTGTGCAGGCCGAGCCCCTTGGCGGCAAAATGCTCGCGGATCACGGCCATCCAGAGGTTGGAGCCATCCTTGCCGCCATACTGCTTCGGCACCGGAAACCGCAAATGACCGGCAGCGTCCGCGAGATCCTTGGCCTTGCGCAGCAGCGCTTCCCATTCGTGACGCGGCAGGCCGCCATTCTCGAAATCGGTGCGCGCCCATTCGCGACGATGATCGAAGAAGCGGATGTTATCGTCGGCCTCCTCCAGCGGCTTGATCTCGCGTTCGATGAAACGGTCGAGCTCTGCGAGATAGGCGACGAGATCGGCAGGCAGTGAGAAATCCACGGTTCTCTCCCGGATGATTTTTCGTTTTGCGTTAAGGCGCTATACGCACTTTTACTTCTCACGATTAAGGTGAGAAGAGCGCCGCCAAGTCAAGCAATGCGAGACGTGTGAGAGGCGCAAGGCGCGCCCGCGCAATTCGATGGTGTTGAAACGCGCCTGCGCGCTAGTATGGCCGCAATATACCTTCACGAGAAAATGCGGGAGCGACCATGGAGCTGAAGTTCTCAAAGGTGGAACGCAAGGGGCCGATCACGATCGTCACGCTGTCGCGGCCCGAGGTCTACAACGCGCTGCACACCGACGCGCATTTCGAGCTGCAAAAGGTGTTCGACGATTTCTCCGCCGATCCCGAGCAGTGGGTTGCGATCGTCACCGGCGCCGGCGACAAGGCGTTCTGCGCCGGCAATGATCTGAAATGGCAGGCGGCCGGCGGCAAGCGCGGCTGGGACAAGGGTGGCTTCGCCGGCCTCACCGCGCGCTTCGACTGCGACAAGCCGATCATCGCCGCGGTCAATGGCGTCGCCATGGGCGGCGGTTTCGAGATCGCGCTGGCCTGCGACCTCATCATTGCCTCGGAGAACGCGACCTTCGCCCTGCCCGAGCCGCGGGTTGGGCTGGCCGCACTCGCCGGAGGCCTGCACCGGCTGCCACGCCAGATCGGGCTGAAGCGCGCCATGGGCATGATCCTCACCGCGCGCCATGTCAGCGCCAAGGAAGGTCTCGAACTCGGCTTCGTCAACGAGGTGGTGCCGCAGGGCGAGGCGCTCACGGCCGCGCTGCGCTGGGCCGACATGATCACCAAGAATTCGCCGATGTCGATCCGCGCCTCGAAGCAGGCAATTCAGAAGGGGCTTGGCGTGTCGCTGGAGCAGGCGATCGAGGAGCAGCGGGAGTATCCGGCGGTGAAGGCGATGGTGGCCTCGCAGGATTACGTCGAAGGACCGAAGGCGTTTGCGGAGAAGCGGCCGCCGAAATGGATCGGGAAGTAAACTGTTTCCGTCATGGCCGGGCTTGTCCCGGCCATCCACGCCTCACCGCACGGCGCGAAGAACGTGGATGCCCGGGACGAGCCCGGGCATGACGATGCGGAGAGAGTAGCGCGCCTGCATCAACGCCGTCATTGCGAGCGCAGCGAAGCAATCCAGACTGTCTCCGCGGAGACGGTCTGGATTGCTTCGTCGCTACGCTCCTCGCAATGACGAGGAGAGGTCTACTCGCCTCGCGACAGCTCGCGCTTGTACGATGCGTAATTCGGCTGGTCGACTGCGAGCTTGTCCATCGTCGTCTGCCAGAGGTGCTCGGCAAGGCCTGGCGTTGCGAGATCGAGCTCGCCCTTGGCGATGCGCTCGGCGAGTGCGCGGTTGAGGTCGGTGACCGAGCCGTCCATGCCGAGCAGAACACGCAGCCGCTCCACCTCCGCGGCATCGCTCCCCTCCTCCCGCGTCAGCTGCCGCGTCACGAGGTCGAGGATGTTGACGGCGACGCGCAGCTTGAAGGCCTGATGGCCGGAGATCAGCGGCGTGATCTCGTTGCGGAGGAAATCGGCGACCGACTTCGCCAGCTCGATCGGGGTCGGCTCGTCCTGCATGGTCAACTCCCCCGCGGCGCCAGCAGCCGCAACAGATCGATCTCGGTCTCGGAAGCGCGACGGCCGATCATGGCGCGTTCCATCGAATGGTCCGGGCCTTCGCGAAACCGCTGCATCATGCCGCCGCACATGATGCCCCAGCGCAGCGTGCCCATCACTTCCCAGAATTTGACACGCGATGGGTCGACCTTGCGTCCCGCGGACTCATAGCCGGCGAACAGCTCCTCACGCGAACCAAACCCGCCGACCGGCTTGTCGATCTCGCCAAAGCGCCAGGAGTTGACGCAGACCCAGCCGAGATCCTCCATGGGGTCGCCGAGATGAGCGAGCTCCCAGTCCAGCACCGCGCGCACGCCATCGGCACCAATGATGAGATTGCCGTTGCGGAAATCGCCATGCACCAGCGTCGTCTCGGCGGCAGGGCCCGGATCGTGGTCGCGCAGCCAGCGCAGCGCCAGCTCGAACACCGGCTTTGGCCAGTCCAGGCTGCGATAATCGCGCTCGAACTCGGCGATCTCCTGGCTCGCATCGCGACTGCGCAGCTCGGGCAATTTGTTCTGCGGCAGCCTGTGCAGGCCCGCAAGCACGCCGCCGATCTGCCGTGCGAGAAGCGGCCGCGCCGCCGCGAACTCGTCATCGCGAAGAATCTTGCGCGCGATGGTCTCGCCCTCGACCCGCTGCATGATGAAGCCGGTGCCGAGATCGTCGTCCGGCGTGAGCACATGCATCACACGCGGCGACGGCACGTCGGCCTCATAGGCGAGCTGCATCAGCTGCGCTTCTGCGGCAAGACCCGCCGCGCGCGTCGGCGCCGCGCCATAGCCCTTCGGCGAGCGGCGCAGGATTGCGCCGATCACGCCATCGGGATGCGCAATGTCGAAGCGCCAGGTTTCCTGGCTGGCGCCGCCGGACAGCTTGGCCACGCCCGTCGCGCCGGTCGCCCCCTCGCACCAGCGCGCGACGCTGCGGGAGAGTTCGGCCTCGATCATTTGCCTTTGAACTGTGCCGGGCGCTTCTCAAGGAACGCACCGACGCCTTCGCGGAAATCATCCGTGTCGCCGGCGCGGAGCTGGCACCGGAATTCGAGATTGAGCTGATCCTCGAAGGAGTTTTCCGGGCTGTCCCAGTAGAGCTTGCGGATCAGCGACAGCGCGACCGTCGGGCCGCTGGCGAGGTCGTGCGCGAGCTTCATCGCCTCCTCCATCAGCACGCCGTCATCATAGACGCGGTTGACGAGGCCCCATTCCAGCGCCTTCTCGGCCGGGAGCCGCTCGCCCATCAGCGACAATTCGATCGAGCGTGCCTTGCCGATCAGCCGCGGCAAGAGCCAGGTCGAGCCGCAATCCGGCACGAGGCCGATACGGCGGAAGGCTTGAAGAAAGTAAGAGGACCGCGCGCATAAAATCATGTCTCCGAGCAGCGCGAAGCTCATGCCGGCGCCGGCCGCCGGGCCGTTGACCGCGGTCACGATCGGGCAATGCAGGTTGCGGATGCGGCGCAGGAAGGGATGGAAGCCAGTCTCGAGCGTCAGGCCGGCCTTGGTCTTCTTCGACTGGTTGTTGCGGCCCTGGAGATTCGCGCCGGTGCAGAACGCTCGCCCCGCGCCCGTCAGCACCACGCAGCGCACCTCGTCCTTCTTCTCCTCGATCGCGTCGAGCGCTTCTGAGAGACCGCCCAGCATGTCCACGGAGACCGCGTTCATCACCTCCTGGTGGTCGAGCTTGAGGATCGCGACCGCACCGTCGAGATCGAGCGTGACGTGTTTGAACTGCATGGTTTCCTCGTGAGTTGCGGCCTGCGCCAGTTTCGCAGACCGGAATTGCTTTTGCCGGAGCGCATATTTGATTTTTGGCGCGGTCTTGTCCATGGTGATCGGAGCATAGCAAGCAATCTTGCGCGCAGCGGCTGATGCGCGAATGCCAAAAAAAGGAAACGCGCCATGAACCTTTTCGACCTTTCAGGACGGGTCGCCGTGATCACCGGCGGCAATGGCGGGATCGGACTCGGCATCGCGCAGGCGCTCGCCGGCCAGGGCTGCAACGTCTCGATCTGGGGTCGCAATCCTGACAAGAACAGCAGCGCTGCCGCGAGCCTGGCGGGTCTACCGGGCAAGGTCGATACGCGGGTCTGCGACGTCACCGACCCGGCGTCGGTCAACGCCACGATGAAGGCCACGCTCGACCTATTCGGCCGGGTCGACGGCTGCTTCGCCAATGCCGGTATCGGCGGCGGCGGCCGGCGCTCCTTCATCGAACGCACCGAGGAGGAATGGCGCACGATGTTTGCGACCAACCTCGACGGCGTGTTCCACGCGTTCCAGGCGGCCGCAAAACACATGACCCAACGCGCCGAGGCCGGCGATCCCTTCGGCCGGCTGGTGGCGACTTCGAGCCTCGCCTCGATCTTCGGCACCGCACGCAACGAGCACTACGCGGCGACCAAGGCTGCGATCAACGCCCTGGTGCGCGCGCTCGGCGTCGAGCTGGCGCGCCACGGCGTCACCGCGAATGCGATCCTGCCCGGCTGGATCAAGAGCGACATGACCTCGGGCCTGATGGCCAACGAGAAGTTCGTGGCCAACGTGATGCCGCGCATTCCGGTGCGACGCTTCGGCAAGGCCAGCGATTTCGGCGGCATCGCGGTGTATCTGATGAGCAAGGCCTCGTCGTATCACACCGCGGATACGTTCGTGATCGACGGCGGCTATACGGCGTTTTGATTCTTGTAGCCCGGATGGAGCGCAGCGCAATCCGGGACCGCCAAAGCAAACAAGACCCGGATTACGCTGCGCTCCATCCGGGCTACAAATCATAATGAGGGGAACGGCAGAATGTTTTCACACGTGATGATCGGCACCAACGACCTCGACAAGGCCAAGGCGTTCTACGACATTTTGCTGTCCACGCTCGAGGTGCGGCCGGCGCGCGTCGACGGCCATCGCATCTTCTACATCACCAAGACCGGCGTGTTCTCGGTGACGAAGCCGATCAACGGCGAGGCAGCGACGTGCGCGAATGGCGGCACCATCGGCTTTGCCGCCAACTCGCCGGAGCAGGTCAATGCATGGCATACGGCCGGCGTCGCCGCCGGCGGCGTTCCCTGCGAAGATCCTCCCGGCATCCGCCAGGGCCCGGGCGTCAACCTCTATATTGCGTATTTGCGTGACCTCGACGGCAACAAGATCTGCGCGATGCATCGGATGGCGAGCTAGATCGGCATATTCAGTGTCGTCCCGGCGAACGCCGGGACCCATAACCACGGGGAGTGGTTGTAGCGCAAACTCGTAACTCCGAGTCTTCGTCAAACTCCTCCCTGTGGTTATGGGTCCCGGATCTGCGCTGCGCTTGTCCGGGACGACGCTGGAGAGTGTTCGCCCCCATTCAAACAACATTTCAAACGCTCGCGATATTCCATCGCGTGGCATGGCTCGCGTTGGAAAAATGCGCGCTCGCACTTTGGCGACGCTGCGACTATTCTCGCCTGCAGCACGATCTCAGCGCCCCCGGGAGGAACAATGACAAAACACACCTATATTCCCCGCACCACCAACTACACCCTCAATCCCGGCGACGAGCTCAACGACCTCAGGATGTCGGACCAGGTCCGGCCGCTCTATGATCACGTCAGGAAGTTCATCCGCGACACCGTCGAGCCGATGTCGATCGAGTTCGCCAAGGCCGGCGAAGGCAAGGAAGACCGCTGGAGCTTCACGCCGAAGCAGCTCGAGGTGCTGGAGAAGGCCAAGAACAAGGCCAAGCAGGAAGGCCTCTGGAATTTCTTCCTGCCCGACGACGAGACCGGCCAGGGCCTGAAAAATCTTGACTACGCCTACATCGCATCCGAGCTCGGCAAGAGTCCGCTGGCCTCGGAGAGCATGAACTGCTCGGCGCCCGACACCGGCAACATGGAGGTGCTGGAGCGCGTCGGCACCAAGGAGCAGAAGGAGAAGTGGCTGAAGCCGCTGATGAACGGCGAGATCCGCTCGGCCTATGTGATGACCGAGCCGAACGTCGCCTCCTCCGATGCCAAAAACATCTCGACCACCGCGAAGCTCGTCGGCGACGAATGGGTCATCAACGGCGAGAAGTATTACATCTCGGGTGTCGGCGATCCCCGCTGCAAGATCCTCATCGTGATGGTGAAGACCAATCCGGATGCGGCGCCGAGCAAGCAGCAGTCGCAGATCCTGGTGCCGCGCGACACCCCCGGCGTCGAGGTGCTCGGTCCCATGTACGTGTTCGGCCAGGACCACGCGCCGCGCGGCCATATGCACATGCGCTTCAACAACGTGCGCGTGCCCAAGGAGAACATTCTGCTCGGCGAAGGCCGCGGCTTCGAGATCTCGCAGCTTCGGCTAGGCCCGGGCCGCATCCATCACTGCATGCGCACCATCGGCAAGGCCGAGAAGGCGCTCGATTTGATGGTGCAGCGTGGCCTCACCCGCGAAGCCTTTGGCAAGAAGATCGCCCATCTCGGCGGCAACATGCAGATCATCGCGCAGGCGCGCTGCGAGATCGAGGCGATGCGGCTGATGGTGTTGAAGGCCGCCAAGGCCATGGACGTGCTCGGCAACAAGGAGGCTCGCGTCTGGGTGTCCATGGTCAAGGCCATGGTGCCGGAGCGCGCCTGCAAGATCATCGACCAGTCGATCCAGATGCACGGCGCCACCGGCATCTCGCACTGGACCCCGCTCGCCGAAATGTACCAGGACGTCCGCCATCTGCGCTTCGCGGATGGTCCGGACGAGGTGCACTGGATGGTGGTGGGACGCCATGAGCTAAGCATGGCTTGAGGTCTCGCCAAGCGCGGCCCTGCCGTAGGGTGGGTTAGCGAAGCGTAACCCACCACTGTTCGTCTCCGGGGAAGCGAAAGAGGTGGGTTACGCTAGCGCTAACCCACCCTACAATACTGCGATGTTCAACACCGCGCTACGACGCGGCCACCTCGCCGACCTTGTCCTGCGTCTTGGTCTCGAAATCGCTCGCGTCATGCCGCTCGTGGAGCTGGCTGGCGGGATCGCCGGAGACGCGGTTGACCATGCGGCCGCGCTTGACGGCCGGGCGCTTGGCAATCTGGTCGGTCCAGCGCTGCACGTGCTTGTAGTCCTGCACGGACAGGAATTCGCCGGCGCCATAGACCAGCCCCTTGGCGAGCGCGCCGTACCAGGGCCACACTGCCATATCGGCGATGGTGTATTCGCTGCCGGCGAGATATTCGTTGTCGGCGAGCCGGCGATCGAGCACGTCGAGCTGGCGCTTGGTCTCCATCGCGAAACGGTCGATGGCATATTCGATCTTGGTCGGCGCGTAGGCGTAGAAATGGCCGAAGCCACCGCCGAGATAGGGCGCGCTGCCCATCTGCCAGAACAGCCACGACATCGCCTCGGTGCGGCTCTTGATGTCCTTCGGCAGGAAGGCGCCGAACTTTTCCGCGAGGTAGAACAGGATCGACCCGGACTCGAACACCCGGATCGGCTCCGGGCCGGAGCGGTCCATCAGCGCCGGAATCTTGGAATTCGGATTGATGTCGACAAAGCCGCTGCCGAACTGGTCGCCATTGCCGATCTTGATCAGCCAGGCGTCGTATTCCGCGCCCTTGTGGCCGAGCGCCAGAAGCTCCTCCAGCATCACGGTGACCTTGACGCCGTTCGGCGTCGCCAGCGAATAGAGCTGGAAGGGATGCTTGCCGACCGGCAGCTCCTTGTCATGGGTGGGACCGGCAATCGGCCGGTTGATGCTGGCGAACTGCCCGCCGTTCTCCTTGTTCCAGGTCCAGACTTTCGGCGGCACGTAGGCGGGGGTGTCGGTCATGGGAGGGCTCCGGCGAAAAAGATGCGCCTGCATTAATTAGCCCACGGACGGCCGATGGCAAGCCCCGCCGGCCCTGCGTCCGGCGCGGGCCTCGAGGCCGCGTCATGCATCCGACGTTGCCGAGGACGGCCATCACGAGAATCCGCTTCTGTCGAGCCAGGCGTACGGCTTCACGCAACACGGCGTGTGCACGCAAGGTGCGCCGCCAAATCCGGATTGGCATTGCGCAAGACGATGGTCTAGCGTCGATGAGCCTTCGCTCAAGATTGCAACGACAGCAACGCGAAGGCCGCCGGGAGAGAACGATGAAATCGCCGATCTGCGACATGCTGGGCATCGATTTCCCCCTGCTCGCCTTCAGCCATTGCCGCGATGTCGTCGCCGCTGTCAGCCGCGCCGGCGGCTTTGGCGTGCTCGGCGCGACTGTGCACACGCCTGCTACGCTCGAGCGCGAGCTGAAATGGATCGACGAGCACGTCGACGGAAAGCCCTACGGCGTCGACGTGCTGATCCCCGAAAACATGTCGACCGCAGGCGAGAAGGACGTCACCTGGAAGAGCCTGGAGGCGCGCGTGCCGCAGGAGCACCGCGACTACACACGCGATCTCCTGAAGAAATACGACATCGAGCTGACCGCGACCAACGTGGCCGACAACCAGCCGCAGCCGTTCGATGCGAAGACGGCGCTGCAACTCCTGGAGGTCTCGTTCAACCACCCGATCCGCCTGATCGCCAATGCCCTGGGCGTGCCGCCGAAGGCGATGATCGAGATGGGCAGGAAACACGGCGTGCCGGTTGCTGCCCTGGTCGGCGCCAAGGAACATGCGCTGCGCCAGGTCGCGGCGGGAGTCGACATTCTCGTGGTGCAGGGCACCGAAGCCGGCGGCCATTGCGGCGAGGTCTCGACCATGGTGCTGGTGCCGGAGGTGATCAAGGCGATCAAGGCTATCCGCGACGTGCCGGTGCTGGCGGCCGGCGGCATCATGACGGGACGGCAGATGGCAGCCTGCATGGCGATGGGTGCCGCGGGCGCCTGGACTGGCTCGGTGTGGCTCGCCACTGTCGAGGCCGAGACCACGGAGATCTTTCGCGAGAAGATGATCGCGGCATCGTCGCGCGATGCGGTTCGCTCGAAGGGCCGCACCGGAAAGCCGGCACGGCAGCTTCGCTCGGTCTGGACCGACGCCTGGGACCGCGCACCCGAGAGCCCCGGCGCACTGCCCATGCCGCTGCAAAGCATCGTCAGCCGCGACGCCTTCAACTCGATCGACCGCGCCGCGGCGGGCGGCAACGCGAAGGCGCGCGATCTCGTGAGTTACTTCGTCGGCCAGGGCGTCGGGCTGATCGACAGCGTGAAGTCGGCCGGCGCGGTGGTGCAGGAGTTCAAGGAAGAGTTCGCCGAGGCCGTCGAGCACATGAATGCGCTGGTGGCGGAGTGATTGCCACACACCGTCATTGCGAGCGCAGCGAAGCAATCCAGACTATCACCGCGGAAAGACCCTGGATTGCTTCGCAGCGCTCGCAATGACGAAACAACTGACATCGTGAATTGAAGCATGACAGATAAGAAGCATATCCCCGAAGACCGCATCCCCGTCATTGTCGGCGTCGGCGAGATCGTCGACCGCCCCAAGGAGATCACCAAGGGTCTCGAGCCGCTCGACCTGCTCGAACAGGCGCTGCGGCGCGCGGAAGCTGATGCCGGCGCGATGCTGCTCGGCGAGGTGCAATCGCTCGACGTCGTCAACTTCCTGAGCTGGCGCTATCGCGATCCGGAGAAGCTACTGGCGCAGCGGCTCGGCATCGCGCCTTCGCATTGCTATTACGGCCCGGTCGGCGGCGAGAGCCCGATCCGCTACATCCACGAAGCCGCAAAGCGCATCGCGCGCAGTGAATGCAGTGTTGCCGCAGTTTGCGGCGCGGAGGCACAGTCGACGGCGACCAAGGCGGAGCGTGCCGGCGCAAAGCTGCCATGGACGCTGTTCGCGCATGATGTCGAGGAGCCGAAGCGCGGCGCGGCATTCCAGAAGCCGCTGGCCGTGAAGCTCGGCGTGTTCCGGCCCGTGACCGTCTATCCGTTCTACGAAGCGGCATCGTCCGCCCATTGGGGCCAGACGCCGCGCGAGGCGATGGCTGAGTCGGGGACGCTATGGTCGCGCTATTCGGAAGCCGCTGCGCAAAATCCAAATGCCTGGTTGAAGCGACGCTATGCGCCGGACGAGATCACGACGCCGACCGCCGACAACCGGCTGATTGCCTGGCCCTACAACAAGCTCATGGTCGCCAACCCCAGCGTCAACATGGGCGGTGCGCTACTGCTCACCAGCCTCGCCAAGGCGCGTGCGGCCGGCATTGCCGAGGACAAGCTCGTCTACCCGCTCGGCGGCGCCTCGGCGGAAGAGCCGCGCGACTATCTCCTGCGCGACCAGTTTTATGAAAGCCATCCGCAGAACGCAGTCTTGAAGGCCGTGATGGATTTCGCCGGCGGCGACGGCAAGAAGTTCGACGCGATCGAGCTCTATAGCTGCTTCCCGTGCGTGCCCAAGATGGCGCGGCGGACCCTGGGGCTGGATGGGGACGTGCAGCCGACCGTGACCGGCGGCCTCACCTTCTTCGGCGCGCCGCTCAACACCTACATGACCCATGCGGCCTGCGCGATGGTGCGGCGTGTTCGCGACGGCGCAAAGCTCGGCCTGCTCTACGGCCAGGGCGGCTTCGTCACCAAGCATCATGCGCTGGTGGTGTCGAAGGCCCCGCCGCGTGAAGCATTGGCACAGGAGACGAACGTGCAGGCGGCGGCGGACAGCAACAAGCGCGCGGTGCCGGAGTTCGTCACGGATGTCTCAGGCAAGGGCAAGGTGGAGAGCTTTACGGTGCTCTACGGCCGTGGTGGCGATGTCGAGCACGGCGTGGTGATGTTGCGGACGGAAAACGACAGACGCACGCTGGCGCGGATTCCGGCGGGCGATACCGCGACGCTGGCGCATCTGCTCGACATGAACAGGACGCCGGTGGGTTCGCTTGGAGAGATCACGATGGCCGCGGATGGCGTACCGGAGTGGCGGGTGGTGTAGGCCTCGTAGGGTGGGTTAGCCGAAGGCGTAACCCACCTCTTTTGCTTGCTCGGAGACGAACAGTGGTGGGTTACGCTTCGCTAACCCACCCTACAGGACCGCCCTACCCCTTCGGCGCCTGCTTCTCCGACGCCGTCGCCGGCTTGCCCTTGGCGCCGGCGCCGGTCACGCGGACCTGGTCGCCGTCGGAGAGGCCGTCCGGTGGTGCGGTGATGACGCGGTCGTCGGGCGCGATACCCGAGGCGAGCTCGATCTCCTTGCCAAGATCGCGCGCGATGGTCACCGGCTTGAACAGCACCTTGTCGTCCGCACCGACGGTCGCAACGCGCAGGCCGCTGCCGTTGAAGATCAGCGCGCTGGCGGGAATGCTGAGCGGCGCGGTGTCGCGCTGCAGGCTGAGCTTCACGCTGGCGTAGCCGCCGGGCATCAGCTCACCTGCGGAATTGTCGAGACCAAGTTGCATGCGCGTCGTGCCGGAGGCGACATCAACCGCCTGCGAGGAAGCCTCCACCGTCGCCTGGAAAGTCCGGTTCGGATACTCCGGCAGCACGATGGCGGCCTTGGCGCCGATCTTGATCGCGGGCACGTAGTTCTGGGGAACGTTGATGTAGACGCGCAGCTTGGTGATGTCGGAGACCACGAACATCGCCGGGCCCGAGCCCCCGCCCGAATTGATCAGCGCACCGACGTCGGTGTCGCGCGCCGTGACCACACCGTCGAACGGAGCGGTGATCTTCTTGTAACCGGCCAGCGCTTCAAGGCGCTCGACATTGGCCTGGCCCGAGCGAACCGCCGCGTTCTTGTTGGAGAGATCGGCGGTACGCTCGTCGATCTCCTGCGCGGAGACGAAGTTGGAGGCAACCAGCGTCTTGCGGCGGTTGAGGGTGGCTTCCGACAGCCTGGCACTGGACTGCTGGCTAGCGAGGTCGGCGCGGGCCTGAAGCAGTTGCTGGTCGAGGTCGGGCGCCTCGATCTCGGCGATCACCTGACCGGCCTTCACCCGTGCACCGATGTCGGCGCTCCAGCTTTTGAGATAGCCGGGAACGCGGGCAAAGATCGGCGCGCGATAATAGGCTTCGAGGCGGCCCGGTAAATCGATGGTGGAATTGAGGGCCTTGGCGTTGGGCAGCGTCACCGCGACGCTGGGAACAGCCTGGTCATCGGTCCATGCCTTCAGTCTGGAGCCCTGCTCCTCGCGGGCGCGGATGCCGGTGCCCACGACCAAGCCTGCCGCGATCAGCGCCACCACGCCGAAAATGCCCAGTTTCCGGTGCGACACCGGGGAGCGGGGTTCAGTGGGCGACATGCGGAGACTCCGATGAGGCGGCGGCTTTGGCGCCTTGCTTCTTGTGGACCATGCTGAACACCACGGGAACAAACATCAACGTGGCGAAAGTTGCAAAGATCAGGCCGCCGATCACGGCGCGGCCGAGCGGCGCATTCTGCTCGCCGCCCTCGCCGAGTCCGAGGGCCATGGGCGCCATGCCGATGATCATGGCGAGCGCGGTCATCAGCACCGGGCGGAACCGGACGAAGCCGGCCTCGAGCGCCGCGGCGATGGGATCGCCGAGCTCTTCGTAGCGCTCGCGGGCGAACGAGATCACGAGCACGCTGTTGGCGGTGGCAACGCCCATGCACATGATGGCGCCGGTCAGCGCCGGGACCGACAGCGTCGTCTCGGTGGCGAACAACATCCAGACGATGCCGGCGAGTGCGGCGGGCAGCGCCGTGATGATCACGAAGGGATCGGACCAGGACTGGAAGTTCACGACGATCAGGAAATAGATCAGGACGACCGCCCCGAGCAGGCCGAACAACAGGCCGGTGAAGGCGCTGTTCATGGTCTGCACCTGGCCAAGCAGCACCACGGAAGAGCCTTTCGGCACCTCCTTGGCGGTGTCGGCAATCACCTGGCGGATGTCGGTCGCGACCGCACCGAGATCGCGGCCCGAGGTCGTGGCGAAGATCTGCACCATCGACTGGATGTCGTATTGCGAGACCACCGCGCTCGAGGTCGAGCGCCTGATGTCGGCGATGCCGCCGAGGATCGGCGACTGCGAATTGCCGGCGGCCGTGATCGGCAGCGTCTGAAGCGCGCTGAGCGAATCCATCTGGTATTGCGGCGTCTGCATCACGATCGAATAGGACACGCCGTTATCCGGATTGAGGTAGTAGGTCGGCGCCACCTGCGAGGAGCCGGCAAGGTTAACCACGAGACTGTTGGTGACGTCGCGCTCGGTCAGGCCGACATATTGCGCGCGGGTGCGGTCGACATCGATGTTGAAGGTCGGATTGTTCGGCGACTGCTGGATGCGCGCATCCGCGACGCCGGGAATCCTGCGGACCTTGGCCAGCAGATTGTTGGCATAAGCGAAGTTGGCGCTGAGATTGGCACCGCGGATCTGCAGGTCGATCGGCGCCGGCGCGCCGAAGTTCAGGATCTGGCTGACGATGTCGGCCGGCAGGAAGGCGAAGCTGACGCCGGGGAACAGCCGCGGAAGTTGCTCACGCAGCACGCGCACATGCTCATCGGTCGGCTTGTGGCCTTCCTTCAGCTTGATCTGGATGTCGCCATCCTGCGGGCCGATCACGCCGGTGTTGTTGTAGGTCATGTTGATGCCGGAGATCGGCATGCCGATGTTGTCGGTCAGCGTTTCGATCTCGCCCGGGATCAGCTTGCGGATCGCCTTCTGCACGTCGGCGAGCTGGTTCGCGGTCTCCTCGACGCGGGTGCCGACCTGGGTGCGGACATGCATCAGGATGTTGCCGGCATCGACCGCCGGGAAGAAGTTGCGTCCGAGGAACGGCACCAGCGCGAAGGACGCGCCGACCACGCAGAGGAAGCCGATCACGAACAGTGGACGGTGCGCAAGCGCGAGCCCGAGGAAATTGTGATAGCCGCCGCGAATGCGCTCGAAGCGAGCCTCGAAGCCGCGCTGGAACCACACCAGGGGATTGCGCGACTTCGGCGGGCCGTCCTCGTGATGGACATGTGCCTGCAACAAATAGTTCGCCATGGTCGGCACCAGCGTACGCGACAGCAGGAACGACCAGATCATCGCGAACATCACCGCTTCCGCCATCGGCACGAACAGGAAGCGCGCCACGCCGGTGAGGAAGAACATCGGTACGAACACGATGCAAATGCAGAGCAGCGAAACAAAAGCCGGCGTCACGATCTGGTTGGCGCCGTCGAGGATCGACTGCTCGACCGGCTTGCCCTGTTCCAGATGGTAGTTGATGTTTTCGATCGTGACGGTGGCGTCGTCGACGAGAATGCCGACCGCGAGCGCGAGGCCGCCGAGTGTCATGATGTTGAGCGTCTCGCCGATCGCCGACAGCATGATGATGGCGCCGAGCACGGAGAGCGGGATCGAGACCGCGATGATGACGGTCGAGCGCCAGCTGCCGAGGAACAGCAGGATCATGATGCTGGTGAGCAGCGCCGCGATCACGCCTTCGACCGCGACGCCTTCGATGGCGCCGCGGACGAACACCGACTGATCGCCGATGAAGCCGATCTTGAGCGCGTCCGGAAGCTGGTCCTTGACGTCGATCACCTTCTGCTTGATGCCCGCGATGATGTCGAGCGTCGAGGTCGCGCCCGCCTTCAGCACCATCATCAGCACCGAGCGGTTGCCGTCGACATGGACGATGTTGGTCTGCGGCGGGTTGCCGTCCCTGACGGTCGCGACGTCGCGCACATAGACCATCGCGCCGTTGACGGTCTTGATCGGGAGATTGCCGAGCTCCTCGAGCTTCAGCGGCGAGTTGTTGAGCTGAATGATGTATTCGAACTGCCCGATCTTCTGGGTGCCGACAGGCGTGATCAGGTTCTGGGCCGCAAGCGCATTGGCGACGTCCTGGCCGGACAGGCCCCGGGCCTGGAGCGCGGTGGGGTCGAGGTCGATCTGGACCTGGCGCTGCTTGCCGCCGAACGGATAGGGGATAGCTGCGCCAGGCACGGTGACCAGCGGCGTACGGAGCTGGTTGATGCCGATATCGGCGAGGTTCTGCTCTGTCAGCCCGTCACCCGACAGCGCCACCTGGACGATCGGCACGGTGGAGGCGGAGTAGTTCAGGATCAGGGGCGGCGTCGCGCCCGGCGGCATCTGCTTGATCAGCGTCTGCGAGATCGCGGTGACCTGCGCATTGGCGGTGCGGATGTCGACGTTCGGCTGGAAGAATATCTTGATAATGCCAAAGCCGTTATAGGAATTGGCGGTGATGTGCTCGATGTCGTTGACCGTCGTCGTCAGCGCGCGCTGGAACGGCGTGGTGATGCGGCCCGACATCTGGTCGGGCGGCAGGCCGGTGTATTGCCAGACCACGCCGATCACGGGGATGCGGATGTCCGGGAAGATGTCGGTCGGCGTCCGCAGCGCCGCCAGCGGTCCGATGATCAGAAGCAGGAGCGCGAGCACGACAAACGTGTAGGGCCGGCTCAGGGCAATACGGACCAGAGCAATCATTCGTTGGGCAATTCCAGATCAGGGACAGGAAACACCGCCCCCGCGGGTTCCTCGGCTGATTTACCTGAAGACCGCCCAAATGGCCAACGACGCCGCGTCACGTGCGGTAACTTCCCTGCTATCGCACTGCGAAATCGCATTCCAGATATGCAGCTCATGCCCGAAAGATGACAGAAGCCGCTGTCCCCCGCGTAAAAAAAGCGGCGCCCGAAGGACGCCGCTTTCAGGAATTTCGTGCCCGCCGGCCTAAGCGGCGCGGACGTTGGTCAGGAACTTGCTGACCTCGGTCTTGAGCCGGCCGGAGTCGTTGGACAGCATCTGCGCCGCCGACAGCACCTGTGAGGAAGCCGTGCCGGTCTCGGTTGCGCCGCGCTGCACGTCGGTGATGTTGGATGAGACCTGCTGGGTGCCCTGCGCCGCCTGCTGGACGTTGCGGGCGATCTCCTGGGTCGCCGCGCCCTGCTCTTCCACGGCCGCCGCGATCGCTGACGAGATCTCCGACAGACGCTCGATGGTCGACGAGATCTCCTTGATGGCGCCGACCGAGTCATTGGTCGCCGCCTGGATGCCGGAGATCTGCTGGCCGATCTCACCGGTGGCCTTCGCGGTCTGCTCGGCGAGCGCCTTCACCTCGGAGGCCACCACTGCAAAGCCGCGGCCGGCTTCGCCGGCACGTGCGGCTTCGATGGTCGCGTTCAGCGCCAGCAGGTTGGTCTGGCCGGCGATGGTGTTGATGAGCTCGACGACGTCGCCGATGCGCGAGGCCGCCTTCGAGAGCTCGCTGACGCGTTCGGTGGTGGAGCGCGCCTGGCCGACGGCATCGCCCGCCATCCGCGCCGATTCCTGCACCTGGCGGCTGATCTCGCTCACCGATGAAGCCATCTCCTCGGTCGCCGAGGCCACCGACTGCACGTTGGTCGAGGCTTCCTCCGACGCTCCGGCAACCGTGGTCGCCAGCCGCTGCGAGCGATCGGCAGTGGAGGTCAGCGTCGAGGCGGAGGCCTCGAGCTGGATCGAGGCCGAAGACACGGTTTGGACGATCTCGCCGATCATGGTTTCGAATTCGCGGGTGATGTTGTCGACGCGGCGACCGCGCTCGATCTTGGCTTCGGCATCGGCGGCGGCAGCCTCGTCGGCGGCCTTCTTGGCGATCAGCGCTTCCTTGAAGATCTGGAGCACGTCGGCCATGGCGCCGATCTCGGTCTTCTCACCGCGGTGCGGGACTTCGGCGGAAAGGTCGCCCTTGCCGAGCGCCTGCATCGGCTCGGTAATCGAGTTGATGCCGTTCGAGACGTCCTGGACGAGGTAGAAGCCGACGCCAATCCCGATGATGACGGCCGCGCCGAGAATGATCGAGACCAGCATGAAGGCATAATTGTAGCTATCTGCAGCGTCCTGAGCCGCCTGGTCTCCACCCTTGGTGTTCAGCTCGATGTCCTTCCTCAGGACCTCGTCGGCCTGAAGCCCGATCTTGTTGACCGTCTTCGTGTTCAGCTCATGCGCTTCGTGCGGGACCTTGCCGGCGTCCTTGCGCGACAGCGCCATGACCTCCTGGGTGCCCTTCTTGTACTCCTCCCAGAGCTTCGACCATTCTCCGTAGAGCGCCCGCTCTTCAGGCGAGGTGATCATGCCTTCATAAGTTTTGCGAAACTTCATGTTGGCCTCAATCACGGTCGCGAGCGTCTTTTCCATCGCGAGCTTCTCGTCCAGCGTTTCCGATAGCATATGCTCTCGGATGACGTTGCGGTAAGTGATCACGCCGGCACGCAGGTCGCCGAGCACGCGCACGCTGGGCATCCAGCTCGTGGTGATGTCGACGGTGTTGGCATTCATCGACCGCATCTTCATGACGGCGAGCAGACCCATGCCGGCCATCGCGACCAGCAGGAACGCCACGACACTGATGATCTTGGCGCGAATGGAAATGGTGGCGAGCATATGGAGTCTCTTGTGCTGGCGCGGCGGCGCGTCCGGAAATTTTACGAATCAACCTAAGGGAGCAGCACCGACATCCAACACGAGAGCACCTGAGCAGATGTTAACGACGACTCCGTACGAGTACGAAGCCCGAAACAAATGAACAGGGCGCTAAAAATGCCCTGCGCCTAGCGCATGAGCCCAAGCGCGTCGGAGAAAAACTCCGCGCCGCCGAAGTTTCCGGACTTCAAGGCGAGCAACATGTCGCTTTTTTCAGCACCGACCGCGCGCAGCACCGGAACGCCCGCCGCGATCTCCGCTCCCACGAGAAAGCCGGGAATCCTCAACCGATCGACCACGGCGCCGGATGTCTCTCCGCCGGCAACGACCAGGCGCTTGACGCCGGCTTGCACCAGACCCTCGGCGATGTCGGCCATCGCCTGCTCGATGGCATGACCGGCCGCGTCGCGACCATGGCGCGCCTGGAGCGCGGCGACCTGATCGGGCGTCGAGCTCGATGCGATCAGAACCGGACCGTCCGCCAGTCGCGGCTTCGCCCAGGCCAGCGCGCGCTGCGCCTCGTCCTCGCCCGTAGTTATACGGTCCGGATCGAGATGCAGCACCGGCATGACACGCTCCGCATTGGCAATCTGCTGAAGCGTCGCCTGCGAGCAGCTTCCGGCAAGGCACGCCGCCGGTCCGCCGACCGCTGCCCCCGCCTCGCTGCTCGCCGCGGTCGATGTGACCTTGCCTGTCGACACCAGCGCTCGCGCCAGCCCAAGACCCATGCCGGAGGCGCCGACCGACACCCGATGCTGGACAGCGACGAGGCCGATGGTCTCAAGGTCGCGGTCGAACACGGCGTCGATGATCGCCGCGCCGACACCCTTGCTGGCGAGTTCGGCCAGCCGCGCCCGCACGGCATCCGCGCCGCGCGTGACGGTTGCGAGGTCGACGAGGCCGATTTGTGTCCTGCTCTGGCGCGCCAGCACGCGCACCAGATCGGAATCGCGCATCGGGTTGAGCGGATGGTCCTTCAGCGGGCTCTCGTTCAGCGGCACGGCGCCGACGAACAGATTGCCCTGGTAGACGGTGCGGCCGGTCTCCGGAAAGGCCGGCGTCACCAGCACGGTCGCCTCGCCGCAATCGGCGCGCAGCGCGTCCATCACCGGGCCGATGTTGCCGGCATCGGTGGAATCGAAGGTCGAGCAGATCTTGAAGAGTACGTGGCTCGCACCGCGGCCGCGCAGCCATGTCTCGGCCGCGCGCGAGCGCGACACGGCGAGGCCGGCCTCGATCGAACGGCTCTTCAGCGACACCACGACGGCGTCGACCTCGGGCAGCGCAAGATCGTCCGCGGGCACGCCGATGGTCTGCACGGTGCGCAGGCCCGCGCGCGTCAGCGTGTTGGCGAGGTCGGAGGCGCCGGTGTAGTCGTCGGCAATGCAGCCAAGAGATATTTTCGCTGCAAATGTCACGGCTTCACTCCCGCATAAGGCCTGAACCAGGCAAGGCCGTCGGTGGTCTTGCCGCGCGGATTATATTCGCAGCCGACGAAGCCGGCATAGCCGAGCCGGTCGAGTTCGTCGAACAGGAACGGATAGTTCAGCTCCTCGCCGTCAGGCTCGTTGCGCGAGGGGATGCTAGCGATCTGGATGTGGCCGATGAGCGGCATCATCTCGCGCAGCCGCATCGTGACGTCGCCATGGATGATCTGGCAGTGATAGATGTCGAACTGGAGCTTGAGGTTCGGAAGCCGCAGCTCCTGGATCAGGTCGCGCGCGAATCCGAAATCGTTGAGGAAATAGCCGGGCACGTTGCGCGCATTGATCGGCTCGAGCACGATGTCGATGCCGTGCGGCGCAAAGAACTCGGCGGCCCACGCCACCGATTTATAGAACGCCTCGATCGCGACGCGCTCGCCACGGTTGGCGATCCCCGCCATCAAATGCAGCCGCTTGACGCCGGTCGCCTTGGCGTAGGGCAGCGCCGTCTCCAGGCTCGCCTTCAGCTCGGGGAATCGCGACGGGAGTGCCGCAAAGCCCTTCTCGCCGGCATTCCAGTCGCCCGGCGGCAGGTTGAACAGCGCCTGGGTCAAGCCGTTGCGCTTGAGCCGCTCGCCGACCGCTTCGGCCGGATGCTCATAGGGAAAGAGAAACTCGACGGCGGTGAAGCCGGCTGCCGCAGCGGCATCGAAGCGATCGAGGAACGGCACCTCGGTGAACATCATCGAGAGATTGGCGGCGAAACGGGGCATGGGAATCCTCTTTTCTACTTGTCGCCGGGAAGCTTGACGCCGGTGACCTGCGCATACATTCGCGCCACCGAGGCGTCGTCGTCGCGGCCCATGCCGGCGGCTGATGTCATCAAGAACATCTGGAGCGCCGCGGCGGAGACCGGAACCGGGAATCTGGCACTGCGCGCCATGTCCTGGATGATGCCGAGGTCCTTGACGAAGATCTCGACCGCACTGCGCGGCGTGTAATCGCCGTCGAGCACGTGCGGCATGCGGTTTTCGAACATCCAGGAGTTTCCGGCGGACGCCGTGATCACCTCATAGACCTTGCGGATGTCGAGACCTTGCTTGGCCGCGAATGCGATCGCCTCGCTGGCCGCGGCGATATGCACGCCCGCGAGCAACTGGTTGATCATCTTGAATGCGGCGCCCTGGCCTGCGGCATCGCCGAGCTCGTAGAGCTTTGCGGCCATGGCATCGAGCGCGGGCCGCGCTTTCTCAAACGCAGCCGGACTGCCGGAGGCGAGGATCGTCAGCTCGCCCTGCGCTGCGCGCTGCGCCCCGCCGGAGATCGGCGCATCCAGATAGTGCCGGCCGGTCGCCTCCAACTGCTTGGCGAGACGCTGCGCCACGTCGGGATCCATGGTTGCCGACGACAGGAAGACGCTGTCCTTGGCCATGGTTTCGGCGACGCCATCCTTGCCGAACAGGATCGTCTCGGTCTGCGCGGCATTGACGACGACGCTGACGACGATGTCGGCGCCCTTGGCGGCTTCAGCCGGCGTCTTGGCGCCCGCGCCGCCCTCCGTCACGAAACGCGCGACCGCATCAGCCGAGACGTCGCAGCCGGTGACGACATGACCGGCGCGCTTCAGCGAGGTCGCCATGCCAAACCCCATCGAGCCGAGCCCGATGACGGCGATGCGCTGATTCTGTGACGTGGAGGCGGACATACAACTGATCCTTGCGACGTTTCCCGGAGGGCCGCCCTTTGCGGCAGCTTGGCAACCGAATAACACGGCTTGGCCGCGCTGCCAAAGCGTGAGACAAACGGACATGACGGCCATGAGCAACGAGACGCGGCTGCGCGAAGACATTTGCCGCTTCGGACGGTCCCTGTTTGAGCGTGGGCTGACGCCCGGCTCCTCCGGCAATATCAGCGTCAGGCTGGACGGTGGCGGCTGGCTGGTGACGCCGACCAATGCCTCGCTGGGCTTTCTCGATCCCGCAAAACTGTCGCAGCTGGACGATCAGGGCCGATTGGTTTCGGGCGATGCGCCGACCAAGGAAGTTCCGCTGCACACCGCGCTCTACGCCACGCGCGGGAGCGCAAGGGCGATCGTGCATCTGCATTCCACCCATTCGGTCGCGCTGTCGATGCTCCCGGAGATCGACCCGCGCGCCGCGCTGCCGCCGATGACGGCCTATTATCTGATGAAATGCGGCGCCACCGCGCTCGTGCCTTATTACCGTCCCGGCGATCCCGCGGTCGCCGATGCGATCAGGGGGCTGGCGGGAAAATACTCATCCGTGCTGCTCGCCAATCACGGCCCGGTCGTCGCGGGCGACACGTTGGAAGCCGCCGTGTTCGCCACCGAGGAGCTGGAGGAGACGGCGAAGCTGTATCTGTTGCTGCGCGGGACGAATCCGCGGTATTTGTCTCCGGAGCAGGTGACGGATCTGGTGAAGGTGTTCGGGGTATCGCTGCCGGAGCATGGGCACTAACCACACGTACCGCCGTCATCCTGAGGTGCGAGTGGCGCGATGCGAAGCATCGTGCCGGGAGCCTCGAAGGATGGGCTACAGGCGCTTGCGGCTCATCCTTCGAGGCGCGCGAAGGGCGCGCACCTCAGGATGACGGTAAAGATTGCTGCGGCAGTCTAGTTACAGCCCCAGATACGCCTTGCGCACGTCCGGATTGCCCTTGATCTCGCTTGCTGCGCCCTGCATCAGCACGCGGCCGGTTTGCAGGATGTAGGCGCGGTCGGCTATCTCCAGACATTCCGCCATGCGCTGCTCGACGATCAGCACGGTCATACCGGCATCGCGGATGCGCTTGACGGCCTGGAAGATTTCGTCGACCAGCTTCGGCATGATGCCCTGCGAGGGCTCGTCCAGCATCAATAGCCGCGGGCGCGTCATCAGTGCGCGGCCGATCGCGAGCATCTGCTGCTCGCCGCCGGAGAGCGTCTCGGCGCGCTGCTCAAGGCGTTCCGAGAGACGCGGAAACAGCTGGAACACGAGATCGAGCGGACTCTCGCGGTCGGCCTCGCCGCGATAGAGATAGCTGCCGAGGCGCAGATTGTCGCGCACGGAGAGGCGCGGAAACAGGCGGCGATTCTCCGGCACATAGGCGATGCCCGTGGCGGTGATATGATGCTGCGCCATGCCGTCGAGGCGCTTGCCGTCGAACGTTACCGTGCCCGAACGCGGTCGCTCGGCGCCGGCGATGGATTTCAGTAGCGTCGACTTGCCCGCGCCGTTGGCGCCGGCGACGCAGACGATCTCGCCCTTGGCGACCTCGATGCTGACCGCGGAGATCGCGACCAGGCCCTGATAGGCGGTCGTGACTTCACGCACCGACAGCATGACGATCTCCCAGATATGCGCTGATCACCTTGGGATCGCGGACGATTTCAGTGGGCTTGCCCTCGACCAGCACCTTGCCGAGGTCGAGCACGATGGCGCGATCGACCAGCGGCATCACGATCTCCATGACATGCTCGACCATCAGCACGGTGATGCCGGCATCACGCACCTTGCGCACCAGCGCCACACCGGTCTGCGCCTCCGTCGGCGTAAGACCAGTGAGGACTTCGTCGAGCAGCAGCAGCTTTGGTTCGGTCGCAAGCGCGCGCGCGACTTCGAGGCGGCGCTTTTCGGCCGGCACGAGGTCGCTCGCGAGCACGTTGGCGCGCGCGGCAAGGCCGGTGAACTCCAGCACCTCATGCGCCTTGCGGCGGGCCTCGCGCATCACGGTGTTGCGCACGAGCGCACCGACGATGACGTTGTCGATGACAGTCATGGTCTCGAAGCTCTTGACGACCTGGAAGGTGCGACCGACGCCGCGCTGGCAGCGCTCGGCGGCCGGCATGCTGGTGACATCCTCGCCGTCGAACCAGATCGAGCCTTGCGTCGGCGGCAGCACGCCGGCGATGAGATTGAACAGCGTCGACTTGCCGGCGCCGTTCGGGCCGATCAGGCCGACGATCTCGCCGCGGCCGACTGAGATCGAGACGTCGCTGTTGGCGACGAGGCCGCCGAACCGCTGCCAGACGCCGCGGGTTTCAAGCAGCGGGGTCATCGCGTCGCTCCCTTCCGCTTCGCACGAGAGAACAGACTCACCAGACCCTGCGGCAGAGCGAGCGAAATCAGCACGATCAGCGTGCCGTAGACGATCAGGTCGACGCCGCGGCCGGAGCCGCCGATATAGGAGCGCGTCAGCTCCGTCATCGGGATCAGGATGGCCGCCCCCAACACGGGCCCCCAGAGAGTGCCGATGCCGCCGAGCACGGCCGGCAACGCCATCAGCAGCGAGAACTGGAAGCCCATGACGCTTTCAGGATCGATATAGGCAAGAAACTGCGCATAGAAGGCGCCGCCGATGGCAACGAGGAAAGCGGAGACGGCAGCCGCGCCCATCTTGGAGTTGAACACGACGACGCCGAGGCTCTCGGCCGCTTCCGGATTGTCCTTCACCGCGCGCCACCAGAAGCCCCATTTGGAGTCCTCCAGCCACCAGGTGACGAACCAGGCGAGGCTGCACAGCACCAGCGCGAAATAGAAGTATGGCAGCTTGCTGCGCATGAACTGGAATTTCAGCCAGCTGTCGCCGCGCACCGGAATGGTGATTCCCATCGCGGCCCCCGCCCATTCCCAGTTCTGGAACAGCAGCAGCCCGATCTCGGCGATCACGATGGTCGCGATCACGAAGTAATGGCCGCGCAAGCGGAAGAAGGGATAGCCGAGCCCCATCGCGATCGCGGCCGCGACTGCGCCGCCGGCGAGCATGCCGAACCATGGCAGCACGCCGAACTTGGTGAACAGGAGCTCGGTGGTGTAGGCGCCGATGCCGAAATAGAGCGCATGTCCCAGCGAGATCTGCCCGCAATAGCCGGAGAGAATATTCCAGCTCTGCGACAGCGCCGCATACATCAAGGTCAGGATCAGGATATTCTGGACGTAGACGTCCTTGATGAACAGGGGAGCGAGCGCCGCCAGGGCGGTCAGCACCGCGGCGATGATGAGGTCGCGGCGGCGCCGCGTGGCGAAATCCTTGTCCATCACATCGATCCGAACAGGCCGCGCGGCCGGATGAAGACGACCAGCAGGTAGACAGCGTAAATGCCGACCGATTTCAGCGACGGCGGCAGCACCAGCGCGGTGGTGGCCTCGACGAGGCCGACGATGATCCCGCCGGCGAAAGCGCCGAACACGCTGCCGAAGCCGCCGAGCGCGACTGTGACGTAGGCGATCAGCGCAAAGGACGCGCCGACGTCGGGATAGATATAGAAGAAGCTTGCCATGATCGCTCCGGCGAGGCCGACCAGCGCGGCACCAAGCCCCCAGCCGAGCGCGAACACGCGGTTCTTGTCGATGCCGACGAGGGCCACCGCGCCGGGATCTTCACGTGTGGCCTCCAGCGCGCGACCGAAATCGGTGCGATGGATGAAGAAGTAGAGGCCGGCAAAGGCCAGGATCGAAACCAGCGCACCCATGAGCTGCGGCTCGGGCAGGAAGACGCCGGCGATCGAGATCGTCTTGCCGCCGAGCCAGGACTGCGGAACGCTGCGATAGTCGGGCGTGAAGAAGAACTGGGCGAGGCCGCGCATCACGATGGCGAGGCCGAAGGTGGAGAAGATCTGCACCATGCCGGCATTGGCCTTGGCCCGCATGGCGAAGCGTACGATCAACAAATAGACCACCGCTCCGAACACGAACAGCGCGGCGGCCACCAGCGGCGCCGACAGCAAGGGGTCGATGGCGAAGAACGTGAACAGGAAGAAGCTCACATACATCGCGATCATCAGGAACTCGCCATGGGCGAAGTTCACGACGTCCATCAGGCCGAAGATCAGCGCGAGGCCGACGGCGATCAGTCCGTAGAGCAGGCCCATGAGAAGGCCGCTCGCGAGACTTTGGATAATAGTTTGGGCTGTCACCGGTGGTCCCCTGCTCGAAATATCATCGTCTGCTCCGTCATTGCGAACGAAGCGAAGCAATCCAGAATCTCGTCGCGGAGACAGTCTGGATTGCTTCGTCGCTTCGCTCCTCGCAATGACGAGGCTCTTGCGACGATCTCGATTGCTCGCCTGCTTCGCCGCTTACTTCATCGGCCAGATCGCCTCGGCGATCGCGGCCTGCGGCGGGAAGATGGTGACGAACTTGCCGCCGACATATTGCAGGAGCACCGGGTCAGCGTCGTTGTTCTGGCCCATCTCATCGAACTTGACGCGTTTCCAGGGCATGATGGTCTGCTCGCCCGGGATGTCGGTGGCGGCCAGCGCGTCGCGGATCTTCTCGCCGTCGGTCGACTTGGCGCGGCTGATGGCGTCGGCGAGGATGATCAGGCCCATGAACTGACGCGAGGTGAGATCGTTGAAATCCTTGCCCGACCGCGTCTTGAACATATCGTTGATCTTGCCGACCATCGGGCGCTTCTGCGCGAGATCGAGCGAGAAGGTGCCGCGCGAGATCACGCCTTCGAGCTTGTCGCCGACGGCGTCGTAGAGCGCCTTCTCGGAGAAGCCGGCGTCCTGCGCCACGATCGCGTTCGGCTTGTAACCGAGCTCGCCCATGGTCTTCACCAGCAGGATGCCATCGGTGGTGTAGCTCGAGGGCATCAGCACGTCGGCGTTCGCGCTCTTGAGCTGCTGCACCTCGGCCGAGAGCGAGGGCGAGTTGGCGCGATACTTGATGTCGGAAACGATCTTGTAACCGCGCTCGCCGGCGATCTTGGCCTGGGCGTTGCCGGAATCGGTGCCGAAGATGGTGTCCTCGTGGAACAGCGACAGCGTCTCGATCTTGGTGCCCTTCTTCTTCAAGGCATCGAAGAAGTCGAACATCGCGGCCGAGTACATCTCGTCGTGCGGCGAGGCGCGGAAGTAATATTTCAGGCCGCGGCGATGCAGGCTTGGCGAGGAGTTGTCGGCGGAGACGAACGGGATCTGATAACGCTCGCAGATCTGGCTGACCGTGACGGCGACCGCGCTCTGATAGGTGCCGATGATGGCGCAGACCTTCTCCTGCGTGATCAGGCGCTCGGCTTCGGCACGGCCCTTCTGCGGATCGGCCTGATGGTCGGCGAACACGAGGCGCACTTTTGCGCCGCCGAGGCCCGGCAGGCCCTCGCCCTTGGCCAGCGGCAGGTCGAAATCCGTGGCCTTGTTGATGACCTCGAGCGCGGTCTCATACGCCTTCTGCGCGTCGACGCCCTGCTGCGCGCTGCCGCCGGAGAACGGATAGATCACGCCGATCACGACTTCCGAAGTCTGTGCGCGCGCTGCCAGCGGCACCAGCGCGGCCGTAGCGGTGGCTCCCAACAATACGTCGCGGCGAGTGATCGTCATGGCAAGGTCCTCTGTTACTGAATTTCGGCTGATCGAATGAAGCGATTGATGGATGCGGTAAAGCTCGAAGAAGCAGCAAATGCTGCCCACTAAATCACGGCCATGGTCCTGTTCTTGAGATCCGTCACCAGCATCAGGCCCGGCGAATGCGTGATCGCGAACGGCAGCTTTGCGGCGTTGATGACCGATTGCGGCGTCACGCCGCACGCCCAGAACACCGGAATCTCGTCGTCGGCGACCGGCACCGGATCGCCATAATCGGGCTTGGCGATGTCCTTGATGCCGATCAGATGCGGATGGCCGAGATGCACGGGCGCGCCATGGACAGCCGGATAGCGCGAGGTGATCTGCACCGCGCGGATCGCATCCGCCGGCTTGAACGGACGCATCGACACCACCATGGGACCGGCGAAGGGACCGGACTCGCCGCAGGCGATGTTGGTGCGATACATCGACACACGCACATTGTGCTCGATGTGGCGGATCGGCATGCCCTCGTCGAGCAGCGCCTCTTCAAACGAGAAGGAGCAGCCGAGCACGAAGGTCACGAGATCGTCGCGCCAGTATTGGGTGACGTCGGTCGGCTCGTCCACCACCTCGCCGTCGCGCCAGACGCGATAACGCGGCACGTCGGTGCGGATGTCGAGATCGGCGCCCAGCGCCGGGATGTGCGGACTGCCGACGTCGGACATGCCGATGATCGGGCACGGCTTCGGATTGAGCTGGCAGAAGCGGTGAAAGGCACCGGCATATTCGGCCGGCAGGATCGCCAGATTGCCCTGGACGAAGCCGGGGGCAACGCCGGCGGTGGAGGCGACCAGCCCCTCGCGGTAGGCGAGCCGCGCCTTGCGGCTCGGGAGCGTGTCGGGCGTTTCAGTTTGCTGCACTGCCACCAAAACAGTCATGGGATCGACCTGCCTATAAACTCGACAAAGACAAGCCAACACCACGCGTGCTATAAAGTCTAATCTTCCTTTCTAATCAATATCGATAAATTTCATTTATCGGACGGGAAATCCTTCCAATGCTGGACTTCAGATCGATCGAGACGTTTCTTTGGGTTGTGAAGCTCGGCAGCTTTCGCGGCGCCGCAGCACGCCTCAACACGACCCAGCCGGCGATCTCCCAGCGCATCGCCCAGCTCGAGCGCGAGATGGGTGTGAAGCTCCTGAATCGCGACCATCGCGTGGCCTCGCCGACACCGAGCGGCCGGCAGATGATGGTCTACGCGGAGAAGCTGATCGGCCTGCGGGCCGCGATGATCGCTGAGATCGGCGATCGCTCGGCGATGCGCGGCGTGATGCGGCTCGGCGTCGCCGAAACCATCGTGCACACCTGGCTGCCGCGGCTGGTGAAGAGCATGAACGAGGTCTACCCGAACCTGTCGCTGGAGATCGAGGTCGACATCACGCCGAACCTGACCGCGCGCCTGCTCGCGCAGGAGATCGAGCTGGCGTTCGTGGTCGGGCCGCTGTCGGCCTCCGGCGTCCACAACCGCGTGCTCGCCGATTATCCGATCGGCTTTCTGGCAAGTCCTTCGCTCGGGCTCGGCAAGGGTCCAGTGACGCCGGCGGATCTCGCGCGCTTTCCGATCATCACCTTCCCGCGCAAGACCAAGCCTTACGAGGTCGTGCGCGAAGTGTTCGATCGGCCGGAGCTGCCGCCGATCCGGCTGCACGCCTCCGCCTCGCTTGCGACCGTCATCCACATGGCGGTGGAGGGCCTCGGCATCGCCGTGATCCCCGACGCCATCGTCGAGAGCGAGCTCGCAGACGGGCGGTTGCAACTGCTCGACACCGATCTCAAAATCGCGCCGCTGACATTCACCGCGAGCTGGCTCGCCTCGCCGGATGTCGTGGCGGTGGAACGGGTCGCCGAGCTTGCATGTCAGATCGCGCAGAGCAGCCTCGCAGTTGACGCGCCCGCGCCGGCGCGTCATTGAAACAGGCGCCGGATTTTCTTTCGTCATTCGGGGCGCTCGAAGAGCGAACCCGGAATGACAGCTAAGATGGACTGACCGCATGAGCCGAGCCGCCACCAATTTGCAAATCGATTCCGCCCGCCTCTGGGGCTCCATCCACGAGACCGCGCAGTTCGGCGCGACGGCCAAGGGCGGCGTGCGGCGGCTGACGCTGAGCGCAGAGGACAAGCTGGTGCGCGACTGGTTCCGCAAGGCCTGCGAGGACGCCGGCTTAGAGGTGCACACCGACGCGCTCGGCTCGCAGTTCGGCCTGCGCAAAGGACGCGACATGTCGAAGCTGCCCGTCGGTATCGGCTCGCATCTCGATACGCAGCCCACCGGCGGCAAGTATGACGGCATCCTGGGAACGCTCGGTGCGCTCGAAGTGATCCGCACGCTGAACGACGCCGGCATCGAGACCGAGGCGCCGATCTGCGTCGTCAACTGGACCAACGAAGAGGGCTCGCGCTTCGCTCCTGCGATGATGGCCTCCGCCGCTTATGTCGGCGACTTCACCACCGACGACATCCTGTCGCGCAAGGACGTCGAAGGCGTCACCGTCGGCCAGGCGCTCGATGGCATCGGCTATCGCGGCGACAAGCCGGTCGGCTTCCAGAAGCTCGGCTGTTTCGTCGAGTTGCACATCGAGCAGGGTCCGATCCTGGAAGCCGAAGGCAAGACCATCGGCGTGGTCGATTCCGGCCAGGGCGTGCTCTGGTACGACGGCAAGATTTCCGGCTTCGAGAGCCATGCCGGATCGACCCCGATGCCGCTGCGGCGCGATGCGTTGGCGACGCTGTCCGAGATCGTGCTGGCGATGGAGGCCATTGCGAAGAGGCACGGGCCGAAGGCCGTCGGCACCATCGGCGAGGCCGTGATCGCAAACCCCTCCCGCAACGTCATTCCCGGCGAGATCGCCTTCACGATGGATTGCCGCAGTGCGGATGGCGCGATCATGGATGCGCTCGATCGCGATTTGCGCACCGCGATTGGCGAGATCGCCGCGCGCCGCAAGGTCGAGGTGAAGATCGACCTGGTCTGGCGCAAGCCGCCAACGCATTTCGATCCCAAGCTGATTGCTGCCGTCGAGAACGCGGCGAAGACGCTCGGCTACTCCTCTCGCCGCATCACCTCCGGCGCCGGCCACGACGCCTGCAATCTCAACACAATCATGCCCGCCGCAATGGTGTTCGTGCCCTGCAAGGACGGCATCAGCCATAACGAGCTGGAGGACGCCACGCAGCCCGATTGCGCCGCGGGCACCAACGTCCTCATGCACACTGTGCTGGCGATCGCCGGCGTCGCATCCTGACCGGAGAGAGCCATGCGCGGAGTTTTCGTCGACGCCAATGAAGCCTTGGCCGTAATCATGGAGCGGCTGGAGCAGCCCGGCGATCCCAAAGTGCGGATCCACAGGGATCCCGACATCAAGCCCGAGCAATATCCTGAAATCCTCGACGGCGCCGAAATCGCAATCGTCGACCACACCGCGCTGCCGACCGATGTCGCGAAGAAGTGCACAGGGCTGAAGCACGTCGTGTTCCTCGGCACCGGCGCGCGCAGCTACATGAACCCGGAAGAGCTCGCCGAGCTCGGCATCTCCGTGCACCTGATCAAGGGCTATGGCGACACGGCGGTGGCGGAATGCGCGATCGCGCTGATGTGGGCTTCGGCCCGCGTCATCGCGATGATGGACCGCGAGATGCGCGGCGGAAACTGGTTGCGCGAAGACGGCATGCAGCTCACCGGCAAGACGCTCGGCCTGATCGGCTTCGGCGGCATTGCCGGGGAAGTCGCGCGCATTGCCTCGGGCAGCGGCATGAAGGTGATCGCCTGGAACCGCTCGCCGAAGAGCTATCCGGGCGTGGAATTCGTCGATCTCGATTCGGTGTTGGCGAGAGCAGACGTCGTATCGCTGCATCTCCTGCTCAACGATGGGACGCGCGGCATGATCACCCGCGAGATGATCGCGAAGATGAAGCCGGGCGTCATCCTCATCAACACCGCCCGCGCCGCCGTCATCGACGAGGCCGCCATGATCGACGGGCTGAAGTCGGGCCACATCCGCCATGCCGGCCTCGACGTCTTCAATATCGAGCCATTGCCCGGCGATCATCCGCTGACAAAACTGCCGAACGTGACGTTGTCTGCGCATTCGGCGTTCCGGACCCCGGAGGCGAGCGAAAACCTGATTGGCGCGGCGTGGGAGCACTGCCGCCGGATCGTAAAGGGATAAGAGCAACAACAATGGCCGATTATCGCACCATCAAGGCACAGCCGCTCATCGAAGCCATCAGTGCCATCGTCAAGGCCGGCGGCTCCACGGACCGCGAGGCCGAGCTCGTGTCCACCAACCTGGTCGAGGCCAACCTCAAGGGACACGACTCCCACGGCGTCGGCATGATCCCGCGCTATGTCCAGAGCGTCACCACGGGCGGCCTCGCCGTGAACCAGCACGTCAAGATCGTGCTCGATACCGGTCCGCTTCTCACGCTCGACGGCCTCACCGGCTATGGGCAGGTCATCGGCCATGAAGCGATGGAGCTGGCGGCCGAGCGCGCCAAGCGCAACGGCGTGTGTCTCGTCGGCCTCTCCAACTCGCACCACATCGGGCGCATCGGCCACTGGGCCGAGCAGTGCATCGACCACGGGCTGGTCTCGATCCACTTCGTCAACGTGATCTCGCGTCCGATCGTGGCGCCGTGGGGCGGCAGCGATGGGCGCCACGGCACCAACCCGTTCTGCGTCGGCATCCCGCGCGCGGGCAAGGACCCCATCGTGCTCGACTTCGCCACCAGCAGGATCGCGCAGGGTAAGACCCGCGTCGCCCACAACAAGGGCGTCGAGCTCGAGCCCGGCACCATCATCGACAACGAGGGCAAGCCGACCACCAACCCGCGCTACACCGTGATCCCGCCGCACGGCGCCATCCTGCCGTTCGGCGAGCACAAGGGTTCGGGGCTCGCGCTGGTGTGCGAAATCCTCGGCGGCGCGCTCTCCGGCGGACAAGTGGTCAAGGGCCCATCCGATGGCAAGTACAACGTCCTCAACGGCATGCTCTCGATCATCATCGACCCCGGCAAGCTCGGCACCGCGGAGAATCTCGCACGCGAAGTCGAGAGCTTCGTCGCATGGCACACCGGCTCACCTCCGGCCCCCGGCGTCGACAAGGTGAAGATCGCGGGTGAGCCCGAACGCGAGACGAAGAAGAAGCGGCTCGCGGAAGGCATCCCGGTCGATCCGACCACGTGGCGGGAGATCCTGGAGGCCGGGAAGAAGTTTGGGTTGGATCAGGCGGCGATCGAAAAGATCGCGGGGTAGGCCATCACAACTGCTGTCGTCCCGGACAAGCGAAGCGAAGATCCGGGACCCATAACCCCAGGGAGATGTTTTGCGAAGACTCGCGGTTACCAGCGAGTACCGCAACTCCTCCCTGGGGTAATGGGTCCCGGCTCCCGTGCGCAATTGCGCACAAGGCCGGGACGACACCGTGGTTGATCGCTTGCTCTAATCCACCATCTCCGCAACCGCCTTGCCGCATACGGTCGTGTCGGCGTTGCCGCCGAGGTCCTTGGTGCGGAGCGTGCGCTCGGCCAGCGTGCGTTCGATCGCATCGACGATCGACTTGCCGGCTTCTTTCTCGCCGAGATGCTCGAGCATCATCGCGCCGGACCAGATTGCGCCGATCGGATTGGCGATGCCCTGTCCCGCGATATCGGGCGCCGAGCCGTGCACCGGCTCGAACACCGACGGGAAATTGCCCTCGGGGTTGATGTTGCCTGACGGCGCGATGCCGATGGTGCCGGTGCAGGCCGGGCCGAGATCGGACAGGATGTCACCAAACAGATTGGAGCCGACCACGACGTCGAACCAGTCCGGATGCAGCACGAAGTTCGCGGTCAGGATGTCGATGTGGTACTTGTCCCACTTCACGCCCGGAAACTTTTTCGCCATCGCCTCCACCCGCTCGTCCCAATAGGGCATGGTGATGGAGATGCCGTTCGACTTGGTCGCCGACGTCAGGTGCTTCTTCGGCCGCGACTGCGCGAGTTCGAATGCGAACTTCAGGATGCGGTCGACGCCAATGCGGGTCATCACGGTCTGCTGCGTCACGAACTCACGGTCGGTGTCCGGGAACATGCGGCCGCCGACGGAGGAATATTCGCCTTCGGTGTTCTCGCGCACCACCCAGAAATCAATGTCGCCGGGCTTGCGGTTGGCCAGTGGCGACGGCACGCCCGGCATCAGCCGCACGGGGCGCAAATTCACATACTGATCGAACTCGCGGCGGAACTTGATCAACGAGCCCCAGAGCGAGACGTGATCCGGAATCTTGGCCGGCCAACCGACCGCACCGAAGTAGATGGCATCGTGCTTGCCGATCTTTTCCTTCCAATCGTCCGGCATCATCTGGCCGTGCTTCTCGTAATAGTCCCAGGACGAGAAGTCGAAATGATCGAAATGAAGCGACACCCCGTGCTTCTTCGCCGCGGTCTCCAGAACGCGCAGACCCTCCGGCATCACTTCCTTGCCGATGCCGTCGCCGGGAATGACCGCGATCCGGTATTGTTTCTTGCTCATCGAGAACGTCCTTGATTGGTCCGGCAGCCGCCGCCTTTTTTGACCGCACTGCAATGGACCAAACGCGGCGGTAGTGCAACGCTGCACTGCAATGTTGACCATGGCGCGGCCGACCGCCTACTGATTTCATTCCTGTTCCTCTCCTGCGAGTAACTCCCATGGATCTGCATCTGCGTGGCAAGCGCGTCCTGATCACGGGCGCGTCCAAGGGCATCGGCGCAGCCGCCGCCGAGGCCTTTGCCGAGGAAGGCTGCCATCTCCTGCTCGCCGCCCGCAACGGCGATCAGCTCAAGGCTCTGGCCGAGCGCTTGCGCTCGGCGCAGCAGATCGATGCCGCCACCAGCATCGTGGATTTGCGCAAGAGCGAGGATTTGACGCGGCTCGCCAGGGAAGCCGCCGACATCGACGTGCTCGTCAACAATGCCGGCGACATTCCCGGCGGCTCCATCGACAAGATCGACGAGGCGACCTGGCGCCACGCCTGGGAATTGAAAGTGTTCGGCTACATCAACCTCACGCGCATGATCTATGCGCAGATGAAGGCGAAGGGCGGCGGCGTTATCGTCAACGACATCGGTGCCGCCGGCGAAAAATTCGACGCCAATTACATTTGCGGCAGCGCCGGCAATGCCGCGCTGATGGCCTTCACCCGCGCGCTCGGCGGCAAGAGCCTCGCCGACAACATCCGCGTGGTCGGCATCAATCCCGGCCCCGTCGGCACCGACCGTCACGTCACCCTGCTGAAGACGCGGGCAAAGCACCAGTTCGGCGACGAGAGCCGCTACAAGGAATTCCAGAAAAGCCTGCCGCTCGGCAGGCCTGCACATGCGCGCGAGATCGGCGATCTCATGGCGTTCCTCGCGTCGGATCGCGCAGGCTATACGTCCGGCGTGATTTACACGGTGGACGGCGGCATCAGCGCAGGATGGGGTTAACTCTATCCACGTCGTTGCGAGCGCAGCGACTTGTCCGCCGAAGCTTTAGCGAAGGCGGACAAGTCGCTTCACTCCTCGCAATGACGGAGCCCAGAACAAGCACAGGAGTAAGATAGTTGTCTCAAGAGTTGATCCGAGAAACCGCTTGCGCCGTCGTCGACAAGCTGCGGTCCGGCGACGTCTCGCCGCTGGAACTGTTGGATGCGCTGGAGAAGCGCATCGGCGAAGTCGATGGCAAGGTCAACGCGCTGCCGACGCTGTGCTTCGACCGCGCGCGGGAGAGCGCAAAGGCGCTGATGCGGAAGCCGGCCGGTGCGCGCGGCTTGCTCGCGGGTCTGCCAGTGCCGATCAAGGACCTGACCGATGTTGCAGGTGTGCTGAACACGCAGGGCTCGCCGATCTTCAAGGACAATGTGCCCAAGCAGTCCGACCTCATGGTGGAGAACCTCGAAGGTAACGGCGCGGTCGTCTACGCCAAATCCAACACGCCGGAGTTCGGCGCGGGCGCTAACACGTTCAACGAGGTGTTCGGCGCGACCCTCAATCCCTGGGATACATCCAAATCCGCAGCCGGCTCCTCGGGCGGCGCGGCCGTTGCGCTCGCGACCGGCATGGCTTGGCTCGCGCAGGGCTCCGACATGGGCGGCTCATTGCGCAGTCCCGCGGCGTTCTGCGGCGTCGTCGGCATGCGGCCGAGCATCGGCCGCGTCGCGCACACGCCGAAAGCGGCCATCGACCGCAATCTCGGCGTCGTTGGCCCGATGGCCCGCAACGTCGAGGATCTCGCGCTGCTGCTGGATGCCATGAGCGGCGATTATGCCGCCGACCCGCTGTCGCTGCCGGCGCCCTTGACGTCGTTTCTCTCGGCGGCGCAATCAGGCAACAAACCGAAGCGCATCGCCTACTCGCCGGACCTCGGTATCACGCCGGTCGATCCCGAAGTCAAAGCGATCACGCGAAAGGCGGCGGAACGCTTTGCCGAAGCCGGCGCCATCGTCGAGGAGGCGCATCCGGACTGGCGCGAGGCGCATGAGTGCTTCCACGTGCTGCGCGCGTTCGACTTCGCGGTCAGCAAGGCGCAGCTGCTGCGCACCAAGCGCGACCTGCTCAAGCCCGAAGTGATCTGGAACATCGAGGAAGGCCTCAAGCTCACGATCGAGCAGCTCGAACGCGCCGAGTCACAGCGGGTCGGCATGACTGCGCGTGCGGTCGAGTTCTTCAAGAGCTACGATCTGCTGCTGGTACCGACCACTATCGTGCCGCCCTTCCCGATCGAGCACCGCTATGTCGCCGAATGCGCCGGCAAGAAGTTCGAGAATTACGTCGAATGGCTCGGCATCGTCTACGCCATCACGCTCGCCTGCTGTCCCGCGTTGTCGCTGCCGTGCGGCTTCACGGCGTCGGGCCTGCCGGTCGGCCTGCAGATCGTCGGGGCTCCGCGTGCGGACGCGCAGGTGATCGCCGGCGCGAAGGTGCTGGAGGATATTCTGGGTGTGCGCGGCACGACGCCGATTGAGCCGCGGGTGAAGAATTAGGACGAGGAAGGCTCAGCGGGCTCGGTAAACTCCCTCGCCCCGCTCTTGCGGGGAGAGGGTTGGGGTGAGGGGCTGCTTCCGCGAAGACGGTGGCAATTCAACTCGCGGAGATTCCCCCTCACCCGATCGCTTCGCGATCGACCTCTCCCCGCAAGCGGGGCGAGGTGAAGAAGCATCACCTTCCGCTCGTCGCCTCCAGGCTGCGGCTGTACCGCGACATCGCGAAGCAGAAGACAAAATAAATGGCGGCGACGAAGATGTAGACTTCGACGGAGAATTGCTGCCACGCCGGATCGATGATCGCGGTCTTGGCCGTCGTCAGCAGGTCGAAGATCCCGATGATCAGGACGAGGCTGGTGTCCTTGAAGAAGGCGATGAAAGTGTTGACCAGCGGCGGGATGACGTGGCGGATCGCCTGCGGCAGGACGATCAGCCGGTTCTTGCGCCAGTAGGATAGGCCGAGCGCGTCGGCGGCCTCGTATTGGCCGCGGGGGACGGCCTGGAGGCCGCCGCGAATGACTTCGGCAAGATAAGCACCCGCGAACAGGATGATCGCGACCTGCGCGCGCAGGAGTTTGTCGATGTTGAATCCGTTCGGCATGAACAGCGGAAACATCACGCTCGCCATGAACAGCAGACTGACCAGCGGCACGCCGCGGATCAGCTCGACATAGAGCACGCTGAGCGAGCGGATCGCCGGCAGTTTTGAACGCCGGCCGAGTGCGACCAGGATGCCGAGCGGGAATCCGAACGCCAGACCAAAGGTCGCCAGGATCAGCGTCACCGGCAAGCCGCCCCAACGGTCCTGCGAGACGAACGATAAGCCGAATATGCCGCCCCACATCAGCATGCTGATCAGCGCGAGCGCTCCAATCCAGAGATAGGCCAGTTCGCGCCGCCATAGGGCGCGGCGGCTGGAGAGATAGAACAGGGCAATGAAGAGCAGCACCGCCAGCGCCGGCCGCCACTGCTCGTCGAACGGATAGGTGCCAAACAGGATGAAGCGGTATTTCTCGGGGATGATCGCCCAGCATGCACCGACGCCGCGTACCGCGCGGCAGGCGCTGGAATCATTCGCCGGAGTGAGCCAGACCGCATTGGCGATGCCCCACTGCATGAAGCTGAAGATGCCCTTTGCGAGCACTGCCAGCAATACGACCGAAAGGATGCCGTTCGGGATCGACGAGAACAGATTCGTGCGCAGCCAACGCAGCACCGGGTTGCCGATCTGCGGGCGGCGGGCCGCGCGCGGTGCTTCCGGAATGTCGGCGATCGCCGTCATGGTCAGCGCTCCACCAGCGCGATGCGCGAATTGTACCAGTTCATGAAAAAGCTGATGCCGAGGCTGATGGTGAGAAACACCGCCATGATCAAAGCAATGGCCTCGATCGCCTGCCCGGTCTGGTTCAATGTCGTGTTGGCGATCGAGACCACGTCCTGATAGCCGATCGCCACCGCGAGCGAAGAGTTCTTGGTCAGGTTGAGGTACTGGCTCGTCATCGGCGGCACGATCACGCGCAGCGCCTGCGGCAGGATGATCTGCCGCAGCATGAAGCTGCGGCGCAGTCCGAGCGCGTTGGCGGCATCCCACTGCCCACGCGGCACCGACTGGATGCCGCTGCGCACGATCTCGGCGATGAAGGCCGAGGTGTAGGTGACGAGCGCGATCAGTAACGCAAAATATTCCGGCGCGAGCGTCAGCCCACCGACGAAGTTGAAGCCGCGCAACCCAGGCCATTCGATCGTCCAGGACACGCCGAGCAACACGGACACCGCCGCAGGCAGCACAACGAGCAGCCCGAGTACAAAAGGCCAGGCCGGCCGCGGCTTGCCGTCGCGCATTTGCTGCGCGATGAGCCTCCGCCGGATGACATAGACCGCGACAAACCCGAGCACTGGCGTGCCGAGCACCCAAAGCTGCGGCGTCCCGATCGGAATCGCCGGCAAAATCAACCCGCGATTGGACAGAAACACGCCCTCGATCGGCCGCCATGCCGCGCGCGCGGCCGGCAGCGCCTGCATCAGCACGTACCAGAACAGGAGCTGGAGCAGCAGCGGGATGTCGCGGAGCGTTTCGACATACACTGCGGCGAGCCGCGACAGCAGCCAGTTGGCCGACAGCCGCGAGATGCCGATCACCGTGCCCAGGATGGTTGCAAGCACGATTCCGATCACGGCGACGCGCAGGGTGTTGGCGATGCCGACGACGAAGGCCCAGAGATATGAGTCTCTCGGATTGTAGGCGAGCAGACTGTCGGCGATGGGCATGCCGGCCTCACGGCCGAGGAAGGCAAATCCGGTCGTGATGCGGCGCGCGGAGAGATTGGTCACCGTGTTGGACCAGAGGAAGACGATGACCGCGACTGCGATCCCGACCACCACGGCCTGCCAAAACAGGCCTTTCAGCTCGCGCCGTCCGAAAGCGCCGAAGAAGCGGCGGCGCGGCGGCGGTCTCGGAGCGTCTGACGTCACAGCACAAAAATCCTTCTCGAAACGGCGATTTCCGGCGGCGTACGTCAACTGTTGCACCAAACTCTACTTCGTGCAACAAATGTTTCATGGCCGAGCCCGCGAAATCCTCGCCCCTGAGCGAACTGCGCATTGCATTGCCATCGCTTCCGATGCGGTTGCAGGAGGTTGGGCGGTTCGTCGCGGCGAACGATTACGACGCCACTACGCGTTCGATGCGCGATCTCGCAGCGGTGGCCGGCGCCGATCCCGCCGCGTTCACGCGGCTTGCCAAGGCGATCGGCTATTCGGGCTGGGATGAATTGCGCGCCGCACTGACGGAGGCGCGGCGGCCCTCGCAGATAGCGCCTTTCTCCGGCCGCGCCAGGAGCCGCCGCCACGGCCCGAACGCCGATGTCGCGCTCGTCACCGAAAAACTCGAGGCCGAGGCCGCCGGCCTTCCGCGCATCCCGGCCCAGCCAATTGCGGAGGCGGCGCGCGCGCTCCACGACGCAAAACGGATCTGGATCACCGGCTATCGGAGCTGCCGCAGCGTCGCGGAACTGCTGAACTACGAGCTCCGGCTGTTTCGTCCCGAACAGGTGCAACTCGTCGGCGCCTCCGGCCCCGACGATCTCGACCTCGGCGCGTTCCGGCCCGGCGAGGCCGTCATCGTCATCGGCTTCATGCCCTACACCCATGCGAGCGTCCGGGTTGCGCAGGCCGCTTATCGTGCCGGCGCGGCCCTGATCGCGATCGCCGATAGCCTTTCGGCCCCCATGGCTGAAGGCGCCGACCACGTGCTGCTGTTCGAGGCGGCCTCCTCGCCCGGCTTTTTCCCGAGCCTCACCGGCGCCATTGCGATCGCGCAATCGCTGGCCGCCGTGACGTTTTCGCTCGGCGGCACGGCCGCGAAGAAGCGCCTGGAGAATACCGAGGCGCGGCTGGCCGCGGCTTCAACTTACGTTTCAGAGAAAGGTTGACCCATGGCCGCTCGCACCAGCCGCGTGCTGCATCGTTCGCTGCGCGAAACGCCGCCCAAGGCGATCGGTGGCGAAGGCGTCTACCTCTTCGCCGAGGACGGGCGGCGCATCATCGACGCATCCGGCGGAGCTGCGGTCTCCTGTCTCGGCCACCAGCATCCGCGCGTGATCGCAGCGATCACGAAGCAGGCTTCGACCCTCGCTTATGCCCACACAGCCTTCTTCTCGTCCGAGCCGGCGGAGGCGCTGGCCGAGAGGCTGGTCGGCCATGAGCCCGGTGGCCTCGCCTACGCCTATTTCGTCAGCGGCGGATCAGAAGCGATTGAGGCCAGCATCAAGCTCGCGCGGCAGTTTTTCATCGAGCGCGGCGAGCCGCAGCGGCAGCACTTCATCGCGCGGCGGCAGAGCTATCACGGCAATACGCTCGGCGCGCTCGCGGCGGGCGGCAATGCCTGGCGCCGCGCGCCCTATGCGCCGCTGCTCTCCGATGCCTTCAGCCACGTGACTCCCGCCTTTGCCTATCACGAGAAGCACGAGGGCGAATCCGATGCGCAATTCGTCGCCCGGCTTGCAGCCGAGCTCGAAGCCGAGTTTCAGCGCCTCGGTCCGAGTACGGTCGCCGCGTTCCTCGCAGAGCCCGTCGTCGGCGCCACCGCAGGTGCCGTGACGGCACCGGACGGCTATTTCAGGGCGATGCGCGAGATCTGCGACCGACACGGCGCCCTGCTCATCCTCGACGAGGTCATGTGCGGCATGGGCCGCACCGGCACCACGCACGCCTGGGAGCAGGAAGGCGTGGCGCCCGACATCCAGGCGATTGCCAAGGGCCTCGGCGGCGGCTACCAGCCGATCGGCGCGATGCTCGCAAGCGGCAGGATCATCAACACAATCCGCGCAGGTTCGGGCGCCTTCCTGCACGGCCACACCTATCTGGCGCACCCTCTCGCTTGCGCTGCTGCGCTCGCGGTGCAGGACGTGATCCGCGAGGACGGCCTGCTCGACCGGGTCAAGGAGCGCGGCAAGCAGCTCGAGCAGCGGCTCACAGAGCGCTTCGGCAATCACCGCCATGTCGGCGACATCAGGGGCCGCGGCCTGTTCTGGGCGATCGAGCTCGTCGCCGATCGCGCCAGCCGGACCTCGTTCGATCCCGCGCTGAAGCTGAACCAGAAGATCAAGGCGGAGGCCTTCGCCAACGGTCTCGGCTGCTATCCCGGCGGCGGCACCGTGGACGGCATCCGCGGCGACCACGTGCTGCTGGCGCCGCCCTATATCGCTTCGCCGGACGAGATCGACCTGATCGTCGACAAGCTGGGCACCGCCGTCGACAACGTATTGCGTAGTGTCAATCACTGAGGGGAGAATAGCATGATGAGGAAAGTGGTTATCGTAGCCGGCGTGCTCGCGGCATCGACGGTGGTCGCATCGGCGGCAACGCTCGACACTGTGAAGAGTCGCGGCACGCTGATATGCGGCGTCAGCGCCGGTTTTGCCGGCTTCTCCGCGCCGGATTCGCAAGGCAACTACAAGGGTCTCGACGTCGATTATTGCCGCGCGCTCGCCGCCGGCGTGCTCGGCGATGCCAGCAAGGTGCGTTACGTCTCGCTGACCGCGCAGAACCGCTTCACCGCGCTCCAGTCCGGCGAGATCGACGTGCTCTACCGCAACTCGACGCAGACCTATCTGCGCGGTGTCACGCTGGGCCTGCGGCAGGGACCGGTCAACTTCTACGACGGCCAGGGCTTTGTCGTGAAGAAGGACCTCGGCGTGAAGGAGATTAGGGATCTCAAGGGCGCCACCGTCTGCGTCGCCCAGGGCACCACGCATGAGGTCACGCTCGGCGATTACGGCCGCGCCAACGGCATCGACTGGAAGCCGCTGGTGTTCGACCGCGTCGACACCATGTACCAGACCTTCTTCGGCGGCCGTTGCGATGCCATGACCCAGGACGCTTCCGCGCTTGCTGGCGCCGTCACGACCGCGGCGCCGAACGCGGCCGACTACGTCGTACTGCCGCAGACCATCAGCAAGGAGCCGCTCGGCCCCTTCACCCGCAATGGCGACGAGGTCTGGAGCGACATCATCACCTGGCTGCATTACGGCTTGATCGAGGCCGAAGAGCTTGGCGTCACACAGGGCAATGTCGACGAGATGGCGAAGTCGCAGACGCCCGCGATCCAGCGCCTGCTCGGTGCCTCCGGCGATCTCGGCTCGCGGCTCGGGCTCGACAATAAATGGCTGGTCACGGCCCTCAAGGCCACCGGCAATTACGGCGAGATCTACGAGCGCAATGTCGGCAAGGCGAGCCCGCTGAAGCTCGAGCGCGGCCTCAACGGCCTCTGGAGCAAGGGCGGCTTGATGTACGCCGTGCCCTTCAAGTAAACGCTTTGGGTGTCCCGGACGCGCTGCGTCCGGGACACCCGACCTTGTATCAGGTAACGTTCAATGACGACGTCTCCTCGCATCGCGCTGATCCACGCCCTCAAGCATTCCATCGCTCCGATCGAGGCTGCGTTCGCAAAGGCGTGGCCGGAAGCGCGGTTGATGAACCTGCTCGATGACAGCCTGTCGGCGGACCTGGCGCGTGACGGCAAGCTCAATGATGCCATGACCGAGCGCTTTCTTGCGCTCGGTCGCTACGCCGCGGCGACAGGCGCGAATGCGATCCTGTTCACCTGCTCGGCCTTCGGTCCCTGCATCGAGGCGGTTGCGCGCGCGCATGCGCCGATGCCGGTGCTCAAGCCGAACGAAGCCATGATTGAACGGGCGGTGACGATGGGCCGGCGCGTCGGCCTGCTCTCGACCTTCGCGCCGACGCTGGCCTCGATGCCGCCGGAGTTTCCTTCCTCTGTCCAGGTCGTGCCGAAACTTGCTGAAGGAGCGCTGGCGGCGCTCGACCGCGGCGACCGCGCTACGCATGACCGGCTGATCGTGGAAGCCTCACGCGATTTGCGCGATTGCGACGTCATCGCGCTCGCGCAGTTCAGCATCGCGGCAACTGCGCCTCTCGTGGCAGAAGCTACCGGCCGCCCTGTGGTGACCACGCCTGACAGCGCCGTCGAGAAGCTGATGAAGTTGCTGAAAGCGAAGACCTAAGCGCCGGCCTTGTTCCGGCGCCGCGCGCCCTTGATCGCCGCCGCAAGCGCTGCCTTCGTTTCGCTGACAAAATCCTCGACCAGGTCCTCGCGCGTGGCATGGGCCGCCTCGCCGGTGAATAGGCCCTGCTCGGCCAGCATCACCACGCCGTGCAGCGCCGCCCAGATCTTGAGCGCCTGCCGCTCGCGCAGGTAATCGACTGCCGGAGCTTCCAGGGCCTCGATCACGAGCGCAAACGTTTCGCGGGTCGCTTCGTGCAGCTCGCTGCCTTTCGCCGCGCACGACACCGTGCGCGAGGCGAACATCAGGCGATAGATGCCATTCCGGCGTAGTCCGAAATCCAGCGTCGCCTGCGCCAGCAGCGACAGCTTCGACCGCTTCGATGGCTTTGCCATCGCCGCACGCAGAAGCGCGCTGAGTTGCCGGAACGCCTCCGCCGTCACCGCCGCAAGCAACGCCTCGCGATCGGCGAAATGCCGGTAGGGCGCCGGCTGCGAGACGCCCAGCTGCTTCGCAAGCGCCTTGATGCTGATCGCCTCCGTCCCGCCCTGCTCGGCTTCGCGCAGCGCGGCCTTGATCAAGGCGTCGCGGAGATCGCCATGGTGGTAGGTATTCTCGGGCTTGCGGGCAAGTTGTGAACGCATGTTGCGCAGAGCCTATAAGTTTGCGCTTGACAGGGGAAGCCTGCCGCGAATGTAATAGCCTATAACTTGAACAAAAGCTCAGATGGGAGCGCGCGCCGCCTTCGGGTCGGAGCGCACACGACCGAGGGAGCCGCCATGACAGAGCGACTGAGGGTTCACGTCGATCCCGACAAATGCCAGGGACACGCGCGCTGCAAGGCGCTGGCGCCGGAGCTGTTCGAGCTCGACGAATACGGCAACGCCCACGAAGCCGGCGACGGCACGGTCCCACCCGGCCTCGAAGACAAGGCCTGGCTTGCCAAATCCAATTGTCCGGAAATCGCAATCGACGTGATCGAGGAGTAGCGCAGCCGCTGCCGCCCCGCGAGCCTTCCGCGAACAGAGCCCCAAGGGATTTCGAGATGTCCGACGTCAGCCAGCCCGCCGCCCATCCGCCCGTGACCGACTGGGTCCATGATTTCGACCACACCGATCCGCAATGGACGGAAGATCCCTTCCCGATCTGGGACGATCTGCGCGCCGCAAGCCCGGTCGTGCACACCGAGCGCTTCCTCGGTTGTTACATGCCGACGACCTATGAGGCCGTGCGCGAGATCGCCAACGACAGCGAGCATTTCTCCTCGCGTCGCATCATCGTCCGAGACGTTCGGCCGGAGATCACCAGCAGAAACTCCGCCCCGCCGATCACGTCCGATCCGCCCGTGCACAAGCCGGCCAAGCAATTGCTGCTGCCGCCGTTTACGCCGGACGCGATGAAGAAGCTGGAGCCGCGGGTGCGCGCGATCTGCAACGAGTTGATCGACGGCTTCATCACTGAAGTCCGACTGGACGCGGCAGAGCGCTACACCAAGCACATTCCGGTTCGCGCGATCGCACACATGCTCGGCATCCCCGAGACAGACAGCGATCTCTTTATCCGCTGGATCCACATGATCCTGGAACTAGGCATCAAGGACGAAAACACGCTGCTTCAGGCGGTGCAGGAGATGACCGTCTATTTCAGCGCCCATATCGAGGCGCGCAAGAACAAGCCAACCGACGACCTCATTTCCTATCTGATGAATGCCCGGGACAAGGACGGCAATCCGCTCGAGGATTCGCATGTGCTGGGCTCGCTGCGCCTGCTCCTGATTGCCGGCATCGACACCACCTGGAGCGCGATCGGCTCCTCGCTCTGGCACCTTGCCCGGACGCCCACCGACCGCGAGCGCCTGATTGCCGAGCCCGAGCTGATCCCGACCGCGGTGGAGGAACTGCTGCGCGCCTATTCGCCGGTGACGATGGCGCGCGAAGTGGTCAAGGAGACCACGGTCTCAGGCTGCCCGGTCAAGACGGGCAACATGGTGCTGCTGTCCTTCCCGGCCGCCAACCGTGACCCGAAAATGTTTCCGGATGCTGACAAGGTCGTGATTGACCGCCGCGAGAACCGCCACGCCGCCTTCGGCCTCGGCATCCACCGCTGCGTCGGCTCGAACCTTGCGCGCATGGAGATGCAGGTTGCGCTGGAGGAATGGCTGAAGCGAATTCCGGACTTCGCCCTCGATCCGGCAGGCACGGTGACCTGGTCACAGGGAACCGTCAGAGGCCCCCGCCAGTTGCCATTTTTGCTCGGAAAGGCGATGTAGACCTCTCCAAAGAGCGATACGGAGAGGCCGGACGTGACTGAGCAAATAATCCGACCGGCCTCCGACCACATTGACGTTGCCGACGCCAAGCGCCGGATCAAGGCGATCTTCATTGGCTCGATCGGCAATCTCGTCGAGTGGTACGACTTTTACGCCTACACCGCCTTTGCGCTCTATTTCGCACCCGCCTTCTTTCCCGGCAACGACCCTGTCGTCCAGCAGTTGAATGTCGCCGTCGTATTCGCGGCGACCTTCCTGATGCGGCCCCTGGGCGGCTGGCTGTTCGGCTATATCGCCGATCATTACGGGCGGCGCATCTCGCTGACGCTGTCGGTCGTCTTCATGTGCTTCGGCTCGCTGATCATCGCGTTGACGCCGACCTACGCCACGATCGGCTTCGCCGCGCCGGTGATCCTGGCGCTCGCCCGCGTCATCGAAGGCTTGAGTCTCGGCGGCGAATACGGCGCCAGCGCCACCTACCTCAGCGAGGTCGCCGACCCCAAGCACCGCGGCTTCTATTCGAGCTTCCAATACGTCACCCTGATCGGCGGCCAGCTCACCGCGATCATCGTCCTTCTGCTTCTGCAAAAGATCTTCCTCACGCCGGAGGAACTGAGAGCCTGGGGCTGGCGCATCCCGTTTGCGATCGGTGCGGCGCTCGCGATCTTTGCCGCCGTGATGCGGCGCGGCTTGCACGAGACCGAGGCCTTCGAAGAAGCCAGGAAGGTGGTGAAGCCGACCGGCTCGCTCACCAATTTGCTGCGCTATCCCCGCGAGCTGCTCCTGGTGGTCGGCCTGACCGCGGGCGGCACCGCGGCGTTCTACACCTTCACCACCTACATGCAGACCTTCGTCAAGCTTTCGGTGGGGTTGACCGAAGACCAGACCACTTTCGTGATCTTCGGCACGCTGATCTTCGCGACCATCCTGCAGCCGATCTATGGCGCCATCTCCGACAGGATCGGCCGCAAGCCGTTGCTGATCTTCTTCGGCGTCGCCGGCACGCTCGCAACCGTGCCGCTGCTGATGACGCTGAAGGAGACCAAGTCGCCTTTCATCGCGTTCATCCTGATCTGCGCCGCCTGGCTGTTCGTCGCCGGTTACACTTCGATCAACGCCGTGGTGAAGGCCGAGCTGTTCCCGACCAATGTCCGCGCCCTCGGCGTCGGCCTGCCCTATGCTATCACCGTCTCGCTGTTCGGCGGCACGGCGCCGGCGATCGCGCTCTATTTCAAGAGCATCGGGCATGAGGAGTGGTTCTACTACTATCTCGCCGGCATCATCTGCCTGTCACTGATCATCTATTCCACCATGCGCGACACCAAGCACGCCTCCGCGATGCACCGACACGAGTAGCCGATGGCCGAGGACAACGAGCCCCCCGACAGCAAGCTGACGCGCACTAAGGAAAAATGGGCGCGCGAAGGCCGCTTTTTGACCGGCAAGATCACGCGCCCGGAAGATCAGCGCCTGCCGCCCGGCCAGCATCTGACAAAAGATTGGCCGGTGCTCGATCTCGGGGTCGTGCCGCCGGTTACGCGCGAGCGCTGGCGGCTCGACGTCTACGGCGCGATCGAGAACCCCGTGTTCTGGACCTTTGCCGAGTTCGCCGCCCAGAAACAGGCGCAGTTCACCTCCGACATCCACTGCGTCACCACCTGGTCGCGTTACGACAATGAGTGGGAGGGGCTCGCGACCCGCGAGCTGCTCGCGGCCTGCCAGCCGCGCGAGGACGCGCGCTTCATCGTGCTGCACTCCCATGACGGCTACACCACCAACCTCACGCTGGACGATTTCGCCGCCGAGGATGCATTGCTCGCCCATAGCTGGTCGGGTGAGCCACTATCGGCCGAACATGGCGGCCCGGTGCGGCTGGTCGTGCCGCATCTGTATTTCTGGAAGAGCGCCAAATGGCTCCAGGCCATCGAATTCCTGACCGAGGACGCGCCGGGCTTCTGGGAAGTCCGTGGCTATCATAACCGTGGCGATCCCTGGACAGAGCAACGCTATTCGGACGACTAGGTTCAAGCAAGGACGGGGGAAGCTCATGCCGACAGAGCGCTTTCAATTCACTGGCGGAGGCGGCCATCAACTTTCGGCCGCGCTGGAGCTACCCGACGGCGAGCCCGCGGCCTTCGCACTGTTCGCGCATTGCTTCACCTGCGGCAAGGACACGCTGGCCGCCAAACGCATCTCGGTCGCGCTCGCCGCCAAGGGCATCGCAGTGCTGCGCTTCGACTTCACCGGGCTCGGCTCCAGCGAGGGGGATTTCGCCAATTCGACGTTTTCCTCCAACGTGGCCGATCTCGTGCGCGCCGCCGATCATCTGCGCAGCGTCCTCAAGGCGCCGTCGATCCTGATCGGTCACAGCCTCGGCGGCGCCGCGATCCTTGCGGCAGCAGGACAAATCCCGGAAGCCAAGGCGGTTGTGACCATTGCCGCACCATCCGATCCCGCCCACGTCACCGGCCTGTTCAAAGAGCATCTCGACGACATTCGCACGCAGGGTGAGGTCGAAGTCTCGCTTGCGGGGCGCCCGTTCCGGATCAAGCGCGAATTCCTCGACGATATCGCCGAGCAGGAGCTGATGAAGGACATCACCGCCCTGCACAAGGCGCTGTTGGTCATGCATTCGCCGGTCGACGATACCGTCGGCATCGACAATGCGACGAAGCTCTTCGTCTCCGCCCGGCATCCCAAGAGCTTCGTCTCGCTCGATCATGCCGATCATCTCCTCACCAAGCCGGCCGACGCACTCTACGCAGCCGACGTCATCGTGGCCTGGGCAAGCCGGTACATCGACACGGCAAAACCTGCGAAGGCGATGGATCTCCCCGAGGCACCGCGCCGGGTCGTGGTGCAGGAGACCCGCAAGAGCAAGTTCAACCAGGTCGTCAGCGTCGGACCGCACCGTCTGGTCGCGGACGAGCCGGTCGCCGCCGGCGGCGAGGATGCCGGCCCTGGTCCCTACGATCTCCTGCTCGCTGGCCTCGGGGCCTGTACCTCCATGACCATGCGCCTCTATGCCGACCGCAAGTCGCTGCCGCTCGATCGTGTCATCGTCTCGCTGAAACATTCGAAGATCTACGCAAAAGACTGCGCGGAGTGCGAGACGCGCGATGGCATGCTCGACCAGATCGAGCGCGACATCGCGATGGACGGCGCGCTCGATGCCGAGCAGCGCAAGAAATTGATGGAGATCGCCGACAAGTGCCCCGTGCACCGCACGCTGACGTCGGAAATCCGCATCGTGACCAAGGCCGTGGAATAGCGCGCTGGCGCTAGAAGCAGGACGCCATCGTCCGCACCGCCGCGGTGATCTCGCTCTCGCGCCAAGCCGCGAAGCCGAGCAGCAGGCCGTGATCGCGCGGCCTGCCCAGTGCCAAGCCGGACAGGGCACGCGTTTCAACGCCCGCTTCGACCAACCGCTTGACCGCCGCCTGATCGGCGCGGCCGCGCTTGAGGCGGGCGACGAGCTGGAGGCCGCCCGGGGGCACTTCGGCAGCGAGAACGTCGCCCAAATGGCGCTCCAATCCCTCCACGAGGTGATCGCGGCGGGCGTGATAGATCCGGCGCATCCGGCGCAGATGCGCCAGGAAATGCCCGTCAGCGATGAACTCGGCCAGTGCTTCCTGGATGTGGCTCGCGGCGATCAGTCCGATGTGCCGCTGTACGATCTCGAGGATGTTGACCAGTGCCGGCGGAACGACGAGATAGCCGAGGCGGATGTCCGAGGTCATGGCCTTGGAGAACGTGCCGACATAGAATACGCGGCCATGGGCATCGAGTCCCTGCAAGGCCGGCACCGGCCGGCTGTCATAGTGGAATTCGCCGTCGTAATCGTCCTCCACGATCCAGGTCTTGCCGGGCCTGCTCAGGCCAAGAAACTCCGTGCGGCGCGAGAGCGACATCAGGCGGCCGGTCGGGTGCTGGTGCGACGGCGTCATGAAGATCAATGTCGGGGCCGCCAGTCCCGGAATCCGCTGCATGCCCTGCTCGTCCAACCTCATCCCGATCACGCGCGCACCGGACGCACGGAAGGCGGCCGCGGCGCCAGGATAGCCGGGATCCTCGACCCAAACGTCGTCGCCGGGGGTGATGACGGCTGCCGCAATCAAGGTCAACGCAGCCTGCGCGCTCGGCAGAATGAGGATCTGATCCGCCGTCGCGCGCACGCCCCTGCTGGTCGCGAGATAATGCGCCAATGCCTCGCGCAGGCGCGTCCGGTTGACCGGTCCGAACTCGCGCTTGGCCGCGCGCACAGCGCTGCGGCGCAGGCAGCGCGCCCAGACCTCGTTTGGAAACTCCCTGAAATCGCCGGGCCCGGGACGCAAGGGTCTTAGTCGCGCCTGATAGGACATCGGCCAGTCGGTCTGCGTGAGGCTCGAAGCCCAGGGCGAAAGCCGCGGCTTGCCAAGGCGCATGCGAGATGCGACGGCGCCCCCCTCTGCGACGCGCTCGCCGCCGTCGACCGTGACTATCGGACGGCGGCCGTGCGACGTTTCGAGATATCCCTCGGCGGCGAGCTGCTCGAACGCATAGGTCACGGTGTTGCGCGAGACGCCGAGATCGCTCGCAAGCCGGCGGCTCGAGGGCAGCGTGCGGCCTTTGACGAGACGGCCGCTCGCGATCAAGCTGCGGAGCTGGCTCGTCAGTTGAGCCACCAGCCCCTCCTCGTCGGCTCGGTTCAGGTCGATCTGGGCGGAGATCAGGCTTTCCGGAACTGGCACCTTAATCCTTTCCGATCTGGCACTTCTTAAGGTGCCAGATAGAAGCTATCCGCAGGACCGGATTGCTTCAAGGACCTCCGAGATGAACTCTCTTTCCCCCCGCGCGGCCGTTGGCCTGTTCCTCATCGTCGTGCTGGCTTGGGGCGTGAACTGGTCGGTGACGAAGCAACTGGTGCAGTTCGTGCCGCCGCTGTGGAGCGCGACGATCCGGAGCTGGATCGCGCTGGCTGGATTGTTCGTGATCCTCGGGCTCAGCAACAATCTAGTGATCCCGGACCGGCGTGACATTCCGGTCGTCCTAAGCGTTGCACTGCTGCACATGACGCTGTTTTCGGTTCTGGTTGCTTCGGGTCTGCGCTTCCTGCCCGCAAGCAAGGGCGTCGTGCTCGGCTACACCACACCGCTCTGGGTCGCGATCGCCGCGCCCCTGCTCGGGAAGGACACTTTGACGCCGCCGAAGCTCACCGGCGCACTGCTGGGGCTGATCGGCCTGATCGTCATCCTGAACCCGGCCTCGATCGACTGGGCCAATACCAATGTCGTGCTCGGCGCCGGCATGGTTATCCTGGCCGCAATCTCCTGGGCCGGGAACATCATCTATATTCGCGCGCATCGCTGGATCGCCTCGCCGCTCCAGCTTCTGATCTGGCAGGTGCTGGTGGCGACTATCGTGCTGTCAGTGAGCGCGACCATCGCGGAGGGCCTGCCGCGGGTGGAGTGGTCGTGGAGGCTCGTCCTGCTGTTCCTGTATTCCGGGCTGATCGGGACGGTGCTGGCCTATTGGGCGATGTCGATGGTGAACAAGAGTATCTCGGCCCTGACGACCTCGCTCGGCACCACCGCAACACCGCTCGTCGGCATCGCCAGCGCCGCGATCCTGCTGGGCGAGCCGATCAACATGAGTCTTGTCGTCGCGGCGGCGCTGATCGTCACCGGGATCGGTCTCGCAACGCTCGGCGATCGCCTACTGCGTGGTCAGGCTATCGCGAAGGGCTGAACGCGCAGCATCCCGCGCAAGCCCGCCGTCGTGCCGAGCAGGATGCCGGCAAGTGCGACGAACGAGCCGAGCGCGAGCGTCGATACGCCAGTGAGCCCCTGCCCGATCGAACAGCCGAAGGCCATCACGCCGCCGATGCCCATCAGCGCGGCACCAGCCGCCGATCGCAGCATGTGGCGTGGCGATGAATAGCCTTCGAGATGGAAACGACCGGTCGCAAGCGCGGTGACCAGACTGCCAACGAAGACGCCGCCAACTGTCGCGATGCCGAAATTCAGCGTCAGGCCGGTCGAGAGCATGGCATATTGCAGGCTGTCTGCGATCGGCGCGATGAAGGTGAGCGAGGTCACTGGGACGGGGTTGAAGTCATCCGCGCCGAGATAGCCAGTGACGAGCCAGCCGCCGGCGACCAGGAGACCGACGATGACACCGGCCGCAATCTGGCCGGGCGAGCGCCGGAACGCCGGGTGCGCGAAAGCAAACAGGATCAGCACGACGACGATGACGGCAGCAGCCAGCGCGCGCGAAACCGCTTCAGCCGGCCCGAACGTCGCCAACAGCGACGGCAGCGAATTTATGTTGACCGTGGTTTGCGAGGCCTGGACCAGCGCGATGCGCGCCGGCGCGATCAGGCCTTTGAGCGTCATCTGCGCGGCGATGGCGAGCACGACCACCACGACGAAGGAGCGCAGATTGCCGCGACCGAGCAGCACCAGCGCGCGCGAACCGCAGCCGTTCGACAGCACCATGCCGTATCCGAACAGAAGCCCGCCGAGAAACAGCACCGGCACCGAAAAGGATTGTTGAAGGTAGATCGACTTGCCGAGATCGACCATGCCGTAGCCGGCGAGGAATTGGCTCGCTGCGACCGCAACCGCGATCGCCAACGCATAGGTGCGTACCAGCCGCCCGTCCCCCTTCGACAGCCAGCCGCGCATGCTGCTCATCAGGCAGAAGCCGCTGAGCAGGCCGACGGCGCCGTAAACCAGGCCAATGACGAGGCCGGCCAGGATGACGAGTTGGGTGGACGATTCCGTCATCAAGGCTTCAGGATCACGCGATCCCGCGACGAGCCGGCAACGGCGACATAGGCCTCCTTCGCGCGTTCGAGCGGATAGACGGCGTTCGCCTTGATCGGGAACGGTTTCAGGTGCCCGCTCGCGAAGCCCGGGCCGAGGTCACGCAGCACTGCGCCTGTCGCGATCGACGAGAGGCCTAGCGTGTCGATGCCGACATAGGTATGTTGCCCGCGATAGAATTCGAGGATGTTGAACTGCACGATGCGGTCGATCGCGGCGATCAGGATCTGGCGGCCGCGAAGCGCGAGCGACTTGTGCGCCGCCTGGAAATAGGGATCGCCGACCGTGTTGAAGACGATGTCGGCGCCTTTACCATCGGTCAACTCGCGCACGCGCGTGGCGACATCGGTCGCGGAAGCGTCGATCACCTCGATGGACGCGTTGGCATGGCCCTCATAAGGTTCCGCCTTGCGCACCACGCCGATGACGCGCGCGCCCTGCCAGGTCGCGATCTGCACCGCAGCTTGACCGACCTTGCCATTGACGCCGAACACGAGAACGCTCTCGCCGCTCTTCGGCACACCGGCGCGGCGAAACCCCTCCATCGCGGTGACAAAGGGCACGCCGATGCCGGCGGCCTCCTCCCAGGACACGGTCTTCGGCTTATCGACCACCGCGTCGGATTCAACGACGAGATGGCTGGCGTGAGTGCCGTCGCGACGGATGCCGAGATCGCCGGAGGAGCCGAACTCCTCGCGTCCGATGGTACCGGCCGGCCCGTCGATCACGACGCCGGCGTAATCGCGACCCGGCGTGCGCGGAAACACGGCGTAGGGCATCAGCCCGGTTGCGGCCTTGACGTCGGAGGGATTGACGGCAGCGGCCCTGACCTCGATCAGAAGATCGCTAGGGCCGCGAGCGAGCGTCTGACGCTCAACCACCGGTGCAATCGCAGCCGCATTCTCGGCCTTGACATTGAGGCGCACGCAGCGCGCGTCGACGGCTTTGGGAACGGCTGTTGACATGGAAAGACCCGCGATTTCTCGCGGGCCTTGTCGCCTTTGGGGACGGTCGAGTCAATCCGTCAACTCAATCCTTCGGCCGCTTGTCGAAGAGCCGCTTGGCCTTGCCGAGCGAGCGTTCCAGCGTGGCCGGCGCAACCACGCTCACCCTGGAGCTGATGCCGATGGTGTTCTTGATGTGAGTCGATATCCGGCTCGCATGGTCGAGAAGGCCCCGGCCATCCCAACTCTCCGGCCGCGCCTCAGCAATGATGGTCAACTCGTCCATGCGTCCTTCGCGGGTCAGTTCCAGAATGAAATGGCCCCCGCACCAGTCGGTGGCGAGCAGAACCTCCTCGATCTGGGTCGGGAACAGGTTGACGCCGCGCAGGATGATCATGTCGTCTGAGCGCCCCGTCACCTTCTCCATCCGCCGCATGCCCGGCCGCGCCGTGCCCGGCAACAGGCGCGTGAGATCGCGGGTGCGATAGCGGATCACGGGAAAGGCTTCCTTGGTGAGCGAGGTAAAGACCAGTTCGCCCTTTTCCCTGTCGGGCAGCACCGCACCTGTATCGGGGTCGATCACTTCAGGATAGAAATGGTCTTCCCAGATGTGCAGTCCGTCCTTGCTCTCGATGCATTCCTGGGCGACGCCGGGGCCGATCACTTCGGAGAGGCCATAGATGTCGGTCGCGTCCATGTCGAAGGCGTCCTCGATCTCGCCGCGCATCGCATTGGTCCAGGGCTCGGCGCCGAAAATGCCGACCTTGAGCGAGCACTGGCGCGGATCGAGCTTCTGGCGCTTGAACTCGTCGAGGATCGCCAGCATGTAGCTCGGCGTCACGGTGATGATGTCGGGCTGGAAATCGTTGATGAGCTGCACCTGCCGCTCGGTCATGCCTCCTGAGATCGGCACCACCGTGCAGCCGAGCTTTTCGGCGCCATAGTGCACCCCTAACCCGCCCGTGAAGAGACCGTAGCCATAGGCATTGTGGATAATCATTCCGGTCCGTCCGCCGGCGGCGCGGATCGAGCGCGCCATCACGTCCGACCATGTGTCGATGTCGCGTTGCGTATAACCCACCACGATCGGCTTGCCCGTCGTGCCGGAGGACGCATGCACGCGCACCAGTTTTTCACGGGGCACGGCAAACATGTTGAAGGGATAGTTGTCGCGCAAATCCGTCTTCACGGTGAACGGAAATTTTGCAAGATCCGAGAGCTCTCGAAAGTCCGACGGGTGCACACCGGCCCCGTCAAAGGCCTTGCGATAATGAGCGACGTTGTCGTAGGCGTGCTTCAGCGACCAGGCCAGCCGCTGCACCTGCAGCGCTATGATCTCGTCGCGCGATGCGCGCTCGTGCGCATCCAGCTCGGCCTTATAGGTGTCGCCACCTTCCTTGAGCCTCGTCAGAGCCATCCTCGTTTCCCCGTATCATTGCTTTTCTTTATTGGTCCTGCGCCGGCAGCCAATTGCCGGAAATAACCCGCGAATGCCCGCGGAATTCGGCGATGACTGTATCGCCGGCAGTGACGCGCACGTCATAGATGCCGGAGCGGCCGCCACGCGTAACCTCCCGCGCCTTTGCGACGAGTCGATCGCCGAGCTTGCCGGGCTTGATGAAGGTGATCTGGCCCTGCGCCGCCACGACGCGGTCGTTATGCGAGTTGCACGCGAAAGCGAAGGCGGAATCGGCGAGCGTGAAGATGAAGCCGCCGTGAGCGATGCGCTGGCCGTTGACCATGTCCGGCCGTACGATCATAGCGAGCGTCGCATAGCCAGGGCCGATCTCGGCGATCTCCATGCCTAGTGCTTTGGAGGCATCGTCCTCCGCCCACATCGCATCGGCGCAGGCGCGGGCAACACCCTCGGGCGACAAGGCGGCCTTGACGTTCACGCGCTTCTCCCGTCCGATTGTTTGCACACGATGTTGTGCTGCCTGGCTCAAGCTGTCAAACGTGGTCGTAGTCGACCACGACCCGCTCCGACGATGGTTTCGCCTGACAGGTCAGGACAAAGCCGGCCTTCAGCTCCCAGGGTTCCAGCGAGTAGTTGATGTCCATCGGCGCCTCACCTTCCACCAGTTTGGCGCGGCAGGTCGAGCACATGCCGCCCTTGCAGGCGAACGGCAGATCGATTCCGGCGCGCAGTGCGGCATCGAGGATCGCCTCGTCCTCGGCGACCGGCACGTCGCGGCGCTTGCCGTCGATGATCAGCGACGCGATCGCTTTCGGCGGCGCGTCCGGCGCAACGATCTTCTTCGGCCGCGGCTTGCCACCGAATTCGGAGACAAACCGTTCGACGTGGATACGTTCTTCCGCGATGCCGAGATCTCGGCAGGTCGCCTCGATGTCCTCGCTCATGCCAGACGGACCGCAGATGAAGACGTGATCGACGCTTTCCGCCGGTACCAGCGAGCGCAGCAGCACCCTCACCTTGTCGCCGTCGAGCCGGCCGTGCAGGATCGGAATGTCCTGTTCCTCGCCGGAGATGACGTGGAAGATCGAGAGGCGGTCGATGAAACGGTCCTTGAGCTCTTCAAGCGCCTCGAGGAACATGATGTTGTCGGTCGTGCGATTGCCGTAGAACAGGAAGAAGTGGCTATCCGGTTCGCGCGCAAGCGTACCCTTGACGATCGACAGGATCGGCGTGATGCCGGAGCCCGCGGCAAAGCCGACATGGATGCGGCCGGCGCCGGCCGGCGGGATCACGCCGAAGCGTCCCGTGGGCGTCATCACGTCCAGCGCGTCGCCGCACTTCAGATCGTCCGCCGCCCAGCTCGAAAACGCGCCACCATCAACCTTCTTGACGGCGATGCGTATCTCGCCGTCGTCGGGGCCGGAGCAGATCGAATAGGAGCGGCGCACTTCCTCGCCATCGAGCATGGTGCGGAGTGTGAGGTATTGGCCGGGCGTGAAGGCGTAGTCGGTCGCTAGCTCGGTCGGGATGGCAAATGTCAGCGATATGGCGTCCGACGCCTCGCGGCGGAGGTCGTTGACGGCCAGGCGATGGAAGCGTGGTGCGGCTGCTGACATGATCAATGACACTTAAAATAATCGAAGGGTTCGCGGCAGGTCCTGCAGCGCCAGAGAGCCTTGCACGAGGTGGAGCCGAATTCGGACAACAACTCGGTATTCGCCGAGCCGCATTGCGGGCACGTAACAGCCTGCTCGCCGAACAGCGCGCGGCGTGAATTCGAAGCCTGCGGCGGCGCAATGCCGTAGGCGTGAAGCTTGCGGCGGCCCTCTTCGCTCATCCAGTCGGTGGTCCAGGCCGGCGACAGCACGGTGCGGACCTTTGGCGTGCGGAAACCTGCGCGCTCCAGCGCGACCTCGATTTCCAACGCGATCATGTTCATGGCCGGGCAGCCCGAATAGGTCGGGGTGATCGCGACCTCGACGTGATCGCCGTCGAGCACGACATCACGGAGCACGCCGAGATCGGCGATGGTCAAAACCGGGATTTCGAGATCGACCACGCTCGCCGCGGCATCCCAGGCCCGTTGGCGCAGTTCGCTATGGGGCTCCAGCACCGTCACCATGTCTGCCCCGGGAAAGTGCGCTGCATCGACTGCAGCTCGGACAGAAGATGGCCAAGATGCTCGCTGTGCCGCCCGGAACGACCGCCTTGCTGCATCCAGCCGGTCTGCGGCAACTCGAGCGTGGCTTCACTGACGACACCCGAGAGCGTCGTCAGCCAGCGACCGCGCAAGCTTCCGGGATCGACGGCGATATCGGCATGGATCAGGGGGCGCTCGCCTCCATCGACGGCAAACATCTCACCGGTGAAGGCCCAGAGATGATCGATCGCGGCCTGCGCGCGGGCGTGGCTCTCATCCGTACCATCGCCGAGCCGGATGATCCACTCCGAGGCATGGCGAAGGTGATAGGCGCTCTCCTTCTCCGACTTGGCGGCAATCGCAGCGAGCGTCGTATCGCGCGAGATCATCATGGCGCGCCAGTAGAGATCGGCGAAGGCGGAATAGAAGAACTGCCGCACCAGCGTCTGGGCAAAGTCGCCATTGGGCTGCTCGACCAGCAGCAGATTGCGGTACTGCCTGACGTCGCGCAGGTACGCGAACCTGTCCTCGTTGTTGTCCTTGCCTTCGGCTTTGGCTGCGTAGGTGTAGAGTTCGCGGGCTTGGCCGATGAGGTCGAGCGCGATGTTGGAGAGCGCCATGTCCTCTTCCAGCATTGGCGCATGTCCGCACCATTCCGACAGCCTGTGTCCAAGGATCAGTGCGTCGTCGGCGCGGCGCAATGCGTAGAGCACCAGCGGCGTCTCTGAGACCTGGATGTTCGCGGCGGGCATCACATGTGCCCCACTTCGTCTGGCACTTCGTAAAACGTCGGATGCCGGTAGATCTTCGATTCCGCCGGCTCGAACATCATGCCCTTGTCCGCGGGATCGCTTGCGGTGATCGCCGTCGACTGCACGACCCAGATCGAAAGACCCTCGCCGCGACGGGTGTAGATATCGCGGGCGGCCTGCAAGGCCATCGTGGCGTCGCTCGCATGCAGCGAGCCGACATGCTTGTGCGCGAGCCCGTTGCGGCTGCGAATGAAGACTTCCCACAGCGGCGTGTTCGGCGTGGCCATCGCGATCTCCCTACTCTGCCGCTTGTGCAGTTCGACGCTGCGCGCGCTTTGCGGCATAGGCCTCGGCCGCCTCGCGTACCCAGGCGCCTTCGTCATGCGCTTTGCGGCGCGCAGCCATCCGGTCACGGTTGCACGGGCCGTTGCCGGCGAGCACCTGCTTGAACTCGGTCCAGTCGATCTCGCTGTAACGCCAGTGCCCGTCCGCATCCTGAATCATGCCGGGATCGGGAATGGTGAGGCCGAGATATTGCGCCTGCGGCACGGTGGCATCGACGAATTTCTGGCGCAGCTCGTCATTGGAGAAGCGCTTGATCTTCCATTTCGTCGAGGTGTCGCTGTGCTGGCTGGTGGCATCGGGCGGTCCGAACATCATCAGCACCGGCCACCACCACCTGTCCAGGGCATCCTGCGCCATCGCCTTCTGCTCGTCCGAGCCGCGGCACAGCGTCAGCATGATCTCATAGCCCTGGCGCTGGTGGAACGACTCCTCCTTGCAGACGCGGATCATCGCGCGCGCGTAGGGACCGTAGGAGCAGCGACACAGCGGGATCTGGTTCATGATCGCGGCGCCGTCGACCAGCCAGCCAACGGTGCCGATGTCGGCCCAGGTCAGCGTCGGGTAGTTGAAGATCGAGGAATATTTTGCCTTGCCCGCGAGCATGGCGTCGACCAGCTCTTCGCGCGAAGTGCCGAGCGTCTCGGCCGCGGCATAGAGATAAAGGCCGTGGCCGCACTCGTCCTGCACCTTGGCGAGCAGCGCGGCCTTGCGACGCAAGGACGGCGCACGCGTGATCCAGTTGCCTTCGGGCAGCATGCCGACGATTTCGGAATGAGCGTGCTGGGAAATCTGGCGGGTCAGCGTCTTGCGATAGGCCGCCGGCATCCAGTCGTTCGGCTCGATGCGCTCTTCGGCATCGATGCGCGCCTGGAAATGCGCAGCTTTGGCCGCGTCCTCAAGACCGCGATCATCGGTCTCGGTCGTGTTCAGCGCCTGGATATACATGCGCGTCCTCCCATTTTTTGAGAGAGAATATATAACAAGAATTATCTCATGCAAGATATTTCTGTAACATAATGATCAAGCCGCGAATCGCCTTTCCAGCAGCTTCCGCGCCGGCAGCAATGGCCCCTTCTCATTCGTTCCATGGCCATCAAGCCATTGTTCCGATGGAGCAAGCAGGGCGCGATAGATGTCGCCGCACAGCGCGCGGGCGGCCTTACCCGGCCAGTTCGCCGGAAGCAGGCTTTCGGGCAGCAGCGGATCGCGCAGCACCACGCGGCGGTAATGGTGGATCAGGAGGATGCGCGCCGTGAAGGCGTCGGCCTCGGACAGCTCCGTGCCGCGCGCGATCGCGGTGCGCAGCGGCTCGAAGGTCTTCATGAACTTGAGGTAGGCGTCGGCGGTGCGATCCAGCGGCCAGCTCGCACTGAGTAGCCGGCGACCGCTGTCATCCTCGGCCGAGACTTCCAGGCGGATGGCCCCCGCGGCCTCGTCCGGCACTGGCACGCCTGACGGGGCGACCCACACGCCCGGCAGCGGGCTGCCGAAGCCGGCATTGCGCAGCGCCTCGCGCGAGGCGTCGCGATCCTCGCCATTGCCGATCAGCAGCAGCTCGAAGCGGCCGGTCCAGTCGGACGGCGGCGGATCGTAGATATGGCGCGTCGCGGCCTCGAAGATCTGGCGGCCCTTGTCGGCTAAGCGGTAGAAACTATTGCGGCCGACCTTTTCGCGCGTCAGCCAGCCATCGGCGGCAAGCCGCGACATCGCGGTACGTACCACGCCGCTGTCGATGTCCAGGCTCTCGAAGAATTTCAGCAGCGTGCCGAGCCATACCGAACCGCCACGCGGCACGATGGCATCGCCGAACACGGTGATGACGATAGAGCCGGTGCGCGACGGCTCGCGCTTGAGCTGCTCGATGATGCGGGACAACGGATGCGCCATGCGCGAGGCATAGCGCGTTTGGTGCGGGCGCGACAATGGACGGGTGCGACGGTCTTCTCCCTCGCCCCGTTCTTACGAGGAGAGGGTCGGGGTGAAGAAAAGCCCTACCGATGAGGATCGGGATAGACCACGCTGCGCCAGCCGCTGCGGTCGAAGGGCCGCCACTGGCCTTCCTTCTGCGCGAGGCGGTCGGCGACGGCATAGACCGCAGCCGGGTGATGGCCCATGCCGCAATGGCTGCTCTCGATCTCGATGCTCTCGGTCTGCGCGCCCGACTTCTCCATGCAGCCCTGCCAGGCGCAGACACCGTCGGTGCGGCTGAAGATCGCCGTGGTCGGCACCGGCGGCGGGAAGGCGAGGTCGCCGCCGAACTGCGGATCGACCTCGTCGGACTTCCGCCCGCTCGCCCATTCATAGACGCGCCAGGCATTGGTCGAATGCGGATTGCCGGCGAAGGGGCTGCCGAGCGTGATCACCTGGCGCACGCGGTCGGGCATCATCTTGGCGAGCTGGCGCGCGTAGAGACCGCCGAGGCTCCAGCCGACCAGGCTGACCTTGCGGCCGTGCCCGTCGCTGAGCTCCTGAACCAGATCCACCATCGCGTTCTGCACACCCTCGCGCAGGCCATAGTTGCGGCCCTGGCGCCAGCCGCTCACCGCATAGCCCTTGCCGGACAGAAAGGTGCGCAGTGCACGCGTGGACCCGTCGGAGGCCACGAGGCCCGGCAGAACCAGCACCGGATGCCCATCGCCGCGCCGCGCAAGGCTGAGCAGCGGCAGCGCGCCGAGGAATGCGCCGAACTCGTGGATCGCGCGCCCTTCCAGGAACATCAGGGTGCGGGACGGCGAGCTCAGCGTCTGGGCAGTAGCGGTCATCAATGGTCCCCTTGGGAGATTGCTGAAAAGGCCACCGGGTTGTGTGCCGGCAAATGGGTATGGGATTCTAACACGCCGGCTTCTTGATCGTTCCGCAACGCAACATGAATCAGCTAGGCAGCGGGTTCCCGACATTCAAGCGGGTGAAACCCGAGGCCACAATAGGCCGGCGCGTTAATGCTGGCGTCCGTGACGCAAAAGTCACAACAATCGAAGCAGGAATTCTACGGAGTAAAGCGCAAGACCCGCGAGCCCGCCGATCAGCGAGCCGTTGAAGCGGATGTACTGCAGGTCGCGGCCAATGTTGATTTCGATCAGCGAAATCAGCTGCGCCATATCCCACGATTTGACCTGGTCGGAGATGAAGGTCGAAACGCCGCTCTTCTGATCCGCGACGAAACTGCGCAGCACCGCGACCAGACCCTTGTTGATCTCGCCGCGCAGCTCGGCATCGCCGGCAAGCGCTTCGCCCGCCGCAACACACATGCCGGCGAGATGATGCTGCAGCACCTGCGTCTCGCCGCTTGCACTACGTTCGATGAAGGACCGCGTGTTGGCCCAGACGGTGCGGGCGAGATCGGCAAGCTCGGGACGCGCGAGCAGATCGCGCTTCAAGCCGTCGATGCGGTCAATATAGGCCTGGTCGGTGCCGAGCCGGTCGACGAAGCTCAGCACCATGCGATCGAACTCGCCGCGGAAAGGATGTTTGGGATCGCTGCGCACTTCATTGAAGAAAGCGGTGGCGGAGGCCACGATCTTGTTCACCAGGAACTTGTCGGCGCGATAGAGCCTGAGCAAGGTCGGCAATTCCGCGCGCACCTTCTCGCGGATCATCGCCATCGTCTCGGTCTGGTTTAGCGTCTCGTGCATCACGCGCAGGAGATCGTCGAACAGGATCTGGTGCCGCCCTTCCGCGACGAAACCGCGCAACGTGCCGGCCGCGAGCGGCGCGAGGTCGATGGCCTGGAGCTGCGAGGACATGCGGCGGACGATAAAGGTCATCAGACCGGAGCTCTCGGTGGCGGAGACAGCCTCCGGCAGCAGGCGCAGCGCAAAGCGCGCGAGGTCATCGCTGCGCTTGCGATCGCGCAGCCAGTCGGCGACGAAGGAGCCGAAATCGATCTCCTTCAGCTTGGCCTCGACGGGAGCAGCCTCGAGGAAATGCACCTGGATGAATTCGCCGAGCTTGTCGGCGATACGGGCCTGGTTGCTCTGGATGATCGCGGTGTGCGGGATCGGCAGGCCGAGTGGACGCTTGAACAGCGCCACCACCGCATACCAGTCAGCGAGACCGCCGATGGTCGCGGCTTCCGCGAAGGCCGCGATGAATCCGAACACGGGATGCACGGGCAGCAGCCATTTCGCGACGACGAACAGAACAAGCGTCGAGCCCAGCACCAGCGTCGCCAGCGCTTTCACGCGGCGAAGCTCGGCTGCACGTTCGGCGTCGCCTGGGGTGTCGAAGGAGAAAGTTGCGGGTGGAGTCATGATTCACCAAGGTTACGTCATTCCGGGACGGTCCGCAGGACCGGACCCGGAATCTCGAGATTCCGGGTTCGCCCTTTGGGCGCCCCGGAATGACGACCGATGATGACGCGGCGCAAAAACAAGGCCCGCCGAAGCGGGCCTCAAATTCAGTTTCTCGTCTCAGGCAGATCAGGCGGTCTTGTTGTAGACCTTGGCGAAATTGTCCTGAGCGGACTTCGCACTGTTGGCGGCGAGCTTGCCGAAATAGTCGGTGGTCGCCTTGGCGCGCGAGACGAACGCTTCGCCGCGGGCGCGGAGCAGGCCGGACTGGATCTCGACGGCTTCGCTGAACGACTTGGCGGACGCGAGCTTGTCGATGCCCGCGAAGAACGCCTCGGCGTCCTCGTAGATCGCCTGCTGGATGTTGCGGCTGATCTTGCCGGCTTCGGTAACCGACTCGGTCACCGCGTTTTCGACGGCGGCGGTCACGCGCTCGGAGCCAGCGAACACCTCGGCAGTACGATCCTTGGCGGTGTTGGCGGACTTCTTGACGAACTCGCGGGCGGCCTCGGGAACTTCCAGGTTCTGGATGTTCTTGAACGCGTCCTTGAAGCCTTCGAAAGCGGTATTGGTTTCGGTGGTCATTGGGGTCTCTCCATCCTCATTGAGTTGAGCTATGGCTCACCCCGTCCGGTTTTGGCCCGGGGCACGGCTTATATGGCATAGTTAATTGTGCGATGCAATATTCATATTGCAGTGCGATATCACGAAACCGTGAATAGCCTTAATGAGAGGCAATCTGGCGCCTCCCTGACCATCCGGGTTCCCGGACACCCGTCCGGCGGTTCTCAGTGCTGGACGGCACCCGGCAGCCCATAGGCCTCCATCTGGGCCTGGACCTGCGCGATGTTATGACCGAGCACGACGATGTCGTGGGTCTTGCCATCGACGTCCCGGACGTGGTCGCGCAGCAGCGCCTCGGCCTTGAAGCCGAGGCTCTCGAACAGCGTGATCGCCGCCTGCTGATCGACCGTCATCTGGACCGAGAGCTTCTCGAGGCCGGCGCCGAGCGCGAGTGCGAAGGTCTCCTGTGAAAGCGTCCGTCCCACCCCCTTTCCGCGCACGTCGAGCGAAACCACCATCCGGATCTCGCCGACATGGGGCGACCAGGAGTGCGGATCGCGCACCAGCGTGCCGCAGCCGACGACCGTGCCGCCCCTGACCGCGAGCAGGCTCGTGATCGCGCCGCGCTCGATCTCCTTGACCCATGCGGAGAGCACCTTCGGCTCACTGATATTGCGCGGCAGGAATAACAGGTCGTGGGTCGGCAGGCCCTTGCCGAAGGCGAGCACCGCGGCTTCGTCCGCCGGCGACATCAGGCGGATCTCGATATCGCCCGCGTCCGTCTTGACGTGACGCGGATAGGAACGCTGCTCACTCATGTCGATCTCTTCCCCAGCCAGGAATCCAGTTTCGGCCATAGCCGCTTCACCGCATTGGCGCCGGCGACGAGCGAGACGTGACCGCCCTTCAGCATCACCTCCTCCTTTTCCTGCGATCCGATCTTGGCGATCAGGTGCTTTGCCGCCTCATACGGCACGATGTGGTCGTGTTCGGCGACCGCATGCAGGAACGGCACCTTGATGTCCTCGAGCTTCGCAGCACGGCCGCCGACCGACATGGTGTCGTTGAACAGCTTGTTGTCCCACATCAGGTCCTTGGTGATGGTGCGGAAATATTCGCCGGCCAGCGGCAGCGTGTCGGTCGCCCAGCGGTCGAACATCCGGTAGGATTTGACGAACTCGTCGTTCCAGATGTTTTCCCAGAGCTGAATCTGGCTGACGGTGCGCGAGGCCGGGCGCAGCATCTCGAACGACGACAGGATCATCTCGGGCGGCACGTTGCCGACGCTGTCGACGAGGCGATCGACGTCGAAATAGCGACGGTCGGAGAAGTTCGAGAACAGCTTCATCTCGCGAAAGTCGATCGGCGTGGTGAAGCAGATCAGATTCTTCATGGGCCCGTCTCTGTGGATCGAGCCGTAGAGCAGCGACAGCACGCCGCCGAAGCAATAGCCGATGACGGAGACGTCCTGTTCGCCGGAATCCTGCTGCACGCGGCGGATGCAGTCCGGGATGAAGTCGAGGACATAGTCCTCCATGCGGAGGCTCTTCTCCTCCGGCCGTGGCGCGCTCCAGTCGAGCATGTAGACGTCGTAGCCGCGCTTCAAGAGGAACTCGATGAAGCTCTGGCCGGGCACGAGGTCGAGAATGTAACCGCGATTGGTGGTCGCCATCACGATCAAGATCGGAATTCGATAGATCTCGTCGGACATCGGCCGATAATGGTAGAGGCTCATCGTGCCGCGCGAATGCAGCACGTCCTTAGGCGTCGAGCCCAGCGTGGGACCGGACGTCGAGAAATATTCGACGCCCTTGATGCTGCGCTGGATGGCGCGCTGCACCTCGGACTGGATGCGCTCCGGGATCCCTGCGAAATCTAATCCGGCGGGTGCATTCATGCCTGCTCTCCGCCTTCAGATGGCGGCCGCTTGGTGCGCGGCGGGCGCAATGCGGTGTCGGGGCCCTGAGAAATGCCGGAACTTGCCGCCATCTGGCTCAGCATCGATTTGATCTCACCGATCTGTCCTTCGATGGATTGTAACCGTTCCGCAAGGCCGGTGACCTGGTCCCGACTCGGCAGATTCATGGAGACCAGATATTTCTCCATGAGCTCGCCGAGCTGCTTCTGAGCACCTGCAGCAACGCCGCCGGCCCGGTTCACGGCTTGCGAAAACTCGGGCGACGACATGGCCTGGTTGGCGAAGGAGTTGAACCCCTTTTCCATCTCGCCAACCATCTTTTGCCACACGGCAATGGGGTCGTTGCTCTTGTCGGTCATCGGCGTCCTCCTGAAATCGAGAGCTTCGATGCCCTTCCCTTTTTCGCCATACCACACCGTTGCGCGGTGCCGGTCAACCGGCAAGCAGCGGGTTCGGTGTCGCGAACGCGGCTTCATTGCGAGGGGAAACCGTGCGATACAGCATCAATCAAAAGCCGAGGGAACGCACCCGTGAATGCCTATCAGCCGCCGCAAACCGTCCGCGCCAACGGCATCGACATCTGTTATGAGATTTTCGGCAACGACAATGCCGAGCCGCTGCTGCTGATCATGGGGTTGGGCGCCCAGATGATCCACTGGGATGATGCGTTCTGCGAGCAGCTCGCCGCGCACGGCTTTCGCGTCATCCGGTTCGACAATCGCGACATCGGCAAGTCGAGCCATCTCACAGGCGGCAAGCGTCTGACGCCGCTCGAGCTGTTGAAGCTCCGCTTCCTCAGGATTCCCGTGGCCGCAACCTACAAGCTGATCGACATGGCGAAAGACACTGTCGGGCTGATGGATGCGCTCGGCATCAAGTCGGCGCATCTGGTCGGGGCGTCCATGGGCGGCATGATCGCGCAGGAAGTGACGCTGTCGTTTCCCGAGCGCGTGCGCTCGCTGACCTCGATCATGTCGACGACAGGCAATCCGCGCATACCGCCGCCGACACGTGAGGCCGCCGCGATATTGATGGCGCCGCCGCCGCGCAGCAAGGAGGAGTTCATCGTCCGCTACGGCCAGACCTGGAACGTGTTGCGGGCCGGGTCCTTTCCGGAGGAAGAGGCGCTCGATCCCGGTCGGGCCGAGCGCGTGTTCGCGCGCGGGCTCAATCCGGCCGGCGTCGGCCGGCAGCTCCGCGCGGTGCTCGCCTCAGGCAGCCGCAAGGAGCGACTGCATGGCGTCAAGACGCCGACACTCGTCATCCATGGCACCGTCGATCCGCTGGTCCGTCCCGAGGGCGGCAGGGATACGGCAGAGTCAATTCCGGGCGCCAAGCTGCTGATGATCGACGGCATGGGCCATGCGCTGCCGATGCGCTTCTGGCCGGAGATCATCGGCGCCATCGCCAAGCATGCAAATGGAGCGGCAGCGCAGGCGGCCTAGACCGGCGCACAAGGTCTCCTCGCGGTGACCATGTGAGCTGCCGGTTACTCTCTTAACGCGAGCCGGTGCGAAAGCTATACAGGTCTTCCTTCAACGGGCAGGAAGAGGCTGCAGCCTCTCGGAGTTCACATGCATCACATCGTCCGGTCAGCCGCGACCGTCGCTGCTTCAGTCATCACGCTGTCCCTCGCCAGCGGCGCCGCGATGGCGGGTAGCGCGCAAGAAGAAGCCAACCGCAAAACTGTCCTTGCCTTCTACGAAAAGGGGCTCAACCAAAAGGATGCCGATGCAGCCCTCGCCTATGTCGGCGACCGTTATGTCCAGCACAATCCAAACGCGGCCGATGGTCCGGACGGTTTCCGAAAGTTCATCGGCTTCCTCCGCGAGAAATTCCCGAACTCACACAGCGAGATCAAGCGCAGCTTCGTGGATGGCGACTACGTCATCCTGCACGTTCACGCGGTTCGCGAGCCCGGCAGCAGGGGCAACGCGATCCTCGACATCTTCAAGCTGGAGAACGGCAAAGTCGTCGAACACTGGGACGTCGTTCAGGCCATCCCCGAAACTCCCGCGAACAACAACACGATGTTCTGACGGATTGAACCGGCTGCTGCACGGACGGCCTAGCTCTTCCTGGCCATCCAGATCACGTGACGCGCGCCACCGCCTCTTCCGGTGGCGCGAATGTTGACTTCGTTGACGTCGAAGCCAGCACTCCCGAGCCGCTTGGTGAAGGCCGGGTTGGGTCCCGAGGACCAGACCGCGAGCACGCCTCCCGGCCGCAGCGCCGTCTTCGCAGCCTTCAATCCGCTCGCATTGTAGAGCGCATCATTGCCCTTCCGGGTCAGCCCTTCCGGTCCGTTGTCGACGTCGAGGAGAATGGCGTCGAAGGCCGACCGCTGCGTGCGGATGATTTCGCCGACGTCGGTTTCCTGGATGCTCACCCTGACATCATCAAGGCTGTCGCCGAACACCTGCGCCATCGGGCCCCGCGCCCAGGCGACCACCGCCGGCACGAGCTCGCAGACCACGATCTTCGCCTTGCTTCCGAGCACGGTCAGCGCCGCACGCAGCGTAAAACCCATGCCCAGGCCGCCGATGAGGACGACAGGTTTTGCGACCGCCTCGATCTGCTTCGCTGCGAGCGTGGCGAGCGCAGCCTCCGAGCCCGACAGGCGGTTGTTCATCAGCTCGTTGGTGCCGAGCTTGATGGAAAACTCCTTGCCTCGCCGCATCAGGCGAAGCTCTTCATCGGAGCCGGGGATTTTGGCGGTATCGATCTTTTCCCAGGGAATCATGCAAGAGCTTTAGCATGTCCCGGCCGCCGGCCTACCCTCCCGCCCACACGTCCAGCACATACCGGTTCTTCGCGCCCATCTCCTCGATCCAGCGGGCAGCCGTGGCGGCATCGCTGCCGCTCTTCTCGCGATGGATCGCGACCAGCGCCGCCTTCACGTCGGGCTCCATCTTGCTGCCGTCGCCACAGACATAGACGATCGCGCCCCGCTCGATCAGCGGCCAGACCTTGTCCTTGTGCGCGGTGAGGACGTGCTGCACATAGGTCTTCGGGCCCTCCGCGCGCGAGAATGCCGTGAACAGCTCGGTGATGCCGCTCGCCGCCAGCGCCTTCAGCTCGTCCACGTAGAGAAAATCCTGGTCGGGATGCCGGCAGCCGAAAAACAGCATGGCCGGACCGAGCGCGGCGCCCTTCGCCTTGCGCGCGGCGCGCTCCTGGAGGAAGCCGCGGAACGGCGCCACTCCCGTGCCCGGGCCGATCATGACGATCGGCACGGATGGATCGTCCGGGAGCCGGAAGCCGGCCTTGGTCTCACGCACGGTTGCGTGGATCACGTCCCCCGCGCGCCGATTGGCGAGATAGTTCGAGCAGATACCCTTGTAGGTGCCGCGGCCGGAGGCGGCCGGTCCTTCAACCACGCTGACCGTCACGCTGCAACGAACCGGCTCGACCGACGGCGAAGACGAGATCGAATAATAACGCGGCGCCAGCAGCGAGAGCATTTCCAGATAGACGTGGAACGGCAATTCGCAGGCCGGATATTCGAGCAGCAGATCGAACACCGATTTCCGCCTGGCCAGAATCTCGCTGCGATAGCGCTCGAGTGTTTCAGGCTCCTCGCCAAGGAAGGCCAGCAGCTTCGGCTTGGTCACCGGGCAGCGGGTGTGCTCGGCCATGATCTGGATCTGCTTCCGCGTCGCCACTTGCTGGAGCTCGACGAACTCGCTGAGCAGGCGGCCGACCGATACGGCATCGCCCACGGGCAATTGCGCGCGGCGGCCTTCGGCGACCTGAAGCCTAATCTGGTCGGCCGGCAGGAAGCCGAAGCGACGGGCAACCGAATCCACCAGCGTCGGATCGTTGCGCGGAACCACGCTCAGATGATCACCGACGCGATAAGTGACATCGGACGGCAGCTGCACCTCGATGTGGCGTGTCGAACGCTCGGACGGATTGGAACCGGCCTTGTTCTGAAGCTCGTCATTGACCAGCACCTTCATTGCCACCGCCCCGCCCTGGGCAACGATGGTGTTGACGGCGGTTACCGCGACCGGCTCGATCGCGTAAAGCGGATCGTCCTCCGCGGTACGGGTGAAATTCCAGTCGATTCCGAATTCCTTGGTCGCGACCTGGGCGGCCGCCGGGAACCATTTCTGAAACTGGCCGTCGAGATCGCTGCGCGCATCGCCCTCGCCGCGCGGATAGACCGCGCGCGCACCGTGCGCCGATAACAGTTCATCGATGAAGCGCGGCACCGATTGATACGTCGCGGCCCAGTCGCTGTTGCCGCAACCGAACACAGCGTAGCGCACGTTGGCGAACGTATCCTTCGGCAGCTCGTCGCCGAGCCATTTGACAAATTGCGTCGCGTTGTCAGGCGGCGCGCCGTTATAGGAGGCGCAGATGATCAGCACGCCGCCCTCCCGCGGCAGCTTGCCGACGTAATCGTCGAGCGGCCCCAGATGCACGGCAAAGCCGTTGATTTCGGCAAGATCGGCCATCCGCGTCGCCAGCTCCTCGGCGGTGCCGAGATTGGAACCGTAAAGCACCAGCATTGGCGTATTGTGGCCGGGACGCGCGGCGGGCTGGCGCGGCGCCTTCGGCGCCGACGACACCGCTACAGGTCCGCCATAGGCACCGCGCTCGCGATCGGCGCGCGGACGGACCTTGATCTTGAAGCCTTCCGGCTTCATCGTCAGCGTTTCCTTCAGATGCATCTGGTAACGCTGGTGGTCGATCAGCTTGAAGCGCTGGAGGATCATGCCGAGTGCGAGCGCAGCCTCGTGCATGGCGAAGCCGCGGCCGATGCAGGCGCGCTGGCCGTTGCCGAACGGCTTCCAGGCATTGATCGGCCGTTTGGCTTCCGCCTCCCGGCTGAAATTCTCCGGATCGAACGCGTCCGGGTTCGGACCCCAGACCGAGGGATCGCGATGCAGCGCGGTCACCAGGATGGTGGTGAACGTGCCCTTCCTGAGTTTGTACTTGCCGCCGCCGATGGTCTCATCGTTCAGCGGCGAGATGCCATAGGCCGGCGCCGGCGGCCATAGCCGCAGCGCCTCCTTCAAGATCTGCGTGATGTAGGTGAGCTGCGTGACCTGTTGATAGGTCGGACGCACGTCGACATTGGGACCGAGGACGCGATCCACCTCGTCATAGGCTTTCTTGAGAATGTCGGGGTGCTTGAGCAGCGCATAGAGCGTGCAGGACAACAGGCCGCTGGTGGTCTCGTGGCCGGCGATCAGGAACGTATTGATCTGATAGCGGATGTTGACGTCGTCGAGCTGCTCGCCGGTCGAGCGATCGACGCCCGTCATCATCGCCGCAAGCATATCCTTCTTGTCGTCGGTCGCGTCGCCTCCCTTGCGGCGCTCCGCAATGATCTCGTCGACCATCTTGTTCATGAAGTCGACGTCTTCAGCCATGGTCTTGCGCCGCTTCTGCATCCAGAGCTGCTCGAACGGCAAGCCGCGCGTCATCATGATGGTTTCGAGCGAGCGCACCAGCGACTCGACGAAAGGATGGTAGTCGCGCCGGTAGAACGAATTGAAGCGGTAGTCGAAGCCGCACAGTCCGATTGTATCCAGCGTCAGCGCCGTCATGTCGTGGACGACGTCGATCTCGTCGTCGGCGTTGAGCCGTTCCCATTTGCCGACGAGTTGCTCGGCGATGTCGACCATGCTCGGGTGATAGGACTGCATGGCGCGGTTGCCGAAGGGCTGGAGCAGGATGTTGTGCGCCTTGCTCCAGTTTGGCTCCCTGGTATCCGCCGTGAACAGGCCGTCGCCGCCGACCGCGCGCACCCGCCGCAGCGCGCCGCGCACCGTCTTGTCGAAACGCTTCTCGTCCGACAACTCGTCGACGAGGTCGTGGCCTGAGACGACCACGATCGGCGAACCCATCATGTCGAGCCAGAAGATCGGTCCCAGCTCCTTGGCGAGCCGGGTCAGATGCTGCACCGGTGCGGCCGAATCCAGCGACAGCATGTTGCCGACCACCGGCTTGGTCGGCGGCTGCGGGATCGGATCCGGATTCTTGGATGACATCGAAATGTAGTCCCCCTGCTTCAATGCCGTCATTGCGAGCGAAGCGAAGCAATCCAGAAATATGTCCGCGGAGGCAGCCTGGATTGCTTCGTCGCTTCGCTCCTCGCAATGACGAGTTCGCAATGATCAGCTAGCCAAACCGCCTTCTACGCCATTCGATCAGCTTCGCGCTGACCTCCTCCGGCTTCTCCTGCTGCGTCCAATGGCCGCTGTCCTTCACCAGATATTTCTCCAGGTCAGATACCAGCGTCTCCATGCCGTCGGCCGCCGACGGCGGCAGCACGGCATCGTTCTCGGCCATGATCATCAATGACGGCACGCGCACGTGATGGTCCAAGCCTTTCGCGCGCTCCCAATTGCGGGTGAAGTTGCGATACCAGTTGATGCCGCCGGTGAAGCCGGTTTTCGTGAACGTATCGACGAACACCTTCTTCTCGTCAGCCGACAGGATCGGTGCACGCGGATCGTGCTTTGCATCATAGGCCGCGATCATCTGCGGGAACGCCAGATTGGTCTTTGACGAGGCGCCGACACCAGCGATCGGCGGCTCCTCCGGTTTCGCCGCCGGCCGCGCCAGCGGCTTGCGCATGAACGCGTCGAACGTCTGCTCGACGCGGCTGCCGAAGATCCTGTCCGGCTCACGCGCGGGATCCTGGAATTGGACGATATACATCTGATCGCCGAAGCGTTGGCGGAACAGCGCGATCGGATCGATCGGCGCGCGGTCCCAATGCGGCGTGTTGACGCCGACCACACCGGCGACGCGCGAAGGATGCCGTAGCGGCATCTGCCAGACGACGAATCCGCCCCAGTCGTGGCCGACGAAGATCGCCTTGTCGACCCCGAGATGATCGAGTAGCCCGACCAGATCGCCGGTCAAATGCTCCATGTCGTAGTCCTCGACCGGCTCGGGCCGGTCGCTCGCGCCATAGCCGCGCTGGTCCGGCGCGATCACGCGGATGCCGGCCTCGCTCAGCGCCTTGATCTGGTGGCGCCAGGAAAATGCGAGTTCAGGCCAGCCATGGCACAGCACGATCGGCGGCTTGTCATCGGCCGGGCCGGCCTCGTAGTAGCCCATGCGTATTCCGTTCGTCTGCGCGAACTTGAGCGGCGGCATTTCAATCATCGACACATTCCTACTCCGCGGCGCCCCTGATGTCGGCCGACGGCGGCGCATAGGCCGCCTCCAGCGCGGCGAATTCTTCCGGCAGCATGTCGCACATCACCTGTACGTGCGGAATGATGTTGGCGCCCACAATGAAGCCGAAATCGAGCTGGTCGCGATAGCTCTGCACGGTGATGTTGAGCGCCTGCCCGTGCGTCGAGATCGACACCGGGAAGATGTGCAACAGCTCCGCTCCCGCGGCGTAGAGCGTCTGCCGCGGCCCCGGCACGTTGGACACCGTGATGTTCGCAGCCGGCGGCAGCACATTCGACAAATCAGAGCGGCTGTAGAGCAGCGCCATGATCTGCACGACAATCGGCGTGCCCAGCATCGAGATATTGGATATCTGCGGCATCAGTGCCCGCAGCGGATGCGACATTTCCTTGGACTTGGTCGATTGCGCGATAATGGCTCCCAGGCGTGCCTTGGGATCGTCGATGTTGGTTGCGATCGAACAGATCATGCCGAACACCTGGTTGTTGGCCTCGGTGTTGCCCTCCTCGCGCAGCGAGATCGGCACGGCAGCGGTCAACGACTTCGCCGGCAGCGTTCCGTGTTGTTGGAGGTAGCGCCGGACCACGCCGGAGGCAAGCGCCAGCACGACGTCGTTGAGCTTGCCGCCGGCCTGCTTGGCCAGCGCCTTGGATCGCGACAGCGAGATCGAGACGCCGGCGAAGCTGCGCTCGGACGAGATCGATTTGTTGAGCATGGTCGGCGGCGACACCATGCTGGCGAGGCTCTCGCGCGATTTGGGATCGGATATCTTGCCGAGCACGTCCGAGACGCTCTTGACCATGGTGGGGATGTTGCCGGCAAAGCGTACCGCACTCTCGATCTGGTACATCGCATTGTCGAACAGGATCGAACCGATGTCGCTCTTGCCGGTGCGCGGCAGTTGCAGGTTCTTCGCGGCCGCCGATGCATCGAGCGGCTGGGTGAAGAGCTGCTGGTAGGAATCGACCAGGTTCGCTGCGATGTCGCGCGGCTCCTGCCCGGGCTTCGCTCCCGCGGTCGGCGGATCGACCTTCCGCGGGATCGGCGAGATATCGTAGATCATGTTGGTCAGCGCCGCACCGGCGCCGCCATCGATGGCGGCGTGATGCATCTTCGAATAGAGTCCGATCTCGTTGTCCTTCATGCCTTCGAACACGTAGAACTCCCAGAGCGGGCGGGCTCGGTTCAAGAGCTTGGCGTGCATCCAGCCTACGATGCGTTCGAGCGTGGCGCGGTCGCGCGGCTGCGGCAGGCTGGCGCGAAAGATGTGACGGTCGATGTCGAACTGATCGTCCTCGACCCAGGAGGGATGATCGATGTCGAGCGGCGCCTTCTCCAGCCGCGCCTTGAGGATCGGCGCGATGTGCAGGCGCGAGACGATCATCGCCTTGAAATCTTCGAAGAAGTCGCCCTTGTAGTCGTCCGGCAGGCGAAAGATCGCCATGCTCCCGACATGCATCGGCATTTCCGGCGTTTCCAGATAGAGAAACGACGCGTCCAGCGACGACAGCTTTTTACCGTCAGCCATAGTTCCCTCCCGAGTATTTGACGGGCGCCTTAGGCGGCGCTTCTCGTCAGGCCGATACTGCCTGTTCCGGCGGGGCATATGCAATGGCAAACGGCCCTGCCCGGTCAAATGGCCAGAACTCCCCCTCCGGTTGCGCAAGGCGGTCTGCCACGGCCCACAGCGCTGCGGGATTCACCCCAAGCCCGATATGGCTCGCCAGGTGCACCTCGATGTTCTCGGCACGGTCGGAGGGACGCAGCAGGCAGGTCCGCCAGTTCACGATGCCGTCCGCGCGCGAATAGATCGACGTCGCCGGCACCGGAAGATCGCCGGCGATCGCCGCGCGCAGCTCGGCAAAATCCTCGACACGCTCGCCGGACATCATCTCGTAGAGCCGCGTCGCATTGGTCGCCCGCACGTCATTTGCAAAAGGGCTGCCGAGCGTGATGACGGTGCGGACCATGTCGGGTGCCTGGAGCGCGAGATCGCGCGCATAGACGCCGCCGAGACTCCATCCGACCAGGCTGACTTTGCGTCCGCTCGCAGCATGGATTTCGGCGAGACGGGCGCGCAACGAATCCCGCATCCGTCCGAACCCGCCGAAATTACGGCCCATCCGCCAGGCATGTGCCTCATAGCCGCTGCTCGCTGAGATAGCGCCGCATCGGCGCCATCGAGAGGTCGCTGGCGAGGAAGCCAGGCAGCGCCAGCACCGGATGGCCATCGCCTTTGGGCGCCCGCATCAGGACCGGCGACAGCAGCAGGCTGGCGTTGAGTTCGAGCAACCCACGGGATTCGGCAAGCAGCAAAGCAAGGCCCGGCGGACGAAGTCGGCCTGGGGTCTGCGGCCCGTCCGGACCGGGCGGCATTATCTCTTCTTGTCGCCGCTGCGGGTGCCGCCGAGCCCGGCCATGGTGACGAACATGTCCTGAAACCGCTCGGCAAGCTTTGGATCGAAGGTGAACCAGCTCTGGATCAGCGATTCCGGCGAGACCTTGTCGATGTTGCTCAAGACCTGCTGCTGCAGCTTGTCCATCACCGCTGTCTGCATCGGTGCCAGATCGGGCAATCCGATGAACTGACGGGCTTCGAGGGGGGTGCAGTCGATTTCGATATTAACTTTCATGTCCCCTCCAGATGAGATTCGAGCGGCCTGCCGCAGTATCGCCGCGAGACGGTGTGCAACGCAAGCGACCTGAGGCCGGCGGCAGCCTCCGGCTTCCTCGATCGGCCGATATGGTCAATCAAAATTGCCTGCCCGCGCCCATCCATCCCTCAATGCCGGTCACCATTGCTGCACAGCGGTGCAACTTGGCGCGTTCCTTGCTGGAATGGCGCTTGCACGGGTCGAGAAGTCTGGGCAACATGGATTGGGACGCCCGCCGAACAATCAAAAATCACGGCGCGGCAGAGTTGAGAGGGTCAAGAATGTCAGTCGGTCGAACTCTGTTTGCGGCGACGCTCGCCGGTATGCTTGCGTTGACGATGTCGCCGGCGTCGAGCCAGACGCTGCGCTATGCCAACCAGGGCGACCTGAAGTCGCTTGATCCCTACTCCCTGAACGAGTCCACCACCCACGCCCATCTCGGTCACGTCTATCAGGGCCTCACCGCCCGCGACAAGGACCTCAAGATCATTCCGGCGCTGGCGGAGAGCTGGGAAACTCCGGAACCGACCCGCTGGCGCTTCCATTTGCGCAAGGGCGTAAAATTCCACAACGGCGACCCCTTCACCGCCGACGACGTGCTGTTCTCCGCCGATCGCGTTCGAAACAAAAACTCGAACATGCAGACCCGCTTGGCGCCCAACGTCAAGGTCGTCAAGGTCGACGACTACACGGTCGATTTCGTGCTGCCTTCGCCCAATCCCATCCTGCATTCGGCATGGGACGTCTGGTACATCATGGACAAGAAGTGGGCTGAGGAGAACAAGGCGGTCGAACCGACCCCGGTGTCCGCGACCTCGCCGAGCTACGCCTCACTGCACGAGAACGGTACCGGTCCCTTCATCATCGAGAGCCATCAGCCCGGCGTGAAGACCGTGTTCAAGGCCAACCCCAATTATTGGGGCAAGATGGAAGGCAACCTGAAGGAGATCATCTTCACCCCGATCGCCTCCGACGCAACCCGAGTCGCTGCGCTGCTTTCGGGCGAGGTCGATGTCATCGAGCCGGTGCCGATCCAGGACATTTCCCGCGTCGATGCGAGCCCGAATGCCCAGGTGCTGAAGGCGCCGGAGCTTCGCACCATCTTCATCGGATTCGACACGGTTCGCGACGAGTTGCTCTATTCCAACATCAAGGGCAAGAACCCGTTCAAGGACGTCAAGGTGCGGGAGGCGTTCTACAAGGCGATCGATATCGAGCTGATCAAGACGCGCGTGATGCGGGGACTGTCGACACCGTCGGCACTGATGATCGCGCCGGAGCTGTTCGCACTGTCCAAGGAGTTCACGCGTCCCAAATTCGATCCTGACGGCGCCAAGAAGCTCCTGACCGAGGCCGGCTACCCCGACGGCTTCGAGGTCACCATGGATTGCCCGAACGACCGCTACGTCAATGACGCCGCGATTTGCCAGGCTGTGGTCGGCATGCTTGCGCGCATCGGCGTCAAGATCAACCTCCTGGCACAACCCAAGGCGCAGTACTTCGCCAAGGTTCTGAAGCAGGGTGGCTACCAGACCTCTTTCTTTATGCTGGGCTGGACGCCGAGCACGATGGACTCCCACAATGTGCTGAACGACATCATGGGGTGCCGTGACGACGCGAAATCCTCGCGGGGCGAAGCCAATCTTGGCGGCTATTGCAACAAGGAATTCGACGCCATCACCGACAAGGTGCTGGTCGAAACCGACACCGCCAAACGCAATCAGCTGATCAAGCAGGCGTATGAGATCAGCATCAAGGACTGGGCCTATATTCCGCTGCACCAGCAGGCGCTGGCCTGGGGCGTATCGAAAAAGGTCAACCTGCCGCAGCGCGCCGACAATCTGGTCATGTTCCACTGGGCGACCAAGAAGGAATAGCGTCAGTCGAATACGAGGTCCCGGCAGCGTCAGGCTTCCGGGACCTTTCCTTTTCCGGCTGACAAAGACGTCGGCCGGACGCACACTCAAGGAAAGTGGAAGGCATGCTCGCTTTCACTCTTCGCCGGGCCGTTCAGGCCATCGGCGTCATGTTCGCCGTCGGCATCATCGCGTTCTCGATGTTCCGCTTCGCCGGCGACCCCATCAATCAGATCGTCTCGCTCGATACGCCGGCGGCCGAACGCGCAGCCGTGCGCAAGTCGCTGGGCCTCGATGATCCCGTGCCGGTGCAGTTCGTGCGCTATTTCGCCGATGCAGCGCAATTCAAGTTCGGCGTCTCCTATCAGTTCCGGCAGCCGGTCTCGACGCTGTTGATGGAGCGTATGCCTGCGACGCTGGAACTCGCGATCTGCGCGACCGTCTTTGCAATGGTGTCGGGCATCCTGATGGGCGTCTATTCGGCGCTCAGGCGCGACACCCTGCTCGCCAAATTATTCCAGGCGGTTTCGCTGATCGGCATCTCGCTGCCGACTTTCCTGATCGGCATCCTTCTGATCTATCTGTTCGCGGTGACGTTGGGCTGGTTGCCGTCGTTCGGCCGCGGCGAGGTCGTCAAGCTCGGCTGGTGGACCACGGGCCTGCTCACATTGTCGGGCCTGAAGGCGCTGATCATGCCCTCGATCACGCTCGGGCTGTTCCAGATGACGCTGATCATGCGGCTGGTGCGCGCGGAGATGCTGGAAGTGCTTCGGACCGATTATATCCGCTTTGCCCGCGCCCGCGGGCTGACGACCCGTGCCATCCACTTCGGGCACGCGCTGAAGAACACGCTGATTCCCGTGATCACGGTGGCGGGCCTGCAGTTTGGCTCGGTTATTGCATTTTCGATCATCACCGAAACTGTGTTCCAATGGCCCGGCATGGGACTTCTGTTCGTGCAGGCCGTGCAAAACGTCGATATCCCGATTATGGCCGCCTACCTGCTGATGGTCTCGCTGATTTTCGTCACCATCAATCTGGTGGTGGACATTCTCTACACCGTCGTCGATCCGCGCCTGCGCGCGACCGTCGGCCGCGCCACATAAGGCAGCCTGCATGTCCGAAGTGGTCGCCTCCAATCCCGACAAGCCGAGCACGCTGCCGACGCATGCCGCCCGTAGCTGGTTCAGCCGCGCACTCGACAGCGACATCTTGTATTCGTTTCGCCGATCCAAGCTGACCATGGTGGCGGCAGCCATTACCGTGCTGTTCTTCCTGCTCGCGATCTTTGCCTCCGCGCTCGCGGTCCAGGACCCGTTCGATCCGGCTCAGCTCCAACTGATGAATTCCCGGATTTCACCGCTCTGGACCGCCGAGGGGCAGAGCCCGTTCCTGCTCGGCACCGACGAGCAGGGCCGCGACGTGTTCTCCGCCATTCTCTACGGGTTGCGGATCTCGCTCGCGGTCGGTGTGGCCGGCGTGATCTTCGCCGGCGCGCTCGGCATCGCGCTTGGCCTGATCGCCGGCTATTTCGGCGGCGCGGTGGACGGCGTGATCATGCGGATCGCCGACGTGCAACTCACTTTCCCCGCCATCCTGATCGCGCTGCTGGTCAACGGCATCGCGAAATCCATCCTCGGCAACCGGCTGGATGCAACCAGCATGCTGGTCGTGCTGGTGATCTCGATCGGCCTGAGTTTCTGGGTGGGGTATGCGCGGACGGTACGCGGCTCCGTGATGGTCGAGAAGAACAAGGATTACGTGGCTGCCGCGCAACTGATCGGCCTTCCCGCCCCAAAGATCATGTTCCGCCATGTGCTGCCAAACACGATGGGCCCGATCCTGGTCATCGCCACGATCAACCTCGCGCTCGCCATCATCACCGAGGCGACGCTGTCCTTCCTCGGCGTCGGCCTGCCCGACACAATGCCCTCGCTCGGCACGTTGATCCGCATCGGCAACAACTACCTGTTCGCGGGCGAATGGTGGATCGTGGCCTTCCCTGGTATCGCGCTCGCCAGTTTGATCCTGTCGATCAACCTGCTCGGCGACTGGCTGCGCGACGCGCTCAACCCGAAGCTCCGATGAGCAGAACTTCGATGACCAAAATTTCGACGAGAGCGTCTCGCTCATGACCGACCCCATTCTCTCCGTGCGTAATCTTCAGGTCGAATTCGCCTCCCGTCGCGGCACGCTGCGCGCAATCGACGGCGTCTCCTTCGACATCGCCAAGGGCGAGGTCCTCGGCGTGGTCGGCGAATCCGGCGCCGGCAAGTCGGTCACGGGTCTGGCCGTGATCGGCCTGATCGATCCGCCCGGCCGCATCGCCGGCGGCGAGATTCGTCTTGCGGGCCTTCGCATCGACAATTTACCGCCGGAGGAGATGCGTCGTATCCGGGGAAAACGGATCGGCATGATCTTCCAGGATCCGCTCACCTCGCTCAATCCGCTCTATCGCGTCGGCGACCAGCTCATCGAGACGATCAGAACCCATCTGAACCTGTCCGAGACCGCCGCCCGGCGCCGCGCCATCGATCTGCTCGCCGAGGTCGGCATTCCCGCGCCCGAAAAGCGCATCGACGGCTATCCGCACGAATTCTCCGGTGGCATGCGCCAGCGCGTGGTCATTGCGCTCGCGATTTGCGCCGAACCCGAGCTGATCATCGCGGACGAGCCGACCACCGCGCTCGACGTCTCCGTACAGGCGCAGATCATCTCGCTCATCAAGCGACTCGGACGCGACCACGGCACCGCCGTGATGCTGGTGACGCACGACATGGGCGTCATCGCGGAGGCGTCCGATCGTGTCGCGGTGATGTATGCCGGCCGCGTCGCCGAGATCGGTCCAGTGCAGGACGTCGTCAGGAACCCGCTGCACCCCTATGCCAAGGGCTTGATGGGCGCCATCCCGACCCTTGCCGGCGACGACAAGCGTCTGGTGCAGATCCCCGGCTCCATGCCGCGCCTGTCGGCGATCCCGCGTGGCTGTTCGTTCAATCCGCGCTGCGCGTTCGCATTCGATCGGTGCCGCGTGGAGAGACCGGAGCCGCTGCCGCGCGGCACGCAATCCGTCGCCTGCCACCTCTATGACAGCGTGCCGGCGGAGAGCGCGGCATGAGCGCTTCCTTCGTCCAGGCCACAAATCTGCGGCGCGTCTTCGACGTCTCGAAACCCTGGCTCAACCGCGTTCTCGAGGGCGGCCATCTCGAATACCTCAAAGCTGTCGACGGCGTCACCTTCGACATCAGGAAGGGCGAGACCTTCGCGCTGGTCGGCGAGTCCGGCTCGGGCAAGACCACGGTGGCGCGGATGGTCGTCGGCCTGCTGCCGCCGAGCTCCGGCGACGTGCTGATCGACGGCGTCTCGATGACCGACCCACGGCAGGCACCGGCACGCCGAAAGCTCCGCCGCCGCATCCAGATGATCTTTCAGGATCCCTATGCGAGCCTGAACCCACGCTTCCGGGTCGACGCCATCATCTCCGAGCCGATCCGTGCTTTCGACCTGATCGAGGGCGAGCGCGACATCCAGGCGCGCGTCGGAGAGCTTCTCACCCTGGTCGGCCTGCATCCCGACGACAGGTTGAAATTTCCGCACGAATTCTCGGGCGGCCAGCGTCAGCGCATCGCGATCGCGCGCGCGCTCGCCTCCGACGCAGAGTTCATCGTTTGCGACGAGCCAACCTCCGCGCTCGACGTCTCCGTGCAGGCGCAGATCCTGAACCTGATGCGCGACCTCCAGGACAAGTTCGGCCTGACCTACATGTTCATCAGCCACAACCTTGCCGTGGTCCGCCACATGGCGAGCCGCGTCGGCGTGATGTATCTCGGCCGCATCGTCGAGATCGCGGAAGGACGCGAGCTGTTTGCCCGGCCGCGCATGCCCTACACCAAGATGCTGCTCGGCGCCGTGCCCGATCTTGCCATGAGCGGCCGCCAGCGCATTCCGGTCAAGGGCGAGATCCCGAACCCGATCAATCCGCCGCCCGGGTGCGCCTTCAATCCGCGCTGCCCGCTGGCATTCGATCTCTGCCGCAAGGAAGCACCTGAATTGATCGACGGCGTCGCCTGCCACGCAGTCAACACCGCGCCGGTACCGGCGTGACGCGCGCGTGCCATGCAGCCTGCGCATTTGGCGGCGGCCTGGCCCTGTGATCAATTGCGCGCGCCGCAAATGAGGTAGTCCATGGCCAGCATCGTCAATCCCGATCCCTTCACGACACGCCCCGAGATCGAGGGCACCTTCGGGGTCGTCGCGACCACGCACTGGATCGCGACCGCTATCGGCATGGCTATCCTGGAAAAGGGCGGCAACGCTTTTGACGCCGGCGTCGCCACCGCTTTCACGCTCCAGGTGGTCGAGCCGCATCTGAACGGCCCCGGCGGCGACGTTCCGATCATCGTGCACGACGTGAAGCGCGGCCGCACCGAGGTGATCTGCGGCCAAGGTCCCGCCCCGGCCCGCGCCACCATCGCGCATTACAAGAACGAAGGCCTCGACATGGTGCCTGGCACCGGCCTGCTCGCGGCCTGCGTCCCCGGCACCTTCGAGTCCTGGATGATGCTGCTGCGTGACTACGGCACGATGCGCGTGCGCGACGTGCTGGAGCCCGCGATCTCCTATGCGCGCGACGGCTATCCGCTGGTCGAGCGCGCCTGCGCCACGATCCAAACCGTCGAGCAATTATTCCGCAAGCACTGGCCGACGTCAGCCGCCGTCTATCTCCCGAACGGCGAAGTGCCAAAACCCGGCACGCTCTTCACCAACAAGACACTTGCAGCGACCTACGCACGAATCCTGGGCGAGGCCGAAAGCGGCGGCGGCGGTCGCGACGCCGAGATCGAGCGCGCACGCAAGGCCTGGTCGCAGGGCTTCGTTGCGGAAGCCATCGACAAATTCTGCCGGACGCAGGAGGTGATGGACGTCAGCGGTTCGCCGCATCGCGGTGTGCTGTCGGCCGATGACATGGCGCGCTGGCAGCCGACGGTCGAGGCCCCGCTCACCTACGATTATGGCCGCTACACTGTCTGCAAGGCAGGGGTCTGGAGCCAGGGACCGGTGACGCTGCAGCAGCTCGCGCTGCTGAAGGGTTTTGCGCTCGATGGGCTCGACCCGACCGGGCCGGAATTCATCCATCTCCAGATCGAATGCGCCAAGCTCGCCTTCGCCGACCGCGAAAAATTCTACGGCGACCCTGAGTTCAGCGAGATCCCGATCGGAACGCTGCTGTCGGATGCCTACAACAACGAGCGCCGCAAGCTCGTCACCGACAAGGCTTCGCTCGATCTCCGGCCTGGTGCGGTCGAGGGCTTCGGCGGCGTCGTCAAGTTGCGCCGCGCCGAAGGCCAACGCGAGGCCGTCGGCGCGCTCGGCGCCGGCGAACCAACCGTGGGGCGCTTCGGCGAGGTGCGCGGCGACACCGTGCATTTCGACATCATCGACAAGGCTGGCAACATGGTGTCGTCGACGCCGTCGGGAGGCTGGCTGCAATCCTCACCTGTCATTCCCGAGCTGGGTTTCTGCCTCGGCAGCCGCGCACAAATGTTCGATTTGGAGGAGAATCAACCGAGCTCGCTCGCGCCGGGCAAGCGGCCGCGCACCACGCTGTCCCCAACCATGGCATTGCGCGACGGCGAGCCTTATCTCGCCTGGGGCTCGCCCGGCGGCGACCAGCAGGATCAATGGATCACGCAGTTTTTCCTGCGGCACGTCCATTGCAACCTCAATCTCCAGGAGGCGATTGACGCCCCGGCCTGGCACTCCGAGCATTTCCCGATCTCGTTCTGGCCTCGAACCGCGCGCCCCGGCGTGCTCGTGGTCGAGAACCGTGTGCCGAAAGCGACGATCGACAATCTTCGCGAACGCGGACATATCGTCGAGGTCGGACCGGACTGGTCGGAAGGCCGCCTCACCGCGGCCTCGCGCGTCGGACCGCGCCGCCGCGCCGCCGCCAATCCGCGCGGCATGCAGGGCTACGCCGCAGGGCGCTAAAGGCAACACATGACCTGGTCGATCATCGCGCGCGATTCCGCTACCGGCCAGTTCGGCATCGCTGTTGCCACGCGCTTCTTCGCCGTCGGCGCGCGTGTCCCCTACATTGCGGCGGGCCTTGGTGCTATTGCGACGCAGGCCTTCGTCAACCCCTATTACGGCATCGACGGCCTCAAGCTGCTGCGTGAGGGTCTCAACGCCCACGACGTGCTTGCCGCCCTGCTCGCGACCGACGATGGCCGCGAGAGCCGCCAGATCCACATCATGGACGCCAGCGGCGCGATTGCCGCGCATACCGGGCGCGACTGCGTCGATTGGTGCGGGCACATTGCGGGCAGCGGCTTCTCGATCGCGGGCAACATGCTCGCGGGCGCCGATGTGCTCGACGAGACCACAAAAACCTATATCGCCAATGACAGCCTGCCCTTCCCACGCCGCCTGCTCGTCGCGATGCGCGGGGGCGAAGCCGCCGGCGGCGACAAGCGCGGCAAGCAGTCCGCCGCGCTCCTGATCCACGGCGAGGAGGAATGGCCGGCGCTGGACATCCGCGCCGACGATCATCCCGATCCGCTCGGCGAGCTCGAGCGGCTCGAACGCGTCAGCCAGGAGCTCTGGGTCCACTTCCGCGCCTCCATGCCGACGCGGCAGAACCCGGCCGGCAACACCGATCGCAGCGTCATCGACGCCAGCATTGCCGCAGCGCGCGCAAAACGATCATGAACCCGAGCCCCCTCATCGAGATCAGCGAACTGCGTATTCGTTTTCACGGCGACGACGGCCGCATCACCCACGCGGTCGACGGCGTCGATCTCAGCGTCGCCAATGGCGCGACGCTCGGCCTCGTCGGCGAATCCGGCTGCGGCAAGAGCGTGACGTCGCTGGCGATCATGGGCCTGCTGCCGAAACAGAGCGCGGAAATCTCCGGCGCGATCCGCTTCGACGGTTTCGACCTGCTCAAGACGTCGGACCAGACGCTGCGCGACCTCCGCGGCAACCGGCTCGCGATGATCTTTCAGGAGCCGATGACCTCGCTCAATCCGAGCTTCACCATCGGCGATCAGATCGTCGAGACGATTCTGCGCCACCGCGGCGGCTCGCGCAGGAGTGCGCGCGAGCGGACGATCGATCTGCTGCGTCGCGTCCACATCCCCTCGCCCGAGCGGCGGATCGACGAATATCCGCACAAGCTCTCCGGCGGCATGCGCCAGCGCGTCATGATCGCGATGGCGCTCGCCTGCGACCCGCGGCTGCTGATCGCGGACGAGCCGACCACCGCGCTCGATGTCACCCTTCAGGCCCAGATCCTGGAGCTGATGCGCGAGTTGAAGGCGGCGAGCGGCGCGGCCATCATCCTGATCACCCACGATCTCGGTGTCGTCGCCGAAGTCTGCGACGAGGTCGCGGTGATGTATGCTGGCGAGATCGTCGAGCGCGCGGCGGTGGACGAGCTGTTCTCGGCGCCGCAGCATCCCTACACCGTCGGCCTGCTCGGCTCGATCCCGCGGCTCGACCATCGCGCCGAACAGCTTGCCACGATCGAGGGCATGGTCCCGAACATGGCGCAGCCGCCCGCGGGATGCCGCTTCGCCGCACGCTGCCCTTTCGTGCTGGACGCCTGCACCAAGGCGCCGCCGCCGCTGGTCGAAGTCAGTCCCGGCCACCTCTCGCGCTGCATCCGCGCGCCGCTCGAACGTCTGGTGTCGTGATGGCGCTCCTCGAGGTCGATGGCCTGGTCAAGCATTTCGTCGCCGAGCGTTCGCTGTTCGGCCGGGCGCTGGCGCATGTCAAAGCCGTCGATGGCGTTTCCTTCTCGCTCGATGCCGGCAAGACGCTGGCGCTGGTCGGCGAATCCGGTTGCGGCAAATCCACCGTCAGCCGCCTCGTGCTGCGGCTGATCGAGCCGGATGCAGGCACGATCCGTTTCGAAGGCCGCGATCTGCTCGCCTTCGACGCCGGCGCGCTGCGCGCCTTTCGCCGCGAGGCCCAGATCATCTTTCAGGATCCCTACGCCTCGCTCAATCCGCGCATGACCGTCGGCCAGATCCTGACCGAGCCGCTGGCGCTGCACAATCTGGTGCCGCCCGCCCGACGGCGCGAACGCGTCGAGGAGATTCTGCGGCTGGTCGGGCTGGAGCCGCGGCTGGCGCGGCGTTACCCGCACGAGTTCTCCGGCGGCCAGCGTCAGCGCATCGCCATCGCCCGCGCCCTCGCGGTCGAGCCGAAACTGATCATCTGCGATGAGCCGGTCTCGGCGCTCGACGTCTCGATCCGCTCGCAGATCCTCAATCTGCTGCGCGAGCTCCAGCACCGGCTTGGGCTGGCCTACATTTTCGTCTCGCACGACCTCGCGGTGGTCAAGCACATCGCCGACCACGTGGCGGTGATGAATCTCGGCCAGATCGTCGAAACGGCGGCCGCGGACGCACTGTTCGCCGCGCCCCGCCATCCCTATAGCCGGGCGCTGTTGTCGGCGATCCCCGTGCCTAAACCGCGGGCAAAGCGCAGCCGGATTGTGCTGCAGGGAGAGATTCCCAGCGCGCTCAATCCGCCGCCGGGATGCCGCTTCCACACCCGCTGCCCCTACGTCGTCGACCGTTGCCGCAGCGAAATGCCTCAGCTCGTGCGGGATGGCATCGGACATGCAACGGCATGCCACCGAACGTCGGAACTGCCGTCGTCCGAGGCAATCGTCCCGACGGACGGCGGCTTCTCCCCGGTTCTCGAAAAATTGGTCGCCGCCTTCAGCGGCGGCCCGGAAGCAGTCCGCGGCAGCGGGGTTAGTTCATTGGGAACGAACCCGGCATAGCCGTAAAACAGAGGTTGAGAGCGATGAGTCCTATGCGTTTGGCACTCCTGGCGTCGGCATTGCTGACGTCGCTCATAGGCGCGGCCCAAGCCCAGGCCCAGGCCCAGACCACGCTTCGCATCGGCATCGCCGAGGATCCTGACATCCTCGATCCCAGCATCGGCCGCACCTATGTCGGCCGCATCGTGTTCTCCGCCTTCTGCGACAAGCTGTTCGACATCGACGAGAAGCTCAACATCGTGCCGCAGCTCGCGCTGTCTCATGAGACCTCGGCCGACGGCAAGGAGATGACGGTCAAGCTGCGGCCCAACGTGAAATTCCACGATGGCGAGCCGCTCGACGCGGAAGCGGCAAAGTTCTCGATCGAGCGTCACATGACGCTGCCGGGTTCGTTCCGCAAGTCCGAGCTTGCCAGCGTCGACCACGTCGAGGTCGTCGATCCCCTGACCATCAAGCTGGTACTCAAGACGCCTTACTCCCCGCTGATCGCCCAGCTGACCGACCGTTCCGGCATGATGGTGTCGCCGAAGGCCGCCAAGGAGGCCGGCGACAAGTTCGGCCTGCATCCGGTCTGCGCCGGTCCCTACAAATTCGTCGAGCGCGTGCAGCAGGACCGCATGGTGTTCGAGAGATTCGCCGACTACTGGAACAAGGACAACATCCATATCGACCGCGTCGTGTTCCTGCCGATCGTGGACGCCACGGTGCGCCTCGCCAACCTGAAGTCCGGTGGGCTCGATCTGATCGAGCGCGTGCTCGCCACCGACATCAAGGACGTGCGCGCGGATTCGCGGCTCGTGCTGTCGACGGCACCGGAGCTCGGCTATCTCGGCCTCACGGTCAATATTGGCAACGACAAGAGCAAGGGGCCGCTGAGCCAATCGGCGAAGGTCCGCCAGGCGCTCGATCTGTCGATCGATCGCGAGGCCCTCAACCAGGTCGTCTTCAACGGCGAGTTCACGCCGGGCAATCAATGGGTCAGCCCCACCCATCCCTACTACCAGAAAGCGTTTCCGGTTCGTGGCCGCGACATCGCGAAGGCCAAGGCGCTTCTGAAGGAAGCCGGCGTCACTTCGCCAGTGACAGTCGACTACATGATTCCCAAAGGCGCGGAGAATGAAGCCGTTGCCCAAGTCGTCCAGTCGATGGCCGCGGAAGCGGGCTTCGATATCAAGATCCGCGCGGTCGAATTCGCGACCACCTTCAAGCAGGCCCAGGCCGGCGAGTTCCAGATCTTCCAGATTAACTGGAGCGGCCGCATCGACCCAGACGGCAACTCCTATATCTTCATGCGCAGCAAGGCACCGCAGAACGATGGCGTCTATTCGAATCCGGAGACCGATAAGCTGCTGGAAGAAGGAAGGCTGACCGCCAATGTCGCGGAGCGCAAAGCGATCTACGAAAAGATGGCCAAGATCCTGCTCGACGATTTGCCGATCATCTACATCTACCACCGCACGCTTCTGATTGCGCACACGACCAAGCTCCAGGGTTATAGGCAGATGCCCGACGGGCTGGTGCGCGTGGTCGGGCTGAAGTTCAAGTGAGCACGGCGTCGCCTGACATGCGGCCGGCGCCATGCTGAATTTCCTCGCCCGCCGCATTGCGCAGATCGTGCCGACACTTTTCTTCGTGTCGGTGCTGATCTTCTCGCTGCAGCAATTGTTGCCGGGCGATCCGGCCCTGGTGATGGCCGGCGAGGAGCGCGATCCCGCCGTGATCGAGCAGATCCGCCAGCAATACCGGCTCGATCAGCCGATCCCCGTGCAGTACGTCTACTGGCTCAAGGGAGTCCTGACCGGCAATTTCGGAGAGTCGCTGCGCAACAAGATGCCGGTGCGCGAGCTGATCGCGCAGAAGCTGCCGGTGACGCTCCAGCTCGGCTCGATGGCAATGTTGATCGCGCTCCTGATTGGCATTCCCGCCGGCATCGTCTCCGCCGTGAAAAAGGGCACCGTCTGGGACTATGGCGCCAATTTATTCGCGCTGTGGGGCATCTCGACGCCGAATTTCTGGCTCGGCATCATGCTCATCTTCCTGTTCTCGATCGAACTCGGCTGGCTGCCGGCGTCCGGTTACGTACCGCTGACCGAGAACTGGCGTGCGAGCCTCGCCGCCACCATCATGCCGGCCTTCGTGCTCGGCAACGCGATTTCCGCGGTCCTGATGCGGCACACCCGGAGCGCCATGCTCCAGGTGCTGGAAAGCGACTACGTCCGCACCGCACGCGCCAAGGGATTGTCCGAACGCTCGGTCATCCTCAAGCACGCCATGCGCAACGCACTCACGCCGATCATCACGCTCGGCGCGCTCGAGCTCGGCACGCTGTTGTCGGGGGCGGTTCTGACCGAGCAGATCTTCTCCATTCCCGGCTTCGGCAAACTGATCGTGGATGCCGTGTTCAACCGCGACTACGCGGTGGTACAGGGCGTCGTGCTGGTGACGGCGACGGTCTACATCGCGCTGAACCTGGTTGCCGATGTCGCCTACATCCTCGTCAATCCGCGGCTGCGGGGCTAGACTCATGACCGATGCCGCCCTGCCCGCCGCTCCCATCGCGCAAGCTGACGAGCTGGACAGCCCGGCGCGGCGCGCCCGGCGGCGCCTGTTCAAACGCAAGGCCGCAGTGTTCGGACTTGTCATGATCACGTTGTTCGTCGGCCTTGCGCTGCTCGCGCCCCTCGTCGTGCCCTACGATCCCGTCGCGACGAGCTGGAGCCTGGTTCGGAAGCCGCCCACTGCGGCGCACTGGTTCGGCACCGACGAGCTCGGTCGCGACATTCTGAGCCGCGTCGTCTACGGCGCGCGTGCGTCGCTATTCGCGGGCCTCATCTCGGTCGCGATTGCGCTAGGCGTCGGTGTTCCGCTTGGCCTGCTTGCCGGCTATCGCGGCGGCTTCGTCGATGCGCTGATCAGCCGGATGACCGACGCGATGCTGGCCTGCCCATTCCTGATCCTGGCGATCGCGCTCGCCGCATTCCTCGGTCCGAGCCTCGGCAACGCCATGATCGCGATCGGCATCTCGGCAACCCCGATCTTCATCCGCCTGACCCGCGGCCAGGTGTTGAACGTCAAGGCCGAGGACTATGTCGAGGCGGCGCGCGCACTCGGCAATCCGCCGTGGCGGATCGCGTTCTCACACATCCTGCCGAACATCCTGCCGGCGCTGCTGGTGCAGGCGACGCTGTCGATTGCGGCCGCCATCATCGCCGAAGCTGCGCTGTCCTTCCTTGGCCTGGGCCAGCAGCCGCCGGCGCCATCCTGGGGCAGCATGCTCAACGCAGCGCAGCGCTTCCTGACCCAGGCGCCCTGGATGGCGCTCTGGCCGGGCCTTGCGATCTTCCTCGTGGTGCTGTCGCTGAACCTGCTCGGCGACGGCCTGCGCGACGCGCTCGATCCGCGCCAGCGCTAGATCACGAACTCGCGCATCACGCGGCGGCAATCCATCTCGTATTCGAGATCGACCACCGGCGGCCGGGCATAGTGCCAGGTCAGGCCGGACCGTAACGCCCCGCGGCGGACCAGCTCGTCGACCAGTGCGTGGTGGAAGTCGTGCACGGAATACGCCTGCACGCCGGTCGTGACCTTCCAGCCGAAGCCGAAGGCCGTCATCCTGTTTTCCATCTGCGATGTCGTCGTATAGCGCACCTTCTCGCGAAGGCCTTCCGGGCTGAGGTCGCGGTAGCGCACGGTGCGCTCGACATAGGTCCCACTGCCCTCGCGCGCCTCGGCGCCGCCGGCGATCACGAAGCTCGGCATCTTCGAGCCTGTCGGCCGCGTGAAGGAGAACGCATAGAACGACGGCTCGGCCGGCGGGTCGATCTCTGGACAGACATTGCTGCGCGCCACCGGATTGGTAGTGCCATCGAAGATGTCCCATTCGGACAGCGTCTTCACATAGTGCAGGTTGAACGCGCGAAAGCCTTCCTCGCTGAAGGCCGCGGGCGAGCGCAGCTCGCAGGCGCAGAACGCCGTCAGCGGCCGTCCCGCCTCCTGAATATACTTCGCGGCAAGCGCAAACCCTTCCGCGAGCGGCACCAGGCGGTCGAAGCGGACGCGCTCGATCTCGTAGCCGTCATCCGCGGCCGCACCGGCCGAATACTGGAATACGGACGGAATGAAGCGGTAATTGCCGGCGGAGAATTCACCAATCATATCGGATTCCTATTCCAGTTGCATGCGAATGCCCTTGGCGCCATTGAGCAGGCGCTTCAGGTGAAAGCCGGCCAGCGTATCGTCGGCATGCATGCCGACCAGCGCGGCGAAGGCCGGCATGGCCGCGGCATCACCGGCCGCCATCTTGGCAAAAGCCTCGGAATACAGCGCCGTTTCCGGCGCAGCGAATTGGGCCGGCGTCAGCGGCTCGAACGCGCGCAACGGTTCGCTGCGTCCACGCAGCATCAGCTCCCCGACGGAACGACCCCGAAATTTCTCAGCCGCCTCGGCGATGCCGGCACTGACGCAAATCCGCGTGCCCAGATGCTTGTTCGCGGTTTCCAGTCGCGCCGCGATGTTGATGGAGTCGCCATACGCGGTGTAGTCGAAAAACCGGTTGCCGCCGAAATTTCCGACCAGCGCCGGCCCGGCGTGAATGCCGATGCGGGTGGTACCGAAATTCACGCCTCTCACCTTCCAGCGCGCGGAAAAATCCTCCGCCCAAGCGTCGAGATCGTGCGCACAGGCGACCGCGCGCGTCGCATAGTCCGGCTGATCCCCGGGCGCGTTGAAGAGCACCTGGATTGCATCGCCGATGATCTTGGCAACCGTCCCCTCATGCGCGAAGACGATCTCTGTCATCCCGCCGACATACTCGTTGAGAAGCGCGCCCAGCGTCTCCGGCGGCGCACTCTCGACCAGCGAGGTAAAGCCGGTAATATCAGTGAAAATGGTCGCGATATCGCGCCACTGTACTTCGATCCCCCTGCCTTCGCTCCCTGCCGCGAGACGCTTGGCGAGCTCGGGCGAGAAATGACGCGAGAGCGCGGCGTGAGCGCGCTCGGCTTCCGCCTGGCGGCCTCGCACCTCTCGCAGCATTTCGATGTGGCGGATAGTCTTCTGGATCGTCATCTCCAGGTCGGCGAAATCGATTGGTTTGGTCAGGAAGTCGAACGCACCGCGGTTCATTGCAGTGCGGATATTGCTCATGTCGCCATAGGCCGACACGATGATGGTGGACTTCTTGTCTTCGGCTTCCTGGAGCTTCGCCAGCAGCGACAACCCGTCCATCCTGGGCATGTTGATGTCGGAAACTACCATGTCGACATGCGGGTTCTGCTCGAGCGATTGCAGCGCTTCGAGGCCGTCGCGCGCGAACATGATCGTTACCGACCCATCGCGAATCTGCCTACGGAATTTTTGCAGGACCAACGCCTCGAGATCCGGCTCGTCGTCGACGAAGAGGATGGTCGCGGTCATGCGGCTTGCTCGAGCCTCGTGTCGATTTCCTGCCGCAGCAGCGCGAAATCGATCGGCTTGGTCAGAAGCCCGACTGCGCCACGCTCGATCGCCTTCCGACGCGTCTCGGCATCTCCATAGGCGGTGATCATGATGACGGGAACGTCAGGATGCGCATCACGTACCTTCGGCAGCATGTCGAGCCCGCTCATGCCGGGCATGTTGATGTCGGACAGAATCAGGATCAACGAGGGATCGCGAACCTCGGCGGCGAGCTTCAGCGCATCGGGCGCGGACGGCGCGAATTCCATCTGGAAGCGGCCGGTGCGCAAATCGCGCCGGAACTGCTGCCGGAACAGCGCCTCGACGTCGGGCTCGTCATCGACGACCAGAATGTAAACGTTCAAGTCTTGCCTCCGGAAGTGTCGCCCGCCGCCATCATGCGCGGCAGGGTGATGATGAATTCGGTGAACACACCGGGCTCGGTGTTCACGTCGATGGTGCCGCCGTGCTGATTCACCACGATGTCATGGCTCATGGAAAGGCCGAGCCCGGTGCCCTCGCCGGCCGGCTTGGTGGTGAAGAAGGGATTGAACATCTTCTCCCTCACCTCCGACGGGATCCCGGTGCCGTTGTCGCGAATACGGATCTCGAGCTTGTCGCCGAGAGTTTTGGTTGCCGCGCGCAACGTGGGCTCGAAGGCGTCTGCGGCGCTCTCCTTGCGCTTGACGGTGGCGTAGAAGCCGTTCGAGATCAGATTGAGGAAGACGCGCGTGATTTCCTGCGGATAAACATCGACCATGCCCGCCGCGGGGTCGAAGCCGCGCTCGATCGTGACGTTGAAGCCGGGCCTTTCGACACGTGCGCCGTGATAGGCGAGATTAAGGCTCTCCTCCAGGATCGCGTTGATATCGCTGAGGCGATGCTCGCCGGAGCCCTCGCGCGAATGCAGCAGCATGTTCCTGACGATGGAATCGGCGCGTTTGCCGTGCTGCACCACCTTTTCGAGGTTGCTCCTGAGCATGCCGGTCAGCTCGTCGACCTCTTCCTTTGTCTTGCCGTCGAGCGAGGCCCCTTGCAGGGCCTCGTTGAGCTCGTCGATCAGCTCCGTCGACACCGCCGAGAAATTGTTGACGAAATTGAGCGGGTTCTTGATCTCGTGCGCGATTCCCGCCGTGAGCTGGCCGAGGGACGCGAGCTTCTCGGTCTGGATCAGGCGGTCCTGCGCGGTGCGAAGATCGTCGAGGGATTGCCGGAGTTCTGCGGTCCGCTGCTCCACCTTGTTCTCGAGGTCTGCATACGATTCCTGCAGGCGCTCGCCCATGTGGTTGAACTGGTCTGCGAGACCCTCGAGCTCGTCACCGGTTCTGATCGAGATGCGCTGGGAGAAATCGCCGCTGCCGATGCGCTCGGCGCCGCTCCGCAGCGCCTGGATCGGCCCGACCATGCGGCGCGCGAGGAATATCCCGGCAAGCACCGCGAAGATCGACGCCGCGAGCAGCACGAATGCAAGCCGTTCCAACGCAGCATAGAGCGCCGCATAGGCCTCCTCGACCGGGAGCTCGACGAACATGGTCCAGTGCAGCGGCGCGATGGGGGCCGACGCGGTCAGCACCTTCTGTCCCTGGAGATTGCGCGCTTCGGAAAGCGCGTCGAGCGTGGCGCTGCCTCCGGCAAGCGCGGCGCGCACCTGGGTGAGACCAGACATGTCGGTGTTGCGCAGGACCAGGCTGATATCGGGGTGCGCGATCAGGCGTCCCTCCGGACCGACCACGTAGGCGTGTCCGTGCTCGCCGACCTTGATCTGGGATACCACGTCCCAGATCAGCTTGAGATTGACCTCCGCGATACTGACGCCGGCATCCTTGCGCGACCCCGCCTGCGCCAGGGTCATGTACGGCTCGGACTCCCTGCGGAAATAAACCGGCCCGTAAAAAACCTTGCGCGCGACCGCCTCGGTGAACTTCGGATCGTCCGACAGGTCGATGCCGCTGTCGATCGCGTCCATGGCGAGCCGCGAGACCCGCAGCCGCTCCCTGCCGGTCGCATCGACCTGGGCGAGCTCGGTGACCGCAGGGACTTGGCGCAGCAGCCGCAGCGCATCGAACCGGCGCTGCTCGATCGAGCCCGCCGACCACGGCAGCTGCGTGGTCCAGCCGAGCTGGCTCTCGATCTCCTTGACGAACTGACCGATCTTGGCCGCGGCCGCCTCCGCCTGTTCATGCTGAACCCGGATCAGAGCGGACTTGTGCTCCCGATAATAGAAGAAGACCTCGAACAGCCCGTTCGCCAGCAGCGCGATCGCGACGACAGCCACGAACAGCGCGACATATTTGGTGAAGAGCCGGCTCTTGATCCCCTGCCCTGGCGTCGTGCCGGACGCGACGACAACCGGCGCCGCGCTTGGCAGCGTCCTGGCTTGCGGGGTGTCGGGGTGGAGGGAAAGGCTCATCCCGCCGAACCTAGCAAGAAGACCGGACCTTGTCTCTCGCGAGCGGGGAAAGGCCTAGCCGACGCGCCGGAGGCAATAGAAAAGGGCGGCAGCGGATTGGCCGCTGCCGCCCTCGGGTTCCTTGATTTGCGGCCTCAGGTCGGCCGGAGCGCCTTGGAGCCGAGGTCCAGATCGTTGACCTGCTTGTTCCGCTCGGAATCGGCCGCCGCGCGATGGTCGGTCGCCAGCACCACATAGACCGCCGGCAGCACGAACAGCGTGAACAACGTGCCGATCGACATTCCGGCGACGACCACCAGACCGATCGAGAAGCGGCTGGCCGCGCCTGCGCCGGTCGCGGTCAGGAGCGGGATCAGGCCCGTCACCATCGCTGCCGTGGTCATCAGGATCGGTCTCAGACGAATGCGAGCCGACATTTCGATGGCGGAGCGGCGATCGAGCCGCTCGTTGATCTGGAGCTCGTTGGCGAACTCCACCATCAGGATGCCGTGCTTGGTGATCAGGCCCACCAAGGTCAGCAGACCGACCTGAGTGTAGATGTTCATGGTCGCCACGCCGAAGAATAGCGGGATCAGCGCGCCAACGATCGCCATTGGCACCGAGATCATGATCACCAGCGGATCGCGCAAGCTCTCGAACTGCGCCGCCAGCACCAGGAAGATGATGATCAACGCGAAGCCGAAGGTGATCGCGAGCTGGTTGCCTTCCTGCACATATTGCCTGCTGTCAGCCAGATAATCATGGCTGAAACCTTGCGGCAGGTTTTTGGCCTCGCTCTCGAGGAAGTCGACCGCCGCACCGACGGTCACGCCGGGCATCGGCACCGCCGAGAAGGTCGCCGAATTGAGCTGATTGTAATGTGTCAGCGAATTCGGCTCGGTCTTGGTCTCGATCGACACCACCGTCGAGAGCGGAAGCTGCTGGCCGGTGTTGGTGGTCACATAGTAGCCGGCAAGCGATTCCGGCGAGAGCCGCTGGCCGCGCGGCACCTGCGGGATGACCTGATAGGATCGGCCCTCGAGGTTGAAGCGGTTGATGTAGTTGCCGCCGAGCAGCACCGCCAGCGAGCTGCCGAGGTTCTGCATGCTGATGCCGAGATCCTGCGCCTTGGTGCGGTTGATCGTCACCTTCACGTTGGGCTGGTTGTAGGCGAGATCGCTGTCGGAAACGATGAACATTCCGCTCTTGCGGGCCGCAGCCTTCAGCTTCTCCATCTGCTCATAGACAGTCTGGAAACTGGCGGTGGAGTTGATCACCATCTGCACCGGGAGGCCGCCCGGGCCGCCCGGCAGCGGCGGCAGGTTGAACGCGAACGCCTGCACGCCCTCGATCTTGGAAAGCTCGGCCTGCACCAGCGACTTCAGCTGGATCGACGAGCGCTTGCGCTCCTCCCACGGCTTCAGCAGCATGCCGGCGATACCGCCCTGCGGGCCGTTGATGCCGTTCAGCACGAAGCGCAGATCGGTCTCGGGGAATTTCTGGAATTCCTTGTCGAGCTTCTCGCCGTAAAAGTCGACGTAGTCGATGTTGGCGTATTTCGGCGCCTTGGTCACCGCGAACACGATGCCCTGGTCTTCCTCAGGCGCCAGCTCCTTCGACGTGTGCATGTAGAGGAAGCCGACGAGCCCGAGGATGGTCACCGCAAACAGGCCGGTGATGGCCTTGTAGTCGAGCGAGCGGTCGAGCCTGCGCCCGTACCACCGCGTTAGCGCGCCAAACACCTTGTTGACCAGCTTGGCGAAGCGCCCTTCTTCTGTGTTCTTCAGCAGCACCGAGCACATCATCGGCGACAGCGTCAGCGCGATCACGCCGGACACGATCACCGAGCCCGCAAGCGTGAAGGCGAATTCGCGGAACAGCGAGCCGGTCAGGCCGCCGAGGAAACCGATCGGCGCGTACACGGCCGCGAGCGTGATGGTCATCGAGACGACGGGACCCACGATTTCGCGCGCGCCTTCCAGCGACGCCTGGACCGGCGTTTTCCCTTCCTCCAGATGACGATGGATGTTTTCCACCACGACGATGGCGTCGTCGACCACGAGGCCGATCGCGAGCACCATCGCGAGCAGGGTCAAGAGGTTGAAGCTGAAGCCCAGCGCCAGCATCAGCGTGCAGACGCCGATCATCGACAGCGGGATGGTGACGACGGGAACGATGACCGAACGGAACGACGCCAGGAACAGGAAGATCACCACGATCACGATGATCACGGCTTCACCCAGCGTCTTCTCGACCTCGTCGATCGAGGATTGGATGAACTTGGTCGAATCGTAGGCGACCTTCATCTTCATCGACGGCGGCAGATTGCGCTCCAACTCGGGGAACAGCGCCCGCACGCCCTTGACCAGCGTCAGCGGGTTGCCCTGCGGCGTTGCCTGCACACCGATGAAGATGGCGTGCTCTCCGTTGAAGGCGACGCTCGCGTCCGTGCTCTGGGCCGCAAGCTCGACGGTGGCGATGTCCTCCATGCGCACGAAGCCGCCGTCCTTGGCCTTGACGATCATCTTCTTGAACTGGTTGACGTCGGTCAGGCCGGTATTCGTCGAGACGTTCGAGACGATGAGATAGCCCTTGGTCTGCCCCGCCGCGGACTGGAAGTTGTTGGCGGTGATCGCGGTCGCGACATCCGCAGGCGACACGTTGCGGCCCGCCATCTTCAGGGGATCAAGCCACAGCCGCATCGCAAAGGTCTGGCCGCCGAGAATGTCGGCGGAGGCCACGCCATCGACGGTCGACAGCACCGGTTGCACAACGCGCGTCAGATAGTCTGAGATCGCCGAGCCCGACAGCTCTTCGGACGAGAATCCGAGATACATCACGGCCGTGGTCTGGCCCGTGGTCTTGGTGACGATCGGGTCGTTGGATTCCTTCGGGATCAAATATTTGACCGAGTTCGTCTTGGCCAGAACCTCGGTCAGCGCCTGGTTCGGATCGAAATTCAGCTTGATGTAGACCTGGATCGTCGAAGTGCCGAGCACCGAGGACGAGGTGATGTAATCGACGCCTTCGGCGGAAGCGACCGCCTGCTCGATCGGAGTAGTGATGAAGCCCTGGATCAGGTCCGCGGACGCGCCCGGATAGACGGTCGTGATGTTGATGACCGTGTTCGACAGCTTCGGATATTGCCGGATCGGCAGCGTCGTCGCCGCGCGCAGGCCGATCAGCAGGATCAGCAGGCTGACGACGACCGACAGGACCGGGCGTTTGATGAAAATATCAGTAAAGCGCATCGCGGCGATCTCGATTTCTTTGACTTGCAAAGCGCATGACCCGGCCGTGCCGGATCATGCTGCAACGTGTACGATGTCAGTAGCGCGGCGGCTGCGCCGGGATCTGCGGAGCCGGGTCGGTCGAAATCGACACCGCCGCGCCCGATTGCAGCTTGAGCTGGCCGACGGCGACGACCTTGTCGCCGGGCTTCACGCCCTTGACGATTTCGACGCGGCCTTCGACCCGGTTGCCGGTCTGCACGAAAGTGCGCACCGCGCTCAGGCTGGTCTTGCCGTCAGCTTCCTTCTTCTCGGTGATCACGAACACCGAGTCGCCGTACAGCGTGTAGTCGACCGCCGTCTCCGGCACGGTGACCACGGCCGGCTTGTCCGGCAGCACCACCGTAGTGGTCACGAACATGCCGGGCTTCAGGATCTTCTCCGGATTGGAGATGGTCGCCTGCACGCGGATGTTGCGAGTGTCGGCCGAGATCTGCGGCTCGATCGTGGTGATCTTGGCGTCGAAGGTGCGGCCGGGATAGGCGTCGACCTTCAGCCGGACTGGCTGACCGACCTTGAGATTGCCCGAGTCCTTTTCCGTCACCGTGAAGTTGGCCCACAGCTCCGACAGATCCGTCAGCGAGACGATGGCCGTGCCGGCGGTCAAATACTGGCCGACCTCGACCTTGCGGACGCCAAGATCGCCGGAGAACGGCGCGCGGACCAGCTTCTGCGAGATCAACGCTTCGGTCTTGGCGATACCCGCCAGCGCCTGATCGTACGCGGCCTGCGCGGTGTCGACGGTTGCCTGCGGGCCGAACTGGCGCGACGCCAGTTGCTTGGCGCGGTCGAGCGACAGCTGTGCGACGGTGGACTGCGCCTTGTAATTGGCAAGGTCGCCCTGCTCCGGTGCATCGAACATCTGCACCAGCGGCGTGCCGGCCTCGACATGCGTACCCGGCTCGAACTTGATCTCGGTGACGCGGCCGTTGACGTCGGCGCTGACGTCGACCTGGTGCACGGCGGACAGCCCGCCGACGGCGGTCAACAGATTCGGCACCACCTCGGACTTCGCCTCGGCGGCGCTGACCGCAACCGGCGGCGGTTTGTTGTTGGCGAAGAACTGCTTGATCATCTGGCCGCGGAAAAAATTGAACCAGACGAGGCCACCGACGAGCACGGCCAGAAGCGTGCCGACGATGATGAACCAGAGCACCGGCCGGACCGGACGCTTGGGAGCCTTGTTATCGATCGGTTCGCCCGAAATCTTGTGTTCGGTGACGATGTTCATGTCATGCACTCTCTGCAATCGCCGTCTTGTCCGCACACGCGGCCTGATCGCGGCCTAAATGCGAAGCAATTGCGGCGTCGTTAAGTCCGATACCCCTCAGGAGAAACTCACAGAGCTGCCGCTCGAGGTCGTTCGCCTTGCCGTAAGCGAGACACGGCGTGGCCGGCAGCCTGGTCAGCGCAGCCGTCATCACAGTGTGATGCGCAAACCAGAACAGGTTGAGCGGTTCGCCGCTGTATGGCCGCGCGTCCCTCGCGGCAACCGCACGCTCGAGCGAGGCGACGAACGCCGCCCCGATCAGCGTCTCGATCTTGGCATATAGCAAACGCGCGAATTCGCCATCGTCCAAATGGCTCGTGGCCATCAATCGCAGCCGCTGGGCCTCTTCCTGGTCGGGCCCGTCGGCGATGTGCATGAAATGCCCGACCATGCCGCGGATCACTTCGACCAACGTAGCAGTCGACGGCTCACGTTCGAGCAGCTCCATGAGCGCCGGGTCCGCCTCGCATTCGTCGCTGAGAATTTCGGCGTAAAGCGCGGCCTTGGACGGAAAATGCTTGAACAGCAGCGCTTCGGAAATGGCAGCGGCGGCCGCCACGCTCTTGGTCGTGGTGCCGGTATAGCCGTGTCGGGCAAAGCAACGCTTTGCGGCGCCGAGGATCAATTGACGCCTCAGGTCGCTCGTCATACGCAATGAGCTCATGCTAGTGAGTAAGCACTCACCCACGCAAAAGTCAAGCACTATGCTGCATCGCAACCTGAGTGCGTTGTAATTCCAGTGGAAATTGACCTCGCTCACACGGTCCCCGTGCAGGACGGGAGCGCCGGAAGGTCCGCCTAGATCGGCTGGAAGCCGAGGTCGCCGCGAAGCCGGTTGAGAATGTAAGTCCCATCCCGGCTCGGCAAAACCCGCTCCAGATTGGCGCTGTCGATCTTCACATTGGCAAAGCGCGGCCCGGCGGTGATGTCGTGGACGGCTTTGGCGAAGGCCTCGACCTCGGCCATGGTCGTCACAGACCGGCTGTCCCCGATGCCGCAGGCCTTGGCGACGCCGACGAGGTCGGCGGCCGCGGCCGTGTGGCTGGTCTGGCCGCCGGTCTCGCCATAGGCCTCGTTGTCGAGCACCGCGATCGAGAGGTTGGACGGCTTCTGGAGGCCGATGGTGGCAAGGCTGCCCAGGCCCATCAGCATCTCGCCGTCGCCGGTGATGACCAGCACCGGCAATTTCGGCTGCGCCAGGGCAAGCCCGAGGCCGATCATCGCCGCCCCGCCCATGCCGCCCCAGAGGTAGAAATTGCGCGCATGGTCGCCGGCCGCGCACATGTCGTTGGTGGAGGCGCCGAGGCCGCCGATCGCAACCAAATCCTTGCGGTCCGCGAGAAGCGTGGTCACCACCTGACGCCGGTCGAGGAGATTGGCTTTGCTCATTTGGTGAAAACCTTGGCGCCGATCAGGCGCTGCGACAGCAGGACGGCGGTGGGCGTGAGCGCGTTATAGGCCTGCGCGGCCGCCGCCTCGAGCACGGCCGGCACCTCGGCTGCGGTCGAAGCCCGCAGCACCTTGACGCCCGAGAGCTCGAATACGCCCTGCGTGGTCGACCCCATCGGCACCTGCCACGGATTGAACTCGCCCCACTCGCCACGCATCGTCACCAGCGTGAGGAAGGGAAAGCGCAGGATCGGGATCAGCGACAGCATGTTGATGCAATTGCCGACCCCGCTCGACTGCATCAACAGCGCGCCACGCTGGCCACCCGTCCAGGCGCCGGCGAGAAGCGCCACGCCCTCTTCCTCCGTCGTCAGCGGGATGCCGCGCATCATGGACGAGACCAGCACGCGCTGGATCAGCCTCGAATGGCCGGCGTCGGGCACGTAGGGCACCTGACGGACGTCGAAGCGTTGCAAGGTCGCGAAAATATCGTCGGGCCAATGAGTGCTGGACTCGGCGGCCGTGTCGGCAGCGTCAGCGCGGGCGTGCATTTTCCTGTCCGGTCGGCTTGCAAATCACGATTCGACTGTAGACGGTGAACCGAGCCGCTCAAAAGAGCGAATACAGCATATCGGACTCAACCGGCGAGTATGGCGGCATGAACGCAAGTGCGAACGAACTGGCGGCCAGTTTCGATCTGGAGAAGCTGACGCCGGAATTCTACGACGATCCCTACCCGACCTATCGTGCACTGCGGGAGAACGAGCCGCTCAAGCGCCTGCGCAACGGCACCGTGTTCCTGACCCGCTATGACGATCTCGTCACGACCTACAAGAACACAAAATCGTTCAGCTCGGACAAGAAGCGCGAGTTCGCGCCGAAATACGGCGACACCCCGCTCTACGAGCACCACACCACGAGCCTCGTCTTCAACGACCCGCCGGCCCATACGCGCGTGCGGCGCCTGATCATGGGCGCGCTGTCGCCGCGCGCGATCGCGGGGATGGAGCCTGATATCATCAAGCTCGTCGACGGCCTGCTCGACGCCATCGCCGCCAAAGGTGATTGCGAGCTGATCGAGGACTTCGCCGCATCGATCCCCATCGAGGTGATCGGCAATCTGCTCGACGTGCCCCATGACGAGCGCGCGCCGCTGCGCGACTGGTCGCTCGCAATCCTCGGTGCCCTCGAACCGGTGGTGTCGCCTGAAGTCGCCGCCCGCGGCAACAGGGCCGTGACGGATTTTCTCGCCTATCTCGAAACGCTGGTCGCACGCCGACGAGCGAAGCCCGGCAACCCCGAACGCGACGTGCTGACGCGCCTGATCCAGGGCGAGGACAACGGCGAGCGGCTGACCGAGAAGGAGCTGCTGCACAACTGCATCTTCCTGCTCAATGCCGGCCACGAGACCACCACCAACCTGATCGGCAACGGCCTCGTAGCGCTCGACCGGAATCCGGATCAGAAGCGGCGGCTGATCGACCACCCCGAGCTGATCAAGACTGCGGTCGAAGAGATGCTGCGCTACGAGAGCTCGAACCAGCTCGGCAACCGCATGACCACGGAGCGGGTCGAACTCGGCGGCGTCATGCTCGATGCCGGCACGTCGATCACGCTGTGCATCGGCGCTGCCAACCGCGATCCCGCGCAGTTTCCGGACCCCGAGAGATTCGACATCGCGCGCACGCCGAACCGGCATCTCGCCTTCGCCACCGGCGCGCATCAATGCGCCGGCATGGCGCTGGCGCGGCTGGAAGGCGCCATCGCGGTCTCACGCTTCTTGGCGCGCTTCCCGAACTATGCCGTAAGCGGACGCCCGGTGCGGGGCGGACGGGTGCGGTTCCGCGGCTTTCTGAGCGTGCCTTGCGCGATCGGCTGAGGCCTCACAACAAAAAAACGCGAAAACAACCCCATGCACAGTAGAAGGTTACCGGCGCGGCATGCCCCGGTGATCCCGCGTAACCATTTGACGTCTCAGGCCATCGGCGCCGCTGCGCGCAACAAATTCCGGAAGGCCTAAACCACCGTCTTGTGCCGCGCGATGCAGGTTTGCAGCACCTCATCCATCGGTTTGCTCCACCAGTCGTTGGAGAAGATTTCGATCTCCGAATAGCCGGCAAAGCCCTGCGCCTCGACCGCTGCACGCACGGATTTGATATCGATCACGCCATCGCCCATCATGCCGCGGTCGTTGAGAATGTCCTTGGTCGGCACCAGCCAGTCGCATACATGGAAGGCGAGCAGGCGATCCTGCCCGGCGCGCGCGATCTGCCCCATCAGCTCCGGATCCCACCAGATGTGATAGACGTCGAGCGCGACGCCGAGCATGCCGCTGCGATCACGATCGAGCCGGTCGCAGATGTCGAGCGCCTGCTTCGCCGTGTTGACGCAGGCACGGTCCGCCGCATAGGCCGGATGCAGCGGCTCGATCGCCAGCGGCAGCTTGGCCTGTTTGGCATAATCGAGCATATCAGCGAGCGCTTCCTCGACCTGCGTCCGCGCGCCCGCGATGTCCTTCGACGCTTCGCTGCCCGGCCGCGAATATTGCGGCAAGCCGCCGACGACGAGCACAATGCAGGGTGCCCCCAGCGCCTTGGCTTCGTCCACACAGCGCCGGTTGTCGTCACGCACCTCGCCCCGCCGCGATGCATCCGACGTGAACATGCCGCCGCGGCAGTAGCCCGATAGATCGAGGCCGGCCTCGCGCACCGCGCGGGCGGCGCGGTCGAGGCCGACGGCTGCGACCTGGTCGCGCCAGGGGTCGATGGCACGGATGCCGTGCCTGGCACAGGCGTCGATGATTTCGACGAGGTCACCCCGCTTGCGGATCGTCGCCGTGTTCAGCGACAGCCAGCGATGATCGGACGAGAAATCACGCATCAGGATTCGATTCCGTGCGTTGAGAGCACCGCCTTCATCCGCCGCGTCGCCAACTCCGGATTGGCGAGCAGCCCGGCCTTGTCGGCCAGCCGGAACAGCTCGGCCAGATGCAGCATCGAGCGCGTGCTCTCCTGCCCGCCGACCATGGTGAAATGGTCCTGGTGGCCGTTGAGATAGGCCATGAACACAACGCCGGTCTTATAGAACCGCGTGGGCGCCTTGAAGATGTGCCGCGACAGCGGCACCGTCGGCCCCAGTACGTCGTGGAAGCCGGCTTCGTCACCCGCTGCCAGCCGCGATAAGGCGTAGGACGCCGCCGGCGCGATCGCATCGAAGATGCCGAGCAGCGCGTGCGAAAAGCCCTGTTCGTCGCCGGCGATCAGCTCCGCATAATTAAAATCGTCGCCGGTGTACATCTTGATACGCTTGTCGAGCCGCCTGCGCATGTCGATCTCGCGTTGCTTGTCCAGCAGCGAAACCTTGACACCGTCGACCTTGGCGGCGTTGCCGTTGATGATGGCGACCGCAATATCCATCGCCTTGTCGAGATCGCTGGTGCCCCAATATCCCGTCAGCGCCGGATCGAACATGTCGCCAAGCCAGTGGATGATCACGGGCTCGCGAACCTGCGACAGCACGCGGTCATAGACCTTTGCGTAATCGTCGGCGTTGCGGCCCAGCTTCGCCAACGCGCGCGACGCCATCAAAATGATGCGGCCACCGACCTTCTCGACCGCCGATATCTGCTCCTCATAGGCGCGGATCACGTCGTCGAGATTCCTGGCGTCCTCGACCGCGAGATGGTCCGTGCCTGCTCCGGAAAACACCAGCGCGTTGCGTCGCTTGGCCGCGTCGACCGAGCGCGTGATCAGCTCCAGCGAGGTCGGCCAGTCCAGCCCCATGCCGCGCTGCGCGGTGTCCATGGCTTCGGCGACACCGAGGCCGAGATCCCAGACGTGCTCGCGGAAGGCGATGGTCTTGTCCCAGTCGACGGCAGCGGACAGCCACGGGTCGTTGTCGGCGAAGGGATCGGTCACGGTGTGAACGGCCGAGAACGCGATGCGGTTCAGCGGGCCCTCGAGCTTTGCAGGAAAGGTGCGCGATGCAGCAAGCCGGTAGGTCTCGATCGAACGATCGGCCTTCGGCAGCTTGAGCGACAGAGACGACGTTGATGGGACGGGCTTGGGCTGGACGGGCTTGTTCATGATTTCAGACCTCTTCCCGTCATTGCGAGGAGCGAAGCGACGAAGCAATCCAGACTCTCGCCGCGGAGGCATTCTGGATTGCTTCGCTTCGCTCGCAATGACGGCTCAATAACATCGACACTTATCCAATAGACCTCAGACCTTGATCGGGGCGACGTCGATCCAGCGCCGCTCCTTCCAGCTCTTCAGCGCGCATTCGGCGAGCTGCACGCCCTTGACGCCTTCGAGCAGCGTGAACTTGTAGGGCGCATCCTCGTAGACGTGGCGGATGAACATCTCCCACTGCTCTTTGAAGCCGTTGTCGTAGCTGACGTTGTCTGGCAGCTTCTGCCAGTCGCCGTAGAAATCGTGCAGCCGCTTCTCGTCGGGATTCCACACCGGCCGGGGCGTCGCCTGCCGCGCCTGGATCATGCAGTCGGAAAGGCCTGCGACGGCCGAGCCGAGCGTGCCGTCGACCTGGAAGGTGACGAGATCGTCGCGATAGACGCGCGTCACCCAGGACATGTTGATGTGGGCGATGGCGCCGCCCTTGAGCTGGAACGTCGCATAGGCGGAGTCGTCGGCGGTCGCCTTGTACTTCTTGCCCTGCTCGTCGAAACGCTCGGGAATGTCGGTGTTGCCGATGCAGCTCACGCTCTCGACCTCGCCAAAGAGATTGTCGAGCACGTAGCGCCAGTGGCAAACCATGTCGAGAATGATGCCGCCGCCGTCCTCGTCGCGGTAATTCCATGACGGCCGCTGCGCCTCCTGCCAGCCGCCCTCGAACACCCAATAGCCGAACTCGCCGCGCACCGAGAGAATGCGGCCGAAGAAGCCGGAGTCGCGCAGGAAGGCAATCTTCTTCAGGCCGGGCAGGAACAGCTTGTCCTGCACCGTGCCGTGCTTGACGCCCTTGGAATTGGCGAGCTTGACGACCTCGAGCGCCTCCTCGAAATTGGTCGCGATCGGCTTCTCGCAATAGACGTGCTTGCCGGCATTGATCGCCTGGGTCAGCAGCCCGGGGCGCGCCTGCGTCGTCGCTGCGTCGAAGAACATGGTGTCGTTCTTGTCGGCGAGCGCGGCGTCTAGATCGGTGGTCCAGCGCGTGATGTTGTAGCGCTTGGCGAGCCCCTCCACCTTCTCGGCGCTGCGGCCGACCAGGATCGGATCGGGCATCACGCGGTCGCCGTTCTTCAAGCGGACGCCGCCCTGCTCCCGGATCGCGACGATCGAGCGGATCAGATGCTGGTTGAGGCCCATGCGGCCGGTGACGCCGTTCATGATGAGGCCGAGGCGTTGGGTGGTCATGCCGATTGCTCCTGAAGTGATTTTGGCTGTTCGAGCGAGCGCAGCGCCGACCAGTCCGGATGGACCGACGTCGCAAAGCCCGTTGTGTGAAGCGATCCCGTCAGGAGATCGCCGTTGTGAATGTTGAGGCGGACGCCCTGCCCGGCATCGGCATAGAGATCGGGGTGCGCGGCCGCGAACGCCTGGGCCTCCGCGGCGGGCGTGTCACCGAAGCCATCGACATAATGGTGGCCGTTGCGCTCGGCATGAGTGATGCCGATGAAGGCGCCGAGCGCGAGATCCTGCTGCACGGCAAGCCCGGCCTGGCAGGTCAGGTCCTCGCCGGTGACGAAGAACTTCTCGCCGCCCGCGCTCCATTTCGCCGCGCGCGTCGCGTTGACGATGGATTTGTAAAGCCCTTTGCAGGATTTCGAGGAGATGCCGTGATAGCCGAGCGCGCGTGCCGCGGGAAACGCGTCGTAGGAATCGTCGGCTTCGTCGATTATGAAGCCGCGCGCCGCGAGCGAGCCGAGCGGCGACTGCCTCGTGACATCGCGCGGCATCGGCTGCTCGACATAGAGCAGCCTGGATGAAATCGACCGCAGCGCGGGGTCATGGTCGAGCCGGTCCATCAGTTCCTGCAACGCCGCGAGATCGGCATATTGCTCGTTGGCATCGAGCGTCACCTCGTAGTCATGCTCCAGCGCATCGAGTTCCTTGCCAATGCGCGCCAGCCGCGCTGCATCGGCGACGGGATCACCCGACAGCTTCAGCTTGAAATATCTTGCACCGGAGTTCTCGTGGGCATCTGCAACTCCGCCCTCGCCCTCAACGGTGTCGTGGAGGCCGACGGTATGCCTGACGGCAACACGCGACAGCGGCTTCCGGCCGGATAGAAAAATCGTGAGATCGGTTTCCTTCAGGTCGGGCGAAAGCCGCGCATCGATGCCGGCGATGTTGCCGGCCATGCCGTCGAAAAAATTGGTCTCGGCGGCGCGGAGCAGCGCGTCGAGGATCGCCTTGTCGATTTCCGCGGGGCCGTAAGTCGCGGCAAGCGCCGGAATGTTCTTTTTCGCACAAGTTGCGACCTGGGCGCCGATGCAGGAGGCATGCAGATCGAATGCCCTCAAAAATCCGGTTCGCGCAAGATAAAGCCCCCGTGCGATCTCCAGCGAGCGGCGCAAATCATCGACGGTCTGGACCGGCGAAAGCTCCGGCCGCTTGTCGAACCATTTTGGCACCAGCAGCTCGGCGCTGGCGCCGACCGCCGATCCCCTGCCCTCGACCTCGATCTCGACCCGCACGTAGAGCTGCGGCGTCGCGTTGATCGTGATCGCGCCGAAGCGGAACGGCCGCGCGAAATGCACGGGTCGTTCGAAGAAGGTGATGTCTCGCAACTTCAGGCGCACCGGCATGGTCCTAGGACGGTCGTCATGCCCGGGCTTGTCCCGGGCATGCACGTTCTCTCTCGCGCGGGGCAAGGCGTGGATGGCCGGGACAAGCCCGGCCATGACGCTCCGGAATTCAGAGCTGATCCCATCGTCCCTAATCCAGCGCCCCTTGGGAAAAGAAATGCTTGCGGATGCGCTGCACCAGCTCGGTGAAAACAGGATCGGCCATCACGTCGAGCGAACGGGGGCGCGGCAGCGGCACGTCGTAGATCGCGGCGACCGCGCCGGGCCGCTCGGTCATGACCAGCACGCGGTCGGCGAGGAACACGGCCTCGGGGATCGAATGCGTGATCAGCAGAACCGTCTTCCGGGTTTCGCGCTGGATCCGCATCAGCTCGACATTCATGCGCTCGCGCGTCAGCGCATCGAGCGCGCCGAACGGCTCGTCCATCAGCATGATCCGGGGATCATGCACCAGGGCGCGGCAGATCGAGGCGCGCTGCTGCATGCCGCCGGAGAGCTGCCAGGGCAGCTTCTTCTCGAATCCTTCGAGCCCGACCATCTTCAACAGCGCCTTGGCACGGTCGAGATATGTCTGGCGCGGCAGCCGCTTCATGTCGATCGGCAGCATCACGTTGGACAGGATGTTACGCCACGGCAGCAGCAGCGCGTTCTGGAACACGATGCCGACATTGCCGTGCGGCGCCGTCACCTTCTCGCCCTCGACCAGGATCTCGCCCGTCGTCGGCGGCAGCAGTCCCGAGATCAGCTTGAGCAGCGTGGACTTGCCGCAGCCGGATGGGCCGACCACGACGAAGAACTCGCCGTCGTTGATATGGAAGTCGAGCGGCCGCAATGACGGCACATCGCCGTCGCGCGTCCGATAGGTCTTCGACACGCCGGACAGTTTGATGCCCGACGCATCGCCGGCAGCCCGGTCGCTCACCAGTCTCAGATGCGCGGCCGGTTGGCCGGGAGGTATCGCTTCTGCTGCTTTCATTGTATCAAGTCCGCTCGACGATACGAACCGTCATTCCGGGGCGCTCGAAGGGCGAACCCGGAATCTCGAGATTCCGGGTCTGGTCCTTCGGACCATCCCGGAATGACGGCATTATGTGCTGCTTTCACGAACCGCTCTTCGGCAGATAGTCATTGGTATAGAACGCCTTCGGGTTCTCCTTGGCCTTGGCATCGAGCCCGCCATACTCGACCATCAGATTGACGGAGTCCGTCATGTTCTGGTCGGTGACCTGGAACGGCCGCTTGGTCTTGGTCTCCGCGGTGCGGTAGAGCGGAATGGTCAGCTCAAAACCCTGAGTCAGCGTATCGATCTTGCCGCCCTTCGGGTTGGCATCGAGGATCGATTGCGCCGCCGCCTTCGGCTCCTTCTCGGCGGCCTCGACCGCCTTGGTCGTCGCCGACATGAAGCGGCGGACGAGGTCGGCATTGGCTTTCACATAATCAGTGTTGGCGATGATGCCGGAGGAAACCATGTTGATGCCGTAGTCGGCGAACTTGATCGGGTAGACGTCCTTGCCGGTGGCGTCCTTGATCTTCATCGATTGGTCCATGACGTAGCCGAGCAAGAGATCGGCCTGGCCGTTGATGACCGCGTTGAGCTTGGTCTGGCCATCGCCGGCAACGGTCTGGAAGTCGCTCTCCTTGAGACCGGTCTTCTTCAGGAACAGCGGCCAGATCTGCGTCATGGAATCGGCCGGCGTGATCGCGACCGTCTTGCCCTTGATATCCTCGGGCTTCCTGATGTTCTTGTCGGCAAAACCCATCGCGGACATCGGGCTGGTCTGGAGCAGCACGCCGGTCGCAACCACCGGCGCGCCCTTGATCGCGGCGCGCATCATGGTGGGCACGTCGACATAGCCGAAATCGGCGGTCTTGGCGGCGACGGCCTGCGTGGTCGCGGCCGAACCGCGGCCTTCCTGGATCTCGAGGTCGATGCCTTCGGCGGCGTAGATGCCCTTGGCCTTGCCGTAATAGAACGGCGCGTGCTCGCCATAGACGTACCAGTTCAGCATCAGCACGACCTTATCGGCCGCTTGCGCCGGCATGGCCGCGAACACCATCAGCGCCGCCGAGACAGCTCCTATCCATCGCTTCATCATCACTCTCCCTTGTCGTTGTTGCGTCGGCCGTTTGGCGGCCGTTCGTTGCTTTGGTTGTTGTTAAGAGGCGAAAATCACGTCCTCGCGCTGGCTGACATGCCAGGGAATGACCAGCTTCTCGATGCGGTCCACAATCCAGAACAGGATGACGCCGAGCAGCGCGAGGATCACGAGCGCCGCGAACATCGTCGGCAGGTCGAAGGTTCCGATCGAGCGTTGCATCACATAACCGATGCCGGAATTGGAGCCGACGAACTCGCCGACGACGGCGCCGACCACGGCGAGCGTCACCGACACTTTGAGGCCCGAGAAGATCGCCGGCAGCGCATGCGGCAGGTTCACCGCGCAAAACACCTGGAAGCGGCTGCCCTGCATGGCGCGGGCGAGATCGACCATATCTGGATCGACCGACTTGAAGCCCTGCACCGCGGAGACCACCACCGGAAAGAAGCCGAGCAGAAACGCCGAGATCACCTTGGGAATGATGCCGAAGCCGAACCACACCACGAACAGCGGCGCGATCGCAATCTTCGGCACGGATTGCGAGAACACCAGCAGCGGATAGACGTAGCTCTCTACTGTCTTGGAGCCCGCGATCAGCATCGCGATGGGGATACCAAAAAGCGCCGAGAGCGCGAAGCCGCAGACGGTCGCATAGGTCGTCGGCCAGGACTGGCGCAGCAGTTCCGGCCAATCGGTACGCAGCACCGCAATGACATCGCCCGGCGACGGGATCTGGTAGGCGGGAATCTTGAACAGCCGGATCGCGAGATCCCAGGCCACGACGATGAACACCAGGAACAAAAACGGCCGGATCCAGGCCGCGTTCAGCATCTTGGACACCGCACTCTGCGGCTTCAGCTCAGCCACGTCTCACTCCCGGTCGACTTGTTCGTTCCCGAGAAATTAACCTGTTGGGTAAATACTGTCCAGCGGTTTTCCTGCGACGTTTTGTGCGGGGGTTCCGCAAAAAGTCGTGTCGTCCCGGCGAAGGCCGGGACCTATACCCGCAGCGCGAAATTGGCGAACGCTGGTTGGCGGGACTGGCACCGCGCACTATCGATAGATAACGCGGTATGGGTCCCGGCCTTCGCCGGGACGACGATGGACTACGCCGTCTGCGCCACCACGGCGCGCGACTTCGGCGCCTTTGTCGCATCTAGCAACGCTGCGGAGCGCCCCGTCAGCGCTGCCAGCACGAGGCCGACCATGTGGTCCAGCCGCTCGTCCTTGGCGTCCTTGGCCAGCAAATCGCGACCGAAGATCACGCTCAAGGTTGCCGAATTCGAGAGATAGAAGAAGCAGAGTCCCGCGATCGAGATGTAGAGCTGGACAGGGTCGACCGCGACCTTGAAGTCGCCGCCGGACACACCGCGCCGCACCACGGTGCCGATCATCTCGACGAAGGGCGAGTGCATCGACTTGACCTTGGTCGATTTCTTCAGGTGCTTTGCGCGCGCGAGGTTCTCGGTCTGGAGCAGCGACAGGAATTCGGGATTGCGCAGGAAATAATTCCAGGTGAACTCGATCAGGCGCCTGATCGCTTCGGGCGGCTCGAGATGCTCGAGATCAAGCCCGCGCTCCTCGCTGCGGATCTTGTCGTAGGCGCCTTCGAGCACCGCGAGATAGAGCTCATCCTTGTTGCCGACGTGATAATACAGCATCCGCTTGTTGGCGCCGGCGTTGGCCGCAATCCGGTCGACGCGCGCGCCGGCAAGCCCATGGGCAGAGAATTCCTGCTTGGCGGCTTCGAGAATGCGCAGCCGCATCCCCTCGGGATCGCGCTGCCATTTCAGAGTTCGCTTTGCCTTCGCCAAACCGGTTGCTCGCTGGGTGATGTCAGGACGGATGTAACACGCGCGCGGCCCGCCGCATAGTTTCGTCATTGCGAGCCAACGGGTCCGCGCAGAGCGCGGCCCGATGACAGGCTCCGCGAAGCAATCCAGACTGCCACCACGGAGACAGTCTGGATTGCTTTCGTCGCAAGAGCTCCTCGCAATGACGCTGGGAGAGACTGAACTTCACTCCACCGGCTTCGGCGAACGCTCCAGCAGGACCGTCTGGATGCCGCAGGTGCCGTTCCTGACCGTCATGATCCGCGTGCCCGGCTTGCGGCCGTTGCGGACTTCACTGACGTCGAGGCCGGCGGCGATCAGACGCGCACGCGTAGCGTCGATGTCGGTCACCCGCCAGCTCAGGCCCCAGAGGCGGTCATGCAGGGAATCGCCGCCCGCGACGGGGCGGCGCACCACCTCAACGACGAGATCGCCGCAGCGGAAGAACATCAGCTGGCCCCAATCCTGGTGCGAGCGGTCGAGCGCCAGATCGAGCCCAAGCCGCGCACCATAGAGCGCAGCGGCGCGATCGGAATCCTCGGTGGTGATCACGACGTGATCGAGTGCATCGATCGGCCCGATATCGGTCGCCGGCGAGAGCGGACGCTCATCAGCCAGTTCGAGGAAGAACATGCGCACGCCGCGCGTGAGCTCCGTCGCGGCGCGCGTCCGCTTCCAGTGCAGGATCGCGCCGCTCTCCGCGTCGCTGCTTTCGACCTCCGCAACCGGATCCGGCTTGAGCGCCACCCGCTCCAGCCGCCGGTGTATCCTGCTCATGTCCGCGACACGAAAGCACAGGCTGGCGAGCACGCCTTCCTGGTCGCCGAGCAGCGCGCGCATGCGGTCGGCGGTCACGCTGAAGCCGTTCGGCGCCATCAATTCGATCGTCATGTTCGCAAGAGTGAACAGCACCCGGTCGGCGCCCTCGCCCGAGTTCTGCCAGGCCGGCGCGCGCCCGAGCAGCGTCTGATAGGCCGCCCTGGCCGCACCGATATCCCTGACCAGTGCGACGACGTGATCGAGGCCGGTGATCATGTTTCCCCCTGTTGATGGCCCGGAACCGTGGACCGAGAGACGGCGTTTGTCCGGACTTGGCATTGCCCGGTGATGGTCGTATTCCGGCCGCATGCCGACCTCAAGCGCTTCGAGCGGCGGTTTTGCGAATAATTTCAGCGGTCCCTCGGCGGAACCGGTGTTACAGTAAGCGCGCCGGCCGGGACCACAAAGCGCATCACGGACAAGCAATGCAGGCTCTCTTCATCGGACAGACCTATATCGACGTCGTCTTCATCACCGACCACATGCCGACCGGCGACGAGAAGCACGTGGCCTCCGACTACGCGGTTTCCTTTGGCGGCAATGCGGTGACCGCGGCGTTCTGCTGCGCCAAGCTCGGCATCGTGCCCGATCTCATCGCCACCGCGGCCAATGACTGGCTCGGCCGCATGTTCATGGACATGTGCGCGAAATACGCGATCTCGCTGCATGGACGGAAGGTCAACCAGTCCTCGCTGTCCTTCATCATGCCGAAGGACGGCAAGCGCGCCATCGTCCGCTGCCGCGACGACGACCACATCCATCCGTTCCCGATGCTCAATCTCGGCGGCTGTCGCGCGCTGCATGTCGACGGCCATCAACCCGATGCCGCGATCCACTACGCGAAAGTCTGCCGCGAGGCCGGCATCCTGACCTCGCTCGACGGTGGCGGCCTTCGCACCAACACGCATGAGCTATTGGAATTCATCGACGTCGCCATCGTTGCCGAGCGCCTGTGCGAGCAGATGGATCTGACGCCGGAGAAGATGCTGGATTACCTCAAGAGCCGCGGCTGCAAGATCGGCGGCATCACCATGGGCGAGAAGGGCCTGCTCTGGTACGACGAGACCGGAACGGTGCAGGTGATGCCGGCGATGCCGATCCCACGCGAGCGCGTGATCGACACCAATGGCGCAGGCGACGTCTTCCACGGCGCCTATGTCTATTCCTATCTTGCCCATCCCGGCAAAAGCTGGCGCGAGCATTTCGATTTTGCTCGCGCGGCCTCGACCTTCAAGATCCAGCGTCTTGGCAACGAAGCCGGCCTGCCGACGCTTGTCGACATCGCCAAGGTCAGGCACGAGTTCGAGGTCAGGGTCTAGCGTTCGCAGGGGTTATGATGGGGCGCGTCTACGTCGCCGGCAGCATCAACATGGATGTGGTGGCGACAGCCGATCGCCATCCGAAGATCGGCGAGACCGTTGCCGGCAAGCAGGTGCTGTATTTCCCGGGCGGCAAGGGCGCCAACCAGGCGGTGGCGGCGTCGCGACTTGGCGCAAGGACCACGCTGATCGGCCGGCTCGGCAAGGATTCGTTCGGCGGTGAGTTGAGGACGTTCCTCGGCGCGCAAGGCATCGCGCTAGATTTTGTCGGTGAGACGGCCGAGGCGCACACCGGCACGGCCATCATCACGGTGGCGGAGGCCGACAACACCATCGTCGTCATTCCCGGCAGCAATGCGCTCGTCGGCGTCGACGATATCGCGGCCGTCCCGCTGGCAAAGGGCGATGTCGCGGTCAGCCAATTCGAGATCCCGCTGCCGACGATCGCCGCGTTCTTCCGGCGGGCTCGCGACACCGGCGCCACGACGCTGCTCAATCCGGCCCCGGCACAAAACATGTCGAGCGAATTGCTCGCGCTGGTCGACATCCTCGTGCTGAACGAGACCGAGCTCGGCGTCCTCGCCGGCGTGGAGTTGTCCGACAGTGACGCGGCTGCCCGGATCCTCGACGTCGCGCGAAACCTTCAGATGCGCGAGGACCAGACCATCTGCGTGACCATTGGCAAGCGCGGCGTGCTCGCGCTCGCTGGACGCGAGGAGATTGCGGTGTCCGGCCGCGTGGTGAAGGCGCTCGACACCACAGGCGCAGGCGATTGTTTTGTGGGAGCGCTCGCGGCGCAACTCGCCGACGGCGTCGACTTGCGCGCCGCACTCGCCTTCGCCAATGCCGCCGCCTCGATCTCCGTGCAGCGCATGGGCGCAGGGCCGTCGATGCCGATGGCCGCGGAAGTCGGCGCCGTCCTCAATGCCGGCTGATCACGCCAGCGCGCCCTTCAGGTCAAAACTTTCATCGGCGGCCTGCTCCGGAGTGATCGAGCGATCCACGCCGAACAGGCGGCGGCCGAACATGTGGTCGCCGGCACGGTTGACGGATTCGATGCCGAGCAGATTGTCGCCCTTGTAGCAGAACGCCGAGAACGCCTTCTTGGCGGGATCGCCGCGCAGCACGACACGGTCGTAGCCGGTGGTGAGGCCCGCGATCTGGAGCTTGTCGTCGCCCTGGTCGCTCCAGAACCAGGGATGGCTGTCATAGGCCTTACGGTCGCCGGTCAGCCGCGCCGCGAGGCAGCGCGCGTGATCGGTGGCATTCTGCACCGATTCCAGCCGCTGCGATCCGCCGAAGCGCGGGCTGTTGAACAGCGCGCAATCGCCGATCGCCGAGATATGGGGATCGGCCGTCGCGAGATATTCGTCGACGATGATACCGGCCGCGACCGGCAGCCCCGCCTCCGCCGCAAGCTCGATGTTCGGCAGCACGCCGACGCCGACCACGACGAGATCGGCCGGCAGATGCCTTCCGTCGCTCAGGGAGACGCCGGTGACCTTGCCGTCCTCCGCCTCGATGGACGTTGCCTGCACGCCGAGGTGAATGCGGATGCCGGCCTCGCGATGCCGCGCCTGAAAATACTCCGAGACCTCCGCCGTCACCGCGCGCGCCATCACGCGCGGGGCGAGTTCGAGCACGTCGACCTCGAGGCCCTTGATGCGCGCGGTGGACGCGAATTCGAGGCCGATGAAGCCGGCGCCGATCACCACCACCCGCGTCTTCGACGGGATGATCTTTCGCAGCGCCTCGCTCTCGTCGAGGATCCGCAAATACTTCACGTCGGAAAGGTTCGCGTTGGGCAGATCGAGCAGCCGGTTGCGCGCGCCGGTCGCCAGCACGAGGTGGCCGTAGGGCAGCGTCCTGCCCGAGGCGAGCAGCACCTTGCGCCCCGCGCGGTCGATCGACACGGCGCGGCCCGCGACCAGCTCGATGGTCTGGTCCTGGTAGAATTTCTCCGGCCGGAACATCAGGCTCTCCGGCCCGGACGAGCCCTTGATGTAGGCCTTGGACAGCGGCGGCCGCTGATAGGGCAGATGCGCCTCGTCATTGATCAGGCAGATGGGAGCGGAAAAGCCTGCCTGGCGCAGCGATGCCGCGACCTGGTAGCCGCCATGGCCGGCACCGACAATGACCACCGGACCATCCGTCATCGGACAGCCCATTTCCGCAAGACACGAGCGTCACCCATGTCGTCCCCTCTCGCGCTGATTTTGGCTTGCTTGCTCAGGAGGAGCCGGCGCTCGTGTCCGTCCCTTTGGCGAAGGCGGGCCCATTTGAGCCTATCGTTCCGGCTTGCGCAAGGGCGGCTGGCGGGGATTGTCACCCCTCACCTTCTGCGATTTAGTCGCACGAACGACCTCATGCCGGGGATTTTCCAATGACCGCTCCCGTCTCCCAGCCCGACGATCCCGCTTTGCTGCGGATCGACGGCCCGATCGCGACCATCACGCTGAACCGCCCCGCCGCGTTCAATTCGATCAATCTGGCGATTGCACAAAAGCTCGAACAGCTCGCGGCATACATCGAGGGTGCCGACGACGTCAGGGTCATGGTCCTCGAAGGCGAAGGCCGCGCCTTCTCAGCAGGCGGCGATCTGCAGACGATCGGTGCGGCGGCTGAGGCCAATACGGTGACGCCCGTCGTCAGCGAGCTGTTGAAGCACTATCATGCCTTCATCGAGATCATCCGGCGCATGCCGAAGATCTCGCTGTCCAGCGTGCACGGCTCGGCGGCCGGCGCCGGCATGGGCCTCGCCTTCGTCACTGACCTCTGCATCGCTGCGGAGGATGCCAAATTCACGCCGGCGTATGCCAAGATCGGGGTGTCCCCGGATGGCGGATCTACCGTCGGCATCGTCAACACGGTCGGCTCCCGCCGCGCGCTCCAGATTTTCCTGGCTGAGGACAATTTCACCGCGCAGCAGGCCCATGAATGGGGCTTGGTTGCGAAGATCGTTCCCGCGGCCGAGCTGAAGGCGGCAACGCGAACCCTCGCCGAGCGGCTGGCGCAGAACCCGCCCGCCGCGATCGCGGGCACCAAATCGCTGGTCTACCAGGCCGCCACGACGCCGGTGAAGCAGCAGCTTGACGCGGAGGAGCACAAGATCATCATGGCGATGAACACGGAGGAGTTTCGCACCGCCGTCAAGAAATTCACCAGCAAGGGCAAGTAGCGTTCCCTCCAGCAGGCTTACTGCGGACAGATGTACCCCGTGCCCGCGGGCGACTTGAAGCAGCCGACCGATTCGGGGAGCACTTGCCGCGGCAGCCACAGCACCACGCTCGGGAAGTAGATCGCAAACGCGATCGTCCCGAGGAACACCAGATAGATCGGCAACGCGGCGCGTAGCGCCTTTGCGAAACTGACGCCGACGAATTTCGAGGCCATCAGCAGCACCAGCCCGTAAGGCGGCGTGATCAGGCCGAAGGCCAGCGTTGCGATCAGCACCACGCCCATATGCACGGCGTTGATGTCACCGGCTTCCGTCAGCGTGTTGACCAGCGGCATGAAGATGATGATGGTCGGCACCGGCTCGATGAAATCGCCGACGATCGTGAACAGCAGCACCATCAACAGCATGATCAGATGCGGATCGTTGCCGGCGAGCGACGTGATGACTTCGGCGATGTAGCTCGCACCGCGCAAATAGGCGAGCATCCAGCCGAACGCATTGGCGGCGCCGATCGTGATCAACGGCAGCGAGAAGATCAGGCCCGCGAGGCAGAAATCGTATGGGATCTTGCTGATGTGCCCGCGGTTGAGCGCGGGAATCACGACGACGACGATCCAGACCACGGCCACGACACCGGCTTCCGTCGGCGTGAACCAGCCGGTCAGAATGCCTCCTAACAGGATCACAGGAATCATCAGCGGTAGCGCCGCATCGCCGGCCGCAAACACCACCTGCCGCAGCGGGGCGCGCGGCTTGCGCAGGCCGGACGGGCCGAAGAAATAGCAGTAGATCATCAATCCGAAGCCGATCATCAGGCCCGGCACGACGCCTGCCATGAACAGGCCGGCGATCGAGACGTTGCCGACGGCGCCATAGACCACAGCGGTGATGCTCGGCGGCACCAGCGCCGCAATCGTCGAGGCGGATGCGATGATGGCGGCGATGAAGGCGGGCTCGTAGCCCTCGCGCTTCATCGGGCCGCCCAGCGCGCGGCTCATCACCGCGACATCGGCAGTGGTCGAACCCGACATTTCCGAGAAGAACATGCTGAAGACGACCACGACCTGCGACAGGCCACCTCTGATGTGGCCAACGAGGGACACCGAGAGATTGGCTATTCGAACCACCACATTGGCCGAGCTCATGAGCTCGCCGACTAGCAGGAAGAACGGGATCGCCAGCAGTGCCTCGGAATCGACGCCGTCAAACACCTTCTGGATGATTGCGGCGAGCGAGACGTCCGACAGCAGCGCGCCGATGAAGACGCCGGCCAATAGCGAGAACGGCACGGGCACGCCGAGATAGCCGAAAGAGAGGAAGCAGACCGTCATCAAGGCCAGAACAATGGGTGCGCTCACGGCTGCGCCCTCATCTGTACGTCGGTGATGACAGGAGCCCCATCGTCCTCCTCCGGCGGCTCGGGATGGTCAAAGCCGTTGCGCAGACCGTTGACGAGCTGCTCGATGGTGAAAAGACCGACCAGCACGCCCGACAGCGGAATGATCGCGTAGAGCGAGGCGATCGGCGTGCCCGACGGCAGGCGAAAACTGCCGAAGCCGCGAAGATAGTTCTGATAGCCGTACCAGATCAGGCAGAAGGCGACGCCGAGCACCACGATCCGGATGATGATCTCGACGATCAGACGCGGCGTGCCGTGCATCGCCTCGGAGATCGCGGTGAGATAGAGATGGTCGTTGCGCCGGGTCGCAGCCGCCGTCCCGACGAAGATGGCGTAGACGAACAACGTCGAGGTCACTTCCTGGAGCCACAACCAGGGATGGCCGATGGTGCGGGTGACGATGTCGGCGGTCACCGACAGCGAGAAGCCGAAGCAGAGCACGCCGCAGAGGATCATCAGCGCAAGCTCGAGCCAGTCAAGCCCGCGCCATTTGAGGTGACGTTGGCGCTGCACCAGCAGTTTGTCGGCGATGGTCATTAATGTCGTCCCGGCGAAGGCCGGGACCCATAGCCCCAGCTGCGTGTGGTCAAAGCAAGCTGGCGGCTATCCTGCCCCAAGCTTCGCCGCGGCGTATGGGTCCCGGCTTTCGCCGGGACGACTCGTGGAGGCACGGACATTGCCGGGGGGCCTAATTAATCGAGCGGATCAAATCCTTGATCTTCTCGGCGTGCGGGCCGAGCTCCTTGGCGAGCTTGTCGAGATAGGGATCGGCGATCGCCGTGAAGGTCTTCTTGTCGACGTTGTCGACGATCTTCACGCCCATCTTCTTCAGCTTCTCTGCCGCGGTGCGTTCGAGGTCGAAGGCCTTCTGCGGCTCCTTGGAGCTGACTTCGTTCCCCGCCGCCTGCACCCAGCCTTTCTGCTCGGCCGACAGGCTCTGCCAGAGCTTGTCGGAGATGAACACCAGCGCGTTGTTGGCCTCGTGCTCGGTGATGTTCAGGACCGGCGCGACCTCGTAGTGCTTGTTGACGAGGTAGACGTTGATGCTGTTCTCGGCGACGTCGACGACGCCGGTCTGCAAGCTCGTGTAGACGCTGCCGAACGGCATGTGCACGGTCTGGGCGCCGTAGGCCGGGAACATGGTGTCCTCGGTCGCGGTCGCCTGCACCCTGATCTTCAGGCCCTTGATGTCGCCGACATTGTGGATCTCCTTCTTGGAGTACATGTGGCGCACGCCCTGCGAGCCGGTCGCGATCACATGCAGGCCCTGCGTGGTCTCGTCGATCATGGTCTTGAGCGCCTCGAACACTTTTGGATCGGCCAGACCCTTGACCACGTGGTTCTCGTCGCGGAACAGGAAGTGCAACGACATCACGCCTGCTTGCGGCGAAATCGTCGCGGTGTTCGCCGAGGAGATGATCGCAAATTCGACGTCGCCCGCTTTCACGAGCTGGAGCACCTGCGGCTCCTGCCCGAGCTGCGCGCCCGGATACTGGTCGATGATCATGGTGCCTTTGCTCAATTCCTTGAGCTTTTCGGCAAAGAGGTCGCCCGCGATGGAATAGCCGGTGTTGCGCGGCTGGTCGTAGGCGAAGCGATAATGCTTCACCTCCTGCGCCGATGCGCCCGTGACGAACAGGATCGCGGCCGTTGCCGCCAGCCCAAGCATGGATCGTGCAATCATCGGTTCCCCCTGTTTTAACGCCCGCCGCTTGTGCGGTCTGGGCTACGCTTCCGGGTGGTTGGTCACCCTCTCTCAGTTTTCTGCTCAGTCTTCTTCCCAGTCCGCTGCATGAAATCGAAATCGCAGCCCTCGTCGGCCTGCATGATGGTCTCGTTGAACAGCCAGGCGTAGCCGCGCCGCGCCTCGTCGGGAGCGGCTGCCGGCTTCAATGAGGTATGGCGCCGTTCCAGCTCGGCCGCATCGACGAGAAGCTCGATGCTGCGCTTGGCGACGTCGAGCCGGATCATGTCGCCGTTCTTCACCAGCGCCAGCGGCCCGCCGACGGCGGATTCCGGCGTAATGTGCAGCACGATGGTGCCGAACGCGGTGCCGCTCATGCGCGCATCGGAAATGCGCACCATGTCCTTGGTACCGCCACGTGCGAGCTTCTTCGGGATCGGCAGATAGCCCGCCTCGGGCATGCCCGGCGCGCCCTTGGGGCCGGCATTGCGCAGCACCAGCACATCGTCGGCGGTGACGTCGAGATCGGGATCGTCAACCCGGAGCGTCATGTCCTCGACGGATTCGAACACCACCGCACGGCCCGTGTGTTGCAGCAGCTTTGGGCTCGCGGCGGATTGCTTGATGACCGCGCCGCGCGGAGCGAGGTTACCGTGCAGGACGGCGAGGCCGCCTTCCTTCTTGATCGGATTGTCGCGCGGGCGGATCGCGTCCTGGCCGGGCACGTCTTCCGCATTCGCGACGACATCGCGCAGGCTCTCGCCCGTGATCGTCTTCGCATCGAGATCGATGAGATCGCCCAGCTGCGCCAGCAGTTTCGGCACGCCGCCAGCGTGATGGAAATGCTCCATGTAATGCTCGCCCGACGGTTTGAGATCGATCAGCACCGGCACCTCGCGGCCGATCTGGTCGAACACCCCGAGGTCGAGCCGGTGCGGCGAGCGATGTGCCATCGCGCTCAGATGGATCAGCCCGTTGGTCGAGCCGCCGATCGCCTGGAGCACGACCTGCGCGTTCTTGAAAGATGCAGGCGTCAGCAATTCGCTCGGCTTCGGACCCTTGGTCTTGGCCATCTCGGCGGCCACCCGGCCGCTCGCCTCGGCAAGCCGAAAGCGCTCCGCATGCGGCGCGGGAATCGTCGCGCTCATCGGCAGAGACAGGCCCATGGCCTCGATCATGCAGGCCATGGTCGAGGCCGTGCCCATCACCATGCAGGTGCCGACCGACGGCGCGAGACGGCCGTTGACCGCCTCGATCTCGGCATCGTCCATTTCGCCCGCGCGATACTTGCCCCAGAGACGGCGGCAATCGGTGCAGGCGCCCAGCACCTCGCCCTTGTGATGACCAACCACCATGGGGCCAACGGGAATGACCACCGTCGGCAGGTCGGCGCTGATCGCGGCCATCACCTGCGCCGGCAGTGTCTTGTCGCAGCCGCCGATCACGATCACCGAATCCATCGGCTGCGCGCGGATCATTTCCTCGGTATCCATCGCCATCAGATTGCGCAGATACATCGAGGTCGGATGCGCAAAGCTCTCCGCGATCGAGATCGTCGGGAACACGAACGGCATCGCGCCCGACAGCATCACGCCGCGCTTGGCGGCCTCGATGATCTGCGGGACGTTGCCGTGGCAAGGATTGTAGTCGCTGTAGGTGTTGGTGATGCCGACGATCGGGCGCTCCAGCGCGTCATCGGAATAGCCCATGGCCTTGATGAACGCCTTGCGCAGGAACAGCGAGAAGCCGGCATCGCCATAGCTCGTCAGCCCTTTGCGCAACCCACTCGTCATCACACCACTCCCATCACCGGGTCATTGTCGTACATCCTGCCCCTTGATTGTCAATAAGGCAGACGCCAAACCTGCCATTTTCCGGACCGCCATACTAGTAAATGACCAGATTATTGACAATCCGAGCCTTCCCTGCTCCACAGGATGGACCGGGCAAGCGCCGGGAGGCGAGGGCATGTCCGACACTCACATCGCAGACGCCATGACGGTCCGGCGCGACGATCCGGACGACATCGTCGCGCGGCTCGAGGAGGACATCATCTTCGGCCGCCTCGCGCCCGGCGCGCGCCTGACCGAGGACGCGCTGATGTCGGCTTACGGCACCTCGCGGCACTTCGTGCGCCAGGCGCTGGTGGATGCGGAGCGCCGCGGCATCGTCCGCCGCGAGAAGAATGTCGGCGCTACCGTGCGGTTCTATTCGGCCGAAGAGGTCCGGCAGATCTACGAGGTCCGGGAGATGCTGACCCGGCAGGCGGCGCTGATGATCCCCCTGCCCGCACAGCAAGGTCTGATCGACGAGCTCTCCGCATTGCAACGGCAATATTGCGCGAGAGCGGATTTGCAGGACCTGCGCGGCATTCACGAAGCCAACGACGCCTTCCACCTCGCGCTGTTCTCGGCGTGCGGCAATCCCTATCTGGTGCGCTCGCTCCAGGACTACATGAACCTCACGCTGCCGATGCGCGCCAAGAACCTCGCCGACCGAGACGGCCTCGCGCAATCACGGCGCCAGCACGAGTTGATGATCGAGCTGTTGAAGGGCCGCGACAGCTGGGCGCTGGCCCAGCTCTGCGTCGATCATATGCAGTTCAGCAAGAAGGATTATCTGGCAAGGATCGCCGGCGAGGCTGAGCGCTAGCGCTCTTGTCCATCCGCCCGTGGCAGGTCAAAACGGGCGCTCAATATCGTCTCAGCAGGCCGCGCTCCACGCTGGTATCGCCATAGGCAGCGCAGGCGCCTTTCGGGTCTCTGATCAGGTCCGCCCGGACACGCCTGAACGCTTTGACGGCCGCGTCGGACACCTCGAGGCGGAATTTGCCGGGATCGGAGGTCTCGCCATCGCGGGCCTTGATGGCCGCCGCATAGGCGTCGATCATCGCCATCGCGGCATCCGTGCTGCCGAGAAGTCGGGCGCCGAGCTGGACACTGCCCGCACCATTGACCTCGTAGCCGACGCATCGTTGTTCGAGCACCGCGGACGCGGTGACAAGCTGGTCGAGAAACGTCGCCTCGGCGTCGCTGAGCATCGCGGCTCGCGCCGGGGCCGACATGATCAACGCGAGCAGTACGACGGCTGGCAATTTGATTTTCATTGTCCTGACTCGCGCTGCCGCAATCGAACCGTAATCGAGGCACCGGTTGCTGAAATGCGATCGCGCAGATCGAGAACCAAATGCCGAAGGCAAGGTTGACCTAGATCAATGGGCAGGGCGGCCAAGCCAAAGCTCAGCCCTTGCATGCGCTCGTTCTCAGTGAACCGAGGCACCGCGTCGAGATTGCCATCAAAACCTTTTGTCAACCCATCGAAATAGCGCGCCGTCGGAAATAGATAGGACCGGCGCCCAGCGGCGAATCGCACGTTCTTCCCCGTATTCCCTCCCGACTGAAATGCCATGACCGAACAAACCCTGACCGAGCCGATCGTGGAGACGCAGGAGCTATCCCGCGGCTTCTCGCGCTACCAGGCGATCCTCGTTGCGTTGCTGGCGCTGGTCCAGTTCACGATCATCATCGATTTCATGATCATGTCGCCGCTCGGCGCCATCATGATGCCGGCGCTCGATATATCGGCCGCTCAGTTCGGCGTGGCAGTCTCGGCCTATGCGTTCAGCGCGGGAATTTCCGGCATCCTGGCGGCCGGCTTTGCTGACCGGTTCGATCGCAAGCGGCTGCTGTTGTTCTTCTATGCCGGCTTTATCCTTGGCACGGCGCTGTGCGCGATCGCGCCCAACTATCATCTGTTGCTGCTGGGGCGGATCGTGACCGGCCTGTTCGGCGGCGTGATCGGCTCGGTCGTGCTCGCCATCGTGACCGATCTGTTTACGCTGCAATTGCGCGGCCGCGTCATGGGTTTCGTGCAAACCGCCTTCGCCGCAAGCCAGGTGCTGGGCATCCCGGCCGGTCTTTTCCTCGCCAACCAGTGGAACTGGCACGTCGCGTTCGGCGCACTGGTCGGCCTGTCGGTGATCGGGATGGTCGCCGTGATGTTCCTGATGAAGCCGGTGAACGGCCATCTCGGGCTGAAGCAGGATAGAAATCCGTTCCGGCATCTGATCGCGACGGTCTCGCAGCCGCGCTATTGGATGGCGTTTTCGGTAACGACCCTGCTGGCGACCGGCGGCTACATGCTGATGCCGTTCGGCAGCGCCTACACCGTGCACAATCTCGGCATCGACATCGTGCATCTGCCGACGATCTATCTCGTCTCCGGCCTGTTCAGCATTGTCATCGGACCATTGGTGGGACGCGCGAGCGATGCCTTCGGCAAATACCCCACCTTCGTCTTCGGCAGCGCGATGTCCATCGTCACGGTGCTGATCTACACCCATCTCGGCGAGGTGAGCCTGACGGTCGCGATCCTGGTCAACGTCCTGATGTTCGTCGGCATCTTCTCCCGCATGATTCCGTCGCAGGCGCTGATTTCCGCAATCCCCGAGCCGGCGCAACGCGGCTCCTTCAGCGCGGTCGGCGCGTCGCTGCAACAGCTCTCCGGCGGGCTCGGCTCCGTACTCGCCGCCGCGCTCATTGCGCAAGAGGCCGACGGTACGCTCCGGCATTTCGACCGGCTGGGATACGTCGTCGTGACGACGGCGGTGATTTCCCTGATCCTGATGTATTTCGTGCAGCGGCCCATCGCGGCCCAGGCCGGCAAACGCGTGGTCTAGGGCGTCGACCCCGACGCCCTAGATTTGCGAATACGCCTTACCGCTTGGTCCAATCGATGATGCGACTTGTGTCGCCGTCGAACTCGTTGCTGCAGAACGCGCCGCCCTGATAGTAATCGCCGACCGGATCGGGCTTCAGCTTGGCCTGCTCCGCCATCGCATGCGCCACGTGGTCCTCGGAGCGCCCCGTCGGGCGGTAGCCGAACTCGTAGGCGCGGTGGTTGTCCCACCAGGCGCGCTCGTTCAGGGACACGCCGTAGAACACCTCGAAATGAATGTCGGGATGCTCGAGCCCGATCTGGCAGAGCTGCACCAGGTCTTCCGGCTTCAGCCAGATCGAGATGCGGCGAAGGTCCAGCGGCACGTCGCCGAAATTGCCAATACGAAGGCAAGTCACCTTCAGGCCATGCTTGTCGGCATAGAGCGCGCCGACCGCTTCGCCGAACACCTTGCTGACGCCATAGCGGCCGTCGGGGCGCGGGGTCACGTCGGTGCCGATCTTGTGGTGGCGCGGATAGAATCCGACGGCATGGTTCGAGGAGGCGAACACCACGCGCTTGACGCCCTTGCGATACGCCGCCTCGAACAGATTGTAGCCGCCGATGATGTTGGCCTGGAGGATGTCGTCCCAGGGGCCTTCGACCGAATAGCCGCCGAAATGGATGATGCCGTCGACGCCCTCGCAGATCGCCTCGCACTGCGCCAAGTCAGAGAGGTCCGCCGCCTTGAATTGCTCGTTGGGGCCGAGATCGGCCGGCGGGCGGATGTCGCTGAGCAGCAGGTCCGGATAGATCGGCGGCAACAGTTGTCGCAAACGCGTTCCAATCCCGCCCGAAGCTCCCGTCATCAAAATGCGCGGCATGTCTGTCCTCGTATGTAGCGACCGATTTGCGGCCGTAGATATCTGATGCTAGCAGACTTGGACAGAGGGAACGCAACAACGAGAATTGCACATGAACGATGCATCGTCCCAGAACCAAGGATCGCAGCAAGGCTGGCGGCCGGCGACCTATTACCCCGATCCAGCGATCCGCGCCCTCGACCCCCGCTTCGAAAAATACTGGCTGAAACTCTCGGCGGTGGAGCGGCTGACGACCGGCCTGCGCTGGGCCGAGGGTCCAGTGTGGTTCGGCGATGGTCGTTACCTCTTGTGCAGCGACATCCCCAACCAGCGCATTGTCAAATGGGAAGAGGAGACCGGCGCCGTCAGTGTGTTCCGCAAACCCTCCAATTTCGCCAACGGCAACACCAGGGATCGCCAGGGCCGGCTCGTCACCTGCGAGCACGGCGGGCGCCGCGTGACCCGCACCGAATATGACGGCAGCATCACCGTGCTGATGGACTCGTTCGGCGGCAAGCAGCTCAACTCGCCGAACGACGTCGTGGTGAAGTCCGACGGCGCGGTCTGGTTCACCGATCCCACCTTCGGCCTGCTCGGCAATTACGAGGGCTACAAGGCCGAGCCCGAGATCGAGCCGAACGTCTTCAGGCTCGATCCCGCGACCGGCAAGGCGACCATCGTTGCCGAAGGCGTGCTCGGGCCGAACGGGCTGTGCTTCTCGCCGGACGAGAAAGTCCTCTACGTCGTGGAATCACGCGGCGTGCCGAACCGCAAGATCCTCGCCTATGACGTCTCGGCGGATGGCACCACGATCTCGAACAAGCGCGTCCACATCGACGCGGGTCCGGGCACGCCTGATGGCATGCGCTGCGACATCGACGGCAATCTCTGGTGCGGCTGGGGCATGGGCGATCCCGAGCTCGACGGCGTGGTGGTGTTCGCGCCCGACGGCGTCATGATCGGCCGCATCGCGCTGCCCGAGCGCTGCGCCAACCTCTGCTTCGGCGGCGTCAAGCGCAACCGCCTGTTCATGGCGGCGAGCCAGTCGATCTACGCGCTGTATGTGAACACGCAGGGCGCGGTGGGGGGATAGTTCTTCCTCCGTCACGTCTCTCGTCATTGCGAGCGAAGCGAAGCAATCCAGAATCTTTCCGCGGAGGCAGCCTGGATTGTTTCGTCGCTACGCTCCTCGCAATGACGAAAGATAGAACAAAAACGCCGGAGCGGTTTCCCGCTCCGGCGTCATGTTTACCAAGGCGCTAAAACCTACGCCGCGTTGAAGCCCGCAACCGCCTTCACTTCGAGGAAATCCTCGAGGCCGTACTTGCCCCACTCGCGGCCGTTGCCGGACTGCTTGTAGCCGCCGAACGGCGCAGAGCGGTCGTTGGGCACGCCCTGCAGATTGACGTTGCCGGCGCGGATCTGACGACCGACGCGCTTGGCGTCCTCGACGGACGCACCGGTGACGTAGCCGGCAAGCCCATAGGGCGTGTCGTTGGCGATGTGCACGGCCTCGGCTTCGTCCTTGGCGCCGATGATGGTCAGCACCGGTCCGAAGATCTCTTCACGCGCAATCGTCATGTCGGGGGTGACGTCGGCGAAGATGGTCGGGCGGACATAGAAGCCCTTGTTGACGCCCTCGGGCAGGCCCGGGCCGCCGGACACGAGCGTTGCGCCCTCGTCGATGCCCTTCTTGATCAGGCCCTGGATCTTGTCCCACTGACCGCGGTTGACGACCGGACCGATGGTGGTGCCTTCGGCACGCGGATCGCCCGCCTTGGTCTTGTCGGCGACGGCCTTCGCGATCGCGGCGACTTCCTTCATCTTCGAAGCCGGCACGATCATGCGCGAGGGCGCGTTGCAGGACTGGCCGGAGTTGTTGAACATGTGCATCACGCCGCCGGTCACCGCCTTCGTGAGGTCGGCGCCTTCGAGGATGACGTTCGGCGACTTGCCACCGAGCTCCTGGCTGACGCGCTTCACGGTCGGTGCCGCACGCTTGGCCACGTCGATACCGGCGCGGGTCGAGCCGGTGAACGAGATCATGTCGATGTCGGGATGCTCGCTCATGGCAGCGCCGACCTCGGGGCCGAGACCGTTGACGAGGTTGAACACGCCCTTCGGCACGCCGGCTTCATGGAGGATTTCCGCGAAGATCAGCGCCGAGGTCGGGGTGAACTCCGACGGCTTCAGGATCATGGTGCAGCCGGCGGCGAGCGCGGGCGCGACCTTGCAGGCGATCTGGTTGAGCGGCCAGTTCCAGGGCGTGATCATGCCGACCACGCCGACCGGCTCACGCAGCACCATGGCGGTGCCGACCGGTTCCTCGAAATGATAGTTCTTGAGTACGTCGAGCGTGGTCATGAGGTGGCCAAGGCCGGCGCCGGCCTGCAGCTTTTCGGCCATCGGCAGCGGCGCACCCATTTCGTCGGAGACGGCGGCACCGATCTCCTTGAGACGGCCCTTGTAGATCTCGATGACCTTCGTGAGCAGCGCGACGCGCTCGTCACGGCTGGTCTGGGAGAACGTCACGAACGCGCGCTTGGCAGCGGCAACGGCTTTGTCAACGTCGGCCTTGGAGCCCAGCGCAACCTCATACATCGCCTCTTCCGTCGCCGGATTGACCACGGCGGTGGACTTCTTGACGGCGGGATCGACCCAGGCGCCGTCGATGTAGAATTGCATGCGATTGACCATAGTGAACCTCTTCTTGGGGGCTTGGGGGGCGTTTCGGCAGGCATCCTTGCACGAAAGCGCCGGCAATTGAACCCGCCATATGCGGGGCCAGCGTTGCGGCGGACGGAGGTTATATGAGCCGATGGCGGGAGCGAGGCAAGGTGGCCATGGACGTCGTCCTGGCGAAAGCCAGGACCCATTACCACAGGGGCCAATTAGTTTGCTCTGGCGTCTGCCGCCTGCAACAACTGCCGCGGCGTATGGGTCCTGGCCCCCCGTGCGCAATTGCGCTAGGCCAGGACGACGACAGAGAACTACACCGCCATCTTCCGATGCAGCACCGGCGCGCCGGTGGTGAGGCTTTCGGCCGCATCGATGATGGCGTTGGCGTCGATGCCGTGGTGGCGGTAGAGGTCGGCGATCGTGCCGGTCTGGCCGAACTGCTCGACGCCGAGCGCCTCGACGCGATGGCCGCGGACGCTGCCGAGCCAGCCGAGCGCCGCCGGATGGCCGTCGATCACGGTCACGATGCCGCAGTCGCGCGGCAGCGGCGCGAGCAGTTTTTCGATGTGGCTGAGATGCTGCACGCCGCGCCGATCACGGCGCAATTTCCGTGCGGCGGTCCATCCCGCATGCAGACGATCTGCGGACGTGATCGCGAGCAGGCCGATGTCGCGCCGGCTCTCGCCGATGAAGCCGGTCGCCTCGATCGCTTCCGGCGCAACGGCGCCGGTATAGGCGATGACGGCTTCGGCATTGGGGCCCGGCTTGCGCAGCCAATAGGCGCCGTCGGTGATACCCTGTGCGAGCTCCGGCGTCATGATCCGCTGCGCCTGCTCGATGCTGCGCGTCGAGAGCCGCAGATAGACCGAGCCGCCCTCGCCCGGATCGCGCTGCATGTGGTTGAAGCCCCAACCCATGATCACGGCGAGTTCGTCGACGAAGGCCGGCTCGAACGAGGCGAGGCCGTCCTGCGCCATGCCGATCAAAGGCGTTGCGATCGACTGATGCGCGCCGCCTTCGGGCGCGAGCGTGATGCCCGATGGCGTCGCCGCCACCATGAAGCGGGCATCCTGGTAACAGGCGTAGTTCAGCGCATCGAGACCGCGTTCGATGAAGGGATCGTACAACGTGCCGACCGGCAGCAGCCGCTCGCCGTTGATCTGGTGCGACAGGCCCAGCGCCGAGAGCATGATGAAGAGGTTCATCTCGGCGATGCCGAGCTCGAGATGCTGGCCCTTGGGCGAGAAGTCCCAGTTGAAGGTGGACGGAATTTTCTCGCTGCGGAATAAGTCCGCCTTCTCGCCGCGCGCAAACAGGCCGCGCCGGTTCACCCACGGACCGAGATTGGTCGAGACGGTGACGTCAGGCGATGTTGTCACGATGCGTCTGGCGAGCTCGCTGTCACCGCGCGCGATCTCGTTCAGCACCAGCCCAAAACCCTGCTGGGTCGACATCTGCGGCGCCGGCTTGAAGGCGAGCTGCGACGGCACCTCGATCACAGGCGCGGTGAGCCGACGGCCGTCCTGGTTGAACGGCACGCTCGCGAGGAAGGCGTCGAGCTCGGCGGCACCTTGCGCAAGGCCCTCGTATCTGTCCCATTCGTGTCCGGGCCGGATGTTCTGGCTGTCGCGATATTTCTCCATCTGCGCGACCGTCATCAGGCCGGCGTGGTTGTCCTTGTGGCCCTGGAACGGCAGGCCGACGCCCTTGATGGTGTAGGCGATGAAGCAGACTGGGCGATCGTGATCGATGGATTCGAAGGCGTCCAGCATGCTCGCCATGTCATGGCCGCCGAGGTTCGACATCAGCGCGAGCAACTCCTCGTCGCTGCGCTTGTCGATCAGCTTGGTGATCGGTCCCTGATCGCCGATCTCATCATGGAGATGTTTTCGGAACGCCGCGCCGCCCTGGAAACACAATGCGGCGTAGAGCGCGTTCGGGCAATTGTCGATCCAGCGCTTCAACGCCTCGCCGCCAGCTTCCGCAAAGGCCTCGCGCATCAGGCGGCCGTACTTCACGATCACCACGTCCCAGCCGAAATTGCGGAACACGGTCTCGAACTTTTCCCAGAGACCTTCGCGGACGACGGCATCGAGCGACTGCCTGTTGTAGTCGACGACCCACCAGGTGTTGCGCAGGCCGTGCTTCCAGCCTTCCGCCAGCGCCTCGAAGATGTTGCCCTCGTCCATCTCGGCGTCGCCGACCAGCGCAATCATGCGCCCCTCGCGGCGTTCCTTCATCCAGCCATGCGCCTTGACGTAGTCCTGCACCAGCGAGGCGAACAGCGTCTGCGCGACGCCGAGGCCGACCGAGCCGGTGGAGAAATCGACGTCGTCGACGTCCTTGGTGCGCGAGGGATAGGACTGCGCGCCCTTGAAGCCACGAAAATTCTCCAGCTTCTCGCGGCTCTGCCGGCCGAACAGATACTGGATGGCGTGGAACACCGGGCTCGCATGCGGCTTCACCGCGACGCGATCTTCGGGTTTCAGGACGTGGAAATACAGCGCCGACATGATGGTGGCGAGCGAGGCCGACGAGGCCTGATGTCCGCCGACCTTGAGGCCGTCCGCATTCGCGCGGACGTGGTTGGCGTGATGGATGGTCCATGACGACAGCCACAGCGCCTTGCGGGCGAGCGCGGTCAATGTGTCGAGGCGGGCGGTATCGACGGGCATGGCAATGCTCCCGGAAAACAGGTGCCCGATGATACCCCTGCGGGAAGCGCCAAACTTCTCAATTTTTCGCGCAATACCGACCAATATTGGGATACCTTACCAATCAGCTGCCAAAAACGACAGGTTCATCCTAATGCCCGATCTCGACGCCATCGACCGAAAAATCCTCGCTCTGCTCCAGACCGACAGCCGGCTGACCATGCAGGAACTCGCCGACAAGGTCGGGCTGTCGGTGTCGCCGTGCCATCGCCGGGTCAAACTGCTCGAGGAACGCGGCGTCATCTCGCGCTACATCGCGACCGTCGATCAGAAGGCGCTGGGGCTGCATGTCAGCGTCTTCATCTCGATCAAGCTGGCGCGGCAGAAGGAGGAGGATCTCAACCGCTTCGCGCGCGCGATCTCGAAATGGGAGGAGGTGCTGGAATGCTATCTGATGACGGGCAACCGCGACTATCTCTTGCGCGTCGTCGCGGCCGACCTCGCTTCCTACGAGACTTTCTTGAAGACCAAGCTGACCCGGCTCGACGGCATCGCCTCGATCGAATCAAGCTTTGCGCTCAGCCAGGTGAAATATTCGATCGCGCTGCCGGTGTAAGGCATCACCGCCACGGCTGCACGATGATCTTGGTGTGGACTTCAGGATTGGCGAGATCGGCGAAAGCCTTTGCGACGCCGTCGATGCCGACTTCCGCCGTCACCATCGCCGCGGCATCCACCTGCCCTTCCGCGATCAGGCGCAATGAGGCTGCGAATTCGTCCGGCGTATAGCCGAGCACATACTGGACATTGAGCTCCTTCATGATGCCGAGCATGGGCTCGCTCTTGTCAGTCTCCATGCAGACGCCGACCACGACGATCCTGGCATCGCGCGGCGCGCCTTCGAACACCTGCTGCAAAAGACCAGGTACGCCGACGCATTCGAAGATGATCGCGGGCTTCAGCGCGGGCAGCATCGCCTGCAACGGCGGCCGCGCCGCCTTCTCCGCATCCGACATCTGCGCATGCTCGGCCCAGGTCGCATAGGGCTGCGACACCCTTGGATCCACGACGATATCGGCGCCGAGTTTTGCCGCAAGCGCGCGCCGCGCCGGCGAATAGTCGGCCGCGACGATCGGATGCAGGCCTTTGAGCTTCAGCGCCGCAATCACCGCGAGCCCGACCGGGCCGCAGCCGATCACGAGCGGCACCTCGCCGCCTCGGATGTTGGCCTTGGCGACCGCATGAACGCCGACCGCGAGCGGTTCGGTGAGCGCGGCATGCTCCGGCGCGAGACCGTTGGGCACCTCGAGCAGCAGCGCTTCGCTCAGCAGCATCGCCTCGGCATAGCCGCCGACATTGTCGTTGGAATAGCCGATGCCCTCGATGCCTTGCGGCGTCACCAGGGCCGGCAGCGAGCAGACGCGCGTGCCCGGCTTGAGCTTGCGCGCAGTCCCCGGGCCGAAGTCGACGATCTCGCAGCAGAACTCGTGGCCGAACACGACGTCGCGGGTCAGGTCCATCGGCTTGCGCCCGGTCTTCCGCGCCATCTCCACCATGCGATGGGCGTGCTGGCGCGCGTGCAGGTCAGAACCGCAGATGCCGCAGGCGAGCGTCTTGACCAGAACCTGGCCGGGGCCGGGCTTTGGCTCGGCCATCCGTTCGACGACAATCTCACCGTTCCTGAAAATCGCAGCGCGCATCCGGCTCCTCCCGTCTTGTTAGAGCCGTTGATAGCACGAAGCGGACGCGCGAACTTGCGTCAGGGGTTCGGGGAGCGCTCTTCCATGATCAGGAGCTGGGCGCGGCGGATGCGCTCGCGATGGGCGATGTAGAGGCCGCTTGCGACGATGAAGGCCGCGCCGGTGACGGTCCAGACATCAGGCACTTCGCCGAACAGGAAGAAGCCCAAAATGCTGACCCACAGCAATTGCGTATACGAGAACGGCGCCAGCACCGAGGCATCGCCGTAGCGATAGGCCAGCACGATGATCCACTGGCCGACGGTGGAGGCGACGCCGATCACGATGCCGAGCCCGATCGCGGTCCAGGTCGGCGTGACCCAGATGAACGGTACCATCAGAGAAAGGATCGCAACGCCTGTCAGCGCCGAATAGGCCATCGTGGTGAGGACAGCTTCACGCCCGCTCATCATGCGCGTCAGGATCAGTGCCGCAGCCCAGCAGAACGCCGAGACGATCGGGAAGAACGCGGCGGCGTGAAACGCGCTGGAGCCCGGGCGCAGGATGATCAGCACGCCCGTCAGGCCGATCGCGGTCGCGATCCAGCGGCGCATGCCGACCTTCTCGCTCAGGAAGACGATCGAGAGCGCGGTGACGAACAGCGGCGAGACGAAGCCGGTCGCGGACGCTTCCGCGATCGGCAGGAAACTCAGGCCGGTGATGAAGAACAGCGAAGAGCCGAGCAATGCCGCGCCGCGCATCAGCTGCAGGCCGAGACGCTCGGTGCGCATGGCATGAAGCGGCGAGCCTGGCAGCATCACCGGCGTGAACATCAGCGCGAACGTCACGAAGCGGATCCAGGTGATCTCGATCGACGGCAGGCTCGACGACAGATATTTCGCGGTGACATCGGAGCAACCGAGAAAGATCGTCGACAGCAGCACCAGCGCGATGCCCTTGAAGGGATGATCGACGCGCGCCGGCGCGCGGCGCGCCTGCGGCTGCTTTTCGGGCATGGACATGGGAATACTGTCGAGCCTTGCGGCTGCGGCGGGCGGCGGGGTCACGGCTGGAACCTAGGAATGCGAATCGGGAATGATCGTAAAAAACGATAATTGCGCCGCTTTCACAACTTCCGAAAACAGGATGCCGATATGCGCTCACGTCCGCGCGCGTCAAGACTCCATTAATAATAGGCGTTTGTGCACTACAGCATGGGCAGTCCGCGCGGCTTCGGACCGCGCGGAAACGCCGCATCGAGCGCCGCGACCTCGTCTTTCGTCAGGACGAGATCGCCGGCCGCGGCATTTTCGCCGGCATGTTCCGCGGACGACGCCTTCGGAATCGTGAACACCGTAGTCGCACGGGTGAGGAAGCTCAGCGCGACCTGACGCGGCGTCGCGCGACGCGCCTCAGCGATGCGCGCCAGCACCGCGCCGCCCTTGCTGTTGCTCGCGGGGAAATCGTCGTGGCCGAACGGCGAATAGGCGACCACGGCGACACCATGCTGTTCGCACCACGGGATCACCGCGTGCTCGATCGCGCGTTCCTTCAGATGATAGAGCACCTGATTGCAGGCGATGCGGCCTTCGCCGGCGGCGTCGAGCATCTCGTCGAGATCGTCGGCGTCGAAATTGGAGACGCCCCAGGATTTGATCTTGCCGGCCTTCACCAGTTCCTCGAACGCGGCGACGGTGTCCTCCAGCGGATACGAGCCGCGCCAGTGAAGCAGATAGCAATCGAGCCGATCAGTCTTCAGCCGCTTCAGCGAGCGCTCACAGGCGGTGATGGTTCCGCGGCGCGAGGCGTTGCTCGGCAGCACCTTTGACACGAGGAACACCTCGTCGCGTCGGCCCGCGATCGCATCGGCGATGACGAGCTCGGCATCGCCATACATCTCGGCGGTGTCGATGTGGGTCATGCCGAGATCGAGCCCGCGCTGCAGCGCCGTGACCGCGCGCTTGCGGTCGCCATGGTCGAGATACCAGGTGCCCTGCCCGATGACGGAGACGCTATCGCCCGTTTTGCCGAAAGGTTTCGTGTTCATGTTTGCTCCGATACCGCTCGTTCGCTCAGGCAACCGCCATCGAGCTCAAGAGTTCAATACGCCGATGTCAGCGACCAATACGCTACCGGTTGCAGACTCCGTGATGTAGAGCCGATCTTTGTCCGCGCCTCCAATTGCGACATTGGTGCAATTCGGCCCTGCACACGACTTGACCCGCGCAACCAATTCGCCGTTGGGCGCGAACACGAAGACATGGCCGAGCGAGGCGTGACCGACGAACAGCCGGCCCTTGGCATCCATGGTCATGCCATCCGGGCCGCTGGTGCCGAACAGCGAGCAGAAGCGGCCGACCTTCGACACGCTGCCGTCCTTCATGAACGGCAACCGCCACACCGCGTTGTCGCGCGTCATCGCGACGAACAGCACGGTCTCGGTTGGATCGAGCACCAGACCATTCGGGCTGATACCGGTGTTAACAAGGCAATCGAGCCGGCCGCTTTGCGTCAGGCGATAGACGCGGCCGCTGGGGTCATGCAGCCCGGTCTGCCCCTGGTCGGTGAAATAGATGTCGCCGTTGGAAGCGAGATGCAAATCGTTGCAGCCGCGGAATGATTCCGAATTGCGCGCCGTCAGCACCGGCGCCATGCGCCCTGCCTTGGCGTCGAACTCCATGATGCCGTGCCTGTAGTCGGCGACCAGGATACGGCCGTCGGCCGCGATCTTCAGTCCGTTCGGCCAGCCCTCATATTCAATCGCCAGCGACCACTCGCCATCAGGCGCGATGCGGAAGATGCGGCCGAAGGGAATGTCGACGATGTAGAGATTGCCATCCCTGTCAAACGACGGCCCCTCGATGAAGGAGTCCGTCGGCACACCCGGCCGGTTGGCATCGGCCCAATCCGTCCGCTCGCCCTTGCGGCGGAATTTGTCGGGCATGACGGAGAAGAGCCTGGTTTCGATCAGGCGCGGCGGCGTTTCCAGGTACATCATTGTTGTTTTTGTCGTTGTTGATGGGAGAGCGCGGCACCATAGGGCACAATGGGACGTGCGTCGATTGGGCCGAGGCATAGCGCCCCGGCCTCGCTGTCATTCCCCGCGACCCGGCTACGCCAAGGCTTCGCCGGGTTGAGGTCCAGGGGCGCCGAAGCTTTAGCGTAGGCGTCAAGCGGGGAATCCAGTACGCCGTGGCCTCTCCGCTGGATCACAGGCGTCTCGGCGTACTGGATCGCCCGGTCAAGCCGGGCGATGACGCGGAGTATGCGGCGACGACCGAGAAAGTCGCGCCTACCCCGCCGCGCCAGCGAGCTTGGCCTGCTTTGCCGGTGCCACCTCCGTCGTCGCGATCAGGCGCTTCAGCTCGGGGATGCAGGAGCCGCAATTGGTGCCGGCCTTAAGCTTTGCGCCGATCTCGGCGGCTGTGCGCGCGCCTGCGGCGATGGTGTCGCAGATGGTGCCGCGGCCGACGCCGAAGCAGGCGCAGACGACAGGCCCGGTCGAGGCGGCGCCTTCGCTCGATTTGCCGGACAACAGCATGCGCCGCTGCTCGTCGGTGACATGGTCGGCCACGAACAGGCTCTTCACCACCTCCCAGTCGCCGGCATCATGCGCGGGGCCGACGAACAGACAGGTCTCGATGCGATCGCCATCAAACGATGCCGCGCGGTAGACGCCGCCGCCGAAGTCGCGATAGTCGGCGACGTCCTCGCCCGCAATGCCACCGAGCCAAGCCGGCCAGCGCGACAGGTCCGCATTGTCGGCGAAGAGATAGCCGAAGCCGCCGGCAACAGTGACGCGGGTCCACATCAGGTTCGGCGGCAGCTCCAGCTGCTTGCGCGACAACGCAAAGCCGCGGAAGACGTATTCATAAGGCGAAATCGCCGCCGGTGTCGCCTTGGACTCCGGCTGCCCCGAGAACGGATCGGTGAACGGTGCGACCAGCGCCCCGACGCGACCGTGCGAGGCGTTCATCGCACTCCAGTGGATCGGCGCGAACAGCGTGCCGCGCTGCTGGCGCTCACTGACGACGACCTTGAGGGTGCACTGGCCGTAGTCGGTGGTGATGCGGGCATAGCCGTCATGGACGATGTTGTATTTGTTGGCGTCATCGGGATGAATCTCGACGAACGGCTCAGGCAGATGTGCGCCGAGCCGCTGGCTGAGGCCCGTGCGCGTCATGGTGTGCCACTGGTCGCGGATCCGCCCGGTGTTGAGCCGCAGCGGCCGCGATGGTCCGATCTCGCCACGCAGCGCCGGCACTTCCGGCGCGACGAAGCGGCCCTTGCCGTCGTTGGTGAAGAAGCCGCCGGCCGCGAAGAAGCGCTCCCCGGGCGCCCCGCCTTCACGTGCGGGCCACTGCACGGGCTTCAGGGCGTCGAAGGCGTCGTCGGAGAGCGAGGTCAGCGCGCCGATATCGAAGTCGCGGCTACCATCGTTCTCGAACGCCGAGAGCGCGGCGTGCTCGCGGAAGATGTCGGCGGCGGATTTGTAGCCAAAACTGTCGCCGAAGCCGAGGCGGTTTGCGGTTTCGCTCAGGATCCACCAGTCCGGCCGCGCCTCGCCGGGCGCCGGCAGGAACGAGCGCTGGCGCGAGATGCGGCGCTCGGAATTGGTCACGGTGCCCGACTTCTCGCCCCAGGCGAGCGCGGGCAGCAGCACGTGCGGACCGGCATCGACGGTGTCGTTGGAGAGCACGTTCTCGGAGACCACGAACAGCTCGAGCTTCTTCAGCGCCTCGCGCACGAAATCCGCGTCGGGCAGCGACACTGCGGGGTTGGTGCCCATCACCCACAGCGCCTTGACCTCGCCGCGGTTGATGGCTTCGAACAGCTGCACCGCCTTCAACCCTTCATGGGTGGCGATGCGCGGCGCCTTCCAGAACCGCCGCACGCGATCGATGTCCGGCGGCGTGAAGTTCATGTGTGCGGCGAGCTGGTTGGCGAGGCCGCCGACCTCGCGGCCGCCCATCGCGTTGGGCTGGCCGGTGAGCGAGAACGGCGAGGCGCCGGGCTTGCCGATGCGGCCCGTGGCGAGATGGCAGTTCAGGATCGCATTGACCTTGTCGGTGCCCTGCGCCGACTGATTGACACCTTGCGAGTACAGCGTGACGACGCGGGGCGTGTCACGGAACATCTTGAAGAAGGTGGCAACGTCCTGCTCGGAAAGGCCCGTGGCGAGTGCGGTCGCGGTGACGCCGCCGGCGATGCTGCGTGCGCGCGCCAGCGCGTCGTCAAAGCCCGACGTGTTTTGCGCGATGTAGTCCTGATCCAAAGCACCATTGTCGGCAAGGTAAACGAACAGGCCGGAGAACAGCGCCGTGTCGGTGCCGGGCTTGAGGCCCAGGAACAGATCGACGTCGGTCGCGGTGTCGGTGCGGCGCGGATCGATCACGATCATGCGGGCGCCGCGCTCCCCACGGTTCTTCAACATGCGCTGGAACAGCACGGGATGGCACCAGGCGGCATTCGAGCCGACGAACACCAGAAGATCGGCCTGGTCGAGATCCTCGTAGCAACCGGGCACGGTGTCGGCGCCGAAGGCGCGGCGGTGACCGGCGACCGAGGACGACATGCAAAGCCGCGAATTGGTGTCGACGTTCGCCGTCCCGACAAAGCCCTTCATCAGCTTGTTGGCGACGTAGTAGTCCTCGGTCAGGAGCTGGCCGGAGAGATAGAATGCGACCGCGTCGGCGCCGTCGCGCGCGACGATGTGCTGCATGCGGTGGGCGACGTGATCGAGCGCATCGCTCCAGGCGACTCGTTCGAGCACGCCCTTGCAGCGGATCATCGGATAGAGCAGCCGGCTTTCCAACCCGACGGTCTCGCCCAGCGCCGAGCCCTTGGAGCACAGCCGGCCGAAATTGGCTGGATGATCGGGATCGCCCGCGATCGCCGCGCCGCCCTTGCCGTCTGGCGTCGCCAGCACGCCGCAGCCGACGCCGCAATACGGACAGGTCGTCTTGGTGGCGCGGAGCGTGGGATCGATCGCCGTCATATCAAGCCGCCTCTATCAAGCCGCTTTGGAGGGACGCGCGAGTGCGCGGCCGAACATCATGTCGGCGCGGATGGCCGCCACCTTTTCGCGGTTGCGGATCAGCTCGAGATACCAGAGCGCATCGACGGTATCGCCAATCAGCAGGGCGCCTGTGAGCCGGCCCTCGGCGATGACGAGTTTCTTGTAGGTGCCGCACCTGCGGTCTGACAGCACGAGGCTCTCGCTGCCCTCCCCGCCCATGAAGTCGCCGGCGGAGAATACGCTGACTCCCGACACCTTCAGATTGGTCGAGACCACGCTGCCCTGATAGGCCGCGGGACGGCCGGAGAGATGCCGCGCCAGCACGCGCGCCTGTTCGTAGGCAGGCTCGACGAGGCCGTAGCAGGTGCCGCGATGCTCGGCGCATTCGCCGAGCGCGTAGATATCGGGTGACGCCGTCTGCATCTCGTCGTTGACGACGATGCCGCGGTTGACTGCGATGCCGGCGTCCTTTGCGAGCGCGATGTTGGGCCTGATGCCGGCGGCGAAGATCACCGCATCGGCCTCGATGCGGCTGCCATCGGCAAGCTCGACCGCTTCGACATGGTCCTCGCCGAGGATGCGGGCTGTGGATGCATTGAGCAGGATGCGAATGCCCTTGCGCTCGACCAGCGTCTTGAGCAGGTCGGCGGCCGGCGCATCGAGCTGGCGCTCCATCAGCCGGTCCATCAGGTGCAGCAGCGTCACGGGCGCTCCGGCCTTGGCGAGGCCGTACGCCGCTTCGAGACCAAGCAGACCACCGCCGACCACGACGACGCGCTTCCTGGCGGCCGCAAGCGTCAGCAGCAGATCGACGTCGCGGGTGTCGCGGAAGGTGTGCACGCCGACGAGATCGGCGCCCGGTACGTTGAGCCGCAGCGGCGTCGAGCCGACGGCGAGCACGAGCTTGGAATATTCCATGCTCTCTTCGCCTTCGATCTTGAGCTCGCGTCGGCCGGTGTCGATCTCGCTGACGCGATAGCCGTAGCGCACAGTGACGCCGCGATGGCGCCACCAGTCCGCGGGCCGGAGCTCGATCTCGTGCGAGCCGGTCTCGCCGGCCAGCACCGAGGAGAGCAGAACGCGGTTGTAAGCGAGCCGCGGCTCTTCGCCGATCACAGCGACCGCGTAGCGGCCGAGCGCGGTCTTGGCGAGCTCGTCGACCAGACGCGCGGCCGCCATACCGTTTCCGACGATGACCAGCGGTTCACTCACAACGCATCTCCTATTCGGCAGCCTGCGGCTGTGCGCCGTAGGCCTCGGAAATCATGTAGCCGGACAACACGCCGTAGGCGTCGGTCCAGGCGGTCGCGAGTTCGGGCGTCCAGGCCTCGCCGAGCCCCTTCTCCAGGGTCCACAGCAAGGTCGCGCCGACCACGGGGTAGTGCTCGGCCTTGGCGCCGTAGCCGACGTGACGCTTCGCAAGCGCCGAGGCCGCGGGAAGAATCGAGTCCAGGTTCGATAGGCCGCCGACGACGGCGGCGAGCATGCCCATCAGCTTCTTGCGCTGCTCGGTCATGTCCTCGGGAAACATCGCGCGCACGGATGGCGCCACCTCGAACAGGCGATCGTAGAACAGCACCGCGGCCTGCGCGGAAATCGGCGCGATCTTGGCAAAGCTCTGCTGGACGAGGGTGATCTGTTCTGGCGTCATGATGTTCTCCTGCCTGTTGGGTTTGCCTTGGTGCGCGCCATTGCGAACCAGGTTCATTGTCAAACTGTCGGGCAATGCTTCTCCCCGCGTACGGGGAGAAGCGAGATTCGTACCAAGTCTCTATCCTTTGAGCATGATCTTGCCGGAAAACCGCTGCACACTTTTCCGGATCATGCTCTACACCCTTGCTCCGGCGAGGCTTGACGCGCCTTCGCCCTGCGGGCTGCGACGCAGATAGAACCACCAGGTCAGCGCGAGGCAGGAGGCGTAGAAGCCGAGATAGATCGCGAGCGCGAGCTGCGGCCCGCCGGTCAGCGCGATCGACTTGCCAAAGCCGGTCGGGATCAGATAGCCGCCGACGGCGCCGACCGCGCCGATGAAGCCAACCGCAGCACCGCTCTCGATGCTCGCCGTCTTCAAGGCGACCGCGCGCTCCGCATCGCCCTTGCCGCGCACCCTGAAGAGGTTCTGCTCGCGGAAGATCGAGGGAATCATGCGGTAGGTCGAGCCGTTGCCGATGCCCGTCGTCACGAACAGGACCAGGAACATCGACAGGAAGCCGATGAAATCCTTGTGCCCGACGAAGTAGAGCACGCCGACCGTCGCCCCTGCCATCACGATGAAATTCCAGAACGTGATGACCGAGCCGCCGATCCTGTCGGCAAGCCAGCCACCGAGCGGCCGCGACAGCGAACCGACCAGCGGTCCCAGGAACGCGATCGCAATCGTGACTTGCGGGAACTGGGTCTTGATCAACAGCGGAAATGCAGCCGAGTAGCCGATGAAGGAGCCGAACGTGCCGATATAGAGATACGCCATGATCCACGTGTGCTTGCGCTTGACCACGGCGAGCTGGTTCTTGATCGACGACTTGGCCGTGGTCAGGTTGTTCATGAAGAACACTGCGCCGAACACCGCGATCGCGATCGGCAGCACCCACATCAGGCCGGCGTTTTGCAGGAAAACATCGTCAACAGGAGTTGCCTGGAACAGGTTGATGACGGCGAGCGTCATCAGGATCGGGGTCAACAGCTGCACGCTGGAGACGCCGATATTGCCGCCGGCCGCATTCAGTCCGAGCGCCCACCCCTTCATCCGGTCGGGGAAGAAGAACGAAATATTGGTCATGCTGGAAGCAAAATTTCCACCGCCGAGACCGGCGGTCGAGGCAATCAGCAGCATCAGCCAGAACGGCGTGTCCGGCTGGCCGACGAAATAGGCGAGCGAGAGCGTCGGAATGAACAGGATCGCCGCACTGAAGATGGTCCAGTTGCGACCGCCGAAGGTCGTCACCGCGAAGGTATAGGGAAAGCGCATCAACGCGCCGATCAGCCCGGGCACCGCGACGAGCTGGAACAGCTGGTCGGTGGTGTAGTGGAAGCCCGCCTGCGGCAGCTTGGTGGTAACGATGCTCCAGATCAGCCAGACCGAGAAGCCGATATGTTCGGCCACGATCGACCAGATCAGGTTGCGTCGCGCGATAGTCTTGCCAGTCGCATTCCAGAACGCCTCATCTTCGGGGCGCCAGTCTGAAATCCAAGTCCGACTCTTGGTCATTGCAGAATCCCTTCCAGGCTCACCGCTGCGTCGTTGCAGGCTCAGCCTCCGGCCACGGAGGCGCGCTCCGAGGCTTCACCCCCGGTGGCGAGTTACGATGCTGATTGATGATGTTGAGGGACGTCGTCGTTGGCGTCGCGATTGGTGTTTCAATTTCCGTGCCAACTGCGCGCATTCCGGAAACGCAGGAAATTCAGAAGCTTGTTCGAAGTGCTCCGAATCTTCGCAGGACTATTTCGCACGCAAATTTTGCGATTCGCTCAATCCCTGTGCGCCGCACAAGGATTGAGCTTGATGATTCAAAATTAGGCGTTGCGTTAGCGCCTGTCGGTGACGCGTTTACGCGGCTTCGACGAAGCGATGACGCTCGTAGAGGAATTCGAGCACGCGCTGCCGGCACTTCAGATAAGTGGTGTTGGTCGCGAGCTCGAGCCGCTTGCGAGGACGCGCCAGCGGCACCTCCAGCACCTCGCCGATGCGCGCGCTCGGTCCGTTCGTCATCATGACGATGCGGTCGGACAACAGCACCGCCTCGTCGACGTCATGGGTGATCATCAAAATGGTGTTGCCGAGCTTCTGATGCAGCGCCATCACCGAATCCTGCAAATGCGCGCGGGTCAGTGCGTCGAGCGCGCCGAACGGCTCGTCGAGCAGCAACACTTTCGGCTCCATGGCAAGCGCGCGGGCAATGCCGACGCGCTGCTTCATGCCGCCGGAGATTTCCGAAGGCCGCTTGTCCTTGGCATGGGCCATCTGCACGAGGTTGAGATTGTGCATGACCCAGGCGTCGCGTTCGGCGCGCTTCTTGGTTTTGGCAAAGACCTTGTCGACGCCGAGCCGGACGTTCTCGTACACGGTCAGCCACGGCAGCAGACTGTGGTTCTGGAACACCACCGCGCGGTCGGGTCCCGGCGAGTTCACCTCGCGGTTCTCCAGCAGCACGCCGCCGGTGGTGGCGTTGGTCAGGCCTGCGATGATGTTGAGCAGGGTCGACTTGCCGCAACCAGAATGGCCGATGATCGAGACGTATTCGCCCTTCTCGATGGTGAGATTGATATCCTTCAGCACCTCCGTGGAGGCTGCGCCGCGGGTAAAGATCTTGTCGATGTGGTCGAGCTTCAGATAAGCGGTCATGTGCTTCCCCTTCAGTTCAGCGCGGTGCCGCGGGTGACGATCTTGCCGGCGCCCGCGATCAGGCGGTCGAGCACGAAGCCGATGATGCCGACATAAAACAGTGCCAGGATGATCTCGCTGATATGCGAGGAATTCCAGGCGTCCCAGATGAAGAATCCGATGCCGACCCCGCCGATCAGCATTTCCGCGGCGACGATCGCGAGCCAGGACAGGCCGATGCCGATGCGAAGCCCCGTGAAGATGTAGGGCGCGGCGGCCGGGATCATGATCTTGGCGAAGAATTCGAGCGGGTTGAGCTGCACCACCGCGGCGACGTTGCGATAGTCCTGCGGGATGTTGCGGACGCCGACCGCGGTGTTGATGATGATCGGCCAGATCGAAGTGATGAAGATGACGAAGATCGCCGAGGGCTGGCCGTCGCGGAACGCGGCGAGCGACAGCGGCAGCCAGGCCAGCGGCGGGATCGTGCGCAAGACCTGGAACAGCGGATCGAGCCCGCGCATCGCCCAGACCGATTGTCCGACCAGGACGCCAAGCGCGATGCCGGCAATCGCCGAGAGCGAATAGCCGAAGGCGACGCGCTGGAGGCTGGCGGAGAGGTGCCAGAACAGCCCCTTGTCGATGCCGCCATGATCGAAGAACGGATCGAGGATCAGCTCCTTGGTATCCTTGAACACCTTCGACGGCGGCGGCAGTGCCGAGCCGGCGCGGCGGCAGACCAGCTCCCAGACCAGAAGCAAGAGCGCGATCACGACCAGCGGCGGGATGACGCGCACGGCGGTCTCCCGCGCCATCCGCGCGTAAGTCTCCGAACGCGGCGGCCGCTTCGGTGTCATCGCGACGACCGGCGCGGCAGCGCTCGCGGGCTTCGCGGTCTCAACCTCGATCTTCGTGGCGGGCATGTTCATCGCAATATCTCTCCGGCTGCAAAAGGCGATGCGGCCGCCCGGAGGCGGCCGCTAGCTCCATCAGACTTCGACGCGCTTGATCGCGAGCGACTTCAGATAGGCAGCCGGATTTTCCGGATCGAACACCTTGCCGTCGAAGAACGTCTCCTTGCCGCGCGAGGTGGAGGTCGGGATCTCCGCGCTTGCGATGCCGAGCGTCTTGGCCGCGTCGCGCCACATGTCTTCGCGGTTGACCTTGGCAATCAGCGCCTTGGTGTCGAAATTCGCCTCGTACTTGCCCCAGCGAATGTCTTCGGTGAGGAACCAGAGGTCGTGGCTCTGGAAGGGATAAGAGGCGAAGTCGCGCCAGTACTTCATGATGTGCGGCGAATTCTCGACCACCTTGCCGGGAAGGCCGTAGTCGAACTTGCCGGCGGTGCGGTCGAGCACGTCTTCGACAGGGCAGTTCATCCACTGCCGCTTGCCCATGATGGCGGCAAGCTCGGCCTTGTTCTCGGCCTTGTCGGACCACTGCTGCGCTTCCATCACCGCCATCAGCAGCGCCTTCGCGGCCTTCGGATATTTATCGACGAAGGCGGCGCGCATGCCGAAGGATTTTTCCGGGTGCTTGTTCCAGAGCTCGCCGGTCGTGATCGCGGTGTAGCCGATGTTCTGGTGGATCAGCTGCAGGTTCCAGGGCTCGCCGACGCAGAAGCAGTCCATCGTGCCGACCTTCATGTTGGCCACCATCTGCGCCGGCGGCACCACGATGGTCTCGATGTCCTTGTCCGGATCGATGCCGCCGGCGGCAAGCCAATAGCGGATCCAGAGGTCATGCGTGCCGCCGGGGAAGGTCATCGCGGCCTTCACGGCCTTGCCCGAGGCCTTCTTCTTCTCCAGCGCCGCCTTGAAGGGCGTCGCGTCCACACCGAGCTTCAGGTCGGCATATTCACTGGCAACGGAGATGCACTGGCTGTCGAGATTGAGCCGCGCCAGGATGTACATCGGCGTCGGCTGGTTGTTCTGCGTCACCTTGCCGGCCGAGATCAGATACGGCATCGGGGTCAGGATATGCGCGCCGTCGATGCCGTTGCCTTCGGAGCCGAGCACGAGATTGTCGCGCGTGGTGCCCCAGGAGGCCTGCTTCTGCACGTCGGTGTCAGGCATGCCGTATTTGGCGAACAGGCCCTTGTCCTTGGCGACGAACAAGGGGCCGGCATCGCTTAGCGCGATGAAGCCGAGCTTGGCGCCCTTGACCTCGGGGCCTGCGTCCTGCGCGAAGGCGCCGGCGGGGAAATTCAGTTTTACGGCGGCCAGGAGTGCGGCGGTCGAGCCAGCGGCCTTCAACAATTGACGGCGGCTAAGGCCAGTGTCCGACGGCCGGCGGGTGCGCTTGGTCATAGGCGGTATCGTCCTTTGCGTCGTTGCAGAATGATTGTGTCAGTGCACACGAGCAGCCCGTCCGTCCGGCGACGCCTGAAGCAGCGCATCCGAACGCGCGACGGGGAGACCCCCGTCTGGTGGCGTCGGCAATTCGGATGAGAAGTCTCGCGGGACGGCTTCAATGGCGTCGACCTGGAACTATTCAAGCTTCGTGCCAAGCGCCGCAGCGCAGAAAACAACCCAACATCAGTGTGTTAGTAGCGATGCGCCAGTCTGTCGCAGGCCTATTCCGCTCGCGAAATTTGCGGCTTGCCCAACAATTGTGCGACGCACAATAGTTGGGCAGCAGCTCAAGGAAAAGGCCGCACCACGCGCAAAAGCCGGGTCAGCCAAAGCTCTATCAGGTTGATATTGCTTGCATTTCACGAGTCCAACACGCGGCACGCAACTTGCATTCCGGTTTGGGTCAACGAAGACTGCGGCTTGCCGCACTTATGCAGGCGCTGGCGGCTGCATCCCGGAAGCTCAATTGCTTCGCGGCCCTCCTCGACTCGGTCGTCGTGACGCAATCCCAAGGCTTCCAAATCTTCCCCGGCCCACGCGCGGCACACAGCCCGCACGGCCAATAACTTTCAGCGGCGCACTCAGGCGTCTCGATCTCTCTTACGGAGCAAAAGGAATCATCGATGTCGTATCTCGCGCCTTCGGAATTCGTCACCAAGATGGTGGATGCGGGCGAGTCCAAAGTCTTCATGTCCACCCGGGATACCATCATCCGGGCCTATATGGCCGGCGCTATCCTGGCGCTGGCGGCATGGTTCGCCGTCACGATCAACGTGAACACGGGGCAGCCGCTGGTCGGCGCGCTGCTGTTCCCGGTCGGCTTCGTCATGCTGTATCTGCTGGGCTTCGACCTCCTGACCGGCGTGTTCGTGCTCTCCCCGCTCGCCCTGATCGACAAGCGCCCCGGCGTCACCTTCGGCGGCGTGCTGCGCAACTGGGGCCTCGTATTCGTCGGCAACTTTGCCGGCGCCTTCACCGTGGCCTTCATGATGGCCTTCGTCACGACCTTCGGCTTCACGCAAGATCCCGACAAGGTCGGTGCAGCCATCGGCAATATCGGCGAAGGCCGAACGCTGGGCTACGCCGCGCATGGCGCCGCCGGCATGGCGACGCTGTTCCTGCGCGGAATGCTCTGCAACTGGATGGTTTCGACCGGCGTCGTCGGCGCCATGATCTCGACCTCGGTCCCCGGCAAGGTCATCGCGATGTGGATGCCGATCCTGGTGTTCTTCTACATGGTGTTCGAGCATTCCGTCGTGAACATGTTCCTGTTCCCCTCCGGCCTGATGCTGCACGCGAAGTTCTCGATCATGGACTATTTGATCTGGAACGAGATCCCGACCGTGCTCGGCAACCTCGTCGGCGGCCTCGCCTTCACCGGCATGACCCTCTACGCCACGCACGTCATGACCAAGCCGAAGCGCCAGGCCGGCAAGGCCACGTCGCCCCGCGTCGCGGCCTGATACGTCTCGACAGGAGAGCCTCGCCCGATCAGGGTGAGGCTCCCCTTTGCCGGTGATGACGATGACCCGCGGACTTCAGATCTCGGTCGGCCAGCATTCCGACAAGGGTCGCAAGCCCATCAACCAGGATTTTCACGGCGTCCTCGTTCCGGACGAGCCGATGCTCAGCCTGAAGGGCATAGCGGCGGTCCTCGCGGACGGCATCTCCAGCAGCACGGTGAGCCAGATCGCCAGCGAGTCGGCGGTCAAGAGCTTCCTGATGGACTATTACTGCACCTCGGAATCCTGGACAGTGAAGACCTCCGCCCGCCGCGTGCTGGATGCGACCAATTCCTGGCTGCACGCGCAGACGCGCAAGAGCCAATATGCCTACGACCGCGACAAGGGTTATGTCTGCACGCTGAGCGCCATGGTCATCAAGGCGACCACCGCGCACATCTTCCACGTCGGCGACTGTCGCGTCTATCGCGTGGCGGGCAAGGCGCTCGAGCAGCTGACCGACGATCACCGGATCATCGTGTCCTCGGAGCAGACCTATCTCGGCCGTGCGCTCGGCATCAATCCGCAGCTCGAGATCGACTACCAGAGTTTCGAGATCGAGACTGGCGACACTTTCCTGCTGGCGACCGACGGCGCCTATGAATTCGTCGATCCGCGCTTCATCACGAACGCGCTCAGCGAGCATGCAGCCGAGCTCGACGGGGCGGCGAAGGCGATCGTCGAGGAAGCCTACCAGCGCGGCAGCGACGACAACATCACGGTCCAGATTCTCCGCATCGATGCGGTGCCGCAGCGCGAGCCGGCCGGCATCTTCAACCAGACCTCCCAGCTGCCGCTTCCCCAACTGCCGGAGCCGCGGGCCATCTTCGACGGCTACAGGATCGTCCGCGAAATCCACGCCAGCAGCCGCAGTCACATCTATCTTGCCGTCGACGCGGTGACCGAGGAGCCGGTCGCGCTGAAGCTGCCGTCGATCGATTTGCGCGACAATGCCGCCTATCTGAAGCGCTTCCTGATGGAAGAGTGGATCGCGCGCCGGATCGACAGCCCGCATGTGCTCAAACCGCTGTCACAGTCGAAACGGCGCAGCTACGTCTACGTCGCGACCGAATTCGTTGAAGGTCAGACCTTGCGGCAGTGGATGACGGACAATCCGCGCCCCGATCTCGAAACCGTCCGCGGACTGGTCGAGCAGATTGCCGCCGGCCTGCGCGCCTTCCACCGCATGGAAATGCTGCATCAGGACCTCAGGCCCGACAACATCCTGATCGACAAGACCGGCACCGCAAAGATCATCGACTTCGGATCGGTCAAGGTGGCGGGCGTCGCGGAGGCCGCCCCGCAGGACGAGACCGGCGAAATTCTGGGAACGGTCCAGTACACGGCGCCGGAATATTTTCTTGGGCAAGGCGGCACGCCGCGCTCCGACATGTTTTCACTGGCCGTGATCTGCTACCAGATGCTGACGGGAAAGCTTCCCTATGGCACCCAAATCGCCAGGATCCGGCGCAACGCAGACGTGCGGAGGCTCAAATATCGCCCGGCCGACGACGACAGCAACGTGCCTGCCTGGGTCGACGGCGCGCTCAGACGTGCGCTCCATCCGGATCCCTACAAGCGGCACGAGGATCTGCCTGAATTCGTCTTCGAGCTTCGCACGCCCAATCCGGCCTATCTCGACACGCGGATCACGCCGCTCTTGGAGCGCAGCCCGCTGATGTTCTGGAAATTGACCACGGCGGCGCTCGCCTGCGTCGTCGTGGTCCTGCTTGCGATGTTGCACGCGCGCTGATCAAGGCCACGCAAGGGTCACCACGTGATGAGCGGAGACTGACGCAGCCAGGTATCGGCGCGCACCTGATCGAGCACGAATGTCGCAACGTCTCCGCGCGCAATGCTGCCGCCATGGAAGCCCGAAAGATCTGTCAGCGCCCGGACCGAGCCGCGGCCGGGCTTGTTGTTCAGGATCGAGGGGCGAACCAGGACCCAGTCCAGCCCGCTGTCTCTGACGATCGCTTCCTGCCGGCTCTTGTCGGCGTACACCTTCTTCAGGAGAAGCGGAAAGATCACATTGTCGGCGACAAAGCCGCCATGCCCGGCACTGTCGCCGGCGCCCATTCCCGTGATGCAAACCAGCCGCGAGACCTGCTCGGCCTTCATCGCGCTCACGAGCGCGCGCGTCGCGGTCGAGAGAAGCGTCACCTCGCGGAACGGGCTTACCGGCGTACCCAGCGCACTGACCACGGCATCACGGCCTTTGAGGGCTTCGCGCAGGGCTCTTTCATCGCGGGCGTCTCCGACGATGAGCTTCGCCCCCGTGATGTCACTCGCCTTGCCGGCGGACCGGACCAGCACGGTGACGTCGTAGCCTCGCGCCACCGCCTGGTTGACGATCAGGCGACCGGTGGCACCGGTCGCTCCAAGCACCAATATCTTCGTTGCGCCTTCCGGATCCGCCGGAGAAGTGGCGGTTGAAGAGATCATGATAGCATTCCTCGTTGTCGTGATGGGGACGTGCCGTGCCGTCAGGCAGAGGCCGCGATCTCGGAGACGAAGTCGCGATAGGAGCGCAGCGGGCGGCCCAGCAGCGCGGTCAGCCGCTCGACGTCGCCGGCCTCGGGGACCATTCCCTCGGTGAGGAAGCGCTCGCTCATCAGCCGCATGTCGTAAGCCATCCAGCTTGGCATGAACTGCCTGAGGTTCTTCTCGAAGCCGGCGGTATCGTCACCGGGATAGGCGATCGTACGGCCCAGCACCTCCGACCAGACGGCGGCGGCTTTCGCACCGGTCAGCATATCAGGACCGACGAGATTGATGCGCGTGAGCGGAAGCGGTGTTGCGGCGTGCTCACGACGGATGAGCTCGAGGGCCGCGAACTCGCCGATGTCGCGCGCATCGATCATGGCGAGCCCCTTGCTCCCGATCGGCATCGGATAGATGCCGTATCCGGTCACCACGTCCTTGATCGTAACATCGTTGTTCATGAAGTACGCCGGGCGCAGGATGGTGGCGTTGAAGCCCATCTGCTCGATCATCCTCTCGACGCCGAACTTGCCGGCAAAGTGCGGGACGTTGACGTAACGATCGCTGTGAATCACCGAGAGGTAGACGACCCGCCCGACGCCGGCGTCGCGGGCCAGGTTGAGCGCGATCAGCGCTTGCGTGAATTCATCCGGCACCACCGCGTTGAGCAGGAACAGGGTCGAGACGCCCTTGAACGCGCTGCGGAGCGAGTCGACGTCGAGCAGGTCGCCCTGCACGACGGTGACGCCTGCCGGGAGGTTTGCCTTGGCAGGATCGCGGGCGAGAGCGCGGACATCGGCACCGCGCTTGACGAGCTGTTCGACGACTTGGCGGCCGATGGTGCCGGTTGCGCCGGTAACGAGGATGGTCATGGGGATCACTCCGGGTTGGGTCAGAAGACATCGGGGAAATTAGTGATCCACAAACGAACCGATAGTCGCTATATCTGGACAGACCGTCTCAGTGGTGGAACGATGGACCTGCTCGCACTCACCGACTTCAATCTCGTCGCCCGGCACGGCGGGTTCGGACGGGCCGCACGGGCCGCCGGACGGCCGAAAGCCACCCTGTCCCGGCGGGTCGCGGAGCTGGAAGCTGCCCTCGACCTGCGCCTGTTCGAACGGGGCGCGCGCACCCTGAAACTCACGCAGGAAGGACGCGCCCTTTATGAGCGGACGGGGGCCTTGCTCACCGAACTCGACGAGACGGCAACAGCGATCGCGTCGGGTGGGGACAGGCCGCGGGGGCGCTTGCGGATCAGCGCGCCTTTGCTGTTCTCGCAGACTGCAATGGGAAACCTCGCGGCGGGGTTCGCGCTGAGATATCCGGAGATCCGTCTTGAGGTCACGACGGAAGATCGCTCCGTCGACATGGTGGAGGAAGGGTATGATCTGGTGATCCGGGTCAATCCCGATCCGGATGACAGCCTGGTCGGACGAATCTTTCTGCGCGATCGGCTGGTGGTCGTGGCGAGCCCGGACCTGAAACGACCGCGGGGCAATCTCGCTGTGCCGGCAGTCATGCGCGGACCGGGCGACCGGAAAACAAGCTGGGACGTGACGGTGCCAGGCGGACAATCGCGCATCGCGATTGATCCGGTCCTTCGCCTGGCATCGCTCATCATGGTGCGCGACGCTGTCCGGGCCGGCGTCGGCGCCGCGCGCCTTCCGGTGTCACTGGTCAGTCACGACCTCGCTGCCGGCACGCTGGTGCTTTGGGGCGACATCGAGGGACCGGAGATCGCGTTGTGGACACTCTATCCTTCACGCCGGCTCCTAAGCGCGCGTGTATCCGCCTTCCTCGACTTCATGAAGGAAGCCTTTCCAACGGGGGCACCTGACGAACTGGCGGCCTTTATCGGGCGCTGAAGTACACCCGTCCGCGATCTTTCAGGCCGGCTCCGCCGCCTTCACTCCGAGCGGTTTCGGCGCCATGCCGCCGCCGGGCTTGAGGTGGAATTCGTAGGTCATCAGGTGCCACTGCCCGTTCGCCTTGGTGCCGTCGGGCATCTCCGGGTCGCTGCGCGGTTCGACCTTGGCGACGAGGTCGTCCTTGACGCCGAACACGACGTCGGAATCCAGATATTTGTCCCCGTCCATGAAGACGTGGGTGATCAGCGGCTCGTAGCCCTTGGCATTGACCAGGAAGTGCACATGCGCCGGGCGCATCGGGTGGCGGTTGGTCTGCACGATCATCTCGCCGACTGGACCGTCGGTCGGGATCGGGTAGCTGCACGGCAAGATGGTGCGGAAGAAGAAGCGGCCATCGCTATCGGTGATGAAGCGCGCCCGTGCCGAGGCGCCGACCTCGTCATAGTTCGGCTTCTGCGAGTCGTAGAAGCCGTCATCGTCGGCATGCCAGACGTCGACGGGGACATTCGCGAGCGGCTTGCCCTTGAGATCGGTGACACGGCTCTGCACGAACATCCGTTCGCCGGTTTGATTGTTCGGTGAGATGTCGGTGCCATGCGCCGTCACCTTGTGCTCGCCGACATAGAACGGCCCGAGCACGGTGGTCTGGGTGGCGCCCTCGCGCTCGCGATGGTTGACCGCGTCGACCAGCATGGAAACGCCGAGCACGTCGGAGAGGAGGATGAATTCCTGGCGGGTGTCCGTGCATTTCTGGCCGGTGCGGGTCAGGAAATCGACGGCGTATTCCCACTCCTCGAAGGTGAGGCCGGTCTTGCTCACGTAATCGTGCAGCGATTTCACCAATTCCTGGAGCAGGAATTTCGCGCGCGGGTCGGGTGTCCGGTCAAAGCTCCGAACGACGGCTTCGGTGAGTTCGGTCTCGTTGAACTGGGTCATGGTGCATTTGCCTGCGTTTTTCATTCGCCCGTCGGGGATCTTTTGGGCTGCTTGGAGGCGTTCCAAGGTGAAGCCTACACCAAACAGCCGGCCGGCGTTAAGCGCGACCGGCTTGGAATGAGACCGCCATTTCGGCTATCAACGTCGGACAAAACGCCCGGAGGAACTGATGCTCGCCCCCACCCCCGCCTCGCCCGAATCCCTCGGCATGTCCAAGGCCGCGCTCGACCGCGTCGATGCGCATCTGAAGAGCCGGTACATCGATGCCGGTCGCTTCCCGGGCACGCATCTCCTGGTCTATCGCCGTGGCAAGATCGCCCACAGCTCGGTGCAGGGTTTTGCCGACGTTGAGCGCAAGCTGCCCGTCAAGGACGACACGATCTATCGCATCTATTCCATGACCAAGCCGCTCACCAGCGTCGCCTTCATGATGCTGGTCGAGCAAGGCCTCGTCGCGATCGATGAGCCGGTCGCCAAGTACATTCCGGAATGGAAGGATCTCGGCGTGTTCGTCGCCGGCACCGCGCCGGCCTTCCTGACCCGTCCGCCCTCGCGGCCGATGCTGATCGTCGACCTCCTGCGCCACACCTCCGGCCTCACCTATGGCTTCCAGCAACGCTCGAACGTCGATGCCGCCTACCGCGCTGAAAAGATCGGCGAGGTCGAGAAATCAGGCACGCTGCAGACCATGATCGAGAGCCTCGCGAAAATCCCGCTGGAGTTCTCGCCGGGCGAGGCCTGGAACTACTCGGTTTCGACCGACGTGCTCGGCTACCTCATTGGCAAGATCTCCGGCATCCCCTTCGAGCAGTTCCTGAAGCAACGCATCCTCGATCCACTCGGCATGTCCGACACTGATTTCCACGTTCCGGCTTCCAAGGCCCACCGCTTCGCCGCCTGTTACTCGGCCGACCCGGGTGGCGGCATGACCTTCCATGCCGGCCAGCGGCGCGAGGGACTGACATTGCAGGACGACCCCACGACGAGCTCGTTCCTGTCGCCGCCGTCCTTGATCTCGGGAGGCGGCGGGCTGTGCTCGACGATGGCCGACTATCTCACCTTCTGCCGTGCGCTTCTCAACGGCGGCGAGCTCGGCGGCGTCAGGTTGATCGGGCCGAAGACGCTGGCGCTGATGACGACCAACCACATTCCGGGCGGCCGCTCTCTCCCCGAGGTGTCGCGCTCGCTGTTCTCCGAAGCGACCTATAACGGCATCGGCTTCGGCCTCGGCTTCGCCGTGACCATGCGCCCGGCCGAAACACTGGTCGCCGGCAGCCCCGGTGAATACAACTGGGGCGGCGCGGCCACGACGTCGTTCTGGATCGATCCGGCCGAGGAGTTGGTCACCATCTTCATGACGCAGGTGCTGCCATCCAGCGCCTACCCGCTTCGGCGCGAGCTGCGCAGCATGGTCTACGCCGCGATCACCGAGAGCAATCTCTAGGCAAATGCACTGATCCCGCGGCGTCAGAGCCGCGGGATCACCCCCCGCTCATTTCAACATCTCCGGCACGATCAGACGCGGCAGGAACAGCGACACGCTTGGCCAGACGATGACGGCCGCCAGCACAAGCAGCATCGGAATCAGCATGATTACCGTGTCCTTCAGGGCATAGCGCAGCCGTACCCCGGCGATCGAACAGGCGATCATCAGACATAAGCCATAGGGTGGGGTCACCAGCCCGAAGGCGAGCGATATGATGGAAATGATCGCGAACTGGACGGGATGGAGGTCTACGGACCTGGCGAGCGGCTCCAGCACAGTGCCGACGATGATGATCGCCGGAATGGCGTCGAGGAAGCAGCCCACCACCAGAAAGCAGAGCGCGATGAAGAAGCCCGCCCCGATCGCGCCCATGCCCCAGGTCGAGACGTTGGCCAGCAGTTCCTGCGGAATCTTGTAGTAGGCCAGCAGCCAGCCGAACGCGCTTGCGGTGCCCACGCAGAACAGCGCGACCCCGGCCAGACGCCCGGTGTCGAGCAACGCCTTGTAGAGTTCGCGCGCGCCGGTTTCACGGTAGAAGAACGTCGACAGCGCCACGGAATAAAGCACCGCAACGCAGGCGGATTCGGTCGCCGTGAACCATCCGAGCAGAATGCCGCCGACGATGATGAACGGCGTCATCAGCGCTGGTATCGACCGCCAGACGGCGCAGCGCATCTCGGCCCAGCTTGCTTTCGGATAGGTCGGATAACCGCGACGCGTCGCGTAGACATGCACGGTCGCCATCTGTGCGCCCGCGATCAGCAGACCCGGCACGATGCCGGCCAGGTACATCGCGGCGATCGAGGTCGAGATCAGCCCGCCCCAGACGATCATCAGGATCGAGGGCGGGATGATGACGGCGAGCACGGCCGAGACGGCGGTGATGGCGATCGAGAACGAGAGGTCGTAGCCCTCCTTGGTCTGGGCATCGATGAAGATCTTGGACTGGCTCGCCGCGTCCGCGGTGGAGGAGCCGGAGATGCCGGCAAAGAACACCGACAGCACGACGTTGATCTGCGCCAGCGACCCCGGCCAGTGCCCGACCATCGAGCGGGACAGCGCGACCAGCCGGTCGGTGATGCCGCCGATGCTCATCAAATTGGCGGTGAGCAGGAAGAACGGCACCGCCAGCAGGATGAATGAATTATAGGCGTTGAAGGTTTCCTGCGCGAGCGTCATCAGTGACAGATGCGGCTCGATCAGCAGGATCGGCACGCAGGCAAGGCCGAGCGCGAAGGCGACCGGCACGCGTATGATGAGCAGGCCAACGAAAGTACCGAACAGGACCATCGCGGCCTGTCCGGCAGAAAGTATATTGCCGCTCATTGATTTGCCCCAACCAGAATCCGCATCTCGTCGATAATCTGTTCACCGGCGAACACGATCCAGGTCACGCCGGCAACCGGCCAGGCGACGTGGATCATCCAAAGCGGCAGATCGGCCAGCTCCGACGTTCTGTTCCAGGCAAAGCGGGTGAACTCGAGTCCGGCGGATACGAACACCAGCGCCAGCGCCAGCACGCCGAGTCGCGCAAGAATCCGCACCATGGCCTCGCTTCGGCGTGACAGGTTAGGCCAGACGTCGACTTCAAAATGCTGCGACTCTCTGATGCCGACCATGGCACCGATCATGATTGTCCAGATGAACATGAACCGCGCCATCTCCTCGGTCCAGATGTAGGACGGAATCAATGGCGTGTAGCGCGAGATGATCTGCAACGTGACCGGAATGACCAGAATGCCGACAGAGGCGGCGAGCAGAATTTCCAGCAGTTTTGCATAGGCCGCCGTTGCTCGGCGCCATGGCGACGGGTTCGGTGGCATCGATATTTCGGTCATTACGACTCCGGGGGATCACGATCACGCAATGGGGCAAGCCGTCCGGCTTGCCCCGACGTCCTGTCACGTGGGCGGCGACAGTTCTCAGACGACGTTGATCTTCTCGAAAATGCCTTCCGCGCCGATTTCCTTGGCGTAGGTGGCCATCACGGGATCGGCGAGCTTCTTCATGGCGTCCCGCTCTTCGAAAGGAACGCGCTTGAGCTTGCCGGCCTTCTCGAGCGTGTCGAGCTTGACGACCTCTTCGCTCGACTCCAGTTGCCGGCCGTAGTCGCCGGCCTCCTTGCCGGCCTTCATGATCGCGTCCTGCAACTCCTTCGGCAGGGTCTTCAATGTTTTCACCGAGAAGCAGATCGGCCGGATCGACACGGCGTGCTGGGTCAGGTTGAGATGCGGGGCCACTTCGTAGAACTTCATCGCCTCGACGCCTGCCGCCTCGTTCTCGCCGGCCGATATCACGCCGTTCTGGATCGCGTTGTAGATCTCGTTATAAGCGATCACCGTCGGGCTCATGCCCACGGCGGCAAAGGTCTTCGACCAGATCGGCGCGCCTTGTACGCGCACCTTGAGGCTCTTGAGGTCGGCGAGGTTCTTGAGCGGCTTGTTGGCGAAAATGTTGCGGATGCCACCGCCGGAATAGCCGATCAGAACGACCTCGGCCTTGGCCGCGACTTCGTCGGCGATCGGCGCCAGGATATTGGCTTCGACGACCTTGTTCATGTGTTCGATGCCCTTGAACACGAAGGGCGCATCGATGAACGGGGCCGCCTTGGCGAAGGTTGACATGTGAGCCGGCGAGACGATGCCGTAATCGACGGCTTTGCCCTGCGACATGTACTCGAAATACTGCTTTTCGAGGCCCAGCGAGGAATTCCTGTGCAGCGTGAAGTTGACGGGCTTGCCGTAGTACTTCTTGACCAGCTCTTCGAACCGGAGCAGTGCCCGGTTGAAGGCGTGGTCGTCGTTGAACTGGACCGCGCCGTTCAGCGTGATCGGCGACTGCGCCCGGATGATCGACGGCATGCCAATCGCAGCCGCCGCAGTGGTCGCGCCAATCCCAGCGAGAAATGATCTTCGCTTCATCGTCTCCCCTCCTTTTGATGCTCCGGCCCTGTCGCCGGGCCGTGAGCGCAGCCGGTATGCAGCTTGCGAGTGGGAAGCGTATGAAAAACGTCGGCGCGACGGAAGTCATTTCGTGTGCGCGGGAGGTCCTCTTCGTCGCAGGGCCACCACTTTCGCGAACTGTTGCACTGCAACTTGCGTCCAGCCGATGCCTTGGCAGGCTGAGGGGCGGCCTCCTGCACTCGTAGCAGGCAGACGGCTTGCGGACCTGTGCGCTGCACGCGCAGACCCGCTCGCCTTCCAGTGCGCTTTAATGCAAATGGCCAATCAGATAGATGCCGCCGCCGATCACCAGAACGGCCGGCACGGCCCAGAGAATCAGAACTGGCATTTGTCATCCTCCTCAGTTGGACGTGCAGACCTTGACGGTCTTCATGCCGCTTTCAGCTTCGGTGCGCGACTTGTAGATCGTGCCTGACGGGCTGACGACGGTCATGGACGTGTCCGTCGGCTTCTTGTCGACGATCGTGCACTTCTTGGTCTTGACGTCCTGCACGACGTAGAACTCGTCGGCCGCGAACGCCGGCAGGGATATAGCAGCAAGCATCAGTGCTGCAGTGGCAATTTTTAGCTTCATCTGTAGTCCTCCTCCAGAGCCCGAGCCGTTTCGCCCGGTCATCTACAAACGGGAAAAGCCGGCAATTAGTTCCAGGGGCCGGGAACGCCGTCCGCGATGAGGGGTTGTTGCGGCGCATCTTCAAACGAGGAGAACGAGATGAAGAAGTTGTTCCTGCTTTCCGCCGCGGCGGCTCTGATTTCGACCGGTGCCTTCGCGCAATCCACCGTCGTGACGACGACCGGGACCGGCCATGCGGCGGCCGTTCAGATCGAGCCGCAGTACCGAACCAAGATCAAATCCTACGTCACCGAGCACCGTATCCGTCCGGTGACGACGAAGGAAAAGATCGTTGTCGGTGCGGCGGTGCCGAGCGACGTCGAGCTCGAGGCCGTTCCGGCCGACTGGGGCCCGTCCCTCACGAAATATCGCTACGTCTACTCCGGCGAACGCGTGATGCTCGTCGATCCCGGCACGCGCACCGTCGTTCAGGAAATTGATTGATCCAGGTGTTGGGGCGGCTGCCGTGGAGGCGGCCGCCCTCTCTGGGAGTTGAAGTTATGAAATCGCATCGCGAGGCCCGGATCGCCGGGCTCAGCCTGGCGGCCGTCTACGCCATGTGTCTACTACTGACCGCAGTCAGCATGAGCTGAGGCGCAGGCATCCCAACTGCGCTGTAAGTGTCGCCTCTAGACGGTTCGTCCAGCTGCGCAAAAAAATATGGCGCAGCGCAAATCCCGCCCCTATGGTCTCCCAAAATCATAAATCCGGCGCTCGCCTGCGCTGGAACCGGGACGCCTGCGTTTGTCAAAGCTCACTTTGCCGGTCCGGCTCGCTCTTCTGGTCACGGGAACGATGTTGCCGCTGATCGTCTTCGCGGTCGGTATTGCCGTCTACAATTACAAGCAGGACCGCAACGACGCGACCCGCCGCGTGCTGGAGAACGTGCGCAGCATGCGCCTCGTGCTGGACTCCGAGGTGCAGCGGATGACCGGCGGCCTGCAGGTGCTTGCGCTGACGAATTCGCTGCGCAATGACGACTTCCAGAATTTCCGCCGCATCGCGCTCGGCTTCGTCGATCAGTACGGCAAGGGCGGCCTCGTGTTGATTTCCGATCGCAAGGGCCGGCTGTTGTTTTCCTCCGCGACCGAGGACACCGCGAGCCTGCCGCCACGCGGTCATCTCGAGGTCATCGAGAAGGTGTTTGCGACCAGATCGCCGCAATATTCCGACCTGTTCACCGGCGCGATCAACGGCCGGCAGGTTCTTACGGTCGAGGTTCCGGTGCTCCGCGACGGCGAAGTGATCTACGACCTCTGCTTCAGCCCGCCCGTCAGCATCTTTCAGGACCTGGTCGAGAAGCAACGGCCCGACCGGGATTGGACGGTTTCCCTGCTCGACACCAAGGCCTTCGTATTCGCGCGCACGCCAAATCCGACGGAGACGTTCGGCAAACGGGCTACGGGCACACTGTATGAGAGTATGTTGCGCACGCCGGAAGCCGCACTCTCGACGGTTTCGCTCGACGGTGTTGCGTTGTCCACCGTCTATACGAGGTCACGGCTGACCGGCTGGACCATCGTGGCCGGCGTCGCCGAGAGCTCGCTGATCGCGCCGCTCTGGCGCAACATCGCGATCACCAGCCTGATCGGCGGCATCCTGCTGCTGACCGGCCTGACCTTCGCGGTCAGGATGGCAACCACGATCGCGCGCGGCGAGATGCTGCACAATCTCCTGATCGACGAGCTCAACCATCGCGTCAAGAACACGCTCGCCTTGATGCAGGCGATCGCAGTGCAGACTTTCCGCAGTGCCAGCCGGGACGAGCGGACGAAATTCGAGGGTCGGCTGGGCGCGCTGGCCGAAGCGCACAATTTGCTGAGCCAGGAGAAATGGGCGGGCTCCGAGCTGCGGGAGGTGATCACCCGCGCGCTACAGCCGTTCCTGCTAAACAATCCAGAGCGCATCCGCATGGCAGGCCCCGCGGTGCCGCTGTCGCCGCGGCTCGCCGTGGTGCTGTCGATGATCGTGCACGAGATCGCCACCAATGCCGCGAAATACGGTGCGCTGTCCAACGAGACCGGCCGGGTGACGCTGGAGTGGGAGGTCCTTGCTGAGGCGCCAAAGCCGCGGCTGCGCCTGATCTGGACCGAGATCGGCGGACCGCCGGTGACGGCGCCGGTGCAGCGCGGCTTCGGCTCACGCCTGATCGAGCGCAGCGCTCGCGACCAGCTCGGCGGCGAGGCAACGGTCGACTTTCTGCCCCGCGGCGTGGTCTGCACGGTGATTTGCACGCTGGACGAGGCGCGGTGAACGGAGACATCGGCGATGAAGATTGCAAGCATTCGCACGCACATCCTCGAAGCAAAGCTGTCGCAGCCCTTTGCCTATTCGCGCGCCTGGTACGACACACGCACCGCGATGCTCGTCGAGATCGAGACCGATAACGGCCTTGTCGGCTGGGGCGAATGCTATGGGCCTGCCCGCATCACGGCGGCGGTGGTGCAAAGTGTCGCGCCGTGGCTGATCGGCGAGGATCCGTTGCGCACGGACGTACTGTGGCAGATGGTCTACGCGCGCTTGCGCGATCACGGCCAGAAGGGCGTCGTGATCCAGGGGATGAGCGGTATCGACATCGCGCTCTGGGACATCAAGGGCAAGCATTTTGGCGTACCCGTGCATCAGCTTCTTGGCGGCGCCGCGCGCAAGCAGGTTGCGGCCTATGCAACCGGTCTCTACCGGCGCAGGTCAGGCGATCCGCTCGAATATCTGCCGGAAGAAGCGGCGGGTTATGCCGCCGAGGGATTCCGCGCCGTGAAGCTGAAAGTCGGCTTCGGAATCGTCGAGGATGCCGCAGTCACCCGCGCGGTGCGCGAAGCGATCGGCCCCGATGTCGCGCTGATGGTCGATGCGAACCACGCCTATGACGCGGTCGCGGCGATCCGGCTCGGCCGCCTGATCGAGCGCCATGACATCGGATGGTTCGAGGAGCCGGTGCCGCCTGAGGACATAGCGGGCTATCGCGCGGTGAAATCCGCGCTCACGATTCCGGTCGCTGGCGGCGAATGCGAATTCACGCGCTTCGGCTTCCGCGAACTGTTCGTCTCGCACGCGCTTGACATCGCCCAGCCCGACACCTGCGCGGCAGGTGGTTTGAGCGAATGCAAGAAGATTGCCGACATGAGCGAGGCGTTCGGCATCCGCTACAATCCGCACGTCTGGGGCACCGGCATCGCGATCGCCGCCTCGCTCCAGCTCCTCGCCGTGCTGCCCTCGCACACGCCGACTTCGCTGTCACCGCTCGAGCCGATGCTGGAATTCGACCGCACCGAACATCCGATCCGGCAGGCGATTTTAAAGGAGCCGATCGAGCACGCGAAGGGCATCGTGCGAGTCCCGGACGGCCCGGGACTTGGCATCGAGATCGATCGCGGGGCGTTTGCGCGATTTGCGGCGAATTAACGCATGGACTTGCCTCGCCGGCGCCGAACTGGGCCGCCTCGCGGCCCAGTTCGTGTGTCCGCCGGATCGCCAAACCTCTAGACGGTCGAGATGCCGTCGATCGGGCTGATATCCCCGACAAAGCGCAGCAGGTCGGCCATCGTGAATTCGCCCGGCACTTTTGATGGAAGTGTTGGCTTCCAGCTCTTGCCCTTGAGCCAAAGGTACGATTGACGATCGCCATGGACGAGGCCGACAAAAACCTCGGCAAGAAGCGTCGCTCCAACCGGTCCGAGCCTTTCGCCGCCGCCCCGCTGCTCCGCCTCCTTGAGGATGTAGTACCAGAGCGGGGTGTGTTCGTGCAGACCATGCGTCTTCGCTACCGCACCGTCGGTCCCCTTCGAGATTTCGGCCGGCGTCAGAGGATTTTTGATTTTCATGGCCTTGGCGATGTCCTGCCCGGACGGCAATCCCAACAGCACCCCGCGCTTGAGATTTCGGAACGGCAGGCTGCTGCCGTCACCAGGCAAGGTGTGGAGTTGCGGCACGACAAAGGGGTCGATCTTGCGAGACGGATTGAATGCAACACCTGGCGGATTGGACGGCAGAATCTCGTGGAAGCGGCGCCAGTCAATAATCCAGTTGCTTGAGAGCACCGGAAGCGGGAGCGGCGGTTGAATCGGATTGGGCGCGAGATCTCCGATGATTCCTCCCGAAAGCCCTGTAAACTTGAACAGCAGATCGAGCGTCGCAGGAACGACGCCGCCAGGCGTGAAGATTCTGTTGTGGCTATAGACCTCGCGGACCATGCTGTGGCCGAGACGGTAGACCGCGGCGGAAAACTCAACAGGCATGTAGGGTGTCTTCTTGAAGCGGTAGAAGCGCCGTCCCTGCTCGAGGATCTTCGCCACCATGCCTTTTTCGGTGATCCGCTCCACAAAATCGTGCAAGACCATCCATTGATAGTGCCAGGTGACCATCCGGCGCGCTTCTTCGAAGATCTCGCCCTGCGGCTTGCCTGACGCAGCGAGCTGATCGCAGACCTTGTTGTGAAACTTCAGCATCGCAAGGTGAGTTTGCGCAACCAGCAGATTCTCGTCATTGCGATGGTCGCCGATCAGGGCAAACCCTTCGGGACTGCGCGGAAGGTCGTTACGATGATCTCCCGTGATGTTACCGGCACCGACGTTGACGGTTTTGCCGATCAGCAGCTTGGGACCCGGGCTCTTGCCATTGTCGCTCGCCGAATTGCGCGCGTACAAATGGCGACTTCCGTCCGGTCCCAGACCGTAGACGCTGTCGAGATCGAGCGCCGGTGTACGAAAATTCTCGACGGCCGTTGGATCGGCCTCCTTGTCGCCAAAGGAGGTCAGATCCAGTGTGATGTCATGATCGATGAATTGCCCGAGATAGGTAAAGCCGGCAGGTACGTTGGCACTGTTTCCCGTGGGATCGCCTGGGGTGGGATCCTTCATCGCATCGGCGAGTGCATGGAGCGGACCGTCGTCGACGGCCAGCGGTTCGAGAGTCGGAAACATCCGACCAAACATGCCCGGATCTTCGTGTCCGGAAAGCGTATCCAGAAATTGCCGCGTCGGGTGACGTCCGGCTTTGCCATGACCGGGTTGAACGTTGACTTCGGTTCCCATCGATTGCTCCTGCGCAAAATGCTGTGAGGAAGAGGGGCGCCGGGATTGTCGATTGGTCAAAAATTCTCGTTTCAGTATACGCTTTTGAAATTTGCCCCTCTGGGTGCAGTAGAATGAAATATTACCTCAGATTGCATCCGAAGTGTGTCCTTGCGGGCGAGGCGTTTTGCCCCACCCGGACCCGCTCAGTTGATCGCCTAGCGCTTCGCGGCGAACCGCGCCCAGATCTCGGCGTCGGTGTAAAAGTCGACGCCGCCATCCAGATCTCTCACGAGCCACTCGCCGAGATAGACAATTTGAGCGCCGCTGCGCCGCTCGTGCCGGAGCTCGAACTTTCCTTCGTCATCCCTTTGGAGCGAGCAGGTTGACTGGACCCAATTCGGCCACTCCGGCAACGGTTGACCTACAAATTGCCAGGCAACCAAAGCGACGTTGTTCGACAAGGATTCTAAGAGCAGTGTCTTGGTCACGAGATCTCCACGATGCGGTTTCCGCTCCTCCAACGTCTCGGGATGGAAAAGGTTTGATTTCGTTGGGCTCCGCAGTGCGAGCATGGCCGGAGGTCCTCAACGGTTCCTTTCAGGTTTCATCCGTGAAAACCCGGTCTCCCGCTGGTGCGTCCGCTGCGCCCTAACCGAACGTCTGCAACGCCGGAAACGTCTCCAGCAGCCAGATGCTCACATTCGAGACCGCGCCGGTGAGAAATCCAATGCCGGTGATCACCATCAGGACGCCCATGGCGCGCTCGACATTGACGAGATGGCCCTTCATGCGCGCGAACAGGGTGGAAAACTGCTCGATCATCAGGGCGGCGATCAGGAAGGGAATGCCGAGGCCGGCCGAATAGACCGCGAGCAGGCCGGCGCCCTTGGCCACCGTCGCTTCGGCCGCGGCGACCGAGAGGATCGCGGCGAGGATCGGGCCGATGCAGGGCGTCCAGCCGAAGGCGAAGGCGAGCCCCATCACATAAGCGCCCCAGAGGCCGACGGGCTTGGGCGCGGTCAAGCGTCCCTCGCGCATCAACAGACCGATTCGCGTCAGGCCCAGGAAGTGCAGGCCCATGACGATGATGACGATGCCGGCGAGGATCGAGAGTTCGGCCGACCAGGCGCGGATCAGCCCGCCGATCAGCGAGGCGCTGGCGCCGAGCGCCACGAACACCGTGGAGAAGCCGAGCACGAACAGGAGCGCCGACATCATGATCGCGCGTTTGGAGACTGATGCGGGCTCGTCGCTTTCGACATGCTCGATCGTCGCGCCCGTCAAATAGATCAGGTAGGGCGGGACCAGCGGCAGGACGCAAGGGGAGAGGAAGCTGACGAGGCCGGCAATCAGCGCCGCCGGGATCGAAACATTTTGCATGATGCAGTCGGAGCCATCTCAGGCGCCGATGCGGCGCGCGGGGAATGCGCGCGGCCCGGAGCCGAACCGGCTCTGGTGTAGCCGATGCGAGCGAATGCGCAACTGAGGCGCTCAAAACCAGGGCTCCTCCCGATGCCGTCTGTGATCACAGATGCGGCATCGGGACACGCACAAATCTCGCCAAAAAGCGAGGCTCGGCGGCGCGGCTACTTCACCACGCGGAGCAGCGGACGCCGGGGCTGGTCCTGCGTCTGCTTGGAGGGGGGCTGCGGTTCGCTGGTCGCGCTCCGCAACATTTCGTCGCACAGTGCCTTGAGATCGGCACTGTCAATTCCTTTGAGTTTCATCCGCACGTCCAGGATGACAATGGACAGCAGCTCGGCCGACTCGCGGCTGTTGCTCTCGTTGAGCACCCGGCGGCACTCTTCGAGCGTTTCCAGCACCGACTGCAATTGTTCGTCTGAATGCGACACCGGCGTTCTTTCCGCTAATTCGGCCTGTGAGACGTGGTTGTGACGACCTCTTTGGCCCCCATGGAGCGTCGAGGATAACACGAGGCCACTGCGCCCCCGAACATGATTTCAGTGTGTTTCTGCCTTGAAACCGCGGTTCCGGCGCGTGCCGCTTCGCCCCGCCGGCCGTCGTCGAAGCGCTCAGTCGTCGAACGCTCGATCGTAAAACACTCGGTGGTAAAACGCTCGGTGGTAAAACGCTTGGCGTACTGCAATTGATCCATCTCGGAAGGCGGCACCGGCTCGCGCGCAAGGACGTTCATTGCGGACAGCGCCGACGATCCCGCAGCCATGTCACGGCTCACAACGGAACTCACGCCACACCCCTCATGCGGGCGATGGTTTGCCCGATTTCCAACCCTTGTTCCCAGTCCTGGCAGCACCAGAATACCACTGCGGCGCAGTAAGGATGACGTTCAAAACTCGTCGTTCCCCAACCCGCCGTGGTTGTGGTTTGCCCAAGATTCTGCCAGTTTAGCGACCCGAAGGGACTTGTATGCACTCCTTGGCGGAAAGGGGCGTTCCACTGGAGGAACGCCCAAAGACAAACATCAGCGGCCTGTCGGACTGGGATGCGGCGCGCATTTTCCTGGAAGTCGTCCGATGCGGAAGTTTCCGCTCGGCGGCCGAGCGCCTGTCGCTGTCGATCAACGCCGTCCGCCGCCGGATCGATGATTTCGAACGCCAGACCGGCACCACCCTGTTCACCCGCGACGTCCACGGCACCCGTCTGACCGACGAAGGCGCGCTGGTGGTCTCCGCCGTCGAGAAAATGGAGGCGGCTGCCTTCGACGTGCTGCGCACCAGCGATTCGACAGCGAACGCCCTGTCCGGCGAAGTCCGCGTCGCAGTCACCGAGGGACTTGGCACATTCTGGCTCGCCCCGCGACTGGTCGAATTCCAGCAGGCCTATCCGAAGATCCTGGTCGACCTGCACTGCGCGATGCGCTCGGCCGACGTCTCCCGCCACGAGGCCGACGTCGCCATTCACCTGTCGCGGCCTTCCGCGCTCGACGTCAAGCTGGTGCGGCTCGGCCGCATGCATCTGATGTTCTGGGCCTCTGAGAAATACATTTCAAAACATGGCGCGCCGCGCTCGGCGATGGAGTTGATCAAGCACCGCCTGGTGCTGCAGTTCGCCGACCAGCTCGACGCCAAGCAAACTTTCGAGAGCTTCTTCCCCGGCGTTCCGGAGCGTGACCTTCTGGTCATGAAGACCAACGTCTCGAGCGCCAATTACTGGGCGGTCGCGAATGGCGCCGGAATCGGCGTATTCCCGAGCTACGCCGTTGCGCTTGGCGGGAAGTTGATTCCACTGGAGATCGAGCTGAACAGATCGCTGGATATCTGGTTGTCCTACCACCCTGGTAGCGGCCGGATTCCGCGCGTGCGGCACATGATTGACTGGCTGATCGAAGCCTTCAATCCGGCGCGTTTCCCGTGGTTTAAGGAAGAGTTCGTGCACCCGCATGAATTCAAGGACGAGTATATGGGCGAACCCCTGACCCAGCTCTTCGGGGGGTTTTCAACCGAAGACCGATGAGAAAAAAGATGAAGACAGCGGCGAAGAGAATGAAGCAGCGCAGTGCCGGCAAGCCGGACATTGAGCTGGGCAAGCGGATCCGTCTGCGGCGCGTCGAGATGAAGGTCTCGCAGGCCGAGCTCGGCGAGAAGCTCGGCGTCAGCTTCCAGCAGGTCCAGAAGTACGAGAAGGGCGTCAATCGCGTCGGCGCAGCCCGGCTTCAGCAGATCGCCACCGCCCTCGATGTGCCCGTGACCTTCTTCTATGACGGCGACAACAAGGCGCGCGAAGTCGAGAGCCTGCTCTTCCTGGACTCGGCCTTCAGCCTCCGCCTGCTGCGCGCCTATAGCAAGATCAAGGACCAGACGGTGCAGCGTCAGCTCGTCTCGCTGATGGAATCGATCGCAGCGAACGAAGCCTGAGCCGATCGGCGCCCGCGCCTTTCCGCCCGATGTTCAATCCGCCGCGTCACGGGGCGCGGCTGGATTGGACGAGACCCGGACGAGATCTATCCGGCCCGCGTGCTTGCGCGGACTTCTCGGGGCGGCATGACCGCCCCTTTTTGTTGACCATTTTTCCCGCCGTCGCCCGCAGTTTGCGCGAACCCATTCCGGCCCTGTCGCGACCCAATCCAGAGACCGCCGCCCGGCGTCCGGAGCTCGCGATGCGCCGTGCTTAAGGGAGCCGCAACCGGGAGGCGCTAGCCTCCCGCCGATTTCTCGAATCAGCGCGACGACCGGGAATTGCCGATGCGAGCCCCCGTCCGGGCCTCGTTCTCATGGGAAAGATGGGACACATGTCGAAACGCCATGCGATGATCATTGCCGTCGGCATGCTTGCGAGCGCCTCCGCGCTTGCTCAGACCGAGACCATTGGACAGGCCGGGCCCAAGCCGGCGACTGCGGCTGGCACGGTGCCGGCCACCGCCAATCCGGCCCACGCAGCCGCACCGAAAACTGCAGCGCCGGCGTCCGCTTCGACGGCAGAGAGCCGCTCGGCCGCCGCGCTCGCGCTGACGCACGAGCCGACCTATGACGAGGGCTCCGCCCAGCGCATCAAGGATACGGCGCTGAGCTATTCTGATCTCGCCGTGCGCGGCGGCTGGCCGGCGATCCCGGCAGACGCCAAATTCGCGCCCGGCGCCCAGGGCACCAATGACGATCTCCTGCGCAAGCGGCTGATCGTCTCCGGCGATCTTGCCGCCGACAAGGCGAGCGGCGCCTTCGACCAGGATCTCGCCGACGCCGTGAAACGCTTCCAGGCCCGCCACGGCCTCGCGCCGACCGGAACGATGACGCCCCGCACGATCGCGGCGATGAACGTGCCGGTGCAGAAGCGCATCCGACAGCTGGAGGCTTCGCTGCAGCGGCTCGAGAACATGAATTTCGGCTTCGGCCAGCGCTATGTCGTCGTCAACATCCCCGCCGCCTTCGCCGAAGCGATCGAGAACGACGTCGTGGTGAGGCGCTATCGCGTGATCGTCGGCAAGACCGAAAAGCCCTCGCCGACGCTGACGACCCAGATCAGCAGCGTCGTTCTCAATCCGACCTGGACGGTGCCCGCCTCGATCGCCAAGACCGAGATCTCCGCGCATATGCGTAAGGACCCCACCTATCTGTCGCGCATGCACATGGAGGTGCTCGACGCCCACGACAATCCGATCGACCCAAATTCGGTCGACTGGTCGGGCACGCATACGCCGAATTTCACCGTGCGCCAGCACAACGGCACGTTCAACGCGCTCGGCGCGGTCAAGATCGACATGCCGAATTCCTATTCGGTCTACATGCACGACACCAACCAGCGCAATCTGTTCAGCGACGATTACCGCTTCGATTCTCATGGCTGCTCGCGCGTCGATAATGTGCGCGATCTCGCCGCCTGGCTCTTGAAGGACCAGCCGAAATGGAGCCGCGCCGCGATCGACGCGGGCATCGCCAGCGGCCAGCATCTCGAGGTCGCTATGGCGAAGAAAGTGCCGGTGGCCTGGATCTACCTCACGGCGTGGATGACCAAAGACCAGACCGTCCAGTTCCGCAACGACGTCTATCACCAGGACGAGCAGCTGCTGGAGGCCACCGCCGAAGAGGCGGCATTCTTCAGCAGTGCCGGCAGCCATCCGTTAACGGCGCACATGACGAGATAGACCGCGCCATGCAATCGCGGCACAGGCGGCTGCAAAGCCACCTCCGTTGCCGCGGTTGACCCTGGCCTCGCCCCGGCCGAACATTGCGCCTCGCCAACGAAAGCGAGCGCGATGTCCGACATATCAAGCACGACCGAAATTCCCTACGCCGACGGCAAGATCCTCAAGCACACAGCCGGTGGCGTCGGCGTGATCACCTTTAACAATCCCGACAAGCGCAATGCGATGTCGCTGGAGATGTGGGAGGGATTTGGCGAGGCGTTGACAGCCTTGCGCGACGACGCTGCCGTGCGGGTCGTGATCCTGCGCGGCGCCGGCGGCAAGGCCTTCGTGTCGGGCGCCGACATCAGCCAGTTCGAGAAGACGCGCCACAACGCAGCTGCCTCCGAGGAATACGCAAAACGCAGCGCCGCCCAGCGCGCGCTGCTTGCCGATTATCCCAAGCCGACGATTGCCTGTATCCAGGGTTTCTGTCTCGGCGGCGGCATGCAGGTGGCAATGCTCGCCGACATCCGCATCGCCTCCCATGGAAGCCAGTTCGGCATTCCCGCGGCGAAACTCGGCATCGCCTACGGTTATGATGGATTGAAGCACCTGGTGTCGCTGGTCGGACCGTCCTGGGCCCGGCTCCTGATGTACACGGGCATGCGCATCGATTCCACCGAAGCGCTGCGCATCGGGCTGGTCGAGCGGGTGGTTCCGGAGGATCAGCTCTGGGGTGAGACCATGGCGATCGCCGAGACGATCTCGCAAAATGCGCCGCTCGCGATCAAGGCCGCCAAGCTCACCATCGCGCAGGTGCTGAAGGACGAAAGCGCGCGCGACATGGAGGCGATCAGGGCGGTCGGCAACGCCTGCATGGACAGTGGCGATTTTCGCGAGGGCCGGCAGGCCTTCATGCAGAAGCGCAAGCCGCAGTTCCAGGGACGGTGACTCCGTCGCGAGCAAAATGAAACAATCCAGAGTGCCTTTGCCTGCTTCGTCGCTTGGCTCGTCGCGATGACGGCAGGCAACGTGAACATGCATTCAGGAAGATTAAATTCCCACGCCCCTGCAACACCATAGCAACCAGCTGATTTGCTGGAAGTTCTCTCGCCATCAAACGAGGGAGATTGCGATGAAACTGAAATTTGCTGTTCTCGGGCTGGCTGCCCTGGGCGGCGCAGCGCTCGCGTCAGGACAGGCACTCGCGGCGATGCCGAACGGCATTCCGCAGGCCGACCGTATCGCGAGCGGCCCGGCAGCCGAAGTCGATCAGGTTCGTTGGGTGTGTAACCCGTGGGGCCGCTGCTTCTGGCGTCCGAACTATTATGGGGCCTACGGCTATTACGGCGGCCCGCGACGCTTCTACGGTCCACGTCCGTGGGGCTGGGGCGGTCACCGCCACTGGCGTCGCTGGTGAATTGCGAGGGGCCGGGAGGCCCCTCTTCCTTGACTATAGCGCCTCGAGCACCGCCTTCGTGATGTCGGCGGTGCCGTTGCTGCCGCCGAACTCCATCGGCTTGAGGCCGCCGGCGTAGACCTTGTCCACGGCGCGCTCAATTTGCTCGCCGGCCTCAGCGGCGCCTTCGACGCCGTGCTTGTCGGCGAGCCAGTCCAGCATCATTGCAGCCGACAGGATCATCCCGGTGGGATTGGCCTTGCCCTGCCCCATGATGTCGGGCGCGGTGCCGTGGCACGGCTGGAACACGGCATATTTGTCCCCGATGTCGGCCGACGGCGCCATGCCGAGGCCGCCGATCAGGCTCGCGGTGATGTCGGAGACGATGTCGCCGAACATGTTCTCCATCACCATCACGTCGAAGTCCCAGGGGCGCTTCACCAGCATCGCCGAGCAGGCATCGACATAGAGCCGGTCGGTCTTCACCTCCGGATGACGCTTGGCGATCTCGTCGAAAATACCGCGGAAGAACGCAAAGGCCTTGAACACGTTCGCCTTGTCGACGCAAGCCAGCATCCCCGGCTTGCCGCGCGCCTTGCGCCGCTCGGCGAGGCGAAACGAGAACTCGAACAGGCGCTCGGACGTCTTGCGCGTGATCACCATGGTTTCGCGCGCGTCCTCGTGGGTGACGACGCCCTTGCCCATCGAGGCGAACAGGCCCTCGGTGGACTCCCTGATCACGACGAGATCGATTCCACGCTGGTCGGCGCCGACGATCGGGCTCGGCACGCCCGGAATGAGCCGCGCCGGGCGCACACCGGCATAGAGATCGAAGATGAAGCGCAGCTCGATCTGCGGCGCGATCTCAGTGTTATCAGGATAGCGCACCGACGGCAGGCCGCATGCGCCGAGCAGGATCGCGTCCGCCTCCTCGCACAGCTTGATCGTGGTATCGGGCATCGATTTGCCGGTGGCGAGATAGTTGGTGGCGCCCGCCGGCGCCTCGGTGAGGCGGAAGCTCAGGCCGGATTTCGTCTCGATCTTGCGCAAGACTTCGATGGCCGGCGCCATGACTTCGGGACCGATGCCGTCACCGGCGAGCACGGCAATGTGGAAGGCGTTATTTGCGGACATGGAAAGCCTCAGGAGGAGCGAGCTAAGTCGTCATTGCGAGCGAAGCGAAGCAATCCAGAACTGCATCTGCGGAGACAATCTGGATTGCTTCGTCGCTTCGCTCCTCGCAATGACGGAGGATGGAGCGTTGGTTACGGCGTCAGCACCGTGCGGCCAACCACCGCGCCCTGCTGCAACTGCACCAGCGCGTCGTTGGCCTTGGCGAGCGGCTGCCGCGTCACGGGGATCGGCGCTATGTTCTTCGCTCGCACGAGGTCGAGCAGTTCCTGCGTCTCGCGTAGATTGCCGACGTAGCTGCCCTGGATCGTCACCGCCTTGATCGGAATCAGCGGCAGCGCCCAGGTCGCTCCGCCGCCGAACAGGCCGACGATGACGAGCTTGCCGCCCTTGGTCAGACAGTCGAAGCCGAGTTGCGTGGTGGCGGCGTTGCCGACGAGATCAAGCACGGCGCGGATGGGACCACCGGCTTTCTTGGCAAGCTGCTCCAGCGCGTCGGGCGCCTTGGGATCGACGGTCGCGAGCGCGCCGGCTTGCTCCGCAGCTTCGCGTTTCTTCGTGTCGATATCGATCATGATCGCGCCCTTGCCACCCATCGCCTTCAGCAGCGACAGTGCCATCAGGCCGAGTCCGCCGGCGCCGAACATCACGATCGGCGTGTCGAAGTGCTGCTCGAGCTTCTTCAGCGCGCTGTAGGTCGTGACGCCCGAGCAGGCGTAGGGCGCAGCCGACGCGGGATCGAGGCCTCTAAGATTGAGCAGATAGCGCGGATGCGGCACCAGCATGTGGTCGGAATAGCCACCGTCGCAATAGACACCGAGCGAGCGTGGCGTCAGGCACATATTCTCATCGCCGGCGAGGCAGGTCGCGCATTTGCCGCAACCGATCCAGGGATAGACCAGCCCGACATCGCCGATCTTCACATCGCCCTGGTCCGACGACTTCACGTCCGGGCCGAAGGCAAGGACCTCGCCGACGGTCTCGTGCCCCATGGTCAGCGGCAGGTTGATGCCGCGGTCCTTCAGCGACAGCGGCTTGCGACCGTGGCCGAGATCGTAGCCGCCTTCCCAGATGTGGAGGTCGCTGTGGCAGACGCCGGCGGCCTTGACCTTGATGAGCACCTGCGTGCCGGACGGCTGCGGCGTCGCTTCGTCGAACTCCTGCAGCGGTGCCTTGAAATCGGCGACCTTGAAACTTTTCATCGGTGTCCTCCCGGATACTTTTCTTATCGCCGCCACCATCGCATGGGCGGCAGAACGAGACAAACTCGGACCTGTCTAGTTTAGGCCGACGGATGATGGCAAGCCGACCACACGCAAAGCCGCATTGCTCGCTGCACGAAGCTGTCCGTCAGCTTTGCGCGGCTGTTTTGCCTGACGGAATTGGTCCATCGTCGGGGAGCCCGATCTCCGCGCGCAGCCGGTCCGTGTGCTCGCCAAGCACGGCCATCGTCTTGCCCGGTGCCGTGTCGGCACCGGTCATCCGGAACGGCAGATTGAGGACCTGGAACGAGCCGCCTCCGTCTTCTACAGACGAGAGCGCCTCACGATGCGCGAGTTGCGGATCGGCCAGCGCCTCGGACACGGTGCGGTAGGCCGAAGCCGGCACGCCCGCCGCACCTAGCGCGACAAGACAGGCCTCGGTCGAGAGCTGCCGCGACCAGGCCTCGACACCGTCCATCAAGTCGGCCCAATGGTCGCGACGCGCGGCGTAGGTGGCGAAGCGCGGATCGGAGATCCATTCGGGGCGGCCGATCACCCCCATCAGTCCCTGAAACGTCTTCTCGCTGGCAACCGTGATCATGACATAACCGCTCGCGGTCTCAGTCGGCCCAAACATCGGGCGCGGCGGCGGCTTCACGGTGAACTGCGAGTTCTGCAACTCGATCACCGTCAGCGTCAGCATCGATTCGAGCATGGAAACGTCGATGTGCTGGCCGAGCCCGGTGACCGTTCGCTGGTAGAGCGCCGACGCGATCGCGCCGAACCCGTAGGTGCCGGTGACGACGTCGGCATGGTAGATGCCGCAATAATCCGGGCGGCTGCGGCCGGGCTGGTAGGCGAGATGCGCCATGTCGTAGCCGGAGGCTGCATGGATCACCGGCGCATAGGCCGGCAGTTCGGCCGACGGGCCGCTCTGGCCGTAGCCGGAGATCGAGCAGTAGATCAGCTTCGGGTTGATGGCGCGCATTCTGTCGTAGTCGAGCCGCAGCCGGTGCATCACGCCGGGGCGGAAGTTCTCGACCAGGATGTCGGCGGTCGCGGCCAGCCGGCGGACCGCCTCCTTGCCGTCCTCGGACTTGAGGTCGAGCACGACGCTCTTCTTGCCGACATTGAGCTGGCCGAACACGGTGCTGCAGCCCTTGCGCAGCGGCGGCCGGGTCCGCATCGTCTCGCCGCCGTCGGTCTCGATCTTGATGACCTCGGCGCCCATGTCGGCGAGCATGCGCGCACAGTGGGGGCCGGCGATGGTGGTCGAAAAATCCAGGACCCTGAGGCCGGCAAAGGCCTTTGTCGTCGTCCCCTCATGCTTATCTGATAGCTGCATGCCTGCTTGCGCCCTCGGGTCACTAGGAACTTATCGAAGTTCTCTGTTGTTGGTGCGCCGACCCTAGAGCGCGGCGCCTGAGTAGGAAAGTCTTTACCGAAGAGACACGTCTCACGGGCGGGCTTGGGAAATCCGGGGCAACTGGACCCGTTCTTGCACAGCAGCAATCGGGCTCCGGCAGAGGGCAGCAGTTCTTGAGGGTCTTGTTCGTTACAACGGAGATGGACGACTTTGTCCGCGTTGGCGGACTCGGAGCCGTTTCCGCTGCACTCCCCCGAGCCCTTCGTCCCTTCGCCGACATCCGGGTCATGCTGCCCGGCTATCGCGACATCATCGAACAACTCACGCATATTCAGATCGTTGGCCGCTGTCCGGCGTTCGCGGAGATGCCGGCCTGCTCGCTCGGCCGCGCCGCGACCAAGGACGGCCTGCCGGTCTATGTGCTGCTGTGCTCGCAACTTTACGACCGGCCCGGCAACCCCTATGGCGACGAGTCCGGGCGCGACTGGCCCGACAACGACATCCGTTTCGCGCGCTTTGCCTCGGCCGCCGCTGAGCTCGCGATGGGCACGCTGGACAAGGATTGGGCAGCAGACCTGATCCATGCCAATGACTGGCAGGCTTCGCTCGTGCCGGCCTACCTCGCCTGGCGCGGCTCCAAGCTGCCGTCGATCCTGACCATTCACAACCTCGCCTATCAGGGCCTCTTCCCGAAGGACTCGCTGCGGCGGATCGGCGCACCGGAGAGCTCCTTCCACATCGACGGCGTCGAGTTCTACGACCAGCTCTCCTTTCTCAAGGCCGGACTGGTCTACGCCTCGCATCTCACCACAGTCAGCGGCACCTATGCGCGGGAGATCACCACGGATGAATTCGGCTGCGGGCTCGAAGGCCTGCTTCGAGTCCGCTCCGACGCGGCCGAGCTCACCGGCATCCTCAACGGCATCGACGAGAGCTGGGACCCCCGCTCCTGCGCTCAGCTTGCCCAGCAGTTCGGCGCCGGCGACTGGATCGGCAAGAAGGCCAACGCGGACTATGTTCGCAAGCAGTTCGGGCTTGCGGTGTCGCGCGGCCCGATGTTCGGCATCGTCGCCCGGCTGGTGCACCAGAAGGGTATCGACCTCGTGCTGGCGGCAGCCGACGAGATCGTCGATGCCGGCGGGCAGATCGTGGTCACCGGCTCCGGCGAGCCGGCGCTCGAACAGGCGCTGATCGACGCGCATCGCCGACGCCCTGACGCGATCGGGGTCGTGATCGGCTTCAACGACGCCCAGGCGCGCCGCATCTTCGCCGGCAGCGACTTCACATTGATGCCGTCGCGCTTCGAGCCCTGCGGGCTCAGCCAGATGTACGCCCAGCGCTTCGGCTCGCTGCCGATCGGCCATCAGACCGGCGGCCTCGCCGAGACCATTACCGACGGCGAAACCGGCTTCCTGTTCTCAAAACCTTCGCACGAATCCTTCCTCGGGGGCGTCCGCCGCGCGTTCTCCGCCTTCATGGCGCAGGACCAGCTCGACACCATGCGTCGCAGTGCGATGGGACGCTCGTTCTCCTGGAGCATCCCGGCCGGCAGCTACAACGCACTGTACCGGAAGTTGGCGGCGGTGTGAGAAGCGGGGTCGCAAATGGATCAGCGCGGGAAGGGGTGAAGTCCTCCGCGGCTGCCACAAACCACTGTCATTGCGAGGAGCCCTTGCGACGAAGCAATCCAGGCTGCTGCCATGGAAACAGTCTGGATTGCTTCGCTACGCTCGCAATGACGAGGAAACACTGTCCGATCCAGACTCTGTTGAGGCACCGTGTCATCCAGTCCGGCTGCGGCTCGCCGCGCAACCGCGCTTGCGCTTCCTGGTAGGGACCGACATAGCGCAACCGGTCTGGCAATTTGGGGTAGACGCGCCGTATCCATCGGAGCGCATTTTCGGCTGCCCTCTCATCGCGCTCATCAAGTTCGAACCGAAACCCAACACGCAGGCGTTCCGGCAGCAGGCTTGCCGTGAGCGCGCGATACCAGCGCGGCGGACGCAACCACGGGCGCGCGCCACCAAAGATCTGCGCGGCGATCTCGCGCGCGGCCGGGCTGGCGGTCAGCGTGTCTGACTGCGCCATCGCCGCCGTATAGGCCGCAAAGTCAGCCCAGTCCGCCGCCAGATCATCGCCGGTCAATCCGAACAACGCGCCGAACGTCCGACTCTCGGTCCAATAGCGTTCGCGATTCTCCGCCGAGAGCGGCGGCAAAACCAGATCATGCGCCATCAGCGCGGTCTCGACCAGCGTGGCATGAACCCAGCGCAGCGACGGGATGTCGTTGGCACAGTAGCGCGAGCCTGCCGCGAACGGACCGACAGTCTCCGGCATCTCGCCGACGATCATGCTGTGGCGCCGGTGCAATTGCCGCGACGACAACAGCGCGCGGTCAAGCGAGCCGAACACCATGGCAAAGACAATATCGAAGGTGCGATGGAAGCGGCCAATCGGATCAGCCAAGGTTTTCGAATGCTCGGCGATGGCGGCGGCGACCCAGGGATGCGCGAGTTGAAGGAGCAGCGCCCGCCCCGCGCCGAGGAAGATCACGGCCTCGCGGTCGATCTGCCAGGTCACCGTATCAGGACCGAACACGCCGGCAACCGGTCCCGCCATATCAGCACGGACGTGATCAAGCGCCAGTTCCAGATCGCTTCCCGACACCACTTACATGGCCTTTCAGCTGCGGACGAAGATCGACGATCCGCAAGGCCTGTGGCATTTCGATGATGGCGGACGATCGCTTGCGGCCCTACTCCGCCGCCATCGGCATCTCGTCCATATGCTCGTGCAGCACCACGCCGGCAAGCGGATCGAATTCGCCGATCCACGGTTTTCGCGCGAGCACCGACCTCGTGTGGGCATAGCCGGCATGCCAGCGCCGCGTGATCCCCGACGGGCTGAAGTCGATATCCTTGGTGTGGGTCTCGCGATCGAGTTGCGGCGCCAGCAGCCGCACGACATGCATACGGGTCGGACAGCCGTAGCTCATCAGCTCCCTCACCGCGGCATCGCCGCGCTCGCTCTCAGGCAGGCGTTCCGCAAGCTGGTTGATGACATGGCGCAGGCGATGGGCCTGCTGCTGGCGTTCGATCTGGCTCGCGATCCGACTCGAATACATCACATCCTTGTGCCGGTTCAGCACCTCCGCCATCGTGGTCGGCTCGGCGCCGACGGGATTCCACAGATGCACGGAGAAGATCAGCGAATTCTTGCGCGGATTGTCGTCGAACACCGCTTCCGTCGGCGTATTCGAGAGGATGCCTCCGTCCCAATAGAGTTCGCCATCGATCCGCACTGCCGGGAATGCCGGGGGCAATGCGCCCGAAGCCATGACATGCTTCACCGTCAGCTCACCGTCGCGGCTGTCGAAATAGCGCATCTGGCTGGTGCCGACATGCGCCGCACCCACCGTCAGCCGCGGCGCGCAGCGATTGGCCAGATCGAAATCGACCAGCTCGCGCAGCGTCTCCTCTAGAGGCCCAGTGGAATAGAATCCGGCGTGATCGGCGCCGAGCGGATAGGAATCGCCGGCATGCGCCAGCGGATTGGGCCGGAAGAACCCTGGAATGCCGTGGGTCACGGCCGACCAATAGGCAAGCTTCTCGTTGAAGCCGGGAAATGAGGTGGGCCACTCCCAGACCGGCTTCTGTTCCATCCGCTTCCAGAACTCCCTCAAGCGCGCGAGCCGGTGCTCCGGCGCATTACCCGCAATAAGACTGGCATTGATGGCACCGATCGAGGTGCCGATGATCCAGTCCGGCTCGATGCCGGCCTCGTGCAGCGCCTGGTAGACGCCCGCCTGGTAGGAGCCTAACGCACCGCCGCCTTGAAGCACGAGGACGACCTGCCCGGGCAGGTCCTTGCGCTGAATGTTATTCTGCGTGCCGTTCATGGTTCGCTCCTGATCAGCCTGCACTGCTCCGAGATTCGCTGCCGGCCGCGACTTGTTACGCCGGCTCATGTTAATGCGCGGTCCAGCCGCCGTCGACCGGCAGCGCGACGCCGGTGATCGAAACCGCCGCGTCAGTCGAGAGGAATACCGCGAGCGCGCCGAGCTCCTCGACCGTGGCAAAGCGCTTGTTGGGCTGTTGGGCCAGCAGCACGTCGCGGATCACCTGGTCGCGCGAGATTCCGTGCGCCTTGGCCTGCCCATCGATCTGCGCCTCGACCAGGGGCGTATAGACGTAGCCGGGACAGATCGCGTTGCAGGTAATGCCCTCTTCTGCCGTCTCCAGCGCGGTCACCTTGGTGAGCCCGACGATGCCGTGCTTGGCGGCGACGTAGGCCGCCTTGAACGGCGAGCCGACGAGACCATGAGCGGAAGCAATGTTGATAATCCGGCCGAACCCGTTCTGTCGCATTGCGGGCAGCGCGAGCCGCGTGGTGTGGAAGGCCGACGACAGATTGATCGCGAGGATCTGGTCCCATTTCTCGACCGGAAACTGCTCCAGCGGCGCAACGTGCTGGATACCGGCATTATTGATCAAGATATCCAGGCGGCCGGCCTGCGCAACCGTCGCCGCGATCATCTCGGCGATCGAATTCGGCCTGGTCATGTCGGCCGGCGAAAATCTTGCTTTGACGCCGAACTCCGCCGCGATCTGCTCGGGCGTCCTGTCGAGCTCGGCCGCCACACCAAGGCCGTTCAGCACGATGTCGGCGCCGGCCGCGGCAAGTGCCCGCGCGATACCGAGGCCGATGCCACTGGTTGAGCCCGTGACCAGCGCAACCTTGCCCGCGAGCGCCCGGGCGGCGGACGTCTGCGGCTTGACGGACATATTCACTGGCAAAATCCTCCGACATGACGACTGGTGTTGAGCCGACTGTGAAGCATCGCCCGGTTTGACGGAAATGCCCGTTGGCTTCCGAAACCATGCCCGTGCGCTATTGCGGCCGGGATGTCATTCTCCGCCCCGATCGGCTAGCCTCCGACCGGTCTTGCTGGAGAGCCGATCCATGGAAATGCATCAGGTCCGCTATTTCCTCGCGGTGGCGCAACTCTTGAACTTCACGCGTGCCGCCGAGGACTGCAACGTGACCCAGCCTTCGCTGACGCGCGCGATCAAGCAGCTCGAGGCCGAGCTCGGCGGCGATCTGTTTCGCCGCGAACGACCCGCAGCGCAATTGACCGAGCTTGGCCAGCGCATGCATCCGCTGCTGAAGCAGTGTTTTGATGCGGCCACCGGCGCACGCTCGCTGGCCTCCTCTTTCCGCAGCGGCGAGATCGGCGCGCTTCGCGTCGCGCTGACGCATTCGATTGATCTTTCGCTCCTCATCCCGCATCTCAACCAGATCAAACGGCAGTTCAACCGGCTCGAATTCCGCTTCCTGCGCGGCTCGAGTCGTGAAGTGGCCGACTTGCTGAAGAAGGGCGAGGCCGAGCTCGGGATTGCCGCCGACATCGACGAGGCCTGGGAGCGGCTCGATGTCTGGCCGCTGTTCACCGAGAACTTCGAGCTCGTGGTCAGCGACGGACACCGCCTCGCCGGCCGCAGCAGCATCGAACTGGACGATTTGCGCGCAGAGCAGCTGTTGAGCCGGACGTTTTGCGAGCATTCCCGCCGCATCTCCGCGAGCCTGCGCGAGCACGGCATCGCCGTCGAACAGGGTCACGAAATTTCGAACGAGCGCGACCTGATAGAGCTGGTCGAGGCCGACATCGGCGTCGCCATGGTGCCGCACACCTCGCCCGTTCCGGAGACGCTGACGCGCGCTGCGGTCGCCGGGCTGGACGCCCGTCGCACCGTCAGCCTCTACGGGGTGGCCGGCCGACAGCGCACGGCAGTGGCCAATGCCGTGATGCGCATGCTGCGCGGTGCGGATTGGCGGGAGATTGCAGGCTAGCAGCGACGCTCGCTGCCAGCCCTTTAGGCCTCCCTGCTCGCGCCTTCCAATGCTTCAAGCAGATCATCGATCTCCATTCGCTTGCGGAAGTCCGGATCGACGAAGCGGGCTTTCACGAGACCGTCGCGACCAACGACGAACACGGCCGGGATCGGCAGCATCCAGCCATCATTGCCGTGGAATTTCGCCATGTCCTGGTAGGACAACAGGCTCTGGATCTCGGCACCGAGCCAGATCGCGAGATTGAGCGACAGCGCATAGCCGTTGTCGAGGTCGGTCAGGATCGGAAATGGCGCATCAGCTTCCGCTTTGAGCTGCTGGGTGTATTCCTGCGTCTCCGGCATGACCGCGACGATGCGCGCGCCCATGGACTCGATGCGATCCAGCGCTTGGACCACCGCACGGACATTGAGCCGACAATAAGGGCACCAATGGCCGCGGAAAAACATCACGGCGACCGGCCCGCTCTCGATCAGTGAGGACAGCGCAACGAGACGCCCGCTCTCGTCCGGCAACATGAACGGCGGCATCGCCTCGCCCGGACGCGGCGCGGTCTCGCCGCCGCCGCTTCCATTCAATCTCGTCACCAGATGATCGACGGCCTCGCCATAGGCCGGGAACACGTCGCGGCTGGCGTCGGCATAGGCGCGGAGCTGCTCGTTCAGCGTGCCATCCATGTCACGGCAGCGCTGGAAGGCGAGTTTGAGCCGCTCGGCATCGGCCGGCGAGAGAGAGGTCATCTTGCGCTCCAGCGTTCAGAGGACGAATATTAGGTGCCCGATCCGGCCGCCCGCAAGGGGCGGCCGTCATGCGCGCGCGATCAGTTCACGTAGAAATTGCCGGTCGGATCCAGCCGCCCCGAGGTGGAATAAAGCGATCCGTTGTCCATGAAGAAGACGGTGTTGTCGGGGACCTTCTTGGCGCTCTTCATCATGGCCTCGTGGTTCTTCTCGGCCGGGGCCATGGCCATTGCCGACATCTTGCCGGGTCCGCCATACATGTAGGCCATACCGGCCTTGAAGTCCCATGTCGCCTCCGAGAAAGCCGATGTGGCGATGACCGCGAACGCGGCCGTGGCAATCAAGGTCTTGGACAATTTCGTCATGAGATGCTCCTCCGGATTGACGTGAACGCCCGCCAATTGGGCGCCCTGCCATCGAACGCCAATCGCGCGGGAAGCGGAAATGCCGATCCCCAATCGGTTCGATAGCGAGCGCGTATCGGGGCCGATAGCGCCGGTCTATCGCAGCGAGAGCGAAAGAGCATTTCAGAACGAGCGCCCTCTCGACGAAAGTCCCGACATAGCCGGCGACCGTTGCGGTTGCGGCCAACACAGGAGACGTCCCGATGTTCAAGCATCACACATTGTCGCGCGCGGTCTGGCCCGGCCTTGCCATCCTCGGCGTATTGACATTCTCGGCACAGCCAGTCTTCGCCGGCGAATGCCCGGCCGACAAGGTCAAGCCAAACGCGCACCAGATGGTCGATTACAAGCCGGTCGGCGTCACCGACGTCACGCTCGGCGCCATCGACCTCGGCAAGCAGCCGGCACACATTGAAGGCCGCGAGCTGCGCTTCCGCAAGCTCACCATCGAGCCCGGCGGCGTCGTGCCCTGGCACAGCCATGACGACCGCCCTGCTTTGATCTTCGTGCAGCAAGGCGAGATCGTCGAACACGCTTCCAACTGTGTCGATCCGATCGTGCACAAGGCCGGCGACATCCGCCCGGAAGTATCCGGCACCTCGCATTGGTGGAAGAACCTCGGCAAGGAAACGGTCATCCTCTACGTCGGCGACGTCCGCAAGGATCCGCACGACCACAACACACAACATGTAACGGGCGCCCCGGCCCCAGCCTGATCGTTGCCGATGTGGCACCCGGATCTTCATGCCGCCGGCATGCCGGGTGCCACATCTTTCACAGGAGACGCGACGCCATGACCGATCTTTCCGCGCCCATCAAGCCGAGCGCGATGGCAACGGATGAGCATTCCGCGCGACCCATACTCCGCACGCTCGTCATTGGATTGATCGCATTCCTGACCGTCGTCGATCTCTTCGCGACACAGGCAATCCTGCCCTCGCTGACCCGCCACTACGGCGTCACCCCGGCCGCGATGAGCCTGGCCGTCAACGCCAGCACGTTCGGTATGGCGGTCGCAGGCCTCGTTGTCGGCTTTCTCAGCCCGCACATCGACAGGCGAACCGGCATCCTGCTCAGCCTGACCCTGCTCGCGATTCCGACGAGCCTGCTGGCGACTGCGCCCAATCTTGCCGTCTTCACCGGCCTGCGGGTAGCACAGGGCCTCTGCATGGCATCCGCCTTCGCGTTGACATTGGCTCATCTCGGCGAACAATGCAGCGCAATGGATTCCGGCGGCGCCTTTGCCGCCTACATCACGGGAAACGTCGCCAGCAATCTCGTCGGCCGGCTGATCTCGGCCGCGATCGCCGATAGCCTTGGCCTGGCATGGAATTTCTACTTCTTCGCGGCGCTCAATCTGGCCGGCGCCGCACTGGTCTATTTCACCATTGCGCGCGTACAGCCGATGCGGGCAACGACGCCGACGGCATCGGCGTTTGCCGCGACGATCGCGCAGTGGCGGGATCCACGGCTGCGAGCCGCCTATGGCATCGGCTTCTGCATCCTGTTCGCATTCATCGGTACCTTCACATTCATCAATTTCGTTCTGGTTCGACCACCGCTGTCGCTGGGCATGATGGACCTCGGCCTCGTTTACTTCGTCTTCCTGCCGTCGGTGGTCACGACGCTGCTGGCGGGCAGAGTGGCATCACGCCTCGGAACGCGTCCGACGATCTGGGGCTCGCTCGCCATCGCCGGGATCGGCCTGCCGTTGATGCTGGTCGCACACCTGGGCGCGGTCCTCGCCGGGATGGTTCTGGTCGGCATCGGCACCTTTTGCGCGCAAGCCGCTGCGACAGGATTCGTAGGACAGGCTGCGGCTGAAAACCGCGGCATCGCCAGCGGCACCTATCTCGCCTGCTATTTCTGTGGCGGGCTCATCGGCACGGCCGTCCTCGGCCGACTGTTCGACGCGTTTGGCTGGGATGCCTGCGTGGCCGGGGTAGGCGTGGCGCTTGCGGTCGCGGCCCTGCTGACGCTCGCCTTGAGGCGCTAGCGCTTGGCCGGCGCCTCCTGCGGCGGCTCGTCGTCGGCGATGGCGCGCCAGGCGGCGCCGTCGAGATCGTCGTACTGGCCGCTTCGAAGCGACCAGAGGAAGGCGGCGAGACCGGCGAGACCGAGCATCAGCGCCAGCGGCACCAGGATGACCAGGATTTCCATCACACGATCTCCCGCGAGGCGCCGCGCGCACGCAGCGAGTTCAGCATCACCAGGATCGACGATCCGCTCATGGCGGCAGCCGCGATCAGGGGTGTCACGACGCCGCTGATCGCGACCGGCACCGCGAGGACATTGTAGCCGATCGCGAGCCAGAGATTTTGCCGCATCAAGCGCAGCGCCTTGCGTGAAGCGTCGATGGCGGCGACGACCGGGGCCAGCGGCCGGCCGAGGAAGACGAGATCGGCGGTCGCCTGGCTCAGATGCGCGGCCGAGATCGGCGACATCGAGACGTGGGCCGCCGCCAGCGACGGCGCATCGTTCATGCCGTCGCCGACCATCAGGACCTTCATGCCCCGCTGCTTCAAGACCTCGATTCGCGCGATCTTGTCGGCCGGCGTCACCCCGGCCCGCCATTCGGAGATGCTCAGCGCATGGGCCGCGGCGATCACCGCCGGTTCACGGTCGCCGGAGAGAATCTCGATGCCGATATTGCGCGCCTTGAGCGCCGCGATCACAGCCTGCGCATCGGGACGGAGGCCCTGGCGCACAGATAGGATGAATCTTTCGCTGCCCTTGCTGAAAGCCACGACGGAAGCTTCGGGATCGAGATTTGTCACGTCGGAAACCAGCGTCTCGGCGCCGCAGAAGGACGGACGGCCGAGGCGAATCTCGATGCCATCGACCACAGCGCGCACCCCCTGGCCGGACTCCTCGATCGCGCCGACGATCGGCGATCTGGCGTCGGAGGCCTGCGCGACCGCGGCGGCGACCGGATGATGGCTCGACAGCGCGAGCCGCCCGGCAAGCTCGAAGACATCAGCGGGGATATCGGCCGCATTCATCACTTCGAGATCGGGCAGCGTCAGCGTGCCGGTCTTGTCGAAGATCACGTGGTCGGCTTCTGCGAGACGCTCTATGGCATCGCCGGAGTTCAGCAGGACACCCGCCTTGAACATCGCGCCCGAGGCCACCGTCTGCACCGTCGGGATGGCGAGTCCGAGCGCGCAGGGACAGGTGATGATCAGCACCGCGACGCCGGTCACGATCGCATCATGCCAGCCGGCGCCCGCAATGACCCAGCCGAGGATAGTGATGAGCGCGGTGGCATGCACCACGGGCGCATAGAGTCGCGAGGCGCGGTCTGCGAGCCGCATGTAGCGCGAGCGCGCTTGCAGCGCATTGTCGAGCAGCCGCGTGATCTCGGCGAGCAGCGTCGCCTCGGAGGCCGCCGAGACCCGCACCCGCAGGCTGCCTGAGATGTTCATCGATCCCGCATAGACCGGCGTGCCCTGCTCGGCCGTGACATAGAGCGTCTCGCCGGTGATCAGGCTCTGGTCGATTTCGGAACGGCCCTCGATCACGGTGCCGTCGACCGCGCAGCGCTCGCCGGGTCGCAGCAGCACGATGTCGCCGGGATAGATCGCGGCCACCGGCACTTGAGATATCTCGCCAGGCCCGACGAACTTGGCCGCGGTCTCCGCCTTGAGCGCGGCGAGATTGCCCGCGACCGCGCGGGTCCGCCGCCGCATGTTCTGGTCGAGAAAGCGGCCGACCAGGAGGAAAGTGAGCAGCATGATCGCCGCGTCGAAATAGGCGTGCTCGGCGTGGTTGATGGTCTCGACCACGGACATGCCCAGCGCCAGCGTCACGCCGATCGAGATCGGCACGTCCATATTGGTGGTCCTGGCCGACAGCGCGCGCCAGGCCGAGCGGAAGAACGGCTGGCCGGCATAGGCCGCCGCCGGCAGCGCGATCAGCGCCGACAGCCAGTGGAAGAAATCGCGCTGCTCCGGCAGCATGTCCGAGACGTTGCCGGACCACACCGGGATCGACAGCATCATCACGTTCATGGTGGCGAATGCGGCGATGCCGAGGCAGCGCAGCAGGAAGCGCGATTCGGCGACCTCGGTCGCTTCCGCGCTCTCGGTCTCGTAAGGATAGGCCCTGTAGCCGAGCTCTTCGAGGCGATCGATGAAGCGGGCCGGATCGAGCGTGCCCGCCTTCCATTCCAGCGCAACGCGCCGGTCGGTGAGGTTCACGCGGGCCAGCGTGACGTCGGGAATCGCGGATAGCCCGCGCTCGATCTTGGCCATGCAGCCGGCACAGTGAACGCCCTCGACCGCGAGATCGATGTGCTGGACGCCCTCGCCCGCAGTCCGGACGTAATGCGAAAAGTCCCGCGAGACGTGCATGGCAAAATCCTTCAGTTCAGGATCACGCGGTTGCGCGACATGAACACGCGCGTTCCCCGCGCCTCGCCCTCGATCACCAGATCCCACTGGCCCGGCGCGACCGATGCGGCATTGCCGCGATAGAGGCCGATGCCGGCTTCCGAGAGCTCGACGGCGAGATCGGCGCGCTTGTCGGTCGGCCGCTCCAGGCGGCCGCCGAATTTCAGCCCGGCGATCGGCTGTCCGCTCGCGTCGCGCGCCTCGACCTGAAGCACGGCGGCGCCATCGGCGCGGCGCTCGACATGGGCGTTGACCTTCCATTTTCGCGCGGTCTGGTCCTGGGCCGCCGATATCTCGCGGTCATAGGTGAGGCCCGCGGCATAGGGGCTGTCGACGTCCGTGCCCGGCAGCGTCGCGATCGCGAGCTTCATCATGGTCACGTTGACGCCGATCACGACGCCGAAGAAGGCGACCAGCATCAGAAACACTTTGGTTCCGGTCAGCGGCTTGGTTGCCATGGCGAACTCCTGATCCTAGGGCGCGACGAAATTGTCGATGGCGCTGGCGACTTCGCCGAGGCCGATATCGGTGACGTGAAAGCGAACCGGGATCGACTTTTCCGGATTGCCCTCCACCGGCGCGGTCACGAGCACCCGCAGCTCGCTGGTGGAGTCGCGCGGAACCACGATCATCGGCCGGTCCTGCGTCACTGAATCGATCCCAATGACATGGATCGTAGCATTGACCGGACCGTTAGCGTCGATCGCAATGACGCGGTCGTAACCGCTCTTGTTGAGCAGCCGCACCGTGTAGGCGTTGCGGATCGAGCCGTCGCTGAGCCTGACCGCGACCGGGTTGCGGTCGTGCAGCACGTTGACGTCGAGCAGGCTGCGGGTCGCGAGCGTATAGATCATGATGCCGCCGACCGCCGCGATGATCGCGCTGTAGGCGACGGTGCGGGCCCGGACGATGCGGTAGATCGGCGCCTTGCCTTCCTGGCGGCGCTGGATGTTGACGTCGTTGTCATAGCCGATCAGCCGCTTCGGCCGGCCGATCTTCGTCATCACGTTGTCGCAAGCGTCGATGCAGAGCCCGCACTGGATGCATTCGAGCTGCGGTCCATTGCGGATGTCGATGCCGGTCGGACACACGGCGACGCATTGATAGCAGTCGACGCAATCGCCGACTTGCTCGCCGAGCGCGCGCAGCTCGGCCGCCTTCTTCACCGACGTACGCTTCTCGCCGCGATCGTAACGATAGGTGACGTTGAGCGCCCATTCGTCGGTGAGCGCGGCCTGGATCCGCGGCCACGGGCACATATAGGTGCAGACCTGCTCGCGCATGAAGCCCGCGAGCACGTAAGTCGTCGCGGTGAGGATGCCGATCCAGATATAGGCGATCATCGGCGCCTGGAAGGTGACGAGTTCCCTAACCAGCGTCGGTGCGTCGTTGAAATAGAGCACCCAGGCGCCGCCGGTCCACCATCCGATCAGGAGCCAGATCGAATGCTTGAGCACGATCTCGGAGATGCGCTCCAGCTTCATCGGGTCGGACGATTTGTCCTTCTTCATCCGCTCGCGCCGGTCGCCCTCGATCAGACGCTCGACCGCATAGAACAGGTCGGTCCACACTGTCTGCGGACAGAGATAGCCGCACCAGATGCGGCCGCCGACCGAGTTCATCAGGAATAGCGCCACCGCGGCGACGATCAGCAGGCCGGTGAAGTAGTAGACCTCCTGCGGCCACAGCTCGATGAAGAAGAAATAGAAGCGGCTGTTGGGAAGATCGATCAGCACCGCCTGGTTGGGGGCACCGAGGCCGCGGTTCCAGCGCACGAACGGCAGGAAGTAGTAAACGCCGAGGCAGAACGCCATCAGGCCCCATTTGATCCGGCGGAAGGTGCCGGAGATGCTCTGGGGATAGACTTTCTTCTGGGCCACATAGAGCGGCCCGTTGTCATCGTCTAATGGGATGGCTTTTGGGTTCACGGGCCTGTTCATCGCCTGCAGCTTTTCAAGAGGTGCGATTGAACCTAAACCCGACGCCGCCGCGTCAGTTGATCCAGCGCAAGCGGGGGCACTTTTGTTCGCCCCCGTTTGCTGCCGGTTGGCTATTTTCCGCCGCCCAGCGAGTGGACGTAAACTGCCATCGCCTTGATGGTGGCGGGATCGAGCCGTCCCTCCCAGGCCGGCATCACGCCAGCGCGGCCCTGGCTGATGGTCTCGATCAGCGACGCCTCGTCCGAACCATAGAGCCAGATCTTGTCGGTCAGGTTGGGGGCGCCCATCTCCGGGTTGCCCTTGCCGCCGTCGCCATGGCAGGCGACGCAATTCTCCGCGAAGATCTTCTCGCCCTTGGCCGCGTCATAGCCCTTGCGGGTCGGAAGGCCCGACAATGCACGCACATAGTTGGCGGCCGTGACGATCTCGTCCGGCTTCAGCACGCCGTCCTTGCCGAATGCGAGCATCTGGCCTTCATGCGTCTTGGCGTGCCCGGAACGTGCGCCGAACTGGATGGTCTGCATGATCTGATCGAGCGATCCGCCCCACAGCCAGTCGTCGTCGTTCAGGTTCGGATAGCCCTTGGCACCGGCGCCGCCTGAGCCGTGACATGGCGCGCAATTGTCGCCGAACACGGTCTTGCCCTTGGCGCGCGCGAGCGCGAGCAGCGCCGGATCCTTCTCGATGTCGGCGAGCGAGGCCGCGCCCAGCGCAACCATCTTGGCTCCGCGGATCTTCTCGAGGTTGGCGAGCTCGACCGCGACGTCGGCGCGCGTCGAGTAGCCGAACAGGCCCGTTGTATTGCTGGAGACCAGCGGCCAGGCCGGATACACGATCCAGTAGCCGATCGCCCAGACGATGGTGAGGTAGAAGGTGATTACCCACCAGCGCGGCAGCGGCGTGTTGAGCTCCTTGATGCCGTCCCACTCGTGTCCGGTCGTGGTCCTCCCGGAGACGGGATCGATGTCGCTATGATGATCGGTCATGATCTCTTACTCCTCCCGCAACGGCAGGTGTGCCGCTTCGTCGAAAGCTGCCTTGTTACGGGGCCAGAATGCGTAGGCGATGATCGCGAGAAAGATCGCGACGAACACCGGCGTCCAGATCGTGGTCACGAGACCGGACGCGAGATTGTCGAGTGTCAGGATGGCTTTCATCGTTGGTGCCTTCTCAGCGAAGATTGGCTTTCTCGTTGTAGATCTTGAAGTCGACCAGCGTGCCGAGCATCTGGAGATAGGCGATCAGCGCGTCCATCTCGGTCGGCGTGCCGGTCTTGCCGTCGAAGTTGCGCACCACGGCCTTGGCGTAGCGCTTGGTGAAAGCGTCGGAGCCGGCATTGTCAGGATCGGCCTGGGCCTTCATGTCATCGCCCGCGTTGGCGATCTGGTCGTCGGTGTAGGGCGTGCCGACGGTCCGCAGCGTGCGCATGTGGTCGGCGATCGTGTCCGGATCGACCTCGGTCTTGCTGAGGAACGGATAGCCGGGCATCACCGACTGCGGCACGATTGCGCGCGGGTTGGTCAGATGGGTGACGTGCCAGTCGTCGGAATATTTGGCGCCGACGCGGGCAAGATCGGGGCCGGTGCGCTTCGAGCCCCACTGGAACGGATGGTCGTACATGCTCTCGGCGGCCAGCGAGAAATGACCGTAGCGCTCGACCTCGTCGCGCAACGGGCGGATCATCTGCGAATGGCAGAGATAGCAACCCTCGCGGATGTAGACGTTGCGCCCGGCGAGCTCCAGCGGCGTATACGGCCTGATCCCGTCGACCGCCTCAATCGTGCTCTTGAGGTAGAACAGCGGGGTGATCTCGACGAGACCGCCGATGGCGATCACCAGCAGGATGCCGACGATCAGGATGATCGAGTTCTTTTCGAAGATTTGGTGGCGTGTCCAGAACGACATGGAAAACTCCTCATTCCGCCGGCTGAAGAGCGACGGGCATCTGGACTTCCTGTTCGCCGACGCGAACCGTCATCCAGAGATTATAGGCCATGATCAGCGCGCCGATCAGGAACAGCCCGCCGCCGGCAGCGCGGATGATGTAGAAGGGATGCATCGCCTCGACGGTCTCGATGAAGGAATATTCGAGGAAGCCGAGCGAGGTGTAGGCGCGCCACATCAGGCCCTGGAGGATGCCGGACACCCACATCGCCGAGATGTAGAGGACGATGCCGAGCGTCGCGATCCAGAAGTGCCAGTTGACGAGCTTGAGGCTGTAGAGGCCCTTGCGATTCCAGATCCAGGGTACCAGGCAGTAGAGCGCGCCAAAGGAGACGAAACCGACCCAGCCGAGCGCGCCGGAGTGCACGTGGCCGATGGTCCAGTCGGTGTAGTGGCTAAGCGAGTTGACCACCTTGATCGACATCATCGGGCCTTCGAAGGTCGACATGCCGTAGAATGCGACGGAGACGACGAGCATGCGCAGCACGGGATCGGTGCGCAGCTTGTCCCAGGCGCCCGACAGCGTCATCAGGCCGTTGATCATGCCGCCCCAGGACGGCATCCACAGCATGATCGAGAAGGTCATGCCGAGCGTCTGGGTCCAGTCCGGCAGCGCCGTGTAGTGCAGATGGTGCGGGCCGGCCCAGATGTAGAGGAAGATCAGCGCCCAGAAGTGGATGATCGAGAGACGGTAGGAATAGATCGGCCGCTCGGCGCGCTTCGGGATGAAGTAGTACATGATGGCGAGGAAGCCGGCGGTCAGGAAGAAGCCGACCGCGTTGTGGCCATACCACCACTGGAACATGGCGTCCTGGATGCCGCCCCAGGCGATGTAGGACTTCGAGCCGAACACCGAGACCGGCAGCGCCGGGTTGTTGCCGAGATGCAGAACCGCAATCGTCACGATGAAGGCGAGATAGAACCAGTTCGCGACGAAGATGTGCGGCTCCTTGCGCTTGATGATCGTGGCAAGGAAGACCAGCAGATAGGTGACCCAGACAATGGTCAGCCACAGGTCGGAGTACCATTCCGGCTCGGCATATTCCTTCGACTGGGTGACGCCGAGCAGATAGCCGGTACCGGCGATCAGGATGAAGAAGTTGTAGCCGACGACGACGAACCAGGGCGCGAGATCGCCGGCAAGGCGAACGCGGCAGCTCTTCTGGACGACATAGAAGGAAGTCGCGATCAGGACGTTGCCGCCGAAGGCGAAGATCACCGCGGACGTGTGCAGCGGACGCAGGCGGCCGAAGCTGGTCCAGGGCAGATCGAAGTTCAGCGCCGGCCACGCCAGTTGCGAGGCGATGATGAGGCCGACGAGAAAGCCGGCAATGCCCCAGAACATCGCCATGACGGAGGAGAACTTGATGGGCCCCATGTTGTAATTGGGCCGGCCGTTGATCTCCGCAGGCGGCAGCGCCGCCGGCCGGTCGAGGTAGCGGTTGATGATGCAGAAGACCGCGGCCAGGCTCGCCGCCGCGCTCAGCGCGGCGTGGAAGGCGAAGGGCGCATCGAGCGCCTTGGCCGAGGCAATCACGCAGAGGAAGGCGGTGACCGCGAACACGACAGCCAGGCCGCTTTCACCTGATGTCATGGACTTGGAGATGGAGGGCTGGCTCATGCGGATTCTCTCTGAAAGAACACAGGGCCAGAAACCACATTCACCCTCGCGGGGAATTGATTGAAATCAAGGGAGATGGATTTCTGTTAATGTGGGCGATGCGGCGCCAGTTGCAGTGCCCTCTCCCCTTGCGGGAGAGGGCAGCGAGGACGGCGCGGCAATCTCATTTGGGTGAGGGGTTGGCGCCGCATCAAAAGTTTTTCCGCGGATAGAACCCCTCATCCGGCGCTTCGCGCCACCTTCTCCCGCAAGGGGAGAAGGGAAGAAAAAGAATCCTCCGTAGGATCACGCAGCCGCCTTCTCACTCCCGTGCCGTCGCCTTGAGCGCTGCGATGACGTCCTCGCGGGCGACGATTCCGACCAGCTTCTGCGCGCCATTGAGCACGATGATGCTCCGGATGCGGTGCTCGACCATGATCTGGAGCACGCGCGTCAGCCGCGTGTCGGGGCTGACATAGATAAAGTCGGGCGTCATGACGTCGCCGATTTTACGGCTCATCAGGTCGTGATAGCGCGGCAGCATCTGGCTCGGCGTGAAGGCGAAGCACTTCAGGATGTCGAACTTGGTGACGATGCCGACGACCTGCCCGTCGTCCTCGACGGGATAGGAATTGAAATCGTCGCGTTCGAACATCTCGCTGAGCGCGAGCAGGTCGAGGTCGCGCCTCACCGTCTTGACGTCGTGCGTCATGTGGCCGTCGACGGTCTGTTCAAGGAATCTGTACACGGCGCGTCCTCTTTGATTCGTCTCCAGCGTCAGTGCGACAGCAGCACGCAGCGGGCAGATTGAGTGACCAGATATTGGGTGACGCCGCCGAGGATCAGTTCGCGGAAGCGCGAATGGCCGTAGGCACCGGCGACGATCAGGCTGGCGCCGACATCGCCGGCAATTTTCTCCAGTTGCCCGGCGACGGTTTCGTTCCGGGCCGCTTCGGAAACGCGCGCGATCGCGGTCACGCCATGACGGGCAAGCCACGCCGTCACGTCGGTCACGCCAGCGACCGCGGCAGGGCGGTCGTCGTCGCCTTCGGGAATTGCGAGGACGGTGACATCCCTGGCCTTGCGCAGTATCGGCAGCGCATCGGCCAGCGCCCGCCGGGCTTCCGGCGTATCCTTCCACGCCACCAGGACGCTGCGCAGATCGAGCCAGTTGACCCCGTCAGGCACGACCAGGATCGGCCGGCCGGCTTGCATCACCAGATCCTTTGGGCTCGCGAGCGCGAAGGCGTCGGAAAAGGCCGGGCTCTGCCCGCCGGTGACGACGATGTCGGCGCAACGCGCCTGGGCGAACGTAAAGCGCGCCGGGAAATCCATGGCGCTGCGCCATTCCACATGCCCGCCGCGATTCCTGATCGCGGCGCGGAATTGCGCCTCGAGCTCGCCCAGACGTCGCTTGACCGAGGCTTCTCCCTCATCGATCAGTCCCTGCGCTGCGGCGCCATCGCTGAAATAGAGCGGCGGAGCGAACTGCGCCGCAGCAACGCCGATGATCGACGCTTCAAATCGTTCGGCAAGCTCGCCCACGACCTGAAGACGCGCCTCGTTGGGCTGATCGAGCGCCAGGCTGACCATCACGGTCGCGTATGTCATCGGGATTCTCCGGCGCAATGAGCTGCTATCAGATCGTAAGCCCGCCGCCGCCTGGCAGGATGAGATAGATCAAAACCTTGGATCACCGCGCCGAGAGGGAAATCTGCCAATGGTATAAGACATCGGAACTTGCCTCCGGCCCCTCCTTGGGTACATTGCCGACGGTAACGCTGTGCGGTTCCCCGCATCAGAATGGGAGTGATCGTTTGGCGCCGACCCGTGTGATTCATCCGCAAGATGACGGCCGGGGCGAACATTTCCGCGTTCGAATCGAAGGATTTGGCGTCGGGACCTGGGATCTCGATCTCAACACACTGGAATTGGAGTGGTCGGAGACGGCCAGAATCCTGTTCGGGATCGAACCTGACCAAACGGTGAGTTACACGCTGTTCCTGTCCCGACTGGAGCCGAACGACCGCGGGCGGATCGAGAGTGCGATCCGACACGTCTCCGAACGGGGCGGCAGCTTCGACGTGTCGTTCAAGGTCGCGGGCGCGTCGGGCAGAGCGCAGTGGATCCGCGCCCGCGCGGGGCTGATTCGGGACGAAGCCGGCGCCGCCCGGCATCTCAGCGGCATCTTTCTCGATGTCGACGAGGAGAAGCAGGTCGAGGAGGCCCTTCGCACCCGCGAGAATCACCTCCGCTCGATCCTGCAGACGATTCCCGACGCCATGATCGTCATCGACGGCCACGGCATCATCCAGCTGTTCAGCTCGGCGGCCGAGCGCCTGTTCGGCTGGGCCGAGCCGGAGGTGATCGGCCAGAACGTGCGCATCCTGATGCCGGAGCCCGACAGCTCCCGTCACGACGGCTACATCGCGCGCTACCGCACCACCAGCGACCCGCACATCATCGGCATCGGCCGCATCGTGACCGGAAAGCGTCGCGACAGCACGACCTTCCCGATGCACCTGTCGATCGGCGAGATGCAGTCGGGCGGCGAGCCCTATTTCACCGGTTTCGTCCGCGATCTTACCGAGCATCAGAAAACCCAGGCGCGGCTCCAGGAATTGCAGTCCGAGCTCGTCCACGTCTCTCGGTTGAGCGCGATGGGCGAAATGGCGTCCGCGCTCGCTCACGAACTCAACCAGCCGCTGGCAGCGATCAGCAACTACATGAAGGGGTCGCGGCGGCTGCTCGCCGGAAGCCAGGATCCGAATACGCCGAAGATCGAGAGCGCGCTGGACCGCGCCGCCGAGCAGGCGCTGCGCGCCGGCCAGATCATCCGCCGCTTGCGCGACTTTGTCTCCCGCGGCGAATCCGAGAAAAGGGTCGAGAGCCTGTCCAAGCTGATCGAGGAGGCTGGCGCGCTCGGGCTCGCCGGCGCGCGCGAGCAGAACGTACAGCTCCGTTTCGGCCTCAATCCAAATGCCGATCTCGTGCTCGCCGACCGGGTGCAAATCCAGCAGGTGCTGGTCAACCTCTTCCGCAACGCGCTGGAAGCGATGGCGCAGTCGCCACGGCGCGAGCTCGTCGTCACCAACACCCGCGTCGCCGACGACATGATCGAGATCGAGGTCTCCGATACCGGCTCCGGCTTCCAGGACGACGTCATGCCAAACCTGTTTCAGACTTTTTTCACCACCAAGGACACCGGCATGGGCGTGGGACTGTCCATCAGCCGCTCGATCGTCGAGGCTCACGGCGGCCGGATGTGGGCCGAGAGCAACGCATCGGGTGGGGCGACATTCCGCTTCACGTTGCCGGCAGCCGACGAGAACTGATCCATGACGACCAAGGGAATCATCTACGTCATTGACGACGACGAGGCGATGCGGGATTCGCTGAATTTCCTGCTGGATTCAGCTGGCTTCGGCGTCACACTGTTCGACAACGCGCAGAGTTTTCTCGACGCCCTGCCTGGCCTCGCCTTCGGCTGCGTCGTCTCCGATGTGCGGATGCCCGGCATCGATGGGATCGAGCTTCTCAAGCGCCTGAAGGCGCAGCGCAGCCGGTTTCCAATCCTGATCATGACCGGCCATGGCGACGTGCCGCTCGCGGTCGAGGCGATGAAACTCGGTGCCATGGATTTCCTGGAAAAGCCGTTCGAAGATGACCGCCTCATCGCCATGATCGAATCCGCGATCCGCGAGGGCGAGCCGGCGGCCAGGAACGAGGCCATGGCCCAGGACGTCGCCGCTCGCGTCGCTTCCCTGAGCCCCAGGGAACGCCAGGTCATGGAAGGGCTGATCGCGGGCCTATCCAACAAGCTGATCGCCCGCGAGTACGACATCAGCCCGCGCACCATCGAGGTCTACCGGGCCAATGTGATGACCAAGATGCAGGCCAACAGCCTGTCGGAACTGGTGCGGCTGGCCATGCGGGCCGGAATGCTCAACGATTGAAGTCACCAGGATTGAGGCAAGTCAAAACCGGTCGCTCGCGCTGTGCTACCAGATCGGAATGATTGCGATCAGCTCCCATCCTGAGCGGCTCCCGATGTCGTCACCCGCAAAGCCAAGCATCTATGTGGTCGACGACGATGCCGCTGTGCTCGGCTCGCTGAGGTTTTTGCTGGAAACCGACGGTTTTGCCGTGCGGACCTTCAGGAACGCCACGGCGCTGCTCAATGCGGCGAGCCCGTCCGGTGCAGACTGTTACGTGATCGACTACAAAATGCCCGACATCAACGGCATCGAGCTGGCCGGGCGACTGCGCCAGTCCGAGGGCGATACCCCGGTGATCCTGATCACCGGCTATCCCGACCCGAATATCTCGGCCCGGGCGGCGGCCGCAGGCGTAAATGAAGTGATTCTGAAGCCGCTTCTGGACGAAAACCTGGTCAAGCGCATTCGCCACGCCATCCAGAACCGGGTCCATAGCTGACCTACGGGATTCTACGTAAGGCAACCTCCTTAAGATATCTCGCGAAATTTTCGAGGCACCCGATACCGCGTACCAAAGCGTCATCACAACGGAGATGGCGCAGATGCTGACCCAGACCTTCAACACCCCGGCGATTACCACCCAGATCGGTGGCAAGATCGCACCCGCCCATCCCGTCTCAGACCAGTTCGGCGCGATTGCCGGCCATGTCGGCCTCGTTGCCACTGAGTTCTCCTACCGCAAGGAAGAGGAGATCTATGGTGAGGACGAGCCGGCCGAGTATGTCTATCAGGTCGTCACCGGCGCGGTGCGCAGCTACAAGCTTCTCTCCGACGGCCGCCGCCAGATCGGCTCCTTCCACCTTCCCGGCGACGTATTCGGCCTCGAATCCGGCACCACCCACCGCCTTGCTGCTGAAGCTATCATCGACACCACGGTGCGCCTCGTGAAGCGCGCGAGCCTCGAGAAGGCCGCAGCCACCGACGTCCAGGTCGCCCGCAAGCTCTGGGCCATGACCGCTGGCGAGCTTCGCCACGCCGAAGACCACATGCTGCTGCTGGGCCGCAAGACCGCGATGGAGCGCGTCGCAACCTTCCTGCTCGAAATGGACCGCCGCCTCGCGGTTGCCGGCATGATGGCGCTGCCGATGTGCCGCCGCGACATCGGCGACTATCTCGGTCTCACGCTCGAGACCGTCTCGCGCGCGCTGTCGCAGCTTCATGCCCAGGGCATTCTCGGCTTCTCGGGCGCCCGCCAGATCGTGCTGCGCAACCGGGCACGCCTGCACAATCTCGACGCCTGATCTCCCCTCTTCCACCCGCTCATGGCCGGCTGAATTAGCCGGCCATTTCTTTTGCTGCGATCATGCCCTTGCGCCGCGTCTCCGGCATCACAAGCAGAATAAGCAGAAGTCCCGTCGCGGCGACGCCAGATAGCCCCATGAACGCCGTGGCATTGCCGAACTTGTCGCTGACATAGCCGCCAAGCGCGGTGCTCAGCGACGCGCCGATGCCCATTGCCGTGCCGACGATGCCCTGCGCGAGGTTGAAATGGCCGCTGCCGAAGGCGACGTCGGCCACGATCAGCGGGATCATCACCGCGAACACCGCCGCGGTGAGACCGTCGAACACCTGCACCAGCACCAGCAGATACGGATCGCGCACGGTCGCGAACAGCAGACCGCGAATCGTCAGCGCCGCGAATCCGATCAGCAGCAGCGGCCTGCGGCCCCACGCTTGCGCCTTGCGCCCGACGCTCGGCGACAGCAGCGCCACGATCGCCTGCGGCACGACGATGCAAAAAGCGACGAGCACCGTCGCCCACTCGCTCGATCGCGCCGTCACCGCGCTTGCCATCAGCGGCATCATCGAGGCGTTCGCGAGCTGCAACAAGAGCACGCTGAGCGCAAAGACAATGAGCGGCCGCTGCCGGATCAGATGCCAGATATTGGTGTCGCCGCGTTCCTTCGCCTCGCGCGGCATCTCGCCGTGACAGCGGGCGATGTCGACCTCATGCTCCCGGATGCGAGAGAGTGCGATCAAAGTCGGAATCGCGAGCAGAAAGGTGACCAGGAATACCGAGCGGCTCGACAGCAGATAGCCGGCCGTTCCCATCACCGCAGCCGCAACGCCGTTGCCAAGCGAAGCGAAGCGCGCGTTCCGGCCGAGACGCTCGCCTATCGCGAGCGGGCCGACCAGACCGAGGCTGATCGCCGCGATCGCCGGTCCGAGCACGCAGCTTGCTGCCGCGTGCAAGGTGGCCGCAGCCACCACCACGGGGAAGATCGGCATTGCCGCATAGGCAAGCGCGCAGCAGCCGATGGTGGCGATCGCGAGGCCTGCGACCAGCCGCTCGGATTTCGCGGCATCGATGATGGCGCCGCCCGGCATCTGGCCGATCAGGGCAACGATGCCGCCGATCGACAGCACGAGGCCGATCTCGACCTGGGTCCATTTCTGGGTCGTCAGATAAACTGCGATGAACGGCCCGAATCCGGTCTGCACGTCGGCGAGGAAGAAGATGAACCAGTCGAGGCCGCGCAGGCTCTGGCGCGACGGCGCCGGGATGCCGGCAGGCGACGGCACCGAGAATTTGTCCTGCTCAACGCGGCCCTCGCGATCCGCATGATTCGGCTTTCTCGACAACAGCACCGGCGGCCATTCCTCCCCGCGCCTCACTGAACAGCTTGCAGTGGCTGCAGGCTGCCGGACGCGCCGAGCACCACCATCGGCGTGTCCTCCTTGTATTCCGGCGCGGCTGCGACCTGTGCCTTGGTCAATTCCAGCGTGATGCTGTCCTTCTTGTTGACGATCTTGCCGAACCGCATCGCGTTCCAGTCCACCACGATCTTGCGGCTGCCGACGCCGAGGAAGCCGCCGAAATCGATCACGGCAGCGCGCACGTGCCCACTCCGATCGACGATGACGTCGACGATGCGGCCCATGTCCTCGTTCGCCGCGCTGAGCACGTCACGTCCAAGCACACCGTGCGCGTCGCTCGCGCCGATGATCGTGACCGACGGCGGTGGCGCGGCATTCTTTGGCGTGACGGGGACGGATGACGCCGGCGGCTGCACCGTCGGCGGTGCATTCGCTTCAGTCGCGGGTGCGGGCGCCTGCTCCGCGGCGCGTGACACGGCGAGCGTCATCCCGACGACCATAACGACGCCCAGGGCCAACCATCCGGCGGTACGCATGCACCCTCCTCCTGGCGCGCCGCTAGCGCGCCAGCACGATCGAGACTTGAATCTGGCCACGCGTGCGCAGCACCTCCAGCGCCACGTCGTCGCCATGGCGGCTGACGCGCAGGTCCACGCTGGACTCGCCCAGACGCAGATCGCGCAAGATCACCTCGTGCAGAAACGCCGGCAGATGCGGATTGCGCAGCCGGATCTCACCGCGCGCCACGTCGAACTCAATGCCCAGCGCCGCCTCCAGCAGCGTGAACGCCGTGGCGCTGGCCCAGGCCTGCGGCGCGCAGGCGACCGGATAGAGCGTCGGTCCGCGCCGCTTCTCGCGCCGGAAACCGCAGAACAATTCGGGCAACCGGCGCAGGTCCATGTAGGTCGCGGCGTCGAACAGTCCCTTGAAGACATGCGCGACCGAATGCTTGAGCCCGTAGCGCGCGAGCCCGAGCGCGATCAGCGCATTGTCGTGCGGCCAGATCGACCCGTCATGATAGGACATCGGGTTGTAACGCACCTCGCCGACAGCGACGGTGCGGATGCCCCACCCCGAAAAGAAATGCGGCCGCATCAAATCGGCGGCGACGAGCCGCGCGCGATCCTCGCGGATCATGCCGCTGAACAGGATCTGGCCGGCGTTCGAGGTCCGCACCTTGCACGGCCGCTTCTTGCCGTCGAGCGCAAGCGCATAGGTGCCGAGCTCCTCGCACCAGAACGCGGCCTCGAAACGCTCGGCCAGCGTCTTGGCCTCGGCCTCGAGCTTCCTGGCGAGATCAGGCTTGCCGAGCCGAAGCGCGCAACGCGCGGCGAGCCGCTTGGCGGCAAAGACGTAACCTTGCACCTCGGCGAGCGCGAGATTGCCTTCCGCAAGCTGGCCATCGGCATGGAAGATCGCGTCGTAGGAATCCTTCCAGCCCTGGTTGGCGAGGCCCTTTTCCGTGGCGCGCTGATATTCGACGAAGCCGTCCTTGTCGGGATCACCGGGGCCGTCGATCCAGGCCAACCCCGCTTCGATGGCCGGCCACAGCTCTGTCAAGGTCTTCTCGTCGCCGGTGCGCTCGAAATAGCTTCCTGCCAGCAGGACGAACAAGGCCGTGGAATCGACGCTGCCGTAATATTGCGCGAACGGCACCTCGCGCAGCGCCGCCATCTCGCCGCCGCGCATCTCATGCAGGATCTTGCCGGGCGCGGCATCGGCGAGCGGATCGACCGCTTTGGCCTGGAAATGGGCGAGCCGCCGCAGCACGCCCTTGGCGATCCGCGGATCGACCCACAGCATCTGCAGCGCGGTGATCAGCCCGTCGCGGCCGAACGTCGTCGAGTACCAGGGAATCCCCGCATAGGGATAGCGGCCCTGCGGCGTCTCCGTCATCAGCATGTTGAGGTCGGCCATGGCCTGGCACAGCACCTCGTTGAAGATGTTGTTGGAGGTCTCGATGCTGGCGGCCCCCATCGTCGATCGGCGCATCTCGCGGCGGTGGGCGAGCAGGCTTCTGAAAAAGCGCGCCGGCTTCTCCGCGATCGGCCGATTGCAGGACACGGCCACGAACAGGGATTTCGACTCATGCGGGTCGAGTTCGAGCTGCCAGGTCGCGGCATTCACCGACAACTTCGTCGGGCGCGGATCGAAATGCAGGCTGGTGGAGCGCTCGGCGTCATCGAGACCGCGGTAGTCGAACAGCACGTCGGTCGGTCCCAACAGCCGGCTCGAGCCGATTCCGCGGCGCGGGCGCCGCTCGCCGCGGACTTCGAACAGATCGGCGAAGTCGTTGTCGAACAGCAGTGTCAGCGCGAAGCTGGCCGGGCGGTCGCCGTGGTTTTGCACGCCGATGCGCTGATAGGCGGTGCCGCGCCACAGGAAGATCGTGCGCACGATGTGCAGCAGGTCCTTTTGCAGCACGAGGCTGCCCTGCCGGTAGATGTCCGGATTGGTGAGATCGACGGTCAGGGCCGAATTGTCGTCGCGCAGGTTCGAGCCCAGCAGCAGCGGCTGGAGATCGTCGAGCACGAGCTCGAGCCTGGCAAGATAGCGCGTGTCGTGATGGAACAGGCCATCGGGCCCGCCGGCCGACGCGCCGATGTCGCCATGGCTGTCGAGCACGATAAAGGTGTCGTCGTGCTTGAGCGAACGCCGCGGCCGCGCCGACGGTCCCGTCATCGGAATATAGAAAGGCTGTTCCGCGACCTGGTCCACGGTCCGCGTCACGGAGACGAATTGGGTAACGGCTTCAGCCGACATCAGCAGCTCCCCTGCGCTTGTTTCGACACGCAACCGACTCGAACGCGACTGTTGGTTTACGCGGCGGCTTGGGCGAGCCGGCTCATTTCCTGCGTGACCAGCTCACGATAGGGCCCGTGGCCCTGCATCAGACGCTCGGGCGACCCGTCCTCGATGATCTTACCACCCCTCAACACGACCACGCGATCGAAATTGCGCAGGGTCGCGAGACGATGGGCGATCGCGATGACCGTGCGGCCGCGCATCAGCCGCGACAACGCCTCGCGGATCGCCTCTTCGGATTCGCTGTCGAGCGCGGCGGTCGCCTCGTCCAGCAGCAGGATCGGCGCGTCCTTCAGGAAGGCGCGCGCGATCGCGATGCGCTGGCGCTGACCGCCGGACATCTTGACGCCGCGGTCGCCGACCATGGTGTCGAGACCACCAGGCAGGCTTTCGACGAAATCGCAGCGCGCCGCAATCGCCGCACGCAGCACCTCGTCGTCGGTCGCGTTCGGGCGACCATAGCGGATGTTTTCGCGAATCGAGCGGTGGAACAGCGAGATGTCCTGCGGCACGACAGAGATCGCCTCGCGCAGGCTCAGCTGCGTCACCTTGGAAATGTCCTGACCGTCGATGGTGATGCTGCCCTCGTCGGTATCGTAGAAGCGCTGGAGCAGCGTGAACAGCGTCGACTTGCCGCCGCCGGACTGGCCGACCAAGCCGACGCGCTGGCCGGGTTGCAGGCGCAGGCTGAAGCGCTCGAAGATCTTCGCAGCCCCGGGATAGCCGAAAGTGACATTGTTGAACGCGATCGCGGCGCCGCTCTTCACCAGTGGCTCGGCCTCGGGGTGGTCGCGCAATTCATGCGGCACCAGCAGCGTGGCGATCGCCTCGGTCAGCCGCGCAACGTGCTGGGTGACGTCGACCAGCGCCACCGCGAGATCGCGCGTCGCGTTCAGAATGGAGAGACCGAGGGTGCAGACCAGCACGACGTCGCCCGTGGTCGCCCGGCCCTCCTGCCAGAGCATGATCGCCCAGGCCATCAGGGCGATCGTGAGCACGACAGTGACGCCGGCATGGATAAGCCGCAGCTTCTCCAGATAGCGCAGGCTGCGGCCGCGCGCGGTGAGCTCCCGGTTCACAGTCGCGTCGAAGCGCTCATGCTCGTGCCCGATGCCGCAGAAGGCGCGCACCAGCGGCATGTTGCTGATGACGTCGATCATCTCGCCGTCGACGACGGCGGCCTTGTCGGCGAAATCGTCATGCAGCGGTTTCCCCGCGGCAGCGAGGCGGAACATCGCAAGCACCATGCCGCCGGCAATCACCATGAGGCCGAGTGCCATGTAAGGGCTGACGGTTCCAATCAGCGCGATTGCCGCAACCGTTGCGATGCACGGCGGCAACACATTCCAGACGAACATGTTCTCGACGGTGAACACCGCATTCGACGTCGCCGTGATGCGGCTGGTCAGCATGCCCGGCATGCGATCGGAGAAGTAGCTCGGCGCGTGGCCGGTCAGATGACGAAATATGTCACGGCGTAAATCCCCCGTGACACGGACGAAGGTGAAGCTGGCCGTCCAGCTCGCGACCCGCCAAAGGAAATTGTCGGCGGCGATCAGCGTCATGAGGAAAATGAATGCCAGCCATACGTTCCCACCATGCGAAGCGCCGGCCGACAAGCTGTCGACGAGGGACTTGACGCCATACTGCGTGCCTACGGAGCAGGCAACTGCCGCCACCACAGCGGTCAGGATCACGAGATGCGACGCAAGGCGACGCCGAAGATAGCGCAAAACAAAGGCAAACGGCCGGTGCGCGTATCCAGAAAGATGATCCATGTGACTATCGACCCCGTCGTGATGATTCAAACTTTTGTTGTTAGCCGACTGAACATCGGCCACTTGCCTCGGTTCCCGGGCACACTCATCACGACATGCGGATGCGGGCGTTCTGCGAAGATGTGATGGCAGCATCGCGACGAGCATCCGACGTGTCGAATAAGTAACGTTCTGGAGAAGGAACTTCGCAAGTGCGGGAACGTTCCCTTGACTGGCGTGCCGGTGCTGAACAGGCGGGGGCTTTCTACAATCATGATCGCACAGAGGAGATGGTGAGATGCGCATCGCGCAGGTAGCTCCGTTGACGGAGGCTGTTCCACCCAAGCTGTATGGCGGCACCGAGCGGGTGGTGCATTGGTTGACGGAAGAGCTGGTGGCCCTTGGGCACGATGTGACGCTGTTCGCGAGCGGCGACTCGCAAACCTCGGCAAAGCTGGATGCGCTGTGGCCGCGGGCACTCCGTCTCGACGGTTCCGTGCGCGATCCCAATGCGCTGCATATGGTGATGCTGGAGCGGGTGCGGCAGAAATGTGACGACGAGGAGTTCGACTTCCTCCACTTCCACCTCGATTATTATCCGTGGTCGCTGTTCTACCGGCAGCCGACACCGTTCCTGACCACGCTGCACGGCCGGCTCGACCTGCCGGAGCATCAACCGGTCTTCAACACCTTCTCGAAGGTCCCCGTCATCTCGATCTCGAACGCGCAGCGCCGGCCGGTGCCGCAGGCAAACTGGGTGAGGACGATTCACCACGGCCTGCCGGAGAACCTGCTGACGCCGAAGCCGGCGAAACAGGAATATCTCGCCGTGCTCGGCCGCATCGCGCCGGAAAAGGGCGTCGACCGCGCCATCAAGATCGCGACGCATTGCGGCATTCCGCTCAAGATCGCCGCCAAGGTCGATCGGGCCGACCAGGATTACTATGACGAGCTGATCCGGCCGATGATCGAGAACAATCCGCTGGTGGAATTCATCGGCGAGATCAGCGATCACGAGAAGTCGGACTTCCTGAGCGGCGCACTTGGCCTCTTGTTGCCGATCGACTGGCCCGAGCCGTTTGGCCTGGTGATGATCGAAGCCATGGCCTGCGGCACGCCGGTCATCGCCTTCAACCGCGGCTCGGTGCCCGAGATCATCGACGATGGCCTCACTGGCTTCGTCGTCGAGGACGTCCTCAGCGCAGCCGGCGTCGTCGGTCGCCTGCCGCAACTCGATCGCTCCCTCATCCGCAAGCAGTTCGAGACGCGCTTCACGGCGCGGCGGATGGCGCTGGATTATCTCGCGGCCTATCGCAGCCTCGGCGAGGAACAGGCGCCGCGGATCAAGCTGGTAAGCAGCGCGGAGTAGCAGGAGCACGCGCCCATCCCATCGCGACCGTCATGGCCGGGCATGTCCCGGCCATCGACATTTGCGTGGGGCGCGCTCCTCTCTATCAACCTCATTGCGAGCGCAGCGAAGCAATCCAGGCCGTCCCGGCGGAGAGATTCTGGATTGCTTCGCTGCGCTCGCAATGACGGAAGAATGCGGTAGCCTATCTCACCACCGCCCGCTTCGGCTCGACGATCTCGAACATGCGCGGGAATTCGTCCATCAGGCCCATCAGCTCGGCGAGGCGCATCGGATTGCCGGCGAATTTGACCTTGCCGGCGGCCACCGCCTCCGGGAAGCTGGTGAGTTTTGCGATCACCTCATCGAGCGTCGACCGCGCGAGCGTGAAGCTGGCATCTGCATTGTCCGCCTGCATGCCCGCTGTGTAGGTGAGCGCGCAGTTCTCCAGATTGAGCACGAACGTCTCGCCGGTGTCGGAAAAGCTCCAGTTCAGCACGATGTGCTTTCCTTCCGCCTTCGGTCCATTGAGGCGGATGCCGAGCACGTCCCAGAGCTGTGAGGTGCGCAGCGCCGCCAGCGTCTCGCGCGGCATCGGCGGGCGTGCCGGCACCTTCGGCATGCCCTGGCGCAATTCCTGCGCGCCGAACAGATAGGCATTTCCTGCGCGCCGAACAGATAGGCATTGCGCCAGGTCGCGCTTTCGGCGGCGTAGCCGAGCTGCTCCAGCGTATCCGCCAGCAACGCACGCGCCGCCTGATTGTCCGGCTCGGCAAAGACGAGATGGCCGAGCGCCTGCGCCACGAAGCGGAATTCGCCCTTATCGAAATCGACCCGCGCCCGCGCGAGGATCGCGCCGGCGCCGCCCATGTACTCGACGAATTTCTTGCCCGACTCAACCGGGGGCAACGGATCGAGATTGACCGGATTGGCGTCGTACCAGCCCAGATATTTTTGATAGATCGCCTTCACATTGTGCCGGATGTGGCCGTAATAGCCGCGGCCGTGCCAGGCGCCCTCCAGGCTCTTGGGCAGCTGGATCGTTTCGGCGATCTCGGCCGCGGTGAGACCGTGGTTCATCAGGCGGATGGTCTGGTCATGCGCGAATTTATAGAGATCGCGCTGCTGGCGGATCATGGTGCGGATGCGTTCGCGTCCCCACACCGGCCAGTGATGCTGGCCGCACATCGCCTCCGCCTTGCCGTCCCAGAGCTGGAGGGCCTCGCCCAGATATTTCGACCAGGCCAGCGCGTCGCGCACGTCGGCGCCGCGGAACGGCAGCAGATTGTGGAAATTGTGGGTGCAGTTCTCGGCGAGGTTCAACAGCTTGTAGCGCGGGATGAAGAAATGCATCTCGGCCGGCGCTTCGCTGTTCGGCGCCATCTGGAATTCGAACTCGACGCCGTCGATCACGCGCCGATCGCCGGTCGCCATGATCAAATCGGTCGGCCGCAGCAGCGCCACCGAACCTGCCGCCATCGACTTGCCAAGGCCGCAATCGACCTGCCCGCGCGCACCCTTGGCGAGGAGAGGTCCGAACTGGTACTGCGCCCGGCGCAGCATCGCAGGTCCCGCGATGATGTTCTCGGAGACGGCATGCTCCATGAACAAGTTCGGCGCGATGATCGGGACGCGGCCGCTCGCGAGCGCGTCCTCCTCCAGCACGCCGCGCGCGCCGCCCCAATGGTCGGTGTGGGTATGGGTGAAGATCACGGCCGCGACCGGTCGCTGGCCGCGATGCCTGTAGTAGAGATCGAGCGCGGCGCGCGCGCCCTCGATCGAGGTCAGTGTGTCGACGACGATGACGCCACCGTCGCCTTCGATCAGCGTCATGTTGGCGATGTCGAGCCCACGCACCTGGTAGACGCCGGGCACGACCTCGAACAGGCCGTGCTGCATGTTGAGCCGCGACTGGCGCCACAGGCTCGGATTGACCGTGGCCGGCGCCTGCTCGGCGGAGAGAAAGCCGTAAGGCTCGAGGCTCCAGACCGTCCGCCCTTGCGGATTGGTGATCTCCGCGTTCTCGATGGTGCCGAGAAAGCCGCGCGCGGCGTCGTCGAAATCCCGCGTGTCGGAAAACGGCAACGCGTTCAGCATCGCCGTCTGCTGCGCGATGACGGACGGCGTTGCGCCCTTCGGCTCGTTGCTGGACGTGTCCGTCATCTCGATCTCCTCCCCGCCTGTTGCGCGGCATCTAACCGCATCTCGCGGCCGATTGCCATGGCGGGAGGACGCAGCAATGCGTAGCCCCGCGCCCACAGGTGGAGAGAAGCAGCGTGTTCGTAGCTACATGCCCAGCAATCGCGGCAGCCACAGCGACAGACCCGGCCAATATGTCACGACCACGAGGAATGCCAGCATCGTCAGCAGCCATGGCCACACCGCGACCGTGAGCTCGGTGATGCCCATCTTGGCGATGCCTGAGGCGACGTAGAGATTGAGGCCGACCGGGGGATGGCAGAGCCCGACCTCCATGTTGACCGTCATCAGGATGCCGAAATGGATCGGATCGATGCCGAGCTTGATCGCAACCGGAAACAGGATTGGCGCCATGATCAGGATGATCGAGGACGGCTCCATCACGTTGCCCGCCACCAGCAGCAGGAGATTGACGAGGAGCAAGAATCCAATCCAGCCGAGGCCCTGGTCGATCATCCATTGCGCCAGCGCTTGCGGCACGTTCTCGTAGGTCATCAGGAACGAGAACAAGACTGCGTTGGTGATGATGTAGAGCAGCATCGCCGAAAGATTTGCCGACGACAGCAGCACGCGCGGCACGTCTCGCAGCTTCAGATCCTTGTAGATGAACACTGCGACGATGAAGGCGTACACCGCACTGACGGCGGCAGCTTCGGTCGGTGTGAACAGGCCACTGTAGATGCCGCCGATCACGATCACGATCAGCAGGATACCCCAGATCGACTTGCGGAACGCGTCGAAGCGTTCGTAGAAGGTTGCTTTCGGCATCCTCGGATAGTCGTTACGCCAGGCCCGATAGAACGTCGTGGCGCCGAGCAGCATGGCGAGCACGAGCCCCGGCACGATGCCGGCGATGAACAGCTTGCCGACGGAGGTGTTGGTAGAGACGGCAAAAAGCACCATCGGAATCGAGGGTGGAATGAGAATTCCCAGCGAGCCCGAGGTCGTGATCACGCCCGCCCCGAACCTCTTCGGGAATCCCTGCGCGACCATCGCGGGCAGGATCACCGATCCGATCGCTACCACGGTGGCCGGCGACGAGCCGGAAATCGCGGCGAACAGCGCGCAGGCGACCACGCCCGAGAGCGCGAGGCCGCCGTACCAATGCCCGACCAGCGAAGTCGCGAACGCGATCATCCGGCGCGCCACGCCGCCATGGGTCAGGAAGTTGCCGGCAAGGATGAAGAACGGGATCGCCATGATCTCGAAGCTTTCGATGCCGGTGAACAGCTTCAGCGCCACCGATTCCGTTCGCACGTCGGTCAGCGTGAACATGAAGCTGAGCACGGTGAGGCCGAGCGCGATCGAGATCGGCATGCCCGTGAGCATCAACGACAGCAGAAGGCCGAAAACCACGGCGACACGCAGGCCCTGCGGCAGCGTGATCACGTGCGCGGAATGGGCGAAGCACACGGCCACGATCAGGACCGGCAACAACATCAGGACCCAGCCGAGCGGGCTGCGTTCATCGCGGATGACCTGACTGCGCGTGACCGGGGCCGGATGGACCGGGTCTAATTCCACGCCCTCGACGCCGGCCACGTCGTGATGCGGCAGCTCGCCGGTGTGATAGAACGACCAGGCAACCTGCAGGAAGCGGAAGCACATCAGCCCGGAGCCGAGCGGGATGGTGAGATACACCAGCCACATCGGCGCTTCGAGATCGTTGGATTGCTGGCCGGTCTGCCACATCTGGCCGACGAACGCGGCCCCGAAATAGCAAACGATGGCAGTGAAAAGAGCGCCGCACATCAGGCCGAACGTGATGACGCGGCGGCGCGATCCGCCGGGGAGGACATTGACCAGGACGTCGACGCCGACATGGATGCCGGTGCGCACCCCGTAGGCCGCACCGAACTTCGCCATCCAGATGAACATGTAGATGCAGAGTTCCTGCGCCCAGGACAGGTCGAGAGCGGCAAGCCAGACGAACGCGGCTCGCGCGGGGACGGACAGGAAGGCCAGATTGCGCGCCTCTGCCCATTTGGCGATGTCGATCGACAGCCCGGCGCCATATCGGTGCAGCACGGCAACGAAGATGAGCGATGTCGCGGCCGCGATCATCGTCGCGATCAGCCATTCCTCGAGATGATTGAGCACACGATTCAATGCACGCAGCAATTTGGTCCCCTCAGCTTGGCTCATCATTCAAGAGCAACGGCCGGGAGTGCGATCACTCCCGACCGTTCATGGTTGTTCTTAAAGCGCGCCGGCGTCAGTTCATCTTGACGTCGAGTTCCTTGGCGACGAGATCGAGCACTTCCTGCCCGACCCGCCCCTTCGCCCATTTGTAGGTCGGCTGCATCGCTTCCTGCCACGCCTTGCGGTCGGCGTCAGTCAGATAATGCAGCGTGGTCTTGCCCGTCTTCTTGATCTCGGCCAGCGCATCCTCATTTTCCTGGTGCGCGATCTGGTTGGTATAGTCGGTCGCCTCGTTCATCGCCTTCTCGAGCTGGGCGCGGATATCGGGTGGCAGGCCGGACCAGAATTTCGAATTGACGATGACGGCATATTGCAGGTGCGCGTGATAGGACACGGTGATGTCCTTCTGCACCTCGTAAAACTTCTGCGTCAGGTAGTTGGACGCGGTGTTCTCGCAGCCGTCGACCACGCCCGTCTGCAAGGCCTGATAGACTTCGGAAAACGCCATGATCTGGGGGATCGAGCCCATGATCCGCAGATATTGGTCGGCGACCTTCGATCCGGAGATGCGGAATTTGAGCCCCTGGAAATCGGCCGGCTTCATCAGGGCACGGTTGGCGGACAGCATGTGGAAGCCGTTGTCCCAATAAGCGAGCCCGGTGATGCCCTTGGTCTCGAGCTTCTCGAACAGCCACTTGCCAATCTTGCCCTTCATCGCGTTCGAATAGGTCTGGTCGTCCTTGAACAACCAGGGCAGGTCGAGCGCCTCGAATTCCTTGATACCGAGCGGTGCGAACTTGGCGGTCGAGGGCGCGAGCATCTGCACCGAGCCGAGCTGCAGCGCCTCGATCTCCTCCTTGTCCTTGTACAGCGTGGAGTTCGGGTAGATTTCAATCTTGACCTTGCCGTCGGTGTACTTCTCCGCGAGCTCCTTGAACTTCAGCGCGCCCTTGCCCTTGGGAGTGTCGTTGGCGACGACGTGGCTGAATTTGATGACGATCGGGCTCTGGGCCTGGGCCAAGACGGGTGACAAGACAGGAGACAAGGCAGGCGCCACGAGAAGTGCTGCGGCGGCGACCGCAAGAAGCAGTTTGCGCATGAAGGTACCTCCCAACAACCTCTAAAACCGGGTGTTTTTTGTTTTCCGGTTTCAGTAGTGGCAGCAATCCGCCACCCGAACAACTAGACCTAAGCCCAATTTGCCGCAGCCAAGCTATCTTGCGCAACCCGGCACCCGCTGCCGTTCCCGGAAGCGAGCGCTTATGTCGCATTGCGGCAGTGCGATCAGCCGCTGCGCTGGGCGACCATGAACAGACGCCGGAACGGAAACAGCGTCTGTCCCGCGGCGTTCTTCGGATAGGCTTTCGCGACCCGCATCCCATAGGCGGCTTCGAACGCGGCCTTCTCGTCGCCCTGCAAGATGTCGAGATAGCGCGTCAGCCAGGTGCCCTTGGTCCACTCCTTCACGGGATTCTTGCCTTCCAGCACCTGCAGATATTCCGTCTCCCAGATGTCGATATTGGCAGACATCGGAGCAAGAAGACCGTGATAATAGGCCGGCCCCTCGACCGGCGGCGGCGTGACGAGATGCTCCACCTTGGACCGCCAGGGACCGTCCAGCACGGTCTCGCCGATCAGCACATGCGAGGGCGCCAGAAAGTTGCGCGGCATCTGCACAGCAAGCATTCCGCCGGGCGTTACCTTCTCCATGATAGATGGAAACAGTGCCGCATGATTGGGCAGCCAGTGCAGCGCGGCATTGGAATAGACCACGTCATATTGTTTCGTCGGGCGCCAGTGGCCGAGGTCCTCGTGGGACCATTCCACGTCCGGCGCCGCCTTGCGGCCGGCGGCAACCATCTCGGCCGAGCCCTCGACACCGGTCACCGTCGCGTCCGGCCAACGCTCCTTGATCAGCTTGGTGACGTTGCCGGCGCCGGCGCCGAGATCGGCGACCGCACGCGGGGCGAAATCCGGAATCCGCATCAACAGATCGATGGCGGGCCGAAGCCGGTGACCGGAGAACTTTAGATATTGCTGCGGGTCCCAGACCATTGCCGACGCCTTTTCTTTTTCGTGTTTCCTTCACCGTTGCTCTTGGTTACCACTGCTCGTCCCGCTCAGGCAATTCGCAAGCCGGGCGGACGGGGCAGGAAACGAACAGCAAGAAGCGAAAAGCTAACAAGAGAGCGTGTGACCATGGACCTCGGGCTCAAATCGAAAACCGCCGTCGTCACCGGAGCGAGCGTCGGCATTGGCCGCGCCATCGCCAAGGGCTTGGCTGCCGAAGGCGTGCGCGTCGTCGGCGTGGCACGGCGCACCGACCTGCTCGCCGAGCTGGTGACGGAAGTCGGCTCCGGCCTGATCACCCCGTTCGAGCAGGACGTGATGGCCAAGGACGCGGCGGAGAACATTTCGGCCTTCGCCGTGAGCGAGCTCGGCCATGTCGACATTCTCATCAACAATGCCGGCGGCAGTCGCCCGCTGCCGGTCGATGCGCCCGACAGCCAATGGGACGAGGCGATCGCGCTGAATTTCACCAGCTACCGCCGCATCGCGCATGCGCTGCTGCCGCAGATGATCGAACGCAAATGGGGCCGCATCGTCAACATCACCGGCAAGTCCGAGCCGGAAGGCCTCAACGCCGCGTTCGCCGCCAAAGCCGCCGTGCACGCCTGGGCCAAGGGCCTGTCGCGCGAGATCGGCGAGCATGGCATCACCATCAACTGCATCCCGCCCGGACGCATCATGAGCGAACAGATCCGCCGCAACTACGCGCCTGATTATCGCGAGCGCTTTGCGGAGGAAGAGATTCCCGTCGGCTATTGGGGCGAGCCGGAAGATCTCGCCGCGCTCGCGGTGTTTCTGGCATCACCCGTGGCGCGCTACATCACGGGCACGGTGATCCCGGTGGATGGGGGGTTGCGGAGGTATCAGTTCTAGAACCGATTGGCCTTCGTAGGATGGGTAGAGCGCAGCGAAACCCATCGACAGCATACGACGTGAAACCTGATGGGTTTCGCAAGTGCTCTACCCATCCTACGGCCTACCGCCTTACTCATGCAGCAGCGTTTGCCAGTCTGGAGGCACCGCGCCGTCCGGTCCGGGCACCGGCTGATCCAACGGATGCGCGTGAGGACCTTGAAGCGTCGGGCCGGCGAAAGCCTCTCCGGTGCGATAGTCGTAAAACCATCGTTCGCCCGGCTCGAAGCTCGTGATGATCGGATGACCTGTCGCCGCGCTGTGTTTCGTTGCGTGCTGATTTGGTGACGCATCACAGCAGCCGATGTGACCGCATTCGACACATCTGCGAAGGTGAAACCACCACCCGCCCGCAGCCGAGCATTCCACGCACCCCGTTCCGCTTGGCTTGGCCGCGAGATTGATGCCATCCCTCTCAGACTTCATAGGTCAGCTCACTGAAATTGCCCGCGTCCACCACCAATGCATACACGCCGCGATCTCCGCCACGATCGCATTTTGCCAATGTTTTGCCCGACGCGTCAACGTCAGGGCCGCCGCGAATGTCATCGCTGCACGTTTCGGAAATCCCTTATTAATCAAGGGGCCTTCTACTGTGCATGGGGTTGTTTTCGCGTTTTTTGTTTTGAGCCCTTAAAAAAAACATGCACATGACCACTCACCCGGCCTGCAAGATCTCCGCGATCGCCGCCCCCGCCGCGATCGTGCCGAGCTCGCCGCCGACATCGCGCGTTGCCCTGCCCTCGCCGATCGCTTTCGCCACCGCCGCCTCGATCGCACGTGCGGCTTCCTCGTACCGCACCGCGCCGCTGTTCTCGCCGTGCCATCCGAGCAGCAGGGCCGTCGACAGGATCAGGGAGACCGGATTGGCAACGTCCTGGCCTGCGATGTCGGGCGCCGAGCCGTGCGCGGCCTGCGCCATGGCGTGGCTGTGACCGACATTGAGCGAGCCGCCGAGGCCGAGGCTGCCGGAGAGCTCGGCCGTGAGATCGGACAGGATGTCGCCGAACATGTTGGTGGCGACGATGACGTCGAAGCGGTCGGGGTTGCGCACCACATGCGCCATCATGGCGTCGACGAGGATGTCGTCGACGGCGAGGTGGATAGGCGTTCGCCGCCTCGCGGCAGATCTCGAGGAACATGCCGTCGCCGAGCTTGAGCACATTGGCCTTGTGCACGATGGTGAGATGCTTGCGCCGCTTCATCGCCAGCCGGCACGCCGCATGCGCGATGCGCTCGCAGCAATGGCGCGTGATCCGACGCAGCGAGATCACGACATCCGATGTGACCAGCATCTCGCCATTACCCTGCTCCATGTTGCGGTCGGCGTAAAACCCTTCCGTGTTCTCGCGCACCACGACGAGATCGAAATCGCCTCCCCGGCCGGACAGCCCCGCATAGGTGCGTGCGGGCCTGACATTGGCGTAGAGGTCGAGGTTCTTGCGAAAGTGCCGCGACGGGTTGATCTCGCCATGGGCCTCGTCCTTGAAGTCGAAGGTCGCGGTCGGCCCGAGGATCAGCCCGTCGGCGGCGCGGACGATGTCGAGCAGCTCGGGGCGTACCGTCGTGCCAAATTGTTTGAGGCTCGCATGGCCGACTGCGTGCTCCTCCAGTCGCAGATTGAGCTGGAAGCGTTCGGAGGCCGCGCGCAGCACGCCTGATGTCGCAGTCGTGATCTCGGGCCCGATGCCGTCACCGGGCAAAACGACGATGTGCATGGCGATCCCCCGAAATTGCAGCAGCTCGCGCGATCATACGCCGGCGCGCAGGTTCATCGCCCAGCCTTCGCGCATACACTGCATGCAAGCATATGCCTGTGGAAGGCGGCCGCGCCGTAGTACATGCCAAGTCCCCTGTAGCCGGCCGCCGGAGCAACGCGCTAACGCAATGACAATCACGTTACCCGCCGGCGCGCGCGAGGCCGACCACACCATTTCCGACGGCCTTCCAGCCGCACAGCGGCGCTGGGCCATTGCCGCGATCTTCACCGCGCTGGCGATGGCCTCGCTCGACACCGCGATCGCAAACATCGCGCTGCCCGCCATTGCCGGCGACTTGCATGTCAGCCCGGAGCAATCGGTCTGGGTGGTCAACGTCTACCAGATCGCGCTGGTAGCGACGTTGCTGCCGTTGGGAGCACTCGGCGAGATCGTCGGGCACCAGCGCATCTATCTCGGCGGCCTGATCCTGTTCACCATCGCCTCGCTGTTCTGCGCGGTGGCCTGGTCGCTGGACAGCCTGCTGGTTGCGCGCACGCTGCAAGGGCTGGGTGCGAGCGGCATCATGAGCGTCAACACGGCGCTGGTGCGCTTCGTCTATCCCGGCCGGATGCTCGGCCGCGGCTTCGGCCACAACGCGCTGGTGGTCGCGACCGCCTTCACCTTCGGTCCCTCGATCGCATCCGCCATCCTCGCGGTCGGCCCGTGGCCATGGCTGTTCGCCGTCAATATCCCGTTCGGCCTCGTCGCGATCGGCATCGGATTTGCGATGCTGCCGAAGACGCCGCGCGCCGATCACGGCTTTGACTTTCTCGGCGCGGCCCTCGCGTCGGCCTGTCTCGGCTTGTTCATCACGGGCATCGGCAGTGCCGCGCATAATCTCTCACCGGTGGTCGTTGGCATCGAGCTGGTCACGGCGTTGGTGCTCGGCTTCATCCTGACGCGCCGCCATGCCGACCATCCGGCGCCGATGCTGCCGATCGACCTGTTCAGTCGGCCGATGTTCGCGCTGTCGGCGGCGACCGCGGTGTGCTCGTTCGCGGTGCAGGGCCTCGCCTTCGTCTCGCTGCCGTTCTATTTCGAGGACGTGCTGGGGCGTTCGCAGGTCGAGACCGGCTTCTTCATGACGCCGTGGCCGCTGGTGGTCGGCATCATGGCGCCGATCGCGGGGCGTCTCTCCGACCGGCACGCGGTCGGATTGCTCGGCGGCATCGGCCTCGTGCTGCTCGGTCTCGGCATGGCGCTGCTCGCGATGCTGCCGGCCAATCCTGCGATCCCCGATATCATCTGGCGGATGGTGATCTGCGGTATGGGGTTCGGCTTCTTCCAGGCGCCGAACATGAAGGCGGTGATGTCGAGCGCGCCGCCGCATCGCAGCGGCAGCGCCTCGGGCATCGTCGCCACCGCGCGCCTGACGGGGCAGACGATGGGGGCGGCGCTCGCCGCCCTCTGCTTCTCGCTGGCCGGTCACGATGGCGCAGTCGCGGCATTGGCGCTTGGCGCGGGCTTTGCCGCGCTCGGCAGCGTGATGAGCTTTTTGCGGCTGGCGGTGGAGTAGACCGTCAAGCCAGATGTCGGGCCGCCGTTACCTCGACAGTCGCGACCGGAATTACAGTCTCCTCGTCGAGCGCAGCTAGGCGCTCATCGATGGCAGCGATGACCTTGCGCGAGAACGGCCCGAGATGGGCATAGGCCGCGATCATTTGCACAGCGATCCGCGCCGATGTGGTGTCGCGCTTGGCGCAGTTCATGAAGGTCTGCCACAGCGGACCGCGCGCCTCGGGAAGGGCTGTGACCACCTTGTGCACCGTTTCCATCGCGCCGATCCGGGCGCGGATATCGCCTTCCGCGAGCTCCTGGCGCTGGCGAGAGCGGTCGAGCAGCGTCATCAGACGGTCGATGCGCCTTGCATAGGCCTCCGGGCTGTAGATGTGCTCCAGCACGCGCTTGTAGTCCGTCAGGATGTCGCGCAACGGGCGCACCGGATCGAAGTTGATCCCGGCGGTGCACTGATCGGCGCCGATGGTCGGCGCCAAATCGTGGCCCGGATGCAACCGGCCTTCGCGCTCGAGGCGGCGCGTCAGCTGCGTGTTCGGCAAGGCATAGAGCAGGCCGACCATGCTGACCGGGATCGCCGCCTCTTCGATGAAGTCGATCATGGCATCCGCCATCGAGAGCTTCTCATTGTCGAAGCCGACGATGAAACCCGCGGTGACGAGCATGCCCGCGGCGTAGATCTTGTGGATGCTCTCGGCGATGTTGCGCCGCGTGTTCTGCTTCTTCCGCATCGCGACAAGCGTCGCCGGATCCGGACTTTCAATGCCGACGAAGATGGCGAAGAAATTCGCCTGGCCCATCAGGTCCAATAGCTCGGGATCGTCGGCCAGATTGACCGAGGCTTCCGTCGACAATTCGAAGGGATAGCCGTGAGCACGCTGCCATTCGGCGAGCTGCGGCAGGAACAACCGCAGCGACTTCTTGTTGCCGATGAAGTTGTCGTCGACGAAGTCGAGATGGCCGCGGTAGCCCATGGCGTAGAGCCTGTCGAGCTCGACCAGCATTTGCTCATTCGTCTTGGTTCGCGGCACCCGGCCATAGAGCTCGATGATGTCGCAGAACTCGCAGGTGAACGGGCAACCGCGGGAATACTGCACACCGAGATAAAGGTAGTCCTCGAATTTGAGCAGGTCGAAGCGCGGCACCGGCGTCTTGGTGACGTCGGCCTGGAATTTCGGCGCGATGAAGACGCCGGATCGTGCGCCACTGTCCCAGGCCGCGACGAATTCGTGGAGAACGCTTTCGGCCTCGCCGAGCACCTTGAAGTCGGCCCTCTCATAGATGTGGGGGCTCGAGGTGGGATCGGGACCGCCGACGACCACCGGCTTGCCCGCGGCACGGCAAATTTCGATCAGGTGCAGCGTGTCGGCCTGCTGCGGCATCATTCCGCCGGTGAAGACGACGTCGGCCCAGGAAAGATCCTCTTCGCTGAAGGATTCCGTGTTGCAATCGATCAGCCGGACCGTCCAGCTCTCGGGCAACATCGCGGCAACCGTGATCAGCCCCAAAGGGGCCGCGGGCCGCTTCACGCCCAACACTTTGCAGGATTCGCCAAAGCTCCAGAAGGACTCTGCCGAGAACAGCGGATAGAGCATCAGGACTTTGCAAGGCTGCGGTACGTTCATGGAACCTCTTTTTGGCTGATTCCACTGTAGCAGAGCATCGTCGACTTGCACCCCGGCAAAAGGGACAAACTGTCGCTCTCGGTTCCAGGGGCGCGACGGCGCGGGAGCCGGTAGACGTCGCCCCAAGCCGTGCCGCGAGCCGCCCGGGGGGGGAATCTCCGGCGGTTACCCCTCGGACTATTGATTTGAACCTTTCCAATTTGCCGGACACATTGCGCCCCTGCGTCCAATCGGTGGATTGGGCCAATCAGGGGACTGCGATGGCAAACCTAACAATCAACGGAAAAACTTTGACGCTCGACGTCGAGCCGGATACGCCGCTGCTGTGGGCAATCCGCGAGAATGCCGGCCTGACCGGCACGAAATACGGCTGCGGCATTGCACAATGCGGCGCCTGCACCGTTCACATCGACGGCGTCGCCACCCGCTCCTGCGGCGTTTCGGTCAGCGAGGCCGTAGGCAAGAAGATCACGACCATCGAAGGGCTCGCCTCCGGCAACGCACTGCACAAGGTGCAGGAAGCCTGGATTGCCCAGGATGTTCCGCAATGCGGCTATTGCCAGAGCGGCATGATCATGGCGGTCGCGGCGCTGCTGAGCGAGAAGCCGAAGCCGACCGACGCCGACATCGACGAAGCCATCACCAATATCTGCCGCTGCGGCACCTTCCAGCAGGTGCGCGAAGCGATCCACACGATCGCAAGCGCGTAAGGAGCCGCCACATGAACAAGCATGTCTCTCCCAGGATGAACCGCCGTGCCTTCGTCGTCGGCACCGCCGCGGTCGGCGCGGGTCTCGCAATCGGCCTCGATATCCCCTTCGGCGGCCCCGCCGTGGTCCGCGCGGCCGACGGCTCCCCCGAGATCGGCGCCTGGGTCGTGGTCAGGCCCGACGACACCGTCGTCATCCGCGTCGCCCGCTCCGAGATGGGCCAGGGCTCGCTGACCGGCCTCGCCCAGCTCGTTGCCGAGGAACTCGAATGCGACTGGTCGAAGGTCTCGACCGAATATCCGACACCGGGCCAGAGCGTCGCCCGCAAGCGCGTCTGGGGCGATTTCTCGACCGGCGGCAGCCGCGGCATCCGCTCTTCGCAAGACTATGTCCGCAAGGGCGGTGCCACCGCACGCGTGATGCTGATCCAGGCCGCCGCCGAGGCGTGGAAAGTGCCGGCGCCCGAATGCACCGCCGCCAACAGCGTCATCACCCACACGCCGTCCGGCAAGACCACGACCTACGGCAAGGTCGCCGAGGCCGCGGCCAAGCTTGCGCCGCCGGCCGACGTCAAGCTGAAGGATCCCAAGGACTGGAAGCTGATCGGCAAGGGCGTGAAGCGGCTGGACACCGCCGAGAAGACCACCGGCGCCATGATCTACGGCATCGACGTCAAGCTGCCGGGCATGCTGAACGCCGCGATCAAGGATTGCCCGGTGTTCGGCGGCAAGCTGAAGAGCTATGACGAAGCCAAGATCACCGGCATGAAGGGCGTCAAGAAGGTCGTCAAGGTCGGCGATACCGCGGTCGCGGTCGTTGCCGACACCTGGTGGCAGGCCAAGACCGCGCTGGAGGCGCTGCCGATCGTCTGGGACGAGGGCGACAACGCCAAGGTCTCCAGCGAGTCGATCGCGAAATGGCTGACGGAGGGTCTCGACAACGCGCAGCCGGCCTATGTCGGCAACAAGAACGGCGACGCGAAGGCGGCGATTGCCGGTGCCGCCAAGAAGATCGAGGCGGTCTACAGCTATCCCTACCAGAACCACGCCACCATGGAGCCGATGAACGCCACGGCGGTCTACACGGCGGAGACGTGCGAGGTCTGGTGCGGCACGCAGAATGGCGAGGCGGCCTTCGCGGCCACCTTGGAAGCGTCGGGCCTGCCGGCGGAGAAGTGCGACGTGCACAAGGTGATGCCGGGCGGCGGCTTCGGCCGGCGCGGCCAGACCGACTATGTCCGTCAGGCCGTCCTGATCGCCAAGCAGATGCCGGGCACGCCGATCAAGCTGTTATGGTCGCGCGAAGAGGACATGGCGCACGGCAGATATCACCCGATCACCCAGTGCAAGATGACCGGCGCATTCGATGCCGACAACAATCTGGTCGCGCTGCACTACCGCCTGTCCGGGCAATCGATCCTGTTCTCGCTCCGCCCGGAAGCGCTGCAGAACGGCATGGATCCGGCCGCATTCCAGGGCGTCGCCCAGTCCGGCGAAGCCGCGTTCGGTTACTCCGTGCCAAACCTCCTGGTCGAGCATGCGATGCGCAACCCGCATGTTCCGCCGGGCTTCTGGCGCGGCGTCAACGTCAATCACAACGCGATCTACATGGAATGCTTCATGGACGAGCTGGCCCAGGCCGCAGGCCAGGACCCGCTCGAATTCCGCCGCAAGCTGATGGGCAATCACCCCAAGCATCTGGCGGTGCTCAATGCCGTGGCCGAGAAGATCGGCTGGAGCACCCCGGCGCCGAAGGGCATCTATCGCGGCATCGCGCAGGTGATGGGCTACGGCAGCTATGTCGCCGGAGCCGCCGAAATCTCGGTAACCGACGGCAACAAGATCAAGGTGCATCGTATCGTCGCGTCCACCGATCCCGGCTACGTCGTCAATCCGGCCCAGGTGGAGCGGCAGATCGCGGGCTCCTTCGTCTATGGCCTCTCCGCGCTGTTCTACGGGGGCTGCACCGTCAAGGACGGCAAGATCGAGCAGACCAACTTCGACACCTACAATTCGATGCGCATCAACGAGATGCCGAAGGTGGAGTCGGTGATGGTGCCGAGCGGCGGGTTCTGGGGCGGCGTCGGCGAGCCAACCATCGGCGTCGCGGCGCCGGCGGTGCTCAATGCGTACTTCGCGGCGACGGGCAAGCGCATCCGTTCGGTGCCGTTGCGCGACCAGAACATCACCTTCGCCTGAGAAACGCCGCGGCGGCCGAAACGGCCGTCGCGGCACACTTTCCGGACAAGACTCATGAATGCGCCGGTGACACGGCGGGATGCCCTCCTTAGCATCGCCGCCGCGGCCACATCATTCGCCGTCCCTTCGATCCTGCGCGCGCAATCGGCGGGCCGCGTCGTCGTGGTCGGCGGCGGCTTTGGCGGCGCGGCGTGCGCCCGCGCGCTGAAGCGCGCGCAGGTAAACTTGCAAGTCATCCTGATCGAACCCAATGCGGTCTTCACCTCCTGCCCCTTCAGCAACGAGGTGATTGCCGGCCTGCGCGATATCGAAGGCCAGCAATTTGGCTATGACAGGCTCGGTGCCGAGGGCATCACGGTGATCAGCCAAGCCGTAACCACAATCGAGCCGAAGCTGCGCAGCGTCGTGACGGCCGATGGCGTTGCGCTGCCCTATGATCGTCTCGTCCTCTCTCCCGGCATCGACTTCCATTTCGACCCCCTGCCTGGCTATGACGACGCGGCATCAGAAAAGATGCCGCATGCCTGGAAGGCCGGTGCGCAGACGCTGCTGCTGCGTCGGCAATTGGAGGCCATGCCGGACGGCGGCACCGTCGCGATTGCGATCCCCGCCAATCCCTCGCGCTGTCCGCCGGCGCCTTACGAGCGCGCCAGCCTGATCGCGCATTACCTGAAAACGAAGAAGCCGCGCTCAAAGGTCTTGATCCTCGACGCCAAGGACAATTTCTCCCAGCAGCGACTGTTCGAGAGGGCGTGGAAGGAGCTGTACGGCGACATGGTCGAACGCATCGGGTTGTCGCAAGGCGGCCGCGTGACCTCGGTCGATCCTGCGACAAGGACCATCGTCACCGAATTCGGCAACTACACGCCTGATGTCGCCAACGTCATCCCGCCGCAGCGTGCCGGACACATCGCTGAGGTCGCGGGCGCTGCGGATGCGACCGGCTGGTGCCCAATCGATCCCGTCACCTTCGAATCGAAACTTGTCCAGAACATCCACGTCATCGGCGACGCCTGCCTCGGCGGGGGCATTCCCAAATCGGCATCCGCGGCAAGCGCACAGGGCAAGGCCTGTGCTGCCGCGATCGTGAACCTCCTTGCCGGCCGCGCACCAGAAACGCAGCGACTGACAGGCGTCTGCTACAACATCGTCGCACCCGGCTACGGCTTTTCACTCGCGGGCAATTACCAGCCCAAGGGCGACATCTTCGCCGAGGTCGAGGGCGGCGCGACCAGCCCGGTCGATGCGCCGCGCGAATTGCGCGCCCGCGAGGCGGCTGAAGCCGAGCGCTGGTTTCAAACCATCACGGCGGACACCTTTGGCTAGAACATCGGTCCATATCGCAGCGCTGATCGCCGCCAGTGTCGCCTTCGCCTGCCATGCGGGAGCCGAGGAGCTCCTGCCCTACAACATCGCCGGCGACGGCATTGCGGAATCGCTCACCGGCGCGCCCGGCGATGCCGCGCGCGGACGCGCGCTCGTGCTCGCGCGCACCACCACCTGCATCCTCTGCCATTCCGGTCCCTTCCCGGAGACCCGGTTCCAGGGCGACCTCGCGCCTGACCTCTCGGGTGCAGGGAACCGCTGGACGGTGAGCCAGTTGCGGCTTCGACTGATCGATGCAGCGCGCTTCAACCCTGAAACCATCATGCCATCCTATTATCGCAACGGCCACCTCGTGCGGGTCGGGCGCAATTTCGCCGGCAAACCGATCTTGTCCGCCGCCGAGATCGAGGACATCGTGGCTTTTCTTGCAACGCTTCGGGACTAGGACTGTTCATGCCGACCACGCGACGACAATTCCTAAATCTCGCCGGAAGCGCGACGGTCGCCGGGACGATCCCGATCGTCACGCTGCGGCCGATCGAGGCGACACCGGCGATGCTCAGCGCCGCGATCCGCAACGTCGTCGGCGAAGCACCTGTCCGCACCGGCAAGGTGAAGCTCGACATTCCGCCGCTGGTCGAGAACGGCAACACGGTGCCGATGACCGTGAGCGTCGCGAGCCCGATGACGGCGGACGACTACGTCAAGAGCATCCACGTCTTCAACGAAAAGAATCCCCAGCCGAACATCGGCAACTTCCATCTCGGCCCCTCCTCCGGCCGCGCCCAGGTCTCGACCCGGATTCGGCTCGCCGACACCCAGAAGGTGGTGGCGATCGCGCGCCTTTCCGACGACACGTTCTGGCAGGTCACGACCGAAATCGTCGTGACGCTGGCCGCCTGCACCGAGGAGATGAATTGATGGCCGCGCTCATCAACGTTCCGGCAAAAGCCAGGCGCGGCGATGTCATCGAGATCCGCACGTTGACCTCGCACATCATGGAGACCGGATTCCGCCATACCGCGGACGGCGCGCTGGTGCCGCGCGACATCATCACGAGCTTTACGTGCCGCTACAACGGCACCGAGATTTTTCGCGCCGATCTCTTTCCGGCGATCGCGGCCAATCCCTATCTGTCGTTCTTCACGGTCGCGAAGGAGAGCGGCAAGTTCGAGTTCGAATGGATCGGCGACAACGGCTATTCGTCCAGCGCATCGGCGTCGATCACGGTCGAATGAGTTTCTGGCGCGCGATAGCGGTCGCGGCGCTTCTCGCCACCGCCCCTGCCCTGCTCGCCGGCGAGATTCCGCCGGACGCGCGCCGCTCCGGCTATTCGTTCATGGGACCCGACACGCGCGCGATGCAGGATGACGACACCTCAAATCCCGGCATGCTGTTCGTGCTCGACGGTGAGGCGTTGTGGACGAAGAGGACGGGCAGCGCCGACAAGGCCTGTGCGGATTGCCATGGCGATGCACGCGGCAGCATGAAAGGCGTCGCGGCGCGCTATCCGGCCTTCGACAAGGCGCTGGCGCGCCCCGTCACGCTCGACCAGCGCATCAATCTCTGCCGCAGCAATCATCAGCAGGCACCGGTGTTACCCTACGAGAGCCGCGACCTGCTCGCCCTGTCCGCCTTCGTCGCGCATCAATCGCGCGGCATCGCGATCACGGCCGGGGACGATCCGCAGCTGAAACCATTCGTCCAACAGGGCCGCGACATCTTCATGCAGCGCGAGGGCCAGCTCAACCTTGCCTGCACCAATTGCCACGACGACAATTTCAACAAGCGACTTGCCGGCGCGCCGATCACGCAGGGACAGCCGACCGGCTATCCGCTTTATCGCCTGGAATGGCAGATGCTGGGATCGCTGGAGCGCCGGCTACGCAGTTGCATGACGGGTGTCCGCGCCCAGGCCTATGATTTCGGCGCGCCCGAGCTGGTCGCGCTCGAACTCTATCTGATGTCGCGAGCGCATGGCCTGCCGATGGAGACGCCGGCCGTGCGGCCGTGATCCGTCAGATTAGGGCTAGGCACGCGCGGCACGGCCGCTAGTATCCCTCCCAAACAAAACGAGTCATCCGGGAGGGATATAGTGGCTGACCATCAGATTTCGCGTCGTACGCTCTTGACGGGCACTGCCGCAGCTGGCGCGCTCAGCCTGACGGGACTGCCAGCCCGCGCGGAGGTGAACTGGAAGAAATACGCCGGGACCAAGCTAGAGGTGATCCTCGCCAAGGGCCCGCGCGGCGACAACCTGCAAAAATACGTCAAGGAGTTTACCGAGCTCACCGGCATCCAGGTCGAGGCGGAGCAGATTCCCGAGCAACAGCAGCGCCAGAAGGTCGTGATCGAGCTCACCTCGGGCCGGCCGAGCTTCGACGTCGTCCATCTCAGCTATCACGTGCAGAAACGGCAATTCGAGAAAGGCGGCTGGCTCGCCGACCTCACGCCTTACATGAAAGACCCGACGCTGACCGCGCCCGATCTCGTGGAAAGCGATTTCTCGGCCGCCGGCCTGCAATACGCCAGGAACGACAAGGGCCAGATGCTGTCGTTGCCGTGGTCGGTCGATTATTTCATCCTGTATTACAACAAGGAGCTGTTCCAGAAGAAGGGCGTCGCCGTCCCCAAGACCCTCGACGAGATGGTCGCGGCCGCCGAGAAGCTCACCGATGCCAAGGAAGGCACCTACGGCTTTGTCGGACGCGGCCTGCGCAACGCCAACATGACGTTGTGGACCAACTTCTTTCTCGACTATGGCGGCGAATTCCTCGATGCGAAGGGCAACATCCTGACCGACGGTCCGGAAGCCATTGCTGCAACCAAGCTCTATCAGACATTGTTGACTAAAGTCGCTCCGCCCGGCGTCGCCGGCTTCAACTGGATGGAGTCGATGGCCTCGTTCACGCAAGGACGTTCGGCGATGTGGATCGACGGCGTCGGCTGGGCGCCGCCGCTGGAAGACCCGGCGGCCTCGCGCGTGGTCGGCAAGGTCGGCTACACCGTCGTGCCGGCCGGTCCGAAGGGACAATATTCAGCGACCTATGGCGACGGCATCGGCATCGCCGCGGCGAGCAAGAACAAGGAAGCCGCCTATCTGCTTTGCCAATGGGTTGTGTCGAAAACGCAAGGCGCCCGGCTGTTGCAAGCCGGCGGCGGCGTGCCGTTCCGCAACTCGATCCTGAACGATGCCGAGGTCCAGAACGGCGTGAAGATGCCCAAGGAGTGGCTGCAGTCGGTGATCGATTCCGCCAAGGTCAGCAAGCTGGGCCTGCCCGTCGTGATTCCGGTCGCCGAATTCCGCGATCTCGTTGGCGCGGCGATCACCGCGACCCTTGCCGGCGCCGATCCCGCGACAGAGTTGAAAAAGGCCCACGAGCAGTACCGGCCAATCCTGGAGCGCAGCGAAAAGGCGTGAGTGCGATCATACAGGCTAATCCGGCAGCGGCACCGTCAGATGCCGCGCCGGAGAAGGAGTTGCGGCCGCCGTCGTACTGGCCGTTCGTGGTGCCGGCGCTCATCGTCGTGCTCGCCATCATCATCTTCCCGTGGGTCTTCACGATCTGGATGAGCCTGAACGAGTGGAAGGTCGGCTCGGCGACCACCTTCGTTGGACTGTCCAACTATCTGCGGTTGACGAGCGATCCCCGCTTCATTGAGGCGATCGGACATACAGTGGTCTACACCGCACTCTCCGTGCTGCTGCCGCTCGTGCTCGGCACGTTTGCGGCCGTGGTGTTTCACCAGAAATTCCCCGGCCGCGGCTTTCTGCGCGGCGTTTTCATCATGCCCATGATGGCGACGCCGGTGGCGATCGCGCTGGTCTGGACCATGATGTTCCACCCGCAACTCGGCGTGCTGAACTATCTGCTGTCACTGGTCGGAATCCCAGCGCAGCTCTGGGTGTTTCATCCCGCGACCGTCATTCCCTCGCTGGTGCTGGTCGAGACCTGGCAATGGACGCCGCTGGTCATGCTGATCGTGCTCGGCGGCCTCGCTGCGATCCCGACCGAGCCTTACGAAAGTGCACAGATCGACGGCGCCAGCATCTGGCAGGTGTTCCGCTTCATCACCCTGCCGCTGATCATGCCGTTCCTGTTCATCGCCGGCATGATCCGCATGATCGACGCCGTGAAGAGCTTCGACATCATTTTCGCAATCACCCAGGGCGGACCGGGATCGGCGTCGGAGACGATCAACATCTATCTCTACAGCGTCGCCTTCTCCTATTACGACCTCGGCTACGGCTCGGCGATTGCGGTCGTGTTCTTCCTGCTGATCGTTCTGCTTGCCGCGGTGATGCTCTACGCCCGCCAGCGCATGCTGTGGACCGAGATCGCGAGCGGCACATGACCCCACGTCAGATCATCGGCAAGATCGGCCTGTGGTTCTCGGTGTTCGTCATCGTGTCCCCGGCAATCCTGTTCTTCCTCTGGATGCTGTCGCTGTCGCTCAAATTCGAGATCGACAACGCCGCCTACCCGCCCGTGTTCTTCCCCGAGCATGTCGCCTGGAAGAACTATGCCGACGTGCTCGCCTCCAATCGCTTCCTGACCTATTTCATCAACAGCCTGATCGTGACCGGCAGTGCGACGTTGCTTGCGCTGCTTGTCGGTGTCCCCGCCGGCTACGGCATCGCGCGGATGGCCGCGCACAAATCCGCGATCGTGATCCTAATCGCCCGCATCACGCCGGGCCTATCCTATCTGATCCCGCTGTTTCTCATGTTCCAGTGGCTGGGACTGCTCGGCACGCTGGTGCCGCAGATCATCATCCACCTGGTGGTCACGGTGCCGATCGTGATCTGGATCATGATCGGCTATTTCGAGACGACGCCGATGGAGCTGGAAGAAGCAGCCCTCATCGACGGCGCCACGCGCTGGCAGGTCTTCCGCCATGTCGCGCTGCCGATCGCCAAGCCCGGCATCGCGGTCGCCTTCATCCTGGCCGTGATCTTCTCCTGGAACAACTTTGTCTTCGGCATCGTGCTGGCCGGACGCGAGACACGGACCCTGCCGGTCGCTGTCTACAACATGATCTCGTTCGACCAGTTGAGCTGGGGGCCGCTCGCCGCCGCCGCGCTGATCGTCACCCTCCCGGTGCTGCTGCTCACGGTGTTCGCCCAGCGACAGATCGTCGCCGGGCTCACCGCTGGTGCCGTCAAGGGCGGGTAGCTACTCCGCCGGTGCCGCATGCATGTCCGCATGCGGCATGTAGGGCTCGCTCGCACCGAGCTTGCTGGCTGCAAACAGCCCTGCCGCCATCACGGCATAGGCGAACGCGACCGCGGGCGTGACGCCAAAGCCGCCACCGATGCCGACGGCTTCGCCGTGCATGAAGCCGAAGTAGGTCAGGACCGCACCAACCAGCGCGAATGCCGAGGCTTTCTCGAAGTCGCGCTCGATGATGAAGACGCCGATCGCACCCAGGATCAGGCCGCCGAGGATGGAGCCGCCGCCCATCACTTCGAGTCCGTGATAGAACACGCCATGCTGCGGCAACGCGGCGATCGCGGCAGCCTTGACAGCGTCGGCCTTGTCGGCGGCCATTCCGCCGACGCTCGCAGCCGCGTTCATGGTCGAGCCCAGCATCGTGTCGATCTGGAGCTTGGCCCACGCCGCCAGATGCGGGGTCAGCGCCAGCACGATCGCGGGCGCGTGCTTGACCGGCGTGGTCTGGAACGCCTGCGCGCCAATGAGCATGCCGATATAGAGCAGGATCGGCGAGATCGCGACCACCGGCACCAGCGCCAGCAGCACCGAGATGATGCCGAACCAGGCCAGCACCACCACCATGATGCCGGTCGCGGCCGAGTAACCGATGCGCCCGCCCATCGCCTTCCAGCCGGGATGGCCGATATAGACGGCGTTGATGAAGGGATTGCCCATCAGGCAGCCGATCAGACTGACGACGCCATCGGCGGTGAGCACGCGCGTGGTCGGATATTCGTCGCCGGCCGCTTCCGCGCTCTCGACATTGTCCATGGCCTCGACGAGATCATAGATGCCGAACGGAATGGCGGTGACCAGGATGATTCCGAGGAATTCGAAGCCGGAGAAGACATAGCCTACCGCCGGGATCGGCACCGAGAAGCCGAAGTTTGCGAAGGCATCGCCGACGCCCTTGACGCTGAGACCGCCGAGACCGAGGCCGAACAGGTTCGAGCCCCAGGCGATGACCATGCCCACCGCGATCGCAACGAGACCGGCGGGAATGCCGCGCCAATATTTCACGCCTCCGAACCAGCTCACCAGGATGATGGCGAAGCAGACCAGGCCAATCTGTGGCGTCATGTACATTTCGAGCGCCGGCCGCATCGAGATGAAAGTGACGGAGACGCCGGCGAGCGTGCCAAGCAGCGCCGCGCGCGGCGTGATCTTTCGAATGAAGGGCGCGATGAAGCCGCCGATCATCAGGATGAAGCTCTGGAAGAACACCCAGACCAGGCCCGCCGACCAGCCCTTGAGCGGATCACCGGTCTTGATCGTGATCGGCAGCATGATCACGAAGGTGACAATGAACATGTGCGGCACGCTGACGCCCGAAGGCAGCGCGCAGACGTCGTTGCGGCCGGTCTTCTGCGCCAGACGATAGGCGAGGTATGCGTAGTAGAAGGTGGAGAGACACATCATCAACCCGAGCGCGGGCAGGATACGGCCGAACACGAGACTGTCAGGCATCTTCAGCACGAAGCGCAACAGGCCCGTGAGCACCAGCATGTTGACGAGGATGTTGGTGCCGAAGCCGAAAAACGCGTTCCAGTCGCCCGGTGTCCATAGTGCCGGCTTGAACTCGGAGGTGCCGGCCGTCCCCGTCGTGCCTGTGCTCATCGTGATGCCCCTACGCTGATGTGGAAATCTTCATCGCCTCCAGAACCGCGGCTGAGCTTGCGACCCAGCCGAAGATGCCGCCCTGGGCCTTGATCATCTTCAGGCCCATCTCGTGAAACTCAGGAAAGTAGGACGCGCAGCCGTCGGAGATGACGACGCAGCGATAGCCGCGGTCGTTGGCCTCGCGCACGGTGGTGTTGACGCACACTTCGGTGGTAACGCCGCACACCAGCAGATTCTCGATGCCGTATTTCTCCAGCACGTCGGTGAGCTCGGTGGCGTAGAACGCGCCCTTGCCGGGCTTGTCGATCACGATCTCGCTGTCGAGCGGATAGAGCTCCGGGATGATGTCGTGGCCGGCCTCGCCGCGAATGAGAATGCGTCCCATCGGACCGGGGTCGCCGATGCGCAAGGATGGCGCGCCGCGCTCGACTTTCGCCGGCGGCGCGTCGGAGAGATCGGGCAGATGGCCCTCGCGCGTGTGGATCACCAGCATGCCGGTATCCCGCGCAGCCTTCAGCACCGCACCGATCGGCTTCACCGCGCGCGCGAGCTGGCTGACGTCGTTGCCCAGCGTCTCGCCGAAGCCACCGGGCTCCATGAAGTCGCGCTGCATGTCGATGATGAGGAGCGCGGTGGCGGGCCAGTCGAGCTTGACCGGCTCCGGCTCGGCGCTGATGACACCCAGTGTCGGCTTGGTTGAGCTCAACATGACTCAAGGCCCCCGCGAGAACTCTCTCTTCAGGAGTTCTGCAAGCGCCATGCCATTGTGTACAATTGGAGTTGAGCCGACGGCGCAGGAAAATTCACTGCACTGTCAGAACGTTATTGGAAAAGCCGGGGTCTGCTTATTCGCTGTGCGGCGGCTTTGCGACGTGCATTTGCCCAAAGGATGAGCGCTCTCCGTCGTCATTCCGGGGCGACGCGTAAGCGTCGAACCTGGAAGCCATCGGGCGGCTAAACACGCGGTGAAATGGATTTCCGGGCTCGCGCTACATGCGCCCCGGAGTGACGAACGTGGCGTTAGCGACCCGCTTCACAGCTGCCGATTCTGCTCCCCATAAGGCGCGCAAGAGGCCTTCAGCGTCGCCATGTAAAGCGACCTTCAGGTCTTGAGGATCACGGGGTCGACCAGCGGCTTGAGTTCGCGAAGATGTCTGTCGAGGGCTGTCGGCGCACCAACGATATCGGCCATGCCGCGCAATACATCTGCGTGGAGCATCAGTCGCGGGTGGTGCCATGGCCCGATCAGCGCCTCAGCCGTCTCCGTGATTTCGGTATTGAACGCGCTTGCAGCCATCGTGTTCTCCGTGAGCAAGCCATGACCAGCAGGAGCGCCACGGATGCGGTGAGCGATATTGACTTCGTCTGCGCATGCCTTTGACTGTCACAATTCGCGTCGCGCAGCCGCTCCTCCCTCCCGCAGCGCAAACCCCAAGTCGAATAAGAGCCGAAACAAAAGACGAGGACTTCTGAAATGACGCTGATGCAGGTCGAGCTGGACGACAAATACCGGCTCGAATCGAAGCGGATCTTCCTGTCCGGCACGCAGGCCCTGGTCCGGTTGCCCATGTTGCAGCGCGAACGCGACCGACTTCAGGGCCTCAACACCGGCGGTTTCATTTCGGGCTATCGCGGTTCCCCGCTCGGCATGTACGACCACGCACTGTGGCGCGCGAAGTCACACCTCCAGCAGCACGACATCGCCTTCGTCCCCGGTCTGAACGAGGACCTGGCGGCGACCGCCGTCTGGGGTAGCCAGCAGGTCGGCCTGTTTCCCGGCGCCAAGGTCGATGGCGTGTTCGGCATCTGGTACGGTAAGGGGCCCGGCGTCGATCGCTCGGTCGACGCGCTCAAGCATGCGAATGCCGCCGGCACCTCGCTCAATGGCGGCGTGCTCGCGCTTGCCGGCGACGACCACGGCTGCCAATCCTCAACACTGGCGCACCAGAGCGAACAGGTGTTCGCGGCGGCGCTGATCCCTGTCATCAATCCGGCGACGCTCCAGGACTATCTCGATCTCGGCCTCTACGGCTTTGCGCTGTCGCGCTTCTCCGGCTGCTGGGTCGGCTTCAAGGCGATCAGCGAGACGGTGGAGAGTTCGGCCTCGATCTACAGCGATCCCGAACGCATTCGGATCAGGCTCCCCGACGATTTCGAGATGCCGCCCGGCGGCCTCAACATCCGCTGGCCCGATCCGCCGCTCGACGCGGAGAGGCGCCTGTTCGGCCCGAAGATGGCGGCGGTGCAGGCCTTTGCGCGCGCCAACCAGCTCGACCGCATCGTGCTCGACTCCAGACCGGCACGCCTCGGCATCGTCGCGACCGGCAAGGCTTATCTCGATCTGCGGCAGGCGCTGGCCGATCTGGGCATTACCGACAAGGACGCGCAGGATTTGGGCTTGCGCATCTACAAGGTCGCACTGACCTGGCCACTTGAGGAAAGCGGGGCCAAGCGCTTCGCCGAAGGACTTCAGGACGTGCTGGTCGTCGAGGAGAAGCGCGGCTTCATCGAAGACCAGCTGATGCGCATCCTCTATAATATCGATGCGTCCAAGCGCCCGACCGTGACGGGAAAACGCGACGAGCGCGGCGCACCGCTATTGCCGAGCGAGGGCGAGCTGACGCCGACCCTCGTTGCATCCGCGCTGGTGGCGCGGCTGCGCAAGCTCGGCCACCACAGCCCGGTGCTGGAGCAGCGCCTCGCCCGGCTCGAAGCGTTCGACACTCCTGTTCCGGCCTCCGCGCAAATCAAGCTCGCGCGCACGCCGTTCTTCTGCTCGGGTTGCCCGCACAACACCTCGACGCGCGTGCCCGAGGGAAGCCGCGCCATGGCAGGCATCGGCTGCCACGGCATGGCTTTGAGCATGCCGACCCGCCGCACCGATCTGATCTCGCATATGGGCGCCGAGGGCGTGAACTGGATCGGACAAGCGCCCTTCACCACCGAGCAGCACATCTTCCAGAATCTCGGCGACGGCACCTACACCCATTCCGGACTACTTGCCCTTCGCGCGGCATCGGCCGCCGGCATCAGCATCACCTACAAGATCCTCTACAACGACGCCGTCGCGATGACCGGCGGCCAGCCGGCCGAGGGCGCCTTCAACGTCGCCCAGATCGCGCACCAGGTCTGGGCCGAGGGCGTCAAGCGCCTCGCGATCGTCTCAGACGATCCCACCAAATACCCTGAAGCCAACTACTTCCCGCAAGGCGCGACCGTCCATCACCGCCGCGAGCTCGACGCCGTGCAGCGCGAGCTGCGAGACATCAAGGGCCTTACGGTCATCGTCTACGACCAGACCTGCGCCGCGGAAAAGCGCCGCCGCCGCAAGCGTGGGCTGTATCCGGATCCCGCCAAGCGCGCCTTCATCAACGAGCTCGTCTGCGAAGGCTGCGGCGACTGCTCGCAAGCGTCCAACTGCGTCTCGGTGCAGCCGCTGGAGACCGAGTTCGGCCGCAAGCGCCAGATCGACCAGTCGAACTGCAACAAGGACTTTTCCTGCGTCGAGGGGTTTTGCCCGAGTTTTGTCACCGTGCACGGCGGCACGCTCAAGCGGATCAAGACCTCGGCGGTGGACTCAGGCCAGTTGTTTGCCGACCTGCCGCTGCCACCCGCGCGTGAGCTGGATGCGCCCTACAACATCCTCGTCACCGGCATCGGCGGCACCGGTGTCATCACCATCGGCGCGCTGCTCGGCATGGCCGCCCATGTCGACGGCCGCGGCTGCTCGGCGCTGGACTTCACCGGCCTGTCGCAGAAGAACGGCGCCGTGATGAGCCATGTACGCATCGCCGCGAAGCCGGAGGACATCTCCGCGGTCCGGATCACCACCGGCGGTGCCGACGTCATCCTCGGCTGCGACATGATCGTCTCGGCCGGTCCCTCCGCACTCAGCCGCGCCGAGCGCGGCGTGACCAAGGCCTATGTCAACGCCGACCTGCAGCCGACTGCGAGCTTCGTGCAAAACCCCGATCTCGATTTCGAGATGGGCGCGATGCAGACGGTGCTGCGCGATGCCGTCGGCGATAAGAACCTCGACATCATCGATGCCACCGGCATTGCCTCCGCGCTAATGGGCGATTCGATTGCGACAAATCCTTTCATGCTCGGCTTCGCCTTCCAGAAGGGCGCGATCCCGCTATCGCTGGACGCGTTGCTCCGCGCCATCGAGATCAACGGCGCCGCGATTGAAATGAACAAGCTCGCCTTCACCTGGGGACGCCTCGCCGCCCACGACATGTCGCGGGTGCGCAGCGTGCTGCAATTCAGGAGCCGGGCATCCGCGCCGACGAAGTCGCTCGACGACATCATCGCGACGCGCGCGGAGTTTCTGACCGGCTATCAGGACAAGGACTACGCCGACCGTTACCTCGCCGCCGTCGCCAAGGTGCGCAAGGCGGAAGCAGCTGCCTCGCCCGCGTCCACGGAGCTGGCCGAGGCCGTCGCGAAAAACCTGTTCAAGCTGATGTCCTACAAGGACGAGTACGAGGTCGCGCGGCTCTATACCGATGGCAGCTTCTCCAAGAAGGTCTCGGAGAAATTCGACGGCGACTTCAAGCTGAAGTTCTATCTGGCCCCGCCGATCTTCGCACAGCGCGACAAGACCACCGGACATCTCCAGAAGAAGGAATTCGGCGGCTGGATTATCCATGCCTTCCGCGTCCTCGCCAGGCTGAAATTCCTGCGCGGCGGCGCGTTCGATCCGTTCGGCCGTACCGAGGAGCGTCGGACCGAGCGGAAGCTGGTCGCGGATTATCTCGGCATGATCGATCAGCGGATCTCCGGGCTGAAGGCGGAGCAGATCCCGCTGCTGACGAGGCTCGCGCGGCTGCCGGAGACGATCCGCGGCTTCGGTCATGTCAAGGAAGCCAACATCAAGCTGGCGGCGGCGGAGAAGGCGCGGCTGGAAGCGGAACTGGAGAACAGCCGGTTTGCAGCGGCAGCGGAGTAGCTGTCGGAGGTGCAAGCTCTCTCCGCGTCATTGCGAGGAGCCCTTGCGACGAAGCAATCCAGACCGCCACCGCGGAAAAAATCTGGATTGCTTCGCTGCGCTCGCAATGACGGCAGTGGTGACGGCTAGACCAACGCTGTGGCCGTACTCGCCCCGGCCACACTCCCCTCCGCCAGATGCCGCCCCGCGATGTACCCGAACGTCAGTGCCGGACCGAGCGTGATGCCCGGCCCGGGACAATTGCCGTTCATGATCGAGCCCATGTCGTTGCCGCAGGCGTAAAGCCCCGCAACCGGCGTGCCGTCCTCGCGCAACACGCGCGCCTGGGCATCCACCTTCATGCCGATCGCCGTGCCGAGATCCGCCGGATAAATCCGCATCGCAAAGAACGGCGCGCAGAGGATGGGCGCGACGCAGGGGTTCGGCTTGTGGCTGATATCACCGAGATGTCGCTGATAGATGGTGCTGCCGCGACCGAATTCCGGATCACGGCCCTCCTTCGCATCGGAATTGTAGCTCGCGATCGTCGCCGCGAGTGTAGACGGCTTGATGCCGATCTTCGCTGCGAGCTGCGCGATATCAGCGGCCTCGACCAACTCCCCACTCGCCACATAACGCCGGACACTGCGCGTGAACGGCTTGATGCGGCCAAGTCCGTAGCTCCACAGGAACGGGCGGTCGCAGACCAGATAGAACGGCCGGTCCGGTTCGCCGTCCCCATCGCGCAGCATCGCGAGCACAAACTCATGGTAGGACAGCGCCTCGTTGACGAAGCGCCGGCCGGCCGCATTGACCGCGATCACGCCGGGCTTGGCGCGGTCGGTCACGGTGTGCGGGAAAACGCCTCGGCTTCCATCGGCGCGCCGGAACAGCGAGGCCGGCACCCAATAGGCCGGGCTCGTCGCATCCGTATTGAGCGCTGCGCCGGTTGCAGTCGCAAGGCGGAGCCCGTCGCCCGTAGCGGACGTGTGGGTCGCCGAGATGAAGCCGGCCGCGGGTGGGAAGAAGCGTTTGCGCAAGGTGGCGTCGTGCGAAAAGCCTCCGGTCGCGAGCACCACACCGCGTCGCGCGGCAATCAGCCGATCGCGCGCGCCGTGACGGATGACCACGCCGCCGACGCGCTCGCCCTGCATCGACAAATCCTCGACGTCCGCGCTGAAGAGGATCTCGACCTGGCGGGCCAGCAGCGAGGCATACAGCCGCGCGGCGAGCGCATTGCCGAGATGCAGCGTCGTGCCGCGCGGGCTCCGCAGCCGCTGCCACGCATACTCCGAAACCAGCCGCGCCGCGCGAACAGTCGAGCCCAGTGATTTTCCAACCCGGTGCAGATGCGGGATGTCGCGGCGGTTGACCATCATCCCGCCGAACCGCGTGAACTCCGGCAGCGGCGCGCGCAGCCGCGCGAAATGCGCGCCCAGCCGCGTGCCGTCGAAGACGACCGGCTCGAGCACGCGCCCGCCCGGCGTCGCGCCCAATCGCTCCGGATAATAGTCCGGACAGGCCTTCACCGGCTGGAGGCGCACTTGCGTGTTGGCTTCGAGATAGGCGACCGCCTCCGGTCCGCGCGCGAGGAAGGCGGCGCGAAGGCCCGCATTGGCGGGCTCGGGCACCGTGTTCGACAAATATTGCACGGCGTCCGTGACGCTGTCGGAGAGCCCCGCCTCTTTCATCTTGGCATTGGCGGGAATCCAGACCATGCCGACGGACCATGCGGTGGTGCCGCCGACGAAAGCGGTCTTTTCGATCACCAGCACGCGCAGGCCTTCAGCGGCGGCGACGGCCGCGGCCGTCATGCCACCGGCGCCGGCGCCGACGACGATGACATCGTAGGTCTCATGCGCCGGCATCATGCGGCGGGGTTCCCGAGGCGAGGCATGACACCGTCATACTCCGCTTGGGCGGCCACACGCTAGCGCGCCGGCTTGCGCTCGACCGGGTCGATATCGATCGCCCGCAGGCGGCCGAGCCGCAGCACGTCCATGGCCAGCCGCCGGCCGATCCGGTCGCGGTCGAGCACGCGGATCAGATCGTCCACGCCGTTGATCTCGACGCCGTCGAGGCCGATCACGACATCACCGGACAACAGGCCCGCCTTCGCCGCCGGTCCGTCCGGCTCGATTTGCGCCAGCAGCGCGCCCATCTTGTTCTCGACGCCGGCCAGCACCGCGTGCCGCCGCGGGATCGGCGCCGTCTGGCCGGCCACGCCGATATAGGCGCGACGGACATAGCCGTGGCGGATGATCTCCGACAGCACGAATTGCGCGGTGTTGCTGGCGACCGCAAAGCAGATCCCTTGCGCGCCATTGATGATCGCCGTGTTGATGCCGATCACCTCGGCATTCGACGATACCAGCGGGCCGCCGGAATTGCCGGGGTTGAGCGCAGCATCGGTCTGGATCACGTCCTCGATGGTACGGCCGCTGACCGAGCGGATCGAGCGCCCGAGCGCCGAGACCACGCCGGCGGTGACGGTCGATTCAAAGCCGAGCGGATTGCCGATCGCGATCACGAGCTGGCCGCGCCGCAAGGTCTTGGAATTGCCGAGCGCCGCATAGGGCAAGTCCCGCACACCGTTGGCGCGCAGCAGCGCAAGGTCAGTATCGGGATCGACGCCGAGCACCCGGGCGTCGCCGACATGGCCCTCGACGTCGCGCAGCCGGATCTCCTTTGAGGAGCCGACCACGTGGCTGTTGGTGAGCACGAGCCCGTCCGGCGAGATCACGATGCCCGAGCCGAGCCCGCCGCGCTCGCGGCCGTTCGGCACCTTCGGTCCGGTCTCGACGCGCACGACGGCAGGACCGACGCGGTCGGTCACGTCGATCACGGCATTGGAATAGGCGTCCAGCAGGGCCCGGTCATCGACCGGAGCGGCCGTTTCCGTTCGCGATGACGCGGCGTCATCGACGGTATCTGAGGTGAAATCCAGCATGATAGGAGTCCTTGAGGCTCACACAGATGGTGGCCTGCTCCGCGAGGCGCAAGGGACCCGCCCGGGGCGCAAGGCTGGACTGCCCAGGTGGCTAGGGCGCCCGTCGCAGCGTGCCTGCCCTTGCCTTGACCGGATCGAGCAGCGACCAGTCTCCCTCCGGGAGCACATAGCCCTTGGGAAATGGCGCGCGTAGTTCGAGCCCGAGCGAGCGCAGCACCCGATCGTCGCGGTAATAGCATTGCAGCACCACGCGGACGAGCGTGGCCGCAGCCGCACCTCCGGAACTGCGAAACTCCCGCGCCACCGCATCGCGCCGGGCAGCATCGAGCTCGGCGAACGGTCGGCCCGCGAGCCGCGCCAGATGGTCCAGCGCCGCCGCCACCAGTTTGGCGTCACGCCCGAGCGTCGCCAGCATGTCGGCCTGGATCGCGGGGTCGTCGGCGCCGGGCACCTTGTACTCATCGCTGGCGGGAACGATCATCGCGGCGATAGCGCGGAGGTCGTCGCGCTGGTTGCGTGTCAGTTGATTGTCTGCGGACATGGCGGCCTCAATCGAACAAATTGGCGAGGCGCTGCTTCATCTGATCGGCGATGTAGAGCGCGAGGGCCTGAATGGTGGACGTCGGGTTCACCCCGCCCGACGTGACGAAGATGCTGCCGTCGACGATGAAGAGATTCTTCACGTCGTGCGAGCGGCCCCATTCGTTGACGACGGAGCGTTCCGGGTCGGTGCCCATGCGTGCCGTGCCGAGCAAGTGCCAGCCGCCCCACGGGATCGGCGAGTTGACGCAGATGTCGCTCGCCCCCGCGGTTTCGAGAATCTCCCGCCCGCGCGCCAGCGCATGCTCCATCATCTTGCGGCTGTTCTCGCTGATCGTGTAGTCGATCCTCGGCGCGGGAATGCCGTGGCCGTCCTTCAAGACCGGATCGAGCGTGACCCGGTTATGCTCCTCTGGCAGGTCCTCGCAGATCGCGGAAAACCCGAGCCGGTGGCCGTTGAGCTTGCGGAAGACGCGGTGATGATCGGCGCCCCACGGCAGGATCCCCTTCTGCTCGCTGACGACAGCCTCGAACACCGGCCCAGCGCCGCGCACGAACTGAACGCCGTAGCCGCGGACGAAGCCGCGCGACAGGTCCGTGTCGTACCATTCCTTGCTCCACAGGCAGGTCGGCGGCGCGCGGTTGCTATCGGTCGGCTCCTTCACATAGCCGTAGATCTGCGCATAGGGATGGAACATCAGGTTCTTGCCGACGAGGCCGGACGAATTGGCAAGCCCGTTCGGAAAGCGGTTCGACGCTGAGTTCAGCAGCAGCCGCGGCGTGCCGACGCCATTGCAGGCGATGATGACGACATGCGCCGGCTGGAACTGCTCGACGCCGTCCTTGTCGTAATAGACCACGCCCGTGGCCATGCCGTTCTCGTCGGTGGTGATCTCGCGCACCCGGCAGTGCGTACGCAGTTCGACGCCGGCGCGGACCGCATGCGGCCAATAGGTGATGTCGGTCGAGGACTTCGCACCCTGCGCGCAGGCCGGCGTGCAATGGCCGAGATTGATGCAGCGCGCGCGGCCCTCGTAGTCCATGGTCGCGACCGTCGTATCCGACGGCCACCAGTGCCAGCCGAGCTTGTTCATGGTCTTGCCGATGATCGCGCCCGACAATCCCATCGGCTGTGGCGGCATCGGCGGATGCGTCAGCGGTGAGAGCGGGTCACCCGAGAGGCCAGACGTGCCCATCATCCGGTCGTTCTCTTCGAAGAACGGGGTCAGCGCGTCGTAGTCGATGGGCCAGTCTTCGGCGACGCCGTCGAGCGTCCTCACCTTGAAATCGGAGGGATGCAGCCGCGGCCAGTGCGCGGTGTACATCACCGTCGAGCCGCCGACCGCATTGTAGTTGACGACCTTGATCGGCGAATTGTCGTCGTTGATCGGATAGTCCTCGGGCCGGCCGCGGACGTTGGGGCTGGACGACCACTCGCCGTAGAACTTGGCCTCCCAGTCCCGGCCCGTGCTGGGATATTCCGCCGGGTTCATCCAGCCGCCCTGCTCCAGGCAGAGAATATGCATTTTGGTCTCTGCCAACGACCACGCCACCGCCGCGCCTGAAGCGCCGGCGCCGATGATCAGGACGTCCACGGGGTCTTTCATCGCGAAATTTTCCTCCCTTCGCCGCTTCCCGGGCGATTCGGCCTCCGCTCCGCAAGGCCGGCGAACGATAGGATCAGAGCTACGGCCGAGTAAAGCCACGAGGCCGGAATGTCGCACTTCCCGGGGCGCAGACCATTGGTATCGCCACATCCGGATGCTAGGAACAAGGCGCACGAGCCATCGATAGCGAGACCTTATGTCCTTCCGAAAATCCTTTGCCAGCGCCCGCGCTTTTGCGCTCGTCTCCTTTCTTGCCCTGTCCGGATTTCTGGGCACCTCCGGCCCCGCCTCCGCGCTGACCGCCGCCGCGACGGTCCGCGACGGCAACGCCATCCAGCTCGGCGACGTCACCTACCGCCTCGACGGCGTCGACGCACCCGAGCTGGACCAGGTCTGCATCGACGATCACGCCGATCCCTGGACCTGCGGCATCGAGGCCCGCGACCAGCTCGCCAAGCTGATTGGCAAGCGATCCGTGCGCTGCGACGATGTCGGACCGGAAAAGAGCTTTGGCAAGCGGCACCGCGCGATCTGCACGGCCGAGGGCGATAAGACCAGCTTGAACGAGCAGCTGGTCAAGCTCGGCTATGCCATTGCCCGCGAGCCGGTCAAGGCGAACGTCAAGTCGGCCGCGGCCGACGCGAAATCAACCTCGGCCGGAATCTGGAAGGGCTGCTTTGTTGCACCGCAGGAATTCCGCACCGGCAAGAAGGACGGCGCGCTCCTGGGCGCCGCCTGCCGCGCCGACCGCGACAAGGAGATTCGCGCGGTGTTGTTTCCCGAGGATCTGACGATGCCGCCGAGCTGTGGCATCAAGGGCAAGCTTGCGGTGCGCGCGCGCGTCACCGGCAATATCGGCATCTACCATTTGCGGGGCTGCCCGAGCTACCCCGCGACCACCAAGCCGGACCGTTGGTTCTGCTCGGAGGATGACGCCCAGGCTGCGGGCTTCCGCAAGGCCTACAATTGCCGGCGGCCGAAATAACGAAGCCCATCACGCAGCCGTGAGCGGCAGCCGGAGACAGTATTCATCCGGAATTGAACTCTATCGGGAGTTGCTGCATTTGTAAGCGTACGCAAGCGCTTTGCGCGAGCGTTTCCTTGGCGGCAATCCGGCTTCGGTCCGATTGCTTTGCTTGGGCGTTTCCTCCCTAGACTTGGGCCGCTTGTCACAACAAGCGGCTCTTCTTTTTTGTGCGCTCCTAGCGGCGCATCGGCATGATCTGATCCATCGCCGGCATGTTCGCATTCAGATGCGCCATGATCCAGACGGTGCCGCCGACCACCAGGAACACGACCAGCAGCCCGAACGCCAGCGCCAGCACGTTATTGGTGTTGTCGGGGCCGGTGGTGATGTGCAGGAAGAACACGAGGTGCACGCCCATCTGCGCGATGGCCAGCACGATCAGCGCGACGGGAATGGAAGGCTGCCAGACCAGATCGGTGCCGGCGATGAAGAACGAGGTCGCCGTGAGCAGCAGCGCAAGCACGAGGCCGACCACATAGCCGAGGATCCTGGTGCCGACACTGTGTTGTTCTTCCTCGCCCGGCGCGAGGTCGTGTTCGGTCCGCATATGTGCCTGATCGCTCATACGCCACTCCCAAGCAAATAGACGACGGAGAAGACCCCGACCCAGACGATGTCTAGCGCATGCCAGAACAACGCAAAGCACATCATCCGGCGCAGCACGTCGGCACGAAAACCCTTTGCGAAGACCTGGGCCATCATGGTGAGGAGCCACAAGATGCCGGCCGAGACGTGGAGGCCGTGGCAGCCGACCAGCGAGAAGAACGCTGTGAGGAAGGCGCTGCGCGACGGGCCATAGCCTCGCGCGACGAGATCGGCGAACTCGCGAAACTCAATGACCAGGAAGATGAGGCCGAGCAAACACGTCACCGCCATCCCGAGATAGAACCAGAACCGGTTGCGCACATCGGCCGCGATACTCGCCATGCCACAGGTGAAGCTCGACAGCAGCAGACAGACCGTCTCGATCGCGACGTTTCGCTGCTCGAATATCTCCGAACCCTTCGGGCCGCCGGCGGTCTGGTCGGCCAGCACCGCGTAGGCCGCAAAGAAGCAGGAGAACATCACGATGTCTGAGAGCAGAAATATCCAGAAGCCATAGGCGGTCACGATGCGCTTCGGCGCCGGGCCGGGATGCTCGATGACGAGCCCGATGTGATGGGGATCGGCGTGCGCACGGCCGGCGGTCGCGGTCATTGACATCAGACTGTCCCCGCCATGCTGACAAGATTGCGCCGCTCCTCGAGATTGACGCGGTCTATCGCCGCGACTTCGTCGGCCGGAATGACGTATTCGTCATGGTCGCGCCAGGCGAACACGACGAAGGTCGCGAACGCTCCGATGCCGCCCAAAATCACCATCCACCAGATGTGCCAGATCAGCGCAAACCCCATGACGGTGGCGAAGAACGCGCAGACGAATCCGGTCGGCGAGTTCCTGGGCATCTCGATGTCCTGATACTCGGGCGCATCATGATCGAGCGATTGCTGCTTGGCATGAGCCTTCATGTCCCAATAGGCATCCTCGCCGCGCACATCGGGATTGAAAGCGAAGTTGAAAACCGGCGGCGGCGACGACGTCGCCCATTCCAGTGAGCGGCCGTCCCAGGGATCGCCGGTGCGATCCCGCAGGGCCTCGCGGTTGCGGATGCTGACCACGATCTGCACGATCTGGCAGATCACGCCAATCGTCAGCACGGCCATGCCGACGGCTGCGACCAGCATCCAGGGCCGCCACGCCGCGACGTCATAGTGCTGCATGCGCCGTGTCATGCCGAGCATGCCAGCGACGTAGAGCGGGATGAAGGTGACGTAGAAGCCGAGGAAAGTGAACCAGAACGCGAGCTTGCCCCAGCGGTCGTTGAGGCGAAAGCCGAACGCCTTCGGGAACCAGTACTCGAATCCGGCGAAGGCGCCGAAAAGCACGCCGCCGATGATGACGTTGTGGAAATGCGCGACCAGAAACATGCTGTTGTGGAGGATGAAATCGGCCGGCGGCACCGCGACCAGCACGCCCGTCAATCCGCCGATGATGAAGGTGACCATGAAGCCTATCGACCACAGCATCGGCGTCTCGAAGCGGATGCGTCCGCCGTACATCGTGAACAGCCAGTTGTAGATCTTCACCCCGGTCGGTATCGCGATGATCATGCTGGCGATGCCGAAGATGGCGTTGACGTCGGGGCCCGCGCCCATCGTGAAGAAGTGATGCAGCCAGACCATGAAGGAGATGACGCAGATCGCCATGGTCGCCAGCACCATCGAGCGATAGCCGAATAGCGCCTTGCCCGAGAAGGTGGAGACCACCTCGGAGAAGATGCCGAAGGCCGGCAGCACAAGGATGTAGACCTCGGGATGCCCCCAGGCCCAGATCAGGTTCATGAACATCATGACATTGCCGCCGGCCTCGTTGGTGAAGAAGTGGAAGCCGAGATAGCGGTCGAGCAGCAACATCGCGAGGGTGGCGGTCAGAATCGGGAAGGCCGCGACGATGAGGAGGTTCGAGGCCAGCGTGGTCCAGCAGAACATCGGCATGCGCAGATAGTTCATGCCTTTGGTGCGCAGCTTCAGCACCGTCGTCACGAGATTGATGCCGGCCACCAGCGTGCCGACGCCGGAGATCTGCAGCGACCACGCGTAATAGTCGACACCGACACCCGGCGAGTAGGACAGCTCCGACAGCGGCGGAAACGCGAGCCAGCCGGTGCGGGCGAACTCGCCGATCACGAGCGAGAGATTGACCAGCAGCGCACCGGTCGCGGTCAGCCAGAAGCCGACCGAATTGAGCGTCGGGAAAGCCACATCCCGTACGCCAAGCTGAAGCGGCACGATGAGATTCATCAGCCCGATGACGAACGGCATCGCCACGAAGAAGATCATGATGGTGCCGTGCGCGGAGAATATCTGGTTGTAGTGCTCCGGCGGCAGATAGCCCTGGGACTGATAGGCGACCGCCTGCTGGATCCGCATCATGATGGCGTCGCTGCCGCCACGCAGCAGCATCACCGACGCCAGCAGGATGTACATTTCGCCGATCCGCTTGTGGTCGACGCTTGTGATCCATTCGTGCCAGAGATAGGGCAGATGCCCCTTCACCACGACCCAGGCCAGCACGGCGAGAATGCCGACCAACACCACGCCGCCTGCGATCAGCGGTATCGGCTGGTCGAACGGAATGGCCGACCAATCGAGCTTACCGAGCATCATGGCCTCCACTGTGCGACCGGCCTGCTTCGGATGCGAGCTCCGGACCCGGTCCTGGCGGAATGTGCTGGGTCGCGATCAGGTCGAACAGCCGGGGATCGTCGAGCCGGTAGGTCGGCCTGCCCTTTTCGATGCCCTGCTGCATCAACTTCTTGTAGCTATCCTCATTGAGGACAGCATCGCTCTTCGCCGTGGTCGCGACCCATTCCGGAAAGGCGAGCGGCGAGACCACGTTGACGTCGAACATCATGTCCGGAAAGCCGTCGCCGGAGAAATGCGCCGACAGGCCCTGCAGCTTGCCTTCGTTGTCGGCGCGCAGGTTCAGCTTCGTCACCATGCCGTTCATGGTGTAGATCATGCTGCCGAGCTGCGGGATAAAGAAGGTGTTCATCACGCTCGACGACGTCAGCTGGAAATTCAGTTCGGCGCCAGCCGGCACCGTCAGCGTGTTGATGGTGGCAATGCGCTGGTCCGGATAGATGAACAGCCATTTCCAGTCGAGCGAGACGGCCTGAATGCGGACCGGGCTGCCGGTGCCGGGCACCGGCGCTGCGGGATCGAGCTGGTGCGAGCCGATCCAGGCGACGCCACCGAGCAGGATCACGGTGAGCGCGGGGATCGCCCACACCACCATCTCCACCCGCCCGGAATAAACGAAGTCGGGCTGAAATTTTGCTTTGGGATTGGAGGCGCGAAACCAGAACGCGAAGGCCAGGATGGCGATGATGGTCGGCACCACGATCGCGAGCATGATGAAGACGGAATCGACCAGGATAGTGCTGTTGGCCGCAGCCACAGGCCCTTGTGGATCGAGCAGATTCATCGGCAAGCCACTGGCGGTTGGGAAGCCCCGGGACAGAGCCTAGCGCGGGAAAGGCTCCGCAACAAACGCGATCGTGCGAGGTCGGTTCCTGCGCAGCAGCAAGCCATTGGCGTGCATGTGCTTTCGCGCTGACGACGCAGCCATGCATGTTCGGCGGGACAGCGTGCATCCGATGCGACCATCAGGCGGCATGATCGGCCTTTGACCGCTGACAGCCCGTGCTATCGTAATGGAAAAGCAGGGAGAAAAACGTCATGCGTCTGAACGACAAGGTCGCCATCGTGGTCGGGGCCGGGCAAAGCCCCGGCGAAGGCATGGGCAACGGCCGCGCCACTGCGCTGACCTTCGCGCGCGAGGGCGCCAAGGTGTTGTGCGTCGATCATCATCTGGAATCGGCGCAGGAAACCGTCAGCCTGATCGCCGAGAAAAACGGCACCGCCGCGGCGTTCAAGGCCGACGTGACCAAGTCCGCCGACATCAAGGCGATGGTCGCGGAGGCACAGGCGCGCTGGGGCCGGATCGACGTGCTGCACAACAATGTCGGCGTCAGCCTGTCCGGCGGCGACGCCGAGCTGCTGCAAATCACCGAGGAGGCGTTCGACCGCGTCGTCGCCATCAATCTGAAGAGCTGCATTTGGGCGGCGAAAGAGGTGATCCCGATCATGCGTGCGCAAGGAAGCGGCGCGATCATCAACATCTCCTCGATGGCGGCGATCACCACCTACCCTTATGTCGCCTACAAGGCGACGAAGTCGGCGATGATCGCCTTCACCGAACAGCTCGCCTACCAGAACGCCGAATACGGCATCCGCGCCAACGTCATCCTGCCGGGCCTGATGAACACGCCGATGGCCGTCGACACCCGCGCCCGCGAATGGCACAAGACCCGCGCCGAAGTCGAAGCCGAACGCGACAGCAAGGTGCCGCTGCGCAAGAAGATGGGCACGGGTTGGGACGTCGCGAATGCCGCGCTGTTCCTGGCATCGGACGAGGCCAATTTCATCACCGGTGTGACGTTGCCGGTGGATGGCGGAGCGAGTGTGCGGAGGGGGTAGACATCCCAAGCACGCTGCTCTTCCTTCTCCCCTTGCGGGAGAAGGTGGCGCGAAGCGCCGGATGAGGGGTTGCATCCATGAACTCAACTGGCAAAGGGACTCGCGGATAGAACCCCTCACCCGTCTCGCCGCTGCGCGGCGAGCCACCCTCTCCCGCAAGGGGCGAGGGTGCACCTGCGCCGCGGCTCAGCGCACGCCTGTCACCCGCCAGATCGTCCCGTTGCCATCCTCCGACACCAGCAGCGATCCATCTTTCGCCACCGCAACTCCGACCGGCCGCCCCCACACCTCGGTGTCGCTCACCACGAATCCCGTGACGAAATCCTCGTACTCGCCGGTCGGCTTGCCGTGCTTCATCCGGATGCGGATCACCTTGTAGCCGGTGCGCTTCGACCTGTTCCAGGAGCCGTGCTCAGCGGCAAAGGCATCGCCCTGGTATTCGGATGGAAACTGCGTGCCCTGATAAAAAGTCATGCCGAGCGAGGCCGAGTGCGGCTGCACCAGCACGTCGGGCACTGTCACCTTGTCCTTGAGGTCCGGCCGCGCGCCGGCGTGGCGGGGGTCTTCATTGCCGCCGATATAGAACCACGGCCAGCCGTAGAACGCGCCTTCCTTCACGCTGGTCACATAGTCAGGCACGAGATCGTCGCCGAGGCCGTCGCGCTCGTTGGTCGAGCACCAGGGCAGCCCGGTCTGCGGCTGGATCGCAAGACCGACGCAGTTGCGGATCCCGGTGGCGTAGATCTTCCGCTCCTTGCCCTCGGGGGTAAAGGCGAGCACGGTGGCGCGTTCGGTCTCGCTCGCCCAGGCCGCACCGAGCGGCTGCGCTTTCGACCAGGCTTCCACGCCACCCGGCGGCGAGCCCATGCCCTCGGCAACATTGCTGAGCGAGCCGACCGATACCAGCATGCGCTTGTTGTCCGGCGTGAACACGATGTCGCGGGTAGAGTGGCCGCCGTCGTGCGGCAGGCTCGCCACGATCGCCTCCGCCTTGCCGCGCGCCTTTAGATCGCCGGCCTGATAGGGAAAGCGGACGACGCTGTCGGTGTTGGCGACGTAGACCCACTGCGGATTGTCGCCGTTCGGGAAAAAGGCGATGCCGAACGGCTGCCTCAGTCCGGCAGCGAACACCTCGTTGGTCGCGACCTTGCCTCCTTCGCCGGCGCGCAACACGCGGATGTTGCCCGCGCGCGTCTCGGCGACGAAGACATCGCCGTTCGGCGCCACGCGCACGATGCGCGGGGCGCGCAGACCCTCGGCGAACAGCTCGATCTTGAAGCCGGCCGGCACCTGAAGCGCCCCCTCCGCCGGGCGCGGCACCACGCGCGATGAACTCGCAACCGACCGCGTGGCCCCGGGTCTGACCAGATCCCGCGGCCGGATCAACCTGACCGTGCCGGGCTTGTCGGCCTGCCAATCGCCGTAGGCGTCCTTGCCTTGCAGCACCGGCTCCGCCTGTGCGCAGGTCGCGACAGCGACCAGCCATCCCGCGGACATCGCCACGAACGAAATCCTGTTCTTCACGTCGTTCCCTCCCGGCCGTTACGTCTGGCGTATCAACGCCGATCAACACGCAAACGTTCTGCGACAGGTCAAATGCCTGCCGAATCCCACGTCAGCTCATGCCCGCACGATGTGCATCAGCCGCAGCCCATCGTACTGGAAAATGCGGCTGATCGGTGCGACACATTGTAAGGGCGGGACCGCCGGTCGCGGTCATCAAGCTGCGGCATTGGTGTCGCATCTGTTGGGGTGATCATGTGGGGATCCATCATATCGGAATGGGCGAGCCTGCTGCTCCGCTGGCTGCACGTGGTCGCCGCGATCGCCTGGATCGGCAGTTCCTTCTATTTCATCGCCCTCGATCTCAGCCTTAAGCCCAGGAGCGATCTACCGGACGGCGTGCAGGGCGAGGCCTGGCAGGTCCATGGCGGCGGGTTCTACCGGATCATGAAATATCTGGTCGCGCCCGCCCAGATGCCGGATGAGCTGACCTGGTTCAAATGGGAGGCCTACACCACCTGGCTGTCCGGCTTCGCGCTGATGGTGGTGGTGTATTATCTCGAGGCCGATCTGTTCCTGGTCGACAAGTCGATCCTCGACCTCACGCCATTCCAGGCCGGCTTGTTCAGCCTCTGCAGCCTCGCGCTGGCATGGCTGCTCTATGAAGGCGCCTGCCGCACCGGGCTGGCGCAGCGCGAACTGCCCTTCGCCATCGGCGGCTATCTGTTCCTGGTCGCATTGACCTATGCTTTCACCCACGTGCTGAGCGGCCGCGGCGCCTTCAACCAGATCGGGGCGATCATCGGCACCATCATGGTCGCCAACGTCTTCACGCTGATCATCCCGAACCAGAAGAAGATCGTAACCGCCCTTCTCGCAGGACAGGCGCCCGATCCGAAGCTCGGCAAGACCAGCAAGGAGCGCTCGGTCCACAACAACTATCTGACGCTGCCTGTCGTCGTGCTGATGATCAGCAACCACTATCCCCTGCTCTACGCCACCCGCTTCAACTGGATCATCGTCGCGATCATCCTGGCGCTCGGCCCCGTGATCCGCCACTTCTTCAACGAGCGGCATGCCGGGCGCAAATCGCCGTGGTGGGTGTGGGGCATCGCAGCGGCGGGCGTGATCGCAATTCTCTTCCTCTCCGCGGCCGGCCCGCGCGAAGTCAAGACAAGCGCGCTGTCGGCGCAGCCGACGCTTGCCAATGTCGAGGAGATCGTGATGTCCCGCTGCAGCATGTGCCACGCGGCCGAGCCGGTCTGGGCCGGCATCGTCACCGCGCCGAAGGGCATATTGCTCGACGCGCCCGAGCACATCCATCGCAACATCCGCCTGATCGGCCGCGTCGCCGCCTGGTCCAATGCGATGCCGCCGGGCAACATCACCGAAATGACCAGCGAGGAGCGCGCCATCCTCGCCGCCTATATCGAGCAGGCGCGCTGACGCCATCGCGCGTCGATATCGCGTTTCGCGGAATGAAATTTCCGCATGTCCCGCCGATTTGAAAATGACTTGGCCGCCTATCCGGCGTAGACAGGATTTGCGGCCGCCGACGGCGGCCCAGTCAGTTTGCATTCGGGGAAAGAACAGTGGCCCTCAAGAACGTTATCGGTATCGACCACGCCGTGGTCATGGTTCAGGACCTCGACAAAGCCGCCGAAAATTACCGGCAGCTCGGCTTCACCATCTCGCCGCGCGGCACTCACAGCGCACATATGGGCACCGGCAACTACACCATCATGTTCGACCCGGATTATATGGAGCTGCTCGGCGTGCTCGCGGCGACCGAGCACAACGCGCCGGCGCGTGCCTTCCTCGACAAGCGCGGCGAAGGCATCGAGCGCATCGCCTTCACCGCGGTCGACTCCACCGCCGGCGCGGAGGAAATCCGCGCACGTGGCCTGGAGCCGATCGGCCCGACCGATTTCGAAAGGCCCGTGACGCTGCCTGATGGCACGATCTCGGCGGCGAAATTCCGCACCTTCATGTGGCCGACCGCGGAAGCGCCCGGCGGCGTGCGCATTTTCGCCTGCCAGCACAAGACGCGCGAGACGGTGTGGATTCCCGAGCTGATGAAGCACGCCAATGCGGCCAAGCGCATCAAGCAGACATTGATCGCGACCCCCGAGCCCGCGAAGGAAGCCGGGCATCTGGGACGGCTGATCGACCGCGAGCCAAAGGCTGATGCCGACGGCGCAGTGACCGTGGCGTCCGGTGGCAATCGTGCCGATTTCGTTTACTTGACGCTGGAGCAGCTCGGCAAACGCTATCCCGGGGTGCCGCTCGCGGGTCTTTCCGAACGCGGTGGCGCTGCCCTGGTGCTCGTGAGTGGCGATCTTGCGGCCACCGAGAAGGCGCTTGGTTCGGCAGCGGTGCGCAGCGGGTCTGCGATCTGCGTGCCGCCGGCCAAGGCGAACGGTACCCTGCTCGCCTTTGTTGCCGGCTGATTTGAACTAATTCTTTAACAAGCGTTTACCGGGCCGCCCTAGGCTTCTGGGTTACCCGCGCCTTCAGGGGCCAAGCGCATGTTCAAAGAGAAATCGCCGATCGCCTATGACGCGCCGGCCGAACTGAAGAAGTGGCCGTCGCTCAAAGGCGAGAGGCAGAAGGATCGAGGTCCGCCCTATCTCGTCTACAACGGCACGCTCGCCGACTGCGTCCGCGAGCTCATGGGCAAGCCGATCAAGGGCATCTCGCTCTACGATATCATGACGAGGCCGCAAGCAGCGTTCGATCAGACCGTGCTGTCGCCCGGCGATGCCGCCGAGATCGCGATGCGCAAGGACTTTCCCAAAGACTAATTCGAGGCGCGCCTGCCGCCGGACTTCCCCTGCTGCCTGGACGAGGAGTCCGTCGGCGCATCCAGGAAGACCACCGGCGTGCCGCGCTTGACGTGTTCGCCCAGCGCGCGCACATCCCAATTGGTCAGCCTGACGCAGCCATGCGACGCGGACTTGCTGACCCTGTCGGGCTCCGCCGTTCCGTGGATGCCGTAACCCTGCGCGGACAAGCCGATCCAGTATGCTCCCACCGGATTGTTCGGGCCCGGCTGAACATCGAACGGCTGTTTCGATTTGACGCTTTTGAACTTGTAGTCAGGGTTGTAGTGATAGACTGGATTCTCGTGGGTGCTGGTGACCTTGAGCGTACCGCTCGGCGTCGGACGATCCGGACTTCCGATCGACGCGGGAAAGAATGCAATCAGGGTGCCGCCCCCATCGAATGCTTTCAACGTGCCGTTCTTCTTGTCGACGTCGAGCCGCGCGATCTGCGACAACTCACGCCTCGCCGGAACGTTTGCAACGACGATGGTCTCTCCGACCTGGTCGAAGGCCTTGTCCGGGTTGAGCGTCCTGAGCAGATCGGCGCTCATGTGGAATTTCTCGGCAAGGCCTTCGAGCGGACTGGTGTAGCTCAGCGCCTTCAGCGGCTTCATGTCGTCGAGCTTGCCGGGCAGCTCCTTCAGAAACGGGCCCTTCACATCCGCGTCCGTGATCTTGTATTCGACGAGGACAGGGCCTTCGCTCGCGGCATTCAACTTGTCCCAAAGCTCCGGTACGATCGTTTTGTCGGATGCAACGCCGTTCTGCTCGGCGAATGCCTTGAGCGCCTTCTGCGCATTCTCGCCGAGCTTGCCGTCGATCTCCCCGGGCGAGAACCGCGCACGGTCGAGCAGAATTTGAAGCTTCACGATCGCGGCGTTGAGCTTGTCGCTGGCAATTTTCTTTGCGGGACGCGAAGCATCGTTCACCGCTGCTGCATCGAGATTGCCCGCAAGCACCGGAGAAATCACCGACAGCGAAATCACCGCGCCAAGCATCCACCGCATCATCTCGCTCGTCCAATTCGCAATGCCCGCAAAATCGCGGAGAGAAGTGTTTCCCGGCGGGAACACCGTAGTAACACCTGCGGAACCTGCGAGACCGCAGCTTTGCCGCAATCGCAGGGTTAAGAACTCCTTATCGCCGGCGCACCGCTGGCCGTTCACCCACAGTTCGAGGTTGCTCCAGCAATGCGATTTGTCGTCGCGGCTTGCGCCGCGTTCATGATTCTGATGTGCGACTTCGATCCGTCGGCGTCCCGCCAAACATCAGCTTTCGACCGTGCCGTTCTTCAAAACACTCAGGCCTCGCCACTTGTTCCCGTGGTCGAGCTGTTCCTTGCAAGCGTGCAGGCCCTCGAGCTCGCCAATGCACGCGCGTCCCATGAGGAGACACCCGAGCCGCCGCGCGCGGTCGAACCCGTCGCGCAGGCGCCGGCTTCGCCGACGGAGCGCTTCTGCCACGCGCTCCGTGGAGCCGCCGAAGCCAGCGGCATTCCGGTGCCGTTCTTCGCGCGCCTGATCTGGCAGGAGAGCCGCTTCAAGTCGAACGAAGTGAGCCAGGCCGGCGCGCAAGGCGTCGCACAGTTCATGCCGGAAACGGCAGCGGAGGTCGGGCTGGATGATCCGTTCGATGCGATGAAGGCGCTGCCGGCGTCGGCCAAATTCCTGCGCAAGCTGCGCGACGATTTCGGCAATCTCGGACTTGCCGCAGCCGCCTACAACGCAGGCCCCGGCCGGATCCAGAAATGGCTCGCCAAAGAGAGCGAACTGCCGCGTGAGACACGCGACTATGTCCGCATCATCACCGGCACCAAGGCCGAGGACTGGACCGAGCGCGCGGAAGCCCTCGCGATCCGGATCGACCTGCCGCGCGAGGCGCCCTGCGAGGGCATCGGCAGCCTGTCCAAGACGAAAGATGTCGCCTGGGTTCCGGTGAACCTGACGCCCTCTGTCACGACCATCATTCGCAAGGCCGAGCAATTGGCAGCCCGGCTGACGACCAGCCGCGCACGCAAGCGGCTTGCGTCCCTGATCCGGAAGAGCACCCACGGCAAGGCACGCAGCATGATCGCCGCGCGCGCGGCGGGAAAGAGCGCGAAGGCCCGCGCCATTCGTTTTGCGGCGCGCGAACGATCTTCGGGCTGATGCGAAATCCGGAAGCCGTTCGATGGGGCGGCTTCCGGTGGTCCGCGACCTGGTCGATACGATGGCTTTCCCTTCCGCTCGACCCACCCGACGAACTACGAACGCGACGATGCATAAGTCAAAAAGATCAGCGAGCCGATGCCAAGCATGGCTGCCATGAACAGCAGCACCGCCGGCAGTCCCGCGAACGCCGCCACCGCGCCGGTGATCGACTGCATCAGCGCCGCGCCGAGGAAGAAGGCGAGGTTGATCGCCGCGAGCGCCTTGCCTGCCACTTGCGCGTCGACCAACTGCCGCGACATGCCGAACAGCAGCGGCTGCGCCGAGGTCGCCAGGCCAATGAGCACGAACAGCACGAGGTCGTATTGCGGCGGCATCACGGGAAGGCCGAGCAGCATCGAGACGGCATAGTGCGGCGCCCCTAACGCCATCAGCGCCAGCAGCAATGCGCCGGCCAGGTGCGTTCCCGCCACCAGCGCGCGGCGGCGGCCGATCCTGCGGTCGATCATGCCGATGACAAGCGGACCCGCAATCATCGCCAGCGTGAACGCGCCGAGCTGGTTGCCGGCCTCGACCCGCGACAATCCCTTGACCTGCATCAGCCATGGCCCGCCCCACAGGCCGCGCAGCACCAGCGAGGTCGCAAGCGACACCAGCGCCAGCGCGATCAGGCCGCGCAAGGGCCGCGACAATCCGAGCCTGAGCACCTCGATCATCTGCGACAGCGGCGAGGATTCGTCCTTGTGCTCGGCCGGCTGGTTCGGCACCAGCAGGAACACCGCGAACGCCACGGCGACGCCGCCGAGCGCCGAGATCCAGAACCCGGCGCGCCAGCCGTAGGTGTCGACCACGAAGGCGAGCGGGCTCGACGACAACAGCATGCCGATATTGCCGATCGAGAGGATCGCGCCCGACCACAGCCCGAAGCGCGCGACCGACAATTGCTTGGCCGCCAAGGTCATCGGGCACATCAGCATGCCGGAGGTGGCGACGCCCAGCAGCACCTGGCCGACCGCGAAGCTTTCGGGCCCCGTCGCGAACGCGGACGCGATGGCGCCGACCACGGTTCCCGCGAGCAGGCTCAGCGACACCGGCCGGACGCCAAAGCGGTCCATCGCCGCACCGACCGGGATCTGCGCGGCCGCAAACGCGAATGGGTAGACCGAGGTGAGGCTCGCCAGCGCCTGTGGCTCGATGCCGAAGTCCGCCGCCATCAAATCGAGGCTGACCGCCGGAATGGTGCGCAGCAAGGTCGAGAGCATGTGCCCGCAGGCGAGCGCAAGCAGCGCAAGGATCAGCGCGCGGGTGGCTCCCGCGCCGTTGGTGGCGGCGGTGGTCATGGGCGTTGCGTCCCGGGAAGGTTTCGGGTGGGGTTACATGATTGGCGGGTGCATGCCAACATCGGAACGCCATGCCCGCAAAGTCATGGATGCACAAGGCAAGTGACATCATGTATCTCGGCATCGACCTCGGCACCTCTGCCGTCAAAATCGTTCTGGTCGACGACGCGCAGCGCGTGGTGGCGAGCCGGAGCCGGTCGCTGACGGTCTCTTCGCCGCGTCCCGGCCATTGCGAGCAGGACCCGGCGCAATGGATCGAAGCTACGTTCGCGACGCTGGACGCCTTGAAGGCGGATCACGCGCGCGAACTGGCCGAGGTCGAGGGCATCGGCCTGTCCGGCCAGATGCACGGCGCGACGCTGCTCGATGCCGGTCACACGCCGTTGCGGCCCTGCATTCTCTGGAATGACGGACGGTCCTTTGCGGAATGCGCCGAACTTGAGCGGCGCTGGCCCGCCTTGCGGACGACGACAGGCAACAAGGCGATGCCGGGATTCACCGCGCCAAAACTGCTGTGGGTCGCCAGGCACGAACCGGAGATCTTCGCGGCGACAAAACTCGTGCTGCAACCAAAGGCCTATCTGCGCCTGGTGCTGACGGGCGAGGCGATCGAGGATGTCTCGGACGCCTCGGGTTCGCTGTGGCTCGATGTTGCCAGCCGCGATTGGTCTGACGAGGGGCTCGCCGCGACTTCTCTCTCGCGCCGACAGATGCCGCTTCTAGTCGAGGGCTGCGCGCCGGCGGCACGGCTGCGGAGCGAGTTGGCGCAGCGGTGGGGCATGACCGGGCGACCGATGCTCGCCGGCGGGGCTGGCGACAATCCGGCGGGAGCCGTCGGCATCGGCGCGATCAATCCCGGCGCAGCCTTCATTTCGCTCGGAACCTCCGGCGCATTACTGGTGCCGACCGAGACGATCGCGGCTAACCCGGAGCGGGTCGTGCACACGTTCTGTCATGCCGTCCCGGGCAGGTGGATTCAAGCCGGCGCGATCCTCTCGGCGGCATCGTGCCTGGCCTGGATCGCGCGGCTGTTGGGGACATCCGAGGCCGACCTGCTGGCGCCGCTGGGCTTGCGCCCGATGGCGCCGTCGCCGGTCAGCTTCCTGCCGTACCTCTCCGGCGAACGCACCCCGCACGATGATCCGGATGTGCGCGGCATGCTCGATGGCCTCAGTCACGCCACCAATCGCGACGCGATCGTGCAAGCCGTGCTCGAAGGCGTCGCCTTCGCGCTTGCGGATTGCCGGGACGTTCTCGCCGAGACCGGACTGGCGATCGCGGAGGCGGATGTCATCGGCGGCGGCTCGCGGTCGCGGTTCTGGCTTGCGGTGCTGGCCAATGTCCTGAACGTGCCGGTGCATCGCTTTGCCGACGGCGAGACCGGCGCGGCGTTTGGCGCCGCGCGGCTCGGCCGCCTCGCCGTCACCGGTGAGGCAATCGAGACCGTCTGCACCGCGCCACGGCGCGTCGAGACGTTCGAGCCTGAGCCGGCGCTCGCGCACGCCTATGCCGAGCGGCTTGTGGAATGGCGCCGCCTGTACCGGCCGCGGGGCTGATCGCGATACGCGATGATGTGGCGAAGAAAAGGCATCGCACGCGAGATCGGTTCCGTCTGCAAAAGATAAAAGCAGCGCCGGAGCGTTCGTCCGCATGCGGGAGGTATTGCCCTGCGCCACAACCTTTTGTTTAATGCGCGCACCCGCGCCAGGGACCAACGAGACGCGGGTGAGATTGCGATGCCGCTATCGGCGCGTCGGAGAGGTGTGATGAGCGAGCCCATCCTCGAGATGCGCCGGGTCTCCAAATCATTCTTCAGCATCAAGGCGCTGCGCGACGTCGACCTCACCGTCTACGCGGGCGAGATCCACGCCTTGATGGGCGAGAACGGCGCCGGCAAATCCACCCTGATGAAGATCTTGTCGGGCGCCTACCGGCCGGACCCAGGCAGCGAAATCCGCATCGACGGTCAACCCGTGCAGATCAGCGGGCCGCTCGGCGGCCGCGCGGCCGGCATCGCGATCATCTATCAGGAACTCTCGCTCGCCCCCAATCTGAGCGTTGCGGAGAACATCTATCTCGGTCGCGAGCTCTCCCGCGGCGGCTTGCTGGCGCGCGAGGCGATGCAGGCCGGCGTCGGTCCGATCCTGGCGCGGCTCGGCGCGGATTTCACGCCGCAGACGCAGGTCGCCAATCTCTCGATGGGCCAGCGCCAACTGGTCGAGATCGCGCGCGCGCTGCACGCTCGCTCCAGGATCCTCATCATGGACGAGCCGACCACCGCGCTGTCGGCCGGTGAAAGTGAAAGGCTGTTCGCGCTGATCCGCCAGCTGCGCGCCGAAGGTCTCGCCATCATCTACATCTCGCATCGCATGGACGAGGTCTACGCGCTCGGTGACCGGGTCACGGTGCTGCGCGACGGCACGCTGGTCGGTTCGCTCGACAAGGGCGACATCCGCGCCGACACCATCGTCCGGATGATGGTGGGACGCGACGTCTCGTCCTTTTACAAGAAGGAGCATGATCCCAGAAACGATCCCAACGCACAGTCGGGCGCTCCCGTGCTTGCGGCCATCGACATTGCCGACGGCAGGCGCGTCAAGGGATGTTCGCTGACGGTGCATGCGGGCGAGGTCGTCGGCCTTGCCGGCCTGGTCGGCGCCGGCCGCACCGAGCTTGCGCATCTCATCATCGGCGCCGCGCCGATGGCCGCGGGCCATGTCGAGATCGAGGGCCGCGCGGTCTCCATCCGCACGCCCGGTGAGGCGCTGGACGCCGGCATTGCCTATCTCACCGAGGACAGGAAGGCGCTCGGCCTGTTTCTCGACATGTCCTGCCTCGACAACATCAATCTCGCGGTGCTCGGCCGGGATGCGAAATTCGGCGGCATCCTCGACCGCAACAAGGCCCGCGACCGCGCCAAGCGCGCGTTTGCGGGGCTCGGCATCCGCGCTGCCAATATCGGTGTTCCCGCCGGCGGGCTCTCCGGCGGCAACCAGCAGAAAGTGCTGCTGTCGCGGCTGCTCGCGATCGGCCCGAAAATCCTGATCCTCGACGAGCCGACGCGCGGCGTCGACGTCGGCGCCAAGTCCGAGATCTATTCGATCATCGACAATCTCGCGAAGTCGGGCACCGCGGTTCTCGTCATTTCGTCCGACCTGCCCGAGATCATCGGCATCTGCGACCGCGTCATCGTGATGCGCGCAGGACATATCGCGGGCCAGATCCGGCGCAACGCGACATCGCCGCTCAGTCAGGAGGAGATCATGGCCCTCGCCACCGGAACGGAGCAGCTCGATGCCTGAGAACGGCGCCTCGTCCAGCACCGCCCCCGTCGCGCCCGGTCTAGCCGCCGCGCAGGAGACGAAGCGGCAGCGGACGCGGATGATCATTCGCGCGGTCGGCATGCTGCCGGTGCTGCTGTTGCTGTGCATCGGCTTTCATGTGCTGTCGGACGGGCGCTTCTTCACCGGCCAGAACATCGGCATCGTGGTGCAGCAGTCCGCGGTCAATACCGTGCTGGCCGCGGGCATGACCTTCGTCATCCTCACCGGCGGCATTGACCTCTCGGTCGGCTCGATCCTGGCGGCGTCGGCGATGGCCGGGCTGATCATCTCCAAATTCCCTGATCTCGGGGTGCTGTGGTTGCCGGCCGCGGTGCTCACCGGCGCGGTCTTCGGCATTCTCAACGGCGGCTTGATTGCGCTGTTGCGCCTGCCGCCCTTCATCGTCACGCTGGGGTCGTTGACCGCCGTGCGCGGCGCGGCGCGGCTGCTCGGCGCCGACACCACGGTGTTCAATCCGTCGATCCCCTATGCCTTCATCGGCAACGGCGCCTTGACCCTCATTCCCGGCGTCCTGTCGATTCCCTGGCTCTGGGTGATCGCGTTGCTGGTCATCCTGGTATCGTGGCTGGTGCTCAAGCGCACCGTGCTCGGGGTGCACATCTACGCGGTTGGCGGCAACGAGAGCGCGGCGCGGCTCGCCGGCATCAAGGTCTGGGCCGTGCTGATTTTCGTCTATGGCGTGTCCGGCCTGCTGGCGGGCCTCGGCGGCGCGATGCAGGCGGCGCGCCTCTACGCCGCCAACGGCCTGCAGCTCGGCCAGTCCTACGAGCTCGACGCCATCACCGCCGTGATCCTGGGCGGCACCTCCTTTGTCGGCGGCATCGGCTCGATCTGGGGAACGCTGGTGGGCGCGCTGATCATTGCGGTGCTGTCGAACGGCCTGATCCTGATCGGCGTGTCCGACGTCTGGCAATATGTGATCAAGGGCCTGGTGATCATCGGCGCGGTGGCACTCGACCGTTATCGGCTGCAGGGCTCGGCGCGGACCTGAGCAAGATAGAAATGCAGCGGGCGCCGCGCCGTCATGTCCATTTCGTCACGGCAACTGGTCGCCGTGCCGGAGCTTCGAACAGACCAGGGAGGAAGCCAATGTTGAAGTCGATCTCGTTTGCCGGCGCCGCGATGGCGCTCGTCTTGAGCTCTGCGCCGTGCTTCGCCAAGGAGCTCAAGTCGATCGGCGTTTCCTTGGGTTCGCTCGGCAATCCGTTCTTCGTCGCGTTGTCGAAGGGCGCCGAGTTTGAGGCCAAGAAAACCAACCCCAACGTGAAGATCACCACCGTCGGGTTCGAATATGATCTCGGCAAGCAGGTCACCCAGATCGACAATTTCATCGCTGCCGGCGTCGACCTGATCCTGCTCAACCCCGGCGATCCCAAGGCGGTCGGCCCGGCGATCAAGAAGGCGCAGGCCGCCGGCATCGTCGTCGTCGCCGTCGACACCGCGGCCGAAGGCGCCGACGCCACGGTGACCACCAACAACGTCCAGGCCGGCGAGATCTCCTGCCAGTACATCGTCGACAAGCTCGGCGGCAAGGGCGACGTCATCATCGAGAACGGCCCGCAGGTCTCCGCGGTGATCGATCGCGTCGTCGGTTGCAAGAACGTGCTCGGCAAGAACCCCGGCATCAAGGTCCTGTCCAACGACCAGGACGGCAAGGGCTCGCGCGAAGGCGGCCTCACGGTGGCGCAGGGCTATCTGACCCGCTTCGCCAAGATCGACGCCATCTTCGCCATCAACGATCCTCAGGCGATCGGCACCGACCTTGCGGCGCGCCAGCAGCAGCGCACCGGCATCGTCATCACCGCGGTCGACGGGGCACCCGACATCGAAGCAGCCCTCAAGGACCCGCAGTCGCAGCAGATCCAGGCCTCCGCCTCGCAGGACCCGTTCTTCATGGCCCGCCGCGCCGTGCAGGTCGGCGTCAACATTCTCAACGGCCAGAAGCCGGCGTCCACAGTCGAGCTGCTGCCGTCGAAACTCGTGACGCGCGACAATGTCGGCGAGTACAAGGGCTGGACCTCGGACCGCTCGCAGTAGCAGGCGGAAGACGGCCGGCGTCGGGTGCGGCGCTGGTCGGCTCGCGTGGCGTGGTGCTAGCTGGGCGTGCAGCGGTTGACCGGGTCGGCCGCGCTCTCGTTAGGCTCATGGTCTTGTGGTCACAGGTTCAATCTCGTCTCTCATCATATTCGCAGGCTCGACCAGCCGACGTCCGCTTTTCGACACCAAGCGGCCCCCTGAGTTTCAATGCAAGAGTTCAGCTGTGACCCCAAGCGGACCTTGGCCCTCCACGAAACGCGGGATTAACTTGCAGGTGTTTTGAGTGATCGGCACCAAGCCGTAGACGTTCACGCCTTAATATCCTCTAGGAGAACGCCATGATCCTTTTTGTGTGGGGCACAATACTCATGGTCACCTTCATTCCGGGCGCCATTGTTGGCTGGCTGGTTGGGAAAATTCCGTGTCCCACAGGGGTGTGCGGAGCATTGTTGGTTGCTGGATCAGCCCTTCTGGGGTTTGCGGCCTCCGAGATAATCGCTCCAAATCAGTCGGCCAGGTTTCATGAAGAAGAATTGCTGATGTACTCCCCACCGATTTTGGTCGCGATGTTGCTCGGACTATGGATCAGCCGCGCAAAAAAGAGGCCTCCGGCTCGCCCGTGGTATCTGCCCCCAGAGAAAGCGGAGTAAGGCCATCTCTCAGTTGGGTGACCTCATTTTTCTTCAGGGCGGCTATTGGCCCGTTTGAGACATGCCCGCCTATTCTGAAAATGTCCGTTCACCGGGGTAGACCGGAAGTCGCCATGATCCGGCCAACCGACGCGAATGACCCCACGACGACACTTTTTTTGCGGGGCTGGCGGACAACGGCCAGCGCGCCTTTCCCGGCCTTCGGGCCCGTGTTGAGCCAGATCAATGCCGATCCCGCGACGAGGCCGAATTTCCGCCGTCGCACTCAGTATGGATAGGGCGCCCGCTATGAAACCCCTGCTCAAGCAAATCCTGCACAGCCCGCTGCTCTGGATGCTGATCTTCGTTCCGGCCGTGCTGGTGGCGGAAGCGGTTGCACCGCATTCCCATACGCTGCTCTTCGTGCTTTCGGTACTCGCCATCGTGCCGCTAGCCGCCCTGCTCAGCCACGCGACCGAAGCGGTCGCCGCCAAGACTGGCGATGCAGTCGGGGGGCTGCTCAATGCGACGCTGGGAAACTTAACGGAGCTGATCATCGCGATCACCGCGCTTCAGGCCGGCCAGTATATGCTCGTGAAAGCGTCGATTGCCGGCGCGATTGTCACCAACGCCCTGTTCATGCTAGGTGCCTGTCTATTGCTCGGCGGCCTGCGCTATCACGTCCAGGAATATAATCGTGCCGGCGCGCGGCTCTACTCCGGTCTCTTGCTGATGGCCACCGTCGCCCTGCTCGCCCCGTCGGCGGTCGCCGACCTCGATCTCGTACAAGGCGACGCTGTCATGCGGAAGCTCAGCGTCGGTCTCGCCATACTGCTCATCGTCGCTTACGCGCTCGGCCTGCTGTTCTCACTGAAGACCCACAAGGAATTGTTCGCAAGTGCCGACCATAGCGAGGGTGAGGAACATTGGCCGATTGGCCTTGCGGTCGGCACGCTGCTGGTCGTCACTTTGTTGGTTGCACTAGTGAGTGAGATTTTTGTCGAGTCCGTACAGAAGGCGGCGGAAACGTTTGGAATGAGCCCAGCCTTTGTCGGCTTTATCATCGTCTCAATGGTCGGCGCCGCCGCCGAGTTTGCCGTGGCATTTTCTGCGGCGCGCAAGGACCGCCTCGACATGAGCGTCAGCATCGCGCTCGGCAGCGCTTCCCAGATCGCGCTGTTCGTCGCACCCGCACTGGTGCTGCTCAGCTATGTCGTCGGGCCGTCGCCAATGAGCCTGCAGTTCTGGCCGGGCGCCGTCACCATGGTTATGATTGCGACCGTGACCGCGAGCTTCATTACGAGCAGCGGGCGCTCGGCCTGGTTCGTCGGCGCCCTGCTTATCTTCATCTACGCGGTCTTTGCGCTGACGCTGTACGTAGTCCCGCCAGCGAGCCAGGGGATTGGGTAACGCCAACGCCTCCTTTTCCTCATCGTCCGTCGGCGCCGTGCCGTTTGTGAGTGAGTCCGTTGTTGGCCCAGAATTGCGGTTGGACAATTCCAGCGGGTTGCGCAGCGGCATCGTGCGTTGGTGGGTTGCGCCGGCGCGTCAATGCGTTACCACGATGAAATCCGTGTCTTTTCCCGTCTCCTGGCTAATTCCGTTGTCGGAAACAATCAACGAAGAGGCCGGCGTCAGGAGTTCAGAGATCTTCTCAACCGTATCCCGGGGCATTTCGATGCGGTTGAGCGCAGCGTTGGCTTTGTCGGGTAACGGTCCCGGCGCGGTTTGCTGCGCGGGCGCTTCTCGCCGTTTCGTGGCAGCTTCGGACATACGGGGCAATCCCTCTGGAATCGACACGACGCTCCAGCGAATAGCCGTTCCCTCGTTCTGGAATTCCATTGCGGTAAACACGTGCGTTCCCAGCGGCTCCTCCGGATTTTCGATCTTGACCGGGACATCAAACAACGGCGTGAAGCCCTGACGCACGAACAGCTTGCTCAACTTACGACTGACGAAGATGGAGATCGGGACGATCTTTTTAGGCACGCTTGCAGCGGGAGCCGAGCCCGGCTCCTGGAGACTGGCGGCTTCTGGAGTCTCGGCGTTTGACACCAGTGATCCCTGCTTTGCCGCGGCTGCACCGATGCTCTTGGTTGCGACGGTGGCACTCTGGAATTCGGACGAACCGGACGCGGCTTTCGGTTGAAAAAGCTGCGGATTGGCTATCTCGACCGGCTGGACATCACCATGCGCAATGATCACGCGCGTGCCGCGCTTCGTGAGATGCCAGAGTCGAACGGCAAAATCATTCTTCAAACGGATGCAGCCGTGTGACGCTGGATGCCCGGGCACGACACCGGCGTGCAACGCTATCCCTGACCAGGTGATGCGTTGCATGTAGGGCATGGGGGCGGCGCTATAAATATTTGAACGGTGCCATCGTTCTTTGCTGATGACGCTGAACACGCCGAGGGGCGTCGGATGCCCCTCCATTCCCGTGGACACCGAAGAGCGTGCAATCAGGGCCCCGTTGTCAAAAAGCGAGATCCGTTGGTCTGCTATCGAGATGATGATCTGGAGCGGGCCCTTCGGAAGGGGCTCGGGCCGAACGCTCTTCGCCGTTTCAGAGTTTGTCTGCCGGTGGTGGTGCTTGTCTTTGTACGGAGCGTATTGGCTTCGCCAGAACGTGTGTTGGGGTCCAAGCAGAAATTGAGCGTGTGCGATCCCCGCAGGGAGCATGAAAATGGCGAATACAGCGGTTGTTATCGCGCGCTGCATTGCTGGCAATTCCTTAACGAACATCGCCCGGTCCCCGTAGGCGCCATTCCATCGTTTCGAGACGATGCGCGAAGCCGAAGCCTGATGCGTCATCCTGACAGCGCACCAAGCCTCTCCTCCAAATCTGGTCGCAGTGGGTCGAAAATTGGACCGTACTCACAATTGCCGTGGGAGTTGCCGCTGAGACGGGCGCGATTGCTTGTGATCGACGCGTTGCAATCGGGCAACACGTTTCGGAAAAATTGACGAGCGGCCGTTCGCGCCATTGCGCGACCCACATTGAACCCAAGAATGAGCCTCTTCGCATGCTTGGCTTTTCTACACGGCTCCGGTGGAGCCCATGGGGGGACGGCATCATGAACCCGCGGCGATTTACGATAGTGGTGCCGACGTTTTGCGGAACGGTCGTTCTCGCGGGGTGGATCGTTGGCTGGCTGGCTGGCTTCGGTCCGGCCGGCACCGAAAACGCCCGCGCAGTGACAATCCAGGAGCGCGCAGCATCTCTCGCCGCCAACGCGAGGCTCGCGGATGAACCGCAGGCAATCGCAATGGGCAACACCGGACCCGCGAACGCCGCTGTCGCTAGCGCCGAAGTGGCGACGGCCGCTGAGCCCGCGGCGGGGACGGCCACCGACACGACGGCGGCCTCGGATAAATCGGAATCGATCGTCGTGGCCGCGTTGCCCGATCCGTCGCAAACGTTGTCGGCCGATTTACCGCCTGCGCAGGACTCGGTGGACTTGGCCCACCATGATGTCGCCCAGCTGGCGCCGACCACGTGCGGTGCATCCGGCGGTGCCTCCAGCACGGGGCCGCAGGATTTCCGGTATCTCATTTGTTATGTCTGGTCCGAACTGCCGCCTGCCGAGAAGCCGGCTGCGATCGTCTTGCGTTCGTTCAAGGACATCCCGGTCGGAACGCCGGTGGAAGAGATCAAGCGCGCGTCCGACGCTTTCGGTCTGGATTTCGCTTTCATGAAGGCGGTGGCCAAGGTCGAGTCCGGGTTCGACCCCAAGCAACGCACCGGGTCGTATATCGGGCTGTTCCAGCTGAGCAAATACGAGTTCAGAAAATTCGGCTCCGGAGACATTCTTAATCCCCGCGATAATGCCGTTGCGGCAGCCTACAAGGTCATCACGGAAGGCATTCTATTCCAGTGGGTGACGCACCGGAAGCCGGACTTGAACGATCTTTACCTGATCCATCAGCAGGGCTGGGAAGGCGCCGCGGAGCACCTCAGCCAACCCAATCGCATCGCCTGGAAATCGATGTGCGCCACCAGCGAAGGCAGGGAGAAGGGCGAAAAATGGTGCAGGCGCGCGATCTGGGGCAATACTCTTCCGGCCGTCAAAGAGGCGTGGAAATCCGTGGAGAAGCTGACGTCGGAGGCGTTCGTCGGAATGTGGCGCGAGCGGGTTGCTCATTTCCAATCGAAATACATGGGCACCGCGACCGCCGAAGCCGAGCGGGCGCAGGCACCAGTGAATTCCCGTTGAGTGGTTAGCAGGAGTTGCCGCACCCGCGGGCGAGCGGGGCTTCACCGTCGCTGGTCGCGCGGATGCACTTTACATCGTCAACGACGCGCTCGGGTCGTTCCTGCTGCTAGCGAGGCGATCGATCGGGTGCCGATGTCTGCTTGTGGTCCGAAAGCGAAGTGTCCGGCACGCCGGCAACTAGGGCCATAGCGGGCATCGAGAATACGCGGGCAAATCGACGCGAATGACCCGAAGCCGAGCACCTTGAAAGTGAATTCAAGTCATGATGCCAGGCATGAAGCATCGGACGCGCGGATGGCCGTCTATGTAATGCCTCCAGACCATTGTACGGCCGAAGCGGTTTGGTTCTGTGACAACCGCACCGTCAGGTACGAGCACCCATTCGCCGTCAATGAGGACGCGGTAACGGCCCCGACTGGACTCCCAATCGGCATCGGACACGATGTATCCATCGGCATCGGTACAGCACTTTCCAAATTCGCTCTGCAAGCTTTCAAACCACGACTTCAGCGGAGAATGGTCGTATCGGCCATCGTCGCGTGCAAGTACCGGCGTCAGTAGCAACGCTGAACCCAACAACGATGCCGCAAGTTTCGCTGGAAACATCTGTTTGCCTCCGCGATATTCGCCGGCCGATCCGCTGGCTTGCTGCGGCTTAGGCTGGCAACCCGGAAACCAAGTCTGTTGCAACTGCCGCTGATGAGTGACGATAGCCACAATCGCTCGATGCTGTGATGGGACAGGTCATTGCCATCGCCCACTGACGTGAGTCCGGCAATTCGAGCGAAGGTTCAAACACGACAACGTTTCAACTAAAGGTCAGTGCAGCTGCTTCTTTGGCCTAGCTTGCCCTTAACCGACCTCCGGGCTGGCGCCGAGCTTGTCCGCTCATGACGGCGTAGCCGACCAAAGCCATCACAGACTTCCGTGCTCCGCCGTGCATGAGCGGGATTTGCCGTGCACTGCGGGTGAGACGACAGCTATTTTGATCTCGCTTCCAGTGCGAGCAACGCAAGGATCAGCGCGCGGGCACCGCCCGCGTCGTTGGTGGCGGCGGTCCCCATCAACCTCCCGTCCCGATCAGTTTTTCGGTGGCGTTACACGATCGGACGGCCCGTGCGCAAATGGCGCGCCGACAGACCATCGTTGCAGATGGCGAACGGGTCAGATCACAGCGTGGAAAATCATGTACAGCAGGCCGGCGATCAGCATGGCCGCGGGCAATGTCAGAACCCATGCCAATACGATGTTCCTGATCGTCCCCGTCTGCAGCCCCGAGCCGTTAGCCGCCATGGTGCCGGCGACTCCGCTGGACAAGATATGCGTGGTCGACACCGGCATGCCGTAAAACTCAGCGCCGAGGATGGTGCCGGCCGCTACCAACTCGGCCGAAGCACCTTGCGCGTAGGTCAGGTGCTGCTTTCCGATACGCTCGCCGACCGTCACGACGATCCTGCGCCAGCCGACCATGGTGCCGAGGCCAAGCGCGATCGCGACCGAGACCTTGACCCAGGTGGGAATGAAGCGCGTGCCGTCTTCCAGGCTGGTGCGATAGCTTTTCAGGACAGCGGCGTCGCCCGGCTCGAGCTTGGCGCCCGCGTCGGGCAGCAGACGGATGGCGTCGGCCGCCAGGTACATGTCGTTGCGCATGTTGGGCGTCGCCGCCGCCGGAACCCGGCTGATCGATCCGTAGCTCTTCACGCCATTGGCGACCTCGTCGGACAGGCTTGCGAGCGCTGCGAACACGTCCGGCCGGTTCAGGTCCCGGGTCTTGAGCGCGGTCCCAACCAGGCCGCGTGCATCGTTCGGACTGACCTGCTGAGCGCCTTGTGCACGCGCCGCGAACACCGACTTCGCCTTGCTGGTGATGTCGACGAACGCCGGCGTGCTCGAATCCGGCATGGTCCGGTTCAGAGCGTAGGCGGTCGGCGCCACGCCGATCAGGATCAGCATGATGAGGCCCATGCCCTTCTGCCCGTCATTGCCGCCATGCGCAAAGGACACGCCGGTGCAGGTCAGGATCAGGATGCCGCGGATCCACCACGGCGTCTTGCCCTTGGGCTCCTGGTACAGCTTCGGCACGGGAACGACGGCCTTCAGCAACAGCAGCAGCAAGGCCGACAACGCGAAGCCAACGACCGGACTGAACAGCAGCGCCTTGCCCACGCTCATGGCCTGGGTCCAGTCGACCCCCGACGTGGCCTGCCCGGTGGGGGCGAGAAGCTCGTTGGTAAGCCCGACGCCCATGATCGATCCGATCAGGCAGTGCGACGAGCTGTTCGGGATGCCCATCGACCAGGTCGCGAGATTCCAGATGATTGCCGCGATCAGCAGGGCGAAGATCATGGCGTAGCCGGCGGTGCTGCCGACCTGGAGGATCAGGTCGACCGGCAACAGCGTGATCACGCTGTAGGCCACCGCGCCGGTGGAAACCAGCACGCCGAGGAAGTTGAACACGCCCGACCAAATCACCGCGGTCAGCGGCGGCAGGCTGTGGGTGTAGATGACGGTTGCGACCGCGTTGGCGGTGTCATGGAAGCCGTTCACGAATTCGAAGCCGAGTGCGATCATGAGGGCAACGCCGAGGAGCAGCAGCGCACTGATCGCGAGCGGCTCGCCGACGCTTTGCGTATCGGTGAAGATGCCGTAGGCAGCATAGCCGATGCCGCTGACGAGGAAGAGCAGGAAGACCGCCACCATGCTGACATGGGGTTTCTTGTGGAGGTCGGGTTTGGCGGCGGCTTGCGCGACCGGACGTGCATCGTTGAGTGCGAGATCGGACATGGGGATAGCTCGGCGGTCAGTCTGTCAGCGATGATCCCGGCGGATCAGGAAATCCATGGGAGCCTCAGCTCAGCCGCTGGGCACGGCGCGCAGCCGGCGCAACCGGTGCAGCTCCTTTGCCGCGTCCTTCATCAGCCCATCGGCGGCCTCGCGTTCCTGGCCGACGATGACCCCCGATGTGAAAGCCTGGGCGCGGCGGTGCGCAGGCGGCGCCGTCAGCGCAGCCTCGGTCGCCAGTTTGCGGTGTGTCATGAAGTCGTTCAGCGATCCCAGGGCCGATTGAATCTGCTTCAGCCGACCGGAAAGAGCTGCAAGCTCCCTCCGGCCGCGATCGCCGTAAAGGCTGCTGAAGAAGTCGGTTGCATAGCGAACCTTCTTGATCTTGATCCGCAGCTTGTGGCGTTGCACCGGATCGAGATCATTCAGTCGCTTGCCTTGCTTTCGCGCCTTCCTGATGCGCCGATCCAGCACCTCCGCGGCGTAGGCGGCGATCGAGCGGTCGTCATCGACGCGAGGCCGTCCGGCTTCGATCCACTCGATCGTATCGATCAGCAGGCGGCGGTAACGCGCCGCCGCGACCGCGTCGCGGGCGCGCTTGAAAGCCGCCATCCTTTGCCTTGAGAACCTCTCGCGGATCGCCCGTGCCCCGCGTGCCGGGACGCCATGCCTGGTGATCGGCTGTATGCTCTCCTTCAGAAACACGTCGATTTCACGCGCAGGCGCCAGTTCGTCGGTGAGCCATTTCAGCTCGGCCTTGATCCGCGCCGTGCTCGCTCGCGGCAGGATGTCGCCGAACAGCGAAATCGCCGCGCGCAGGCGCCGCAGCCCAACGCGCATCTGATGAACGCCCTCGGCATCGAGGTCACGCACCGGATCGGCGTTCGCCGTGATGTGACGCAGCGTCGAATGCGCGATCACGCGGAATGCCTCGTGGGGCGATTGCTCGGGAATGAGCTCGATCGCCTCGGCATGTTGCGCGCCGCCGCCGCTGTCCGCGACGAGCTGGTAACCGCGCTCGGCCTTGGAGCGCAGATCAAGCTCGGCCCCCGTTCGGCGTTCGAGATCGCGCGCGAGGCGGAACAGGTCCGCGACATGTCCGGATTTGAGTTCCAGCTCCAGTTCGGCAACGGGCCGTGACCGCCGCCCGGCGCTGATGCGGCCCCGGTCGACGGCGAGTTCGATCTGGCTCTTTCGTACGCGGCGGGCCTGCGCCATCCGACGGATGTCGGTCTGGAATACCGGCTTCAGCTTGCGGGGAAGTTTCCCCGTCGCAAGGCGCCGGAGCGGTGTATGGCTGGTCTTGGCAAGATCGGGATTTGCGCCGGAGACCTCGTGCTCCCATTCTCCGCGCCTTACGCCGCCCGCGCCGCCTGCTTTGACGGTTTGCACGTAGCGGTCCTCGATCTTGCGAACGCGCAGCGTCAGGCCGTGGCGCCTGAGCTTGTACCCGTTCGTATCGTAGTAGGTCGACACCAGCGTCTGCTCGGATTTGTCGCGGCGCTGGCCCGCCGCGCCGCCCCGCAACACCGACGACAGTTTTTGCGGTGAAATCCGGAATTTCAGTTCCGTTTCTGCATTCATGGCTGGATCTTTCAGTTGCCCATTCAAAGTGGCGCCCCCGCGGGAAGTTCCCATGCTGCGAGGATTTCAACGCGGCCGGCGATTAAGGGCGCCGCAAGTCATGGAAACTTCACGGAACAGGCGCCAGCGTGCTCGATTGAGTAGCAGCACCACGATTGAAGGATGGGCCGGGGCGGATACCGCCGAGAGCCAGGCTTGCCGCAGCGATTGATCGGAGAGCAATACGTCGATGTCCGGAACCGCGATCACCGTTCGAGAGCTCACGGCCAGGGTGCTTGCCATTGTCCATGCGCATCCTGGCTGCGAGTTCGTGAAGGAGATCGCGATCACGCCGGTTGAGATCACCGGCGCCGGAATGACTTGGCACGCGAATCTCGTCGACAGCGGCGGTGCCGATGCGCAGCGCGCGGCCAGCGTCTTGAGGCAGGCGAGAGATGATCTCGAGCCGATGTTTGAATTGGTTGACGAACCCCCACGGAAAGACGAGCCATGAAAAAGCCCGCGATCCATCCAGATGACTTCCCGGTTGAGACCAGCAAAACGACCGTCAAGACCAACAAGGGCGAACCGCTTGCGGACGCCGAAAGCGAGCCGGTGGCGGAGGAGATCGCCGAGCGTCTCAACGAGCATGCCTATCGCGAGGAGCACGATCGATGGTCGCCGTGACCTCCGGATATCCATGGTCGTGATCGACGCTACGCGCAACAGCCGTCCGCTGTCATTCCACCGACGGACTGGGGCGGCTTAGTTCGTGAAGCAGTTCGCCTGCCTGATCCAGCAGCGTCCGGACGTTGTTCCGCTCCGCGACCGCTTCCCCCGTGAACATCCCATGCTTCCGCGCATTGCGGTTGCCGGGCGGCGCGCCCGTCCTTGCGGCGCCGCCATGCATGCGACATCGACTCTTGCCGCGCATCGCCGGCGCGCAACAGGGGGTACCACTACGAGCCCTTGCGCCGCAGCGGCGGCTCGCTTGCATCGGGCTGGTATTGCGAACGTGATCGCTGCTCATGCGATGGCGCCGTCCTCTACGTCAACGTTCGGCTCCGCGACGATCAGGCTCGCGTGTTGCGTGACGTTACCCACGATCGCCCTGCCGCCATCCTGCACCGACAAATTCCGGACCGTGATCGCGCGCTCGCCGTTGTTGCGGTGGCGGCTGAGTGCCTCGATCTGGCTTGCGAAGGTGCGGGCCAGCCGGGCCAGTGCGCGTGTGAGGCTCTCCTGCTGCGGAATGTCATCGGTGAGAGCGAGGCGGCAGGCAGAGCGCATCGCTGCGGCGTGAACGGACACCATCTGCACCGCGAGCATGGCCTCGATCGAGTCCTTCGGCGCGATGCTCTTCACCAGCGAGATCAGGAAGGCGAGATTGGCTTCATCGGGTTTCCGTCCGGTCATGCTGGCCTTCACCAATTGCCTGAGGAGACCATGGAGCGCGTCGCAATCAGCGGCGCCGAGCGCCTCGGCCAGCAGCCGTTCGCCGGCTTGCGGGTCGGCATGGAGGATCGCAATCCCCCGCTTGTAGAGCTTGACCCGCGGGCTCGCGGCGGAGCCGCTGCGATCGTTTGCCGCAACCGGGGGCGTGCTGTGGCGTTTCGCAGATGTCGTCATGTGCTGTGTCCTCTAACCCGTGCGGGCTCATTGCGCGCGACATCGATCGCTCGCTGCGCGCCTGTGGGATTTTCGAGATGTCGATGAAGGGTTTACGCGCAATCGCCGCGCGGCGCCCGTGGTCGGGCGGCGTGGACGCTGGCGATTTTTGCGATGATGGCATTCTGCCGGTGTTTTGCCCGACGAGTCAAACGAAGATTGCGAAGCGCGCAATCCTCGTTCGTGCAAATCCCTGTCCGCGCAAGTCCTTGTTCTCGCAGGTGTCGGCTACTGTGCATGGGGTTGTTTTCGCGTTTTTTGTTTCGAAGCGGCTCCGACCTGCCGCGCGACGGAATGCCGGACTGCAAACGCGATTGCGAAATCCGGCGCGGCCGCTCATCATGATTCTCGAATGCGCCGCGTCATGCAAAAGCGGCTGCGATGCGTCTAGGGAGAGAACCAATGCAAAGAACACTTCGCCTGCTGGCGATCATCGCCGGATTGTGCGCGACGACCGGGGCCCTCGCGCAAAAATATCCGGTGCGGCCGGTCAAGATCATGGTCGGCTTCAGCGCGGGCGGCCCGGTCGACGTCGTCGCGCGCATCGTCGCCGATCGGCTGAGCAACAAGCTCGGGCAAGCCTTCGTGGTCGAGAACCGCGCCGGCGCCAACGGCATGATCGCCGCCGAAGGCGTGGCGCGTGCGGAAGGCGACGGCTACACGATGCTGGCCTGCAACTCCTCCACGATCACACTCAACAAGACGCTGTTCAAGGATATCCGCTACGACCCGGAAAAAGACTTCGCGCCACTCACCACGGTCGTGTCGGCGCCGCTCGTGCTGGTGGTCAACCCGGAGAATCCCAAGACGGCGAACATCAACACCGTCGCCGATCTCGTCGCCGCGGCGAAGGCTGCGCCCGGCGCGCTTGCCTACGGCTCGGGCGGCAACGGCAACCTCGCCCATCTCGCCATGGAGCTGCTGAGCCAGAAGGCCGGCGTCAAGATGATCCACGTGCCCTATCGCGGCGGTGCTGCCTCCGAGGTCGGCATTCTCGCGCAGGAGGTCCTGGCGGTGTTCGATCCCTTGTCCGCCGTGCCGCTGGTGAAGGCCGGCAAGCTGCGCGCGCTCGCGGTATCCTCGGCCGAGCGGCTGCCGGCGCTGCCTGATGTGCCGACCGTTGCGGAAGCCGGCTATCCCGGTTTCGATATCTCGTTCTGGGTCGGCTTCTTCATGCCCAAGGCAACGCCCGCGCCGACGCTCGATATGCTGCACCGGGAGATCGTCGCCGCCGCCAACGATCCGGCGTTACGGGAGCGGCTGGAAACGCAGGGCGTCGTGAGCGTGCTCAGTCCGGCCGAGTATGCCGCCAAGATCGCGAAGGAGACCAGGGAACTCGCCGAAGTCGTGGCGGCCGCGAACATCAAGGCGGAGTAGGGGCGCAACTTGCCGGACTTGCCGTAGTCGGCCCGAGCGCAGCGAAACCCATCGCTACTTGCGAAGATGACGATGATGGGTTTTGCTGCGCTCTACTCATCCTACAAGAAGAAAATAGAGGGAGGCTGCATGCCGCGCATTTCGACCATCGAGACCGGATTCTACCGGATCCCCCTTCCCGTCACGCTGTCGGACTCGATGCATGGCGACATGGCGGCATTCGAGCTGATCACTTGCCGGGTGCGCGATGTCGATGGCGCCGAGGGCGTCGGCTATACCTACACGGTGGGCCGCAATGGCGGCGCCGTCGCCGGCATCCTCAAGCGCGAGATCCCGCCGCTGGTCGAAGGACGCGAGGCCGATGATACCGAAGCGATCTGGCATCAGGTCTGGTGGGGCCTGCATTATGGCGGCCGCGGCGGGCCGTCGGTGCTGGCGCTCTCGGCGCTCGATATCGCGCTGTGGGATTTGAAGGCGCGGCGCGCGAAATTGCCGCTGTATCGATTGCTCGGCGGCTTCGCTCCGCGCGTGCCCTGCTATGCCGGCGGCATCGACCTCGATCTCTCGGTCGAGGCGCTGCTGAAGCAGACCGACGGCAATCTCGCCAAGGGCTTTCGCGCCATCAAGATGAAGGCCGGCCGCCCCGATCTCAAATCGGATGTCGCGCGGGTCGCGGCGATGCGACAGCATCTCGGCGACGGCTTTCCGCTGATGGTGGATGCCAACATGAAATGGACGGTCGAGGAAGCGATCCGCGCCGCCCGCGCATTCCAACCGTATGACCTCACCTGGCTCGAGGAGCCGATCATTCCCGACGATATCGCGGGCCACACCCGCGTCATGCAGGCCGGCGGCGTGCCGATCGCGGCGGGCGAGAATTTGCGTTCGCTGTGGGAGTTCAAGAACTACATCGTCGCCGGCGCGGTGTCCTATCCCGAGCCCGACGTCACCAATTGCGGCGGCGTCAGTACGTTCATGAAGATCGCGCGGCTGGCGGAAGCGTTCAACCTGCCCGTCACCAGCCATGGCGCGCACGACATCACCGTGCACCTGCTCGCGGCCTGCCCGAACCGCTCCTACCTGGAGGCGCACGGTTTTGGGCTCGACAAATATATCGAGCATCCGCTGGTGCTGCAGGACGGGCTCGCGCTCGCGCCGGACCGGATCGGCCACGGCATCAGCTTCGACTGGGACGGGCTGGCGAAGCTGTCGCCGTAGACGCAACGCGTTGCTGCACGCGAGGCATTCGCTGACGCTTGATGCAAGCTGCGGTTATTCGGCTATGGTGTCGAGGCCGACACACAATCCAGAGATTCTTGCCTTGACCCCCGAGCTGCACCAGAAACTGACCGCGTGGCGCCGGCATTTGCATGCGCATCCCGAACTGTCCCTCCAGGAGAAAGCCACCGCCGCCTTCGTGCAGGACAAGCTCACCGAACTCGGCATTCCCTTCGTGTCAGGCGTTGGCGGCCACGGCATCGTCGCGACCCTGACGCGCGGCCACGCCCAGGGCCGCGTCGGCCTGCGCGCCGATATGGATGCGCTGCCGATCACCGAAGACACGTCCCTGCCCTACGTTTCGCAAAATCCCGGTGTGATGCATGCCTGCGGCCATGACGGGCATACCGCCTCGCTGCTCGGCGCCGCCGCGCTGCTCGCCGCCGACACCAGCTGGAGCGGGACGGTCGATTTCATCTTCCAGCCGGCCGAGGAAGGTTATGGCGGCTCGCGCGCGATGGTCGCGGCCGGGCTGTTCGAGCGCTTTCCGATGCAACGGGTGTTCGGCTTTCACAACTGGCCGGGACTTAGCACCGGCACCATCGCGGTCCATGACGGCGTCGTCATGGCCTCCGGCGGGCGCGTCAGCATCACCATCGACGGCCATGCCGGGCACGCCGGCATGCCGCATCTGACGCGCGATCCCGTGATGGCGGCCGGCCATCTGATCGTGGCGCTGCAATCGATCGTATCGCGCAGCGTTGATCCGCTCGACACCGCCGTGCTGTCGCTATGCACGCTCGAAGGCGGCACGGCACGCAACCAGATCGCCGGACGCGTCTCGATCGGCGGCACGTTGCGTTACCATCGCGATGCGGTGAAGGACACCGTCGTGGCGCGGATCGAACAGATCTGCGCCGGGATTGCCACGAGCTTCGGCGTCAAGGTGACGCCCGAGATCGTCATTGGCGTCGGCGTCGTGATCAACACGCCGGCCGAGGCAGATCTCGCGCGCCTCGCCGCGGACAAGGTGCGGGCCGAGTTGCGGCGCGACCTCGCGCCCAGCATGGCCGGTGAGGATTTCGCCCACTTTCTCTCGCGGCGCCCCGGCGCCTTCGTCTGGATCGGCAATGGCGAATTGCGGGACGGCGCCGAACTGCACGGCCCGCGCTATGATTTCAACGACGCGATCCTGCCAATGGCAGCGAGCTGGATGGCCGAAGTCGCCAAGGCGGCGCTGGCCTCGAACTAGAGTGTGTATCCATGAATGACACTGCACTTGATGCCCGCCATGCTTCCGACGGGTCAAAGGCGGCGGTCTGCACTGGCAATGACTTCTGCCCTACCCCGACTCCACTCCTGCCGCTGCAATGCGCCAACCGACGGCGATCGGCGACTTCAGACTTCAGCGCCGCCTCCGGCCGCGCCAGCAGCCTCATTCTAGATCGTGAAGGTCCTTGCCGAGCGGCGCCGTCATCCGAAACTCCGAAAAAGCCACTTCCAACCCGGCCCGCTCCGGCGTGCAAGCCATCGGTCCAACAAGATAGGAAGGGTTCTTGGCAAACGGCGCAAGCCTCATGAGAGGCCAAACCTTGCCATCGTTCGAAGCTTGCACACGAAGAACGCCATGAGCAACGGTTACCCGCAATCGGAAATCACGTGCGTCGTGCTCATAGGGTGCCGTTGCCCAGTCCGACCGCCCATCCGTCAATACGCTCGAAAGCATGGCCCGTCCGTCGGCAAATTCGATTCCGGCCTTAAGCCAGCGATTAGCGTCTACGCGCACCATGATGCCGGCTTGATCGTAGAGCGCTTGGAAATTACCGCGCACCCGCAACTCGGCCGTGAAGGCATCCCCGGCCTTAAACCCGAGAAAATGTCCGTTGTCGCGCATAAAGCCGTAGTGAGTCTCGCGCCAGAAGTCGGTGGCATTGTCAGTGACCACTTCAAGGCTGTTGCCCTTCTCGGTCCATTGTTTCGGCTCATTCAGCCAAATGCCGTCAGATCTGCCAAGTATCATTTTAACCTCGATGCAAACCATGTGATGGTCTCGACGAGCTTTCGGGTTTCGGCCCGACATCGCGATAGCGGCATCGAAGAACTGAACCTGAGCAAATCCAATCCGTCATGCCTCGCTGAACGGGCCTCAACGAGGTGCGCCACTTACTTCGTCGACGGACCAATTTCGAAAGTCGGCGATCAGCCGCCGCGGCGGATCATCTTGAGGCCCGACCGTCTTGCCGTGCTTCAAGCGATAACGAACTCGCCGGGTCTTGCGCATTCATCCGGCTAAGCCGGGCTGCGCGTAGTAAGCCCACCGCCCTGCGAACACGCGCCCGCTCAAGAGATCTCGCGCGGCAGCTTCCAGCCCGGCTTCGGCTCGAACGTCTCCTCGACCTGCGCGACGTGATAGCCGGCGGGCAGAAGCCTGCCGCCCTCCTCGTCCGCGACCGGCACGTCGGTCACCAGACCCTCGATCAAGGCGGCTTCCCACACCTCCTTCTCGGAGGGAAAGGGGTCGCCGATCTGCTTGTTGCCTTCGAACAGCGCGTACATCGGTTCCGGTCCTGCGTTGATCAAGCTCACGAGCAACGTATCGGCCGCACGGACGTTCCCATCCGGAAAATCGCAACGGATGGACACGTCAAACATGGCGCGCGTTCTGATCGGAACTTCCGGCTGGCATTACGCCTCCTGGCGAGGCCCGTTCTTTCCCGAGGGCGTGACGCTGAAGCAGCAGCTGAGCTATTACGCCGGACAGTTCGACACCACCGAGCTGAACGGAGTGTTCTACCGCACCCCGACGCCAGAGGCCGTCAAGGGGTGGCGCGAGCAGACCGGCCGCGATTTCGTCTTTGCCTGGAAGGCCTCGAAATTCATCACGCATTGGAAGCGCCTGTCGGACCGTTCGGTGAACAGCCTCGAGCTGCTCGAGGATCGTATCTCACGGCTCGGCGGCAAGGCCGGCCCGATCCTGTTCCAGCTGCCGCCGCAATTCGAGGCCGACGCGGACCGCCTCGCCGGCTTCTTCAAGCTGTTGTCGCGGAAGCGGCGTTACAGTTTTGAATTCCGTCATCCGAGCTGGTATCAGCCGCGCATCTTGCGGATGCTGGCCGACGAGAACATCTCGCTGTGCCTGTCCGACCATCACGACGCGCCGGCGCCGTGGAAGCGCACGGCGGATTTCGTCTATGTGCGCGGACACGGGCCGAGCGGGCGCTATCACGGGCACTATACCAAACCCACGCTGGCGCAATGGGCGCGGCGCATCAAGTCCTGGAAGCGGCAGGGCTGCGACGTCTTTGTCTATTTCGATAACGACCAGAAGAGCGCGGCGCCGGCCGATGCCCAGGCGTTGAAGCAATTGCTGTAGCGCACGGACAGGGCCGGCGACGCGCCGTCACGCCGCCGTGCAGGCGCCGTCGTTCATCGCTAGACGATGCCGCTTTGCCGGAGCGCCGCGATCGCGGCCTTGTCGTAGCCGAGCTCGCTCAGGATAAGGTCGGTATGCTCGCCGAGCGTGGGCGGGCGCGTCGCGATTTCGCCGGGCGTTTCCGACAGGCGGACGGCGGCGCGCGCCACCGGCGCGGGCTTCGGCAGACCGGGATAGTCGACGTCCTGCATGAAGCCGGCGGCGCGGATGTGCGGATGATCCAGCGCCTGCTGCGGGCTCAGCACTGGGCCGGTCGGAATCATGGCCTTGCCCAGGGTGTCGACGGCCTCCTGCGTGGTGCGCTCGGCGCACCAGCGCGCCATCCGCTCGCTGATGATAGGGCCGTTGTTGCCGCGGCTGATGTCGTCGGCAAAGCGCGGATCCTTCAGCCAGACCTCCTCCTCGCCCATCAGTTTCGCCCAGCGCTTGAACAGCGGATGCCCCGTGACCTGACACAGCACCCAGCCGTCCCTGGTGCGATAGATGTCGGCTGGCGCCGCAGTCTGGCCGAGATTGCCTGTCGGCACCCGATTGACGTTGATGACGGCCTGCTCGATCAGCGTGGCATTGGTGAAGGACAAGGCGGTTGCGAGCAATGCACCCTCCACGATCTGCCCGCGCCCGGATTTGCCGCGCTCGATCAGCGCGGCGAGCGTGCCGAACGCGCAATGCAGCGCGGTCCCGAAGTCGACCCAGTTGACCGCGGCCCGGTAGGGCGGATCGCCGGCGCCCGTCATGTACACCGAGCCCGACATCACCTGGCCGACACCGTCGAAGCCGACGCGGTCGGACCATGGCCCCGGCCCGCCGAACGCGGTTGCCGTCGTCAGGATGATGTCGGGCTTGATCGCCTTGAGCGAATCGTAGTCGAGCTTCATCGCGCGCAAGGTCTGCGGCGGTAGATTGGCGACGACCACGTCCGCAGTCGCAATCAGCCGGCGCATCACCTCCTGCCCTTCCGGCTTCATCGGATCGAGCGTGAGGCACTTCTTGTTACGGTTGACCTGAAGGAACAACGCCCCTTCGCCATTTTCACCCACCGGCGCCACGAAGCGATCCTCGCTGCCGTCGCGCTTCTCCACGCGAATGACCTCGGCGCCGAATTCGGCCAGCAAGGTCGCGCAATAGGGCCCCGCGATATAGCGCCCGAAATCGAGAACCCGGACGCCGTCCAGAACCCCTCCCATCGATCTCTTTCCTTTGTGCTTTTTGTCAGCTTACAGGGATTGGCGTTTGCGGCAAGGCGGCAACGGGCGCCATACTCCGCCCCTGAGATGTGGTACGCGAATCATTTCGACTGGCGGAAATTGTGCTCTAGTATGGACCTGTCCCTGCCCCATCAGAGCCCCGTCCATGCCGCAACAATTCGATCGATCCAAAGAAGATCTCGGCAACGCGATCCATTTCGAGCACGTCAACATCCAGGTCCCGGACCAGCGGCTTGCCACGCTGTTCTATGTCGCAGGCCTTGGGCTCACCCGCGATCCCTTTCTGATGGTGTCCGACACCAACATGTGGATCAACGCCGGACGGAGCCAGTTTCATTTGCCGAGCGGCCGGCCGCAGGTGCTGCGCGGGCATATCGGACTGGTCATCGCGGGCCGCGAGGCGCTGCTGACGCGATTGGCGTCGGTCGCCAAGAAGCTCGAGGGCACCGCGTTCGCCTTCGCCGAGCATAACGACCATGTCGAGGCGATTTGTCCGTGGGGCAACCGTTTGCGATGCTACGAGCCCGACGCCGCGCGCTTCGGCCGCGTCGCGCTCGGCATTCCCTACGTCGAGTTCGACGTGCCGGTAGGATCCGCCGCGCGCATCTGCGCCTTCTACCCCGAGATCATGGGCATGCCATCGGAGCTGTGGAACGGCGACGGCACGGTCGCCGCCGTGAAGACGGGGCGCGACCAGCATTTGTTATTCCGCGAGACCGATCGACCGCAAGGCGACTATGACGGCCACCACGTGCAGATGTACATCACCGATTTCTCCGGCCCTTATCGCAAGCTGCTGGCGCGCGATTTGATCTCGCGCGAGGACAATCAGTACCAATACCGCTTCTGCGACATCGTCGATCTCGACAGCGGCAAGCCGCTGTTCACGGTCGAGCACGAGGTGCGCAGCGCCACCCACCCGATGTTCATGCGGCCGATGGTCAATCGCAATCCGGCGCTGAACAATCGCAACTACGCATCCGGCCACGATCAATCGCTTTGGGCGATGGGACCGGATCAGTATGAGGGATAGGGGACCGGAAATCGCCCCTAGCCGGAACAATAGGTTAAAGGCCGTCGCCATCTACAACGCCTGGCCCCGAAGTGCATCCCCTGACTAGAGGACTGGTGCATCAAGGCGGGGGCGCTGAAGCGATGGCTTGGCTCAGTCGCGAAGGCTCAATCCCAAACATTTCGCGGAAGCTGGCACTGAAGTGAGCCGAGGAAGAAAAACCTGTTCCGAGCGCGGCATCCGTAAGCCTTGCGCCAGCTTGCATCATTCGTATGGCAGCCCCCATCGAAACCCACATGCGATATCGGCGAAATGGGATCCCGACGTCGCGCTTGAAGACGTGCATGAGACGTGACTCGGACATTTCGAGTTTCTTTGCGATTGACGCCAAGGGCGTCCGGGCGGCAGGCTCGGCGTGAAGTTGTTTAATCAACTCTGCGATCCGACAATCAATCCCGCCCGGCGCGGGGGCGTTGAGGTGCTCAACGAGCTCGCCGCGCGCCTTCTTCCAATCGATCACCCCATCCGATAGCCGAGTGGACAATTCGATCAGCTCATTTTCGATGCTCAGGTCGAATGAGGCTCTTGGTGTTTCTTCGGCTGCAAGCGACTGCAGGTGCTCCAGGTCGCGGCTGCGCCCATCCACATAAAGGAAAGCAACGCGGCCTCGCCCAATTTGGAAATGATGCAACATATTTGGCGGGATCAACGCAGTCCGGCAACTGCGATAAGCGGAGTTTTGCATCTTCGGATTTCTGGCAACGCCGAATGGTCGATCGACGCCAATTGCCAGCACGGCTACGGCGTTCCGATGAGGGCTCAGCCGAAAACTCGGGCCGACGTAGAAGGCACGTGCTCCCCAGGAAAAGAGCAGCCCGGACGCAGCAGGTTTTTGAAAGCGACTGTTCTCCATGTCGGGCATCATACCTCCATGATCGATTTGACGCTCTATCACAATCTCGCTTCCGCATCGTCGCAGAAGGTCCGCCTGACTTTGGCGGAAAAGAAGCTGGACTTTCAAAGCGTGGAAATATCGCTGGGAGGCGAGCAGCACGCGCCGGGTTACCGTGCCGTCAACCCAGCCGGCGTCATGCCGACGCTGGTGCACAGGGGCGACCGGATGTTCGAAACGGCCGCCATTCTCGAGTATCTAGATGAGGCGTTTCCATCTCCGCCGTTGAGCCCTTCCGACCCGGTCCTGCGGCAGCGGATGCGCGCTCACATCTGCCGGCTCAATGAAGTCAACCATCCGGCCAATGGTATGATGCACTATGCGATACTCGCGCGGCCGGCTCTTCTCCACTTGCCTTCCGACCGGCTAGAGGCGTTGCTGGCAGCGATGCCCAACGAGCGAGACCGGAAATTGCGCCGAGCGGCCGTGAGCCAGGGCCTAAAGGCCCTGGAGTTCGCCGATGCCGTACGCACTCAAGAGCAGATGCTCGACACGTTCGAGGAAATGCTGGGCCGCACCTCCTACCTGATCAACGATGACGTGACCCTGCTCGATTTGACGGCGCTGCCTTACATCGCCCGGCTCGACCAGATGGGGTTGACGACGTTGATCACGAACTGTGACCGGCCTCATCTTGCGGCCTGGTACGAGCGCATGAAGCTTCGTCCCTCGTGGGAGGCCAGCTTCGCCTTTCTCGCGGCCGGCGCCTTCAAGGATTGGCCGACAATGGGTCGCGCGGCCATGCCAAGCATCCGGCCGCTGCTGCGCAGACCGCCGAAGAACCATTGAGCCCACCGACAGCCTCGTGTCGGAAGGCTCTCCTGAAATCAACTATGGAGTTCGCCATGACCGATACCATGATGCCATCAGAGCAGGAACAATCGCCCGCCATTGCTGCTCCGAAAGACGCACGGCCCGTCATTGTGACTATCGACATGACTGCTCGCAATGCGGAGGCCTTAAAGCAGCACCTGCTGGCGGTCATACCAGTGACACGGAAGGCCGCGGGGCAACGGTTCAGCTGGTCGTCCCAGGATCCGGAAAACGCCGCCCGTTTCACCCTGATCCAGGAATGGGAAAGCCTCGCGCAGCAGCAGGGTTACATCGCGTGGCGGACACAAAGGGGTGATCTTACAATTCTTCTGGATATGCTTGAGGCTCCTCCACGCATTGAAATACGAGAAGTCTTCGATCGTTGAGGGGGAACACGCATCCACTCCATGGGAGCAAAGGAGACTCGACATTTTCATCTGCAACGCCGGTATCGTCGATGGGGAGGACGTTCACCGGCTATTGCCGACCAACTGCAAGCTGCGGTCGGCGGGACCTCATCGAACGCCAAAGAAGGGCAGGATAGATGAGCGTTATCAAGTGGCTGGGGCGGGAGGGTACTCAGCCAGTTTTCGACCTGTGGCCGCTGAAGCTACGCACCTGAAAAGACTGGAGAAAATCCGGGCGACACTGGCAATGTGTAGCATCTTGGTGTCGCACTATCAAGAAACACCAAAAACGAAGCGGCGGCGGCAATCTTGAAACCGTCGCATCTGAACCAACTGGCCACCATACTAACGCAGGATGAGCGACCATACCGCCCCAAGCTGGAAGCCGTTCATGTCGTGTGGCTTGAGCGGCGTGCGGCCAACGTGTGCGACAGCAGCAGCGCCGCGGCGGAGTCGAAGAAGGCGCAGGTCAAGATGCTCGGGGAAGGAGCCGGTTGAGAGTTCGCGTCCAGCACAATGGCTGTGTCGCAGACACAATGAAGCTGAAAAGCTCAGTCAGCCAGGCATTCCGAGTTCTGTGCGATCCCAGATCACGCGTTACTTCTTCGAGGATTGGCCGTTACATTTTGCGGGATTAGTCGTTACTTTTGGGGGAAGTAACGGGGGGCGTCGGGATAATTCTGCCTACTCCGCTTCCTACAATACTCCCTACGATGTCCTGTGAAATCGAACAGATGGCACCGTTCCTCTCGATAACGCTGCGCATAGCTGCAGATGCACCATCGAGAGTCGCTTCGCCCGCAGGAATTCGATTGGGCCTCGTCCGAGAACCTCGTCGAAGCCACGGTACAAGCTCCTGCGCCCCCCTTGAGACTGCTGCTGAGCTCAATACGTGCACGGCAGATGGCCATTATGCGCGATCTAGTGCTCCGCCTCCCGCACAACTTGACCGAAGATGGAGCATTGCGTTCGGCCCCGGCTGCAGGATCGAGGGCGTCCGGTGCGAGGAATACCGAGCAACGACCTCTAAGCCTCCTGACGACGGAGCCGATGCCAACAAACGGCTGCCCGCCTACAAGGAGGGTCGACCGTTTCCAGGCGGCCTTGCAACGGCAGCTGCCTTCGTCGGCGGAAACGGACCCCTCCATTTCAGTGCGGGGTGTTGGGATTGGTCGGGGTCGGCGGAGCGGTCGCAGCTTGCAACACAACGGCTCACGTCCACCTCGTCGCGCGACTTCCCTGCCTTGTAAGGACCCGGTGCCCAAACCCGGCCCCCACGGCCGAAACGCGGTCGGTAGTTCGGAGCGGCATCACCGCAAACAAGGTAGCGGCGGCACGGATTGGGCTGGGAGGCGCTCGACACACGGGGACATCAAGCCGCCGGGCCCACGCCGCTTCTTTCCTTGATCACGTTGCATGTCGCGGGCCTACTGGTCCTCATGCTCTAACTGTTCGGCAAGTCCGTTGTATTCTTCAGTCAGATCCTTGATCTTTTCAGCGAATTGCGGGTGTGCCGCCCCTTCGGCTAATTGACGCAACCACACGGCCCTCTTGCGCGACCTTTCCGTGTCAAGGTGGATGGGAGGTTTCAGATGCATTCGCTCTCCCTCCAATGCTCACAGAAAAGCCGCCCCGAAGGGCGGCCTTTCCATCCTTGGACGTAATTGTGTGCGGCGTTCGAGCGCCATCTTTGGCAGACGTTGAAGCATACTCCCACTCCTCGGGCGATTACTATCGTGCAGCGAACCGAGCCACATTCACGACTGAACCTTCCTCGCCCGAGCGGAGGTCATGATAGTCAGGATTTTCCTGACGGGCGACAAGCGATCTCCCGACTGCCCGGCGAGCTGCCAATCGCTACATTCCGTTGGGCTTGAAGCGATCGTTCGTGGACAGTCCCGTGAGGAAAGCATTTTTTGAGGACGCCCCGGCCGACAACTTTTTGCGCAGCATCAAAAACTACTCGCCGTAGAGCCGAGAAACTCGCGTGCAGGTGCCGCCAAGGCTCGGGCTGCAGGCACGGCCCTTGCGTGCGCACACTCACTGCCCCCTTCTGTCCGCATGTGCAATCGCGTGATCGACAACTCCACTCTCCCCCGCGATCTCGGCGCCGCACGTTGTCGAACCACTGGCTGCTCACAGGAGCAGCTGGGTAGGAGTCATCTGAATGTACGGCACCCTGCTGCTACTCGTCATGCTGATCGCTCTCTCCGTCTTCGGCCTCGTGGCCTTGGAAGTCGCGGCGCGTCGATCGCCTGAAGGTAAACCTCAAGCGGCCAGGCCGAAGCGCCGGCTGAGATAATCCACGTTTCTCGGTCCATTCGCTGGAGATTGCTCAGTCGATAGCCGCCGTGCAACGGCGGCTATCGCGGCGCTCTGTCCTTGTCCTTATTTGCTCGGTGCTGGGAGGCGAGCCGGCGAGTGATCGCTCGAGCCGCCCGTCGCATTTGGAGACGAACCCGGTGCACCACTCATTGCATACAGGTAGAGGGCCACGACGAACATCAGAACGGATACGATGCTGACAATCCAGCCAACGGGGCCGTTCGCGCGGGAGCCCCACAAGCTTGGCCCGTTACCATTTGGTTGAGGCATTTTGTTCTCCCAAGCCAACCATACTGGACCGCGGCCTTTCCGCACATGAGGCTTCTTAGCACAGTCCGGTTCGGGCATGATCGGCCCGAAATTCGGATTCGGAGGTTCGTTTTGCTGGTCGCACTCGTCGTCGTTTTCGTCGTGGTTTATGCCGCTATAGCGCTTGAGCACCCGATCCAAATAGAGAAATCAGCTTCCGCCCTCTTTGGGGCCGGCCTGCTCTGGACGATCTATGCCGTGGGTGCAACTGACCACGACGCTATCGTCGATCAGCTCCGCGAGACCATCGGTTCGACGGCAGGGATCATATTTTTCCTGATGGGCGCCATGACCATCGTCGAGGTCATAGACGCCCACGACGGATTCGAGATCATCACCTCGCAAATCAACACGAAGAAATTGACGACCCTGCTGTGGCTCATCTGCTCCGTGACGTTTTTTCTGAGCGCCGTGTTGGATAATCTCACCACCACCATCGTCATGGTTTCGCTGATCAGGAAGCTGCTGGACAAGCAAAGTGATCGGCTGTTGTTCGTCGCGATGATCGTGATCGCTGCCAACGCAGGCGGCGCGTGGTCCCCCATTGGGGACGTCACCACGACCATGCTGTGGATCGGCGGCCAGATCACCGCTCTCGCCATAGTCAAGACGCTATTCCTCGCGTCCCTCACGAACATGCTGATCCCGCTGCTCATCGTGAATTACCAGCTGCGGGGGCGAACTTTCGCTTCTCCCAAGGTCGATGGCAGCGACGATGCCTTCACGCCCGCCTTCGAACGAAACGTCATGTTCACCCTCGGGGTTGCCATCCTGGTCCTGGTGCCCGCGTTCAAAACCGTTACGCACCTGCCGCCTTTCATGGGCATCCTCTTCGGCTTGGGAACATTGTGGCTCGTCGGAGAGGTCATTCATCGCCGGAAGCAACCGCTGGAGAGAAGGCCGTTGACTGTGGCGCACGCTCTTACCCAGATCGACCTCAGCTCAATCGTCTTCTTCCTTGGTATCTTGCTGGCCGTCGCCACGCTGGAGCACACCCATATTCTAGCCGCCCTTGCAGCCTGGCTGGATCAAAGCATCGGCCGCACCGACGCAATCGTGCTTGCGTTGGGGCTGCTCAGCGCCATCGTCGACAACGTTCCATTGGTCGCAGCATCGATGGGCATGTATGGAATGGGCCAGTATCCACCGGACAGTTTCCTTTGGGAATTCATCGCCTACTGCGCCGGCACGGGCGGATCGATACTGATCATCGGCTCCGCTGCGGGCGTTGCCGCAATGGGAATCGAGAAGATCCAGTTCATTTGGTACATGCGAAAAATCAGCGTACTCGCGCTTCTCGGATACTTCGCCGGAGCGGCGGTCTACATTGTGCAGTTCCGGTACTTTCACTGAACGCAGATTCTTTTCAGTGTGTCTGTCCAAGGATTCAACCCCTCGGCAGAGCGGCTACCGCACCGCCCGCACGCGCGGCGTTCAGGACGGAGCACCGCTCAATTTCCAACCACAACAGACAGAAGCGCGGAAGCAGACATGTTCGACGAGCGACGGTTCGACATCTTGTCCCCGGAGTTTCACGCGAACCCTTTTACGACGCTCGACCGCATGCGAACCGAAGGCCCGGTGGTGCGCTTGAGGTTGCCGATCGTCGGCCGCACCTGGCTCGCGGCGAGCCATGAGAGCTGCGCAGACCTCTTAAAAAAAGCGAGGACTTCGCGCGCGATCCCGCCAACGCCGGAAGCAGAACGCAGGAGCGGATATTGAAAGTTCTCCCGAGGACGCTCGGGCTTCTTGCGTCGAACATGCTCGGCCAGGACGACCGGAGCACCGTCGCCTGCGTGCCCTCGTCGACCACGTCTTCCAGGGGCGCACGATCGCAGCTCTCAAGCCGACGATCGTTAAGACGGCCGATCGGCTGCTCGACAAGCTTGACGGCAAGCCCGAGGCCGATCTCATGGCAGAGTTCTGCCGATATCTGCCCCTTTCGGTAATCTGCGCGATGCTAGGGTTGCCGGAGAAGGATCACGACCGGTTCAAGAACTGGTTGGGCCGGTTGAAGGATACTGCGAATGTCTTTGCGGTGATACGCGCCATCCCCGGTGTGATCAGCGTCGTGCGGTACCTTCGGCGCGTTTCGAGACCCGACGGCGGGGCGCGGCCGGAGGGGCTGATCGCTGCGCTGCGCGAGGCGGAGATCGAAGGCCAGAGGCTCAGCGAGGACGAAATCGTCTCCATGATCTTCCTCCTCTTCGGTGCGGGACAGGAAACCACCACGCATCTGATATCGGGCGGTCTCTACGCGCTGCTCACGAATAGGGACCAGTTGAGCCGGTTGCGCCAAGACCCGGGCCTGATGCCGACATGCATCGAGGAATGTCTTCGCTACGTCTCCCCCGTGCAGATGACCAAGCCCCGTTTCGCAACCCGGGATTTGATCTGGCAAGGACGGCAGGTCCGGCGCGGCGAGATGTTTGCGGCACTCCTTGCCGCAGCGAACTGCGACCCGGCAAGGTTCGAGCAGCCCCACACGTTCGACATCGGCCGCCATCCCAATCCGCACCTCTCGTTCGGCACCGGCGCACACTTTTGCCTCGGATTCCAGCTCGCGCGCGCAGAAGCGTCGATAGGCATTCAGCGCATCCTGGATCGGTTTCCCGCCTTACGGCTCGCCCATGGGCCCGAAGACATCAGGTGGCACAAGCGGCTTGGCATCCGCGCGTTGGCGAGATTGCCGGTGCGACTGGCGGCCTAAGGGCCGGTCCGAGAACTGGGCCATCGGCTGCTCGCGCCTTGCCGCCTCTTTCGGTTACCGAAGGATGTTGCGGATATGCCAGACCATGGTGGCGGCATAGACGAGGAGAGCAATGCAAATGCCAGCCGCTAGTTGAGGCGTTGAAAGCGACGCTCTCGTCAGGAAGAACACGATGCAAAACAGGGCGATGACGCCCAGCAACGACGGCACATGTTTCATAGTCGCCTACCAATCCTTCCCGCCTCCGAAGCAATGATACCTCCGCACTCAAATACCTCGCCTCGGTCATCCCGCCTCCGGTTTACGAGTCGTAGCAGGGCCGTGGCTGAATGATACCCACTAGATCTCCCCGTTGCGGGTGGAAATGAGCCGAATGGACGAAGGACCTTCCACATTGGCGCTCGTGTACGCCTCTGACGCTGCAATCAGTTGTGTGACGGCCAAGCGGTCGTAGGCGGGATGCCGCGGATTCAGGTGCAGGTCCGTCTCGACGATCATCACCTGTGTCACTCCGGAGGATTGGACCTCGACGGCAAATGACACGAACGAGACATGCGGGGCTCTAAAGGGCATCGGTTGGACTTTCACAAGCGCCGGACTTGGCTGAAGCCCCAGCCGAGGCCGAGCATGGCCGCGATGAGCGAGCCGAGAAGGACGCCCAGTTTGGCCGCCGTCAGCAGTCCTTCATCAGAGAAGGCGAGCATCGAGATGAAGATCGACATCGTAAAACCGATGCCGGCCAGCAGCCCGACAAGGCAGACCCCAGCCCACGAAACGCCCGGGGCCAACCGACACCAGCCAAGTCTTACCGCCGCCCAAGTCGCGCCGACGACGCCAAGAGGCTTGCCGGCAACCAGGGCGAGCGCAGTGCCCAGCATCACCAAACGTCCACCGGCGGACAGATCGACGCTCGTCAGGCCGACGCCGGCGTTCGCCAGCGCGAAGATCGGCATGATGAGGTATGCCACCCACGGATGCAGCGCCGTCTGCACCCGAGAGACCGGCGGCAGTAGCTCCCGTTGGGCCACCCGCAGGTCCCGCAGTGGTTGCGCCAATCTGTGCGGATCCTTCGCCCTAACCGCATCGCTGCTTCGCAATTGCTTGAGAGCGCGAGAGACCATCTCCAGTGGTGGCTCCCGCATGGGGATGGCGCGCGCGGGAGTCATCAGCCCGAGCAGCACACCCGCTAGGGTGGGATGGATCCCAGCCGCCATGAACCCGATCCAAACCAGAGAACCAGGCAGGAGGTAGAAAAGCGCAGAGCCGACTCCGATCCGGCGAAAGCCCAGGACGGCGACAACGCCGATCATCGACACGAGGAAACCGCCAGGCTGAAGGCCTGCGGTGTAGAAGAGCGCGATGATCAGCACTGCAATGATGTCGTCGATGATAGCCAGAGCAAGGAGGAACACCCGCAAATTGACCGGGATTCTTCGTCCGAGTAGGGCGAGCACTCCGACTGCGAAGGCGATGTCCGTCGCCGTAGGCACGGCCCAGCCCTGCCCTCGATGCGGACCGGCGTTAAGGCTCAGATAGATGAGTGCCGGGAGGACGACGCCACCAATCGCCGCGACCAGCGGCAGCATGGCCTGGTCCAGCCTGCTCAGCGCGCCTTCGTGGACTTCCCGCCGAATCTCCATGCCCACGACGAGGAAGAACACGGTCATCAACACGTCGTTGACCCAGAAATGCAGCGAGCGTGAAAAGACGAATTCCCCCAGACCAACCGTTACCGGAAGGTGCCAGAAATCGTGATAGCTGTGAGCCACCGGAGAATTCGCCCAGATCAGTGCAGCGGCGGCGGCAGCGAGCAGGACCACACCGCTGACAGCCTCGACATGCAGGAACCGCTGAAGGGTGTTGAGGGCCTGTTCGGCCAGCCGCTGGGCTTTCGGCAGATCGTCAAACGGAGGATTGTGGTTCACGGGCGCAGGATCTCCGCGTGGCGGCCCGACCATCGCTTTCCTGTCGCTGCCGATACAGCGAACACCCGAGCCCCGGTTATACATCGCATGGGCGTCATTTCAACCTTCCACGACGGAACACGGCGTCCGGGACGTCGGCCGTGGAGAGGATCAGGCGGCAGCAGCTGCATCATCCCCCTCTCGGGCGGCACTCATTCCGGGTGTGTGTGCTCGCAGGCGCTCGGAATCCTTTCAGACTCAGGAGCGGTACCGGCGCGCTACAACGCCTGTCAGGCTCCGCCCTTGCGCTTGGCGGCACCTCGCCTGCGTACTGAAATCCGCCTCTGGTTGGTGTTGCGGGGAGTTCTACAGGGGCTTGGCGCAGCGCTGAACAACACGACACCATAGGTTGCCGCCAGGATCGAAGTTTTGGTCGGGCTGTCCGGCAGCGAGAGAGGAAGCGCCGAGGATGTGCCGCCGCGCACGCCCGCCCGTTACGTACTCCAAGAGGAGCGCACTTGCGGGTGCGCTCCTCTTGTGCGACGACGCGGTCGGAACACGACTATCAGTGTGTAACCAGCGGACACGCCGAGTCGGACAACTTTCCGAATGCTTCTTCGCCCGACATAGTGTGAACCAGTTTGTAATAGTCCCAAGGTTGTTTGGACTCATCGGGTTTCTTGACCTGCATGATATACATCTCATGCTCCATCAGGCCGTCGGCACGGATCTTGCCGTTGCTGGTGAACATGTCGTCGATCTTCATCTTCTTGAGCTCCGCCATGACCTTCTCTGAATTGGTGGAGCCGGCAGCCTTGACCGCGTTGAGGTAGCTCATGGTCGCCGAATAGTAGCCCGCCTGATTCATGGTGGGCTCGCGCTTCGTCTTCTCATAGTAGCGTTTGGCGAAAGCGCGGGTCTTCTCGTTGAGATCCCAATACCAGCCGGTGGTGAGATACAGGCCCTGTGCGGTCTTGAGGCCGAGGCTGTGAATGTCGCTGATGAAGGCGAGCAATGCGGCCGGCTTCATTGTCCTCGCGATGCCGAACTCGTCGGCAGCCTTGATCGAGTTAGTGAAGTCGTTGCCGGCATTGGCCAGTCCAAGCACCTGCGCACCTGCGTTTTGCGCCTGGAGCAGATAGCTCGAGAAGTCCGACGTGGAGAGCGGAACGCGCACCGCGCCGATCACCTTGCCGCCATTGGCATCGACCACCTTCGAGGCGGACTCCTGCAACTGGGTGCCGAAGGCGTAGTCGGCCGTGAGGAAGAACCAGCTTTTACCGCCCTGCTTCACCATGGTCTTGGCCGTACCGTTGCCGAGTGCCGTCGTGTCGTAGACGTAGTGCACCGTATAGGGTGTGCAGTCCTTGCCGGTCAGCGATGCACCCGCTGCGCCGATTGCGATGAACGGAATTTTCTTCTCCTTGGCGACATTGTTCATCGCCAAGCTGACTCCCGTGTTCGATCCGCCGAGAATCATCGTAACGCCATCCCGATCGGCCCATTCGCGGAATTTCTGGGCTCCAACGTCGGGCTTGTTCTGGTGATCGGACACCATGAACTCGATCTTGTTCCCGAGCACGCTGCCGCCAAAATCCTCGATCGCCATCTTGGCCGCCTCGACGCCGCCGGGGCCGATCACGTCGGCATACAGGCCGGACATGTCGTCGATATCGCCGATCACGACCTTGTTTTCGGCCGCGTGTGCAGTCGTCACCGCCATTGACGCTGCCAGCAACAGTTGAACCGTTCTTACCGCAATGTATTTCATTTGACGTGTACCTCCATTTCGATTTCGGCGCGAGGTCGGGAAGACTTCGCGTCGTCATGTCGCGCTCGGTGAAATCAACTAGACGCCGAGATAGCGCTGGAGCAGCTCCGGTTGTGCCTTGAGCTCCCGAGCCGGCCCGTCGTGCACGATGTGTCCGTTGTTGATGATGTAGATCCGGCTCGCCAGCGCCAGAGTCGCCGCCAAATTCTGCTCGACCAGCACGATGGTCTGGCCGGCGGCGGCGAGCTCGCGGCAGGCCTTGACGAGATCGTGGACGATGACGGGCGCGAGCCCCTCGAACGGCTCGTCCAGCAGCATGATCTTGGGATCGCGCACCAGCGCCCGCGCGATAGCGAGCATCTGCTGTTCGCCGCCCGACAGCTCGGTGCCGCGGTTGCTACGCCGCTCCTTCAGTCGCGGAAACATCTCGTAGATGCGGTCGAGAGGCCAGCGTTTGGGCGCCGTGATCCCGGCGAGCAGGATATTCTCTTCCACCGACAGGCTGCCGAAAATGCGGCGCTCCTCGTGCACGAGCTGCATGCCGGCCTGCGCGATTCTGTGGCTCTTTCGGCCGGCGATATCGATGCCGTCGAACTTCAGGCTGCCGCTACGCGGCGTCACGACGCCCATCAGGCTCTTCAGCGTCGTGCTCTTGCCGGCGCCGTTGCGGCCGAGCAGCGCCACCACCTCGTGACGCTCGACGTGCATGGCGACGTCGAACAGGATGTGGGAGTCCCCGTAATAGCTGTTCAGGCCGTTGACCTCGATCAGGCTCATGCCGCGATTTCTCCGTGCACCCCGCCGAGATAGGCTTCCTGGACGGCGGCGTTGGCCTTGATTTCCTCCGGCGTGCCGGAGACCAGCACCCGGCCTTCCTGGAGCACGGTGACGCGCTCGACCAGCTCGAACAGCGAATCCATGTCGTGGTCGATGATGATCATGGTACGGCCGCGCGCGATCGACTTGAGCAGCTTGACGGTCTCGACACGCTCTCGCGGGCTCATGCCGGCGAGCGGCTCGTCAAGCAGCAGCAGGCGCGGCGACGTGGCGAGCGCAAGCCCGATTTCCAGCCTGCGCTTCTCGCCATACGCAAGCTCGGACACCGGCGTGTCGGCACGACGAGTCAGGTTCACCAAAGCGAGCGTGTGCGCCACCTGCTCCGTCAGGCCCTTGACGCCGGCGAGCGTGCGGAACAGGTCGAGCCGGAATTTTCCGCGCAGCTCTGCGAGTGCGGCGATCGTCAGGTTCTCCCGCACCGTCAGCCCGGTGAAGAGCTGGTTGACCTGATAGCTTTTGGTCAGTCCGAGCTGGCAAACCTCGGTGACCTTCAATCCCGTGATGTCGCGCCCCTCGAACACGATCTGACCAGAGCTCGGCGCGATCTCGCAGGTCAGCATCTTGAAGAAGGTCGACTTGCCGGCACCATTGGGGCCGATGATGCCGCGCAATTCGCCCTGGTTGACGCTGAAATCGATGTCGCTGTTGGCGATGAGCCCGCCATAGCGCTTGGTGAGGCCGGTGGCTTTGAGGATCGGCCCGGAATAGACGGGATGCGCGACCTCCTTCGCCTGCATCGGCGCGGGCGGGAGATGCTGCGCGGCCTCGACGTCAGCGGCCTCTTGCCCCACTTCCGCTTCCCTCCGCTTCCGCCCGTCCGAGACAAGGCGATACAGATCGGCAAGACCGCCGATGATGCCGCCGCGCAGGAAGCAGACCAGCAGCACGAACACGACGCCCAGCACCAGCTTCCAGGCCGCTCCCAGGCCGAGCGCGGACTGCAGGAAATCCTGCAGGAACAGCCACACGGTTGCGCCGACCAGCGGTCCGAACAACGTGCCCCTGCCGCCGATGGCCGTCTGCATCACGAGCTGGCCCGAGGTGTCGAAAGTGAAGGCATCAGGCGGCATGAAGGCCTGGAGCACGCCGAGCAGGCCGCCGGCGAAACCGGCGTAAGCCGCCGCGATCACGAAGGCCGTCAGCTTGTAGCCGTGGATGTTGTGCCCGACCGCGGTGGCGCGCAGCGGATTGTCTCGGATCGCGCTGAAAATAGCGCCGACCGGCGAGCGCACGATCCTGAGCGCGATGATGACGCCGACGAAGTAGCAAAGCGCGATGAACTGGTAGAGCGACCAGCCATTGGTGAAGTGGAGCGTGGTGAAGCCGAGATTGAAGGTCGGCGTCGGCACCCCCGGCAGACCGTTCTCGCCGCCGGTGAAATCCGACAAAGGATTGAACTCGACGAAGAAGAACACCTGCGCGATCGCCACGGTGATCATGGCGAAATAGATGCCGGTCCGGCGCAGCGCAATCAGGCCGACGAGGTATCCGGTCGCCGCGGCCGCGATCATGCCGATGATCAGCGCACCCAGCACGTTGCCGAAGCCGGCGCGCGTCAGGAGGTAGGCGGCGACGAAGCCGCCGGTGCCGTAGAAGGCGGATTGGCCGAACGACAATAGCCCGGTGAAGCCGAACAGGACGTCGAAGCCGAGGCCGAACAGGCCCCAGACCAGGATCCGGTTGACGGTGTTCGGCGCGAAGCCGAGATGGGGCAGCACGAAGGGAGCCACGATCAGGCCGATGGCCGTCAGTGTCTCGATCAGGAATGGGCGTTGCTTGAGCATGGGAAAATCGCTTACTCGCGGCCCTGGACGCCGAGCAAGCCATGCGGTCGCACCACGAGCACGAGCGTCATCACCGCAAACAGCATCACATAGGCATAGCCGGGGTTGAACATGGAGGTGACGCTGATGATCTCGCCGGCGATCAGACCGCCGAGGATCGCGCCTGGAAACGAGCCGACGCCGCCGATCACCACCACCACGAAGGTCTGGACCAGGATGTCGTCTCCGATGCCCGGCGTCAGCGACACCACCGGCGCGTTGACGATGCCGGCAAAGCCGGCGGCCATCGCGCCGATGCCGAACACCACCATGAAGACGCGATAGACGTTGATGCCGAGCGAATCCACCATCACCGAATCCTCGATGCCGGCCCGCACGATTAGGCCGAGCCGGGTCCGGTAAAGGATGATGAACAGCGCGCCGAGGGCGATCGCGACGATGCCGACCACGGCGAGGCGGTAGGTCGGATAGAACATGAAGCCGAGGTTGGTGATGCCCTGGAATAGCGCCGGCGGCGGCACCAGCTGCGACTGGCTCGAGAAGATCAGGCGCACGAGCTCGACGAAGCAGATGCCGAGCCCGAAGGTCACGAGCAGTTGATCCTCGTGCGGGCGATCATAGAAGTGGCGGATAATGACGCGTTCCATGACAACGCCGAGCAGCATCACGAACAGCGAGCCTGCGATCACGGCGAGGATGAACGATTCCGTGTACTGGTAGGCCACGAAGCCGGCATAGCCGCCGATCATGAACATCGCGCCGTGCGCGAGGTTCAGCACGCCGAGCGTGCCGTAGATGATGGTCAGGCCGGAGCTGATCAGCGCGAGCAAGGCACCCAATGCGAGCCCGTTGAAGAGCTGTGAAACGAGGTTAGGCCAACTTATCATGCGACAATCGCTGTTGTGGCGCGCGAGGGTGCGCGTCAGAAAAAGGTGACGCCGCGGGACCGGAGTGCAGTCCGCGGCGTCACATGGGTTTGCGAGATCTCAGCTGTAGTCGCCGAGATGGCAGCCGAAGGCGTCGGGCTTCTGCATCAGGCCTTCGCCCGGGACGATCTCGACGACGTCGTACCAGTCTTCCTTGTTCTTCATGTCCTTCTGCTGCTTGCCCTTGACGATGATCACCGGGCGAACGCACTGATGATCCTCGGGGCGGTAATGCACGTCGCCGACCAGCGACGGGATTGTTTCGCCCTTCTCGTAGGCCTTGATCACGTCGGGAGGACTGAAGCTGCCGGCCTGCTCGCACATGTGCGCCCAATGCGCGAAGCTGACATAGGCGTTCTCGGCGCCCCATTCGGGCTTGTAACCGTACTTCTTCTCGAAGGCTTCGTTGAACATCTTGGCCAGCGGGAACTTGTCCTCGATCGTCCACCAATAGTCGGTGGCGGCATAGACGCCCTGCATCAGGCCGCCGGTCTCGCGCGCGATGAAAGGCACCTGGTAGGGGACGACCAGCTTCATCTTGTCGAGCACGCCGAACTGCTTGGCCTGCTGGGTCGACAGCACCGCATCATGGCCCCAGTTCACGTTGATGAGCACGTCGGCGCCAGAGTTCGCGACGTTCAGCAGGTAAGAGGAATAGTCCGGCGCGCCGAGCGGGGCGACCTGGTTGGTCACGGTGGTCCAGCCAGCGGTCGCCAGGAAGTCCTGCATCGACTTCGTGACGGTGTGGCCGTAGGTGTAGTCCGGCGTGAGATACGCGGCTTTCTTGCCCTTGCCGAACTCCCGCACCATCACCGGGCCGATCGCTGCAGCCGCAGTCTGTCCGTAGAAGTTCTGGCGGAAGCCGTAGCGAACGCAGTCCTTGCCGGTCGTGTCGTTCGAGCCGGAAATGCCGCACACGAAGATCACATGCTCGCGCTGAGCGAGCTTGTTCAGCGCCACCGCAACGGCGCTCGACGTGCCGCCGGTGATCATGATCGCCTTGTTCTCGCTGATGAAGCGCTGCTGCGCTTGCACCGCCTCGTTCGGCTTGGCCGCCGAATCGGCGACGCCGAACTTCAGCTCCTTGCCGAGCACGCCCTTGCTGGTCTTGGGCGAGATCTTCTTGATCAGCTGGTGGCCTTCGTTGATGTGCTCGATCGCGAGCTGGTAGCCCTTGAGCTCGTCCTCACCCTGCACCGCGTAGGTGCCGGTGCGCGGCACCGAGATGCCGATGAAGGCGGTGGAACCCGACACGCCAACCGGATAAGTGCCAATCGCCGGCTTGTCGTCGGCAAAGGCCGGCATCGCCGGCAGCATGGAGCCGCCGATGAGGCCGGCGGTGGTCTGGAGCAGACCACGGCGCGAGATGCCGCGGCGAATGAGATCGTCAGTCATGATCGTTTCCTCCGAATATCACTCTTGTTTGCAGGCGCCAGCACTACCTGTCCGGCGCCAGCCGACCGCAAAGGCCTGCTGCGCCGGCACGTCACATCCGCGTGTAGCTCTTGGCGCTTAGCATTGCGTGTAAAGCCCCGCTGTCAATTTCGCCTTTGGTCGAACGACAAAAATTATCACGTGAAAACATATCGGATAACGATATATATTAGCCTTTGTGAGTACGAGGCTGGCGAGCTTGGCGAGTGAAATGGCGCGGCGAACGACAGTGGCGGGTACCCGGAAGCGACGGTCGTGGCCGCAAGGTGCGGAGCGGCAGGAGGCGGCGTGGTCGGCGGAAGAGGTGAACGGACAGGGGGCGACACCACAGTCCGGCGATGCCTCGCGCATGCCCGACCCTCGCAATCGAACGACCGGTGAGCGGGGACCAGCAGTCGGCTCTGTTCAGGCGAAGCGTGTGCCCGGGCCGATGAAGCGGCTGAGCGTGCGTGCCCAGAACGTCCTGAAGGAGCTCGCAGTCGAGCTCAACGGCGAGCAACCGCCGAAAGGGAATTGGTCGCCGTCGCGCGAATTGCTGCGGGCGCTCACGGCCGAACGTCTCGCGACGGCGCGCAATTGCGGGCCGCATACGATGCGGGAGATCGTGGACTGGGCGCAGGCCTGCGGCGTGACCATCAAGCCGGTAATCCCGCCCGGCGGTTCGCTGTCGCAGATGTGGAGTGAGCTGATCGCCAATGCCTCGGCAGGCAACCTGACCGGCGCCGAGATCGCCGGTGCGCTGCAGCGCTCGATCAGGCGGAGGAGCGCCCGGATCCCGATCGCCTTTCAGGTCATCTTGGTGAAGATCCTACTCTCGAGCTTCGAGTAGAGCACCGGATAGCTGTGTATCCGGAGTTCCCGCTGCTTGGTGCGGGCGCTCCTGCTTGCTACTTTTGGCTAACGGCCCGCGTCGCCGGGTGGGAAGCACGGAGACGGCATGGCATGGTTCAGGTGAAGAAGGCGCAACGGGCGACTGCGGTCAGGTCTGCGCCATCCGCAGCCACCCACACGATGCATGACTCCGACTATGCTGCGCTGGCGCAGTTCCGGTACCAAATCCGGAGCTTTCTGGCCTTCAGCGAGGCAGCCGCAGCAAAGCAGGGATTGACGCCTACGCAGCATCAGGCGCTGCTTGGCATCAAGGGCTTCGTGCGCCCGGGTCCTGCGACAGTCGGTGATGTTGCGCGCTTTCTGCTGATCCGACCTCACTCGGCGGTTGAATTGATCAATCGTTTGGCCAAGCTTGGGCTAGTAAGCCGGGTTGCCGACCCGCAGGATGCCAGACGTGTGCGCCTCAAGCTGACCGGGAGAGGTGAACAGAAACTGCGGGCACTATCGCAGAGAAATCTTCAGGAGCTCCGCCGTGCCGCGAGCCCGGCGCTGGATCGCCTGCTGAGTTCGTTTCGGGAATCTGGCGGGCCGAGACCAGCGCGCTAAGCCCCAAGGAGGCCACGTCTACTCAGGCTTGCGCTATCGGCGCCGGCTACGCATCAGCCTCCTGGACGATTGGTTTCCACCTCCGCGGCTGACGGATCGCATTTTCCGGCGGATTTTGAGAACCGTCTCATGGTTCGAAAGGCGACTATCTGGTGAGCAGGCCTGAAATCAGCGCCGCGGCGCCAAGGCCCAGAAACGACAGAATGACTGGAGGGTACAGAACCAGAGCGGCTTCGAAGCGCAGGAATTTTGGATGATCGCCAGCGCGACTCGGGAGCCCAATGAAAATCAGGACGCCTGCAGCTGCGATCATGACAGCTCCGATCAGTATGTCCATTTCCGCCTTCCTTTCCACATGCCAGTCCACATGCCCAAGGCAACAGCTCGCGAACGACAAGAGTGCCAGCGAGCTATTCGCCGTGGAAAGAGGGAACGGTACGCTTCAGTACGGTGTTTGTTGAAAAATCGGCATTTGGAGAGTTCGCTCAGATCTGCTTCACGCCATGACCGGCCTTGGTGGCCAGGCCAAGAACCCGCTCGCGGGTGCGACTTCTCGCTGCGTCCACCAGCATCGTGCCTGCCCAGCGATAGACGTTATGCTCCTTGACCTGCTGTCGCATGAGCTTCATGCGCTCGGCCTGCTCCTCGATTGGCATTGTAAGTGCAAGCTCGATAGCCGATGCCATTTCTTCGGTGTCATAGGGATTGACGATGAGAGCCTCGGATAATTCTCGTGACGCCCCGGTGAAGCTCGACAAGATAAGGACCCCAGCGTTGTCTTCTCGCGAGCTAACGAACTCCTTCGCGACGAGGTTCATTCCGTCATGCAGGCTGCTGACGACGCAGGCATCGGCCGCTCTGAACAGCCGGAACACGTCTGACGGCTCGTAGTGCCGCGCGACCAAATGCATCAAGGGTTGGCGACCGCGGTGCCGCTCGTTTATTTCGGCAGCGAGCGCCTCCGCTTCAGCCTGGAGCTTCGAGTACGCGCTGAGTTTGCTGCGCGTGGGTGCTGCGACCTGGATGAACGCAACCCTGTCCCTCCAGGCCGGATTGCGCAACAAGAGCGCGTCGACCGCCTGCATACGATCAAGGATGCCTTTGGTGTAGTCGAAGCGTTCGACACCGACAATCAGTCTCGTTCCTTCCGCCAACTCGAACTGCGAGATGATACTGGATCGGCATTCCGTGGGAGGTGGTAGCTTTTCCAGTTCCCTTGGCGGCCATTCGATCGAGATTGGATAAGCACGTATTCTAGTCTCATGTCCTCCAAGGCTGACTGCCTGCACTTCGCGATCGATCCTGCTCTCCAAGAAGCGATCCACACCCTCGATGAAGTTATTGCAGTGAAATTGGGTATGAAATCCAACAATGGTGCTGCCGAGCAATCCTTCGATAATCTCCGCCTTCCATGGGCAGATGCTGAAGGTTTCCGCATTCGGCCACGGAATGTGCCAGAAGGTTATGATCGTCGCCCTGGGCAGGCGCTCACGGATCAATCTTGGAGCAAGCGCGAAGTGATAGTCCTGGACCAGCACAATGGGGTCCTCGGCGCGCGCCTCGGCAACGACTGCATCGGCAAAGCGCTGGTTGATCTGCCGATACATTTGCCAGTCGCTGGACCTGAACGTAGGGCGCACGAAAGCGATATGGCACAATGGCCAGAGCCCTTCATTGGCAAAACCGTAGTAATATCCGTCCTGTTCTTTCTCAGAGATCCAGATGCGCCGAAGCGTGTAGGCCGGGGCTGCCTCGGGGACGCGGAGCCTATCGTGGTCGTCGACGGTCTCCCGATCGGCGCTGCCGCTGCCGTGTGCGATCCAAGTGCCACCGCAGGCACGCATGATCGGCTCCAGGGCCGAGACCAATCCACTCGCCGGCCGCTGCACCACAGTCCCCGCTTCCGAAGTGTTGTGAATGTAGGGCTCCCGATTGGAAAGGACGAGAACTTCGGCCCCCGGGAGGACGCTTTGCAGCACCTCCTGAAGCGATTTCGGCGTCCAATCGATCTGGCTTGTAAACGTAACTTGTTCGGCGCTACGCAACAGCTTGTGAATTTCTCGATCAATAGACGAGCCACCGAGTTGGAGTGGCACTCCCTGAGCACCTCGACGGACTTCCTCGACCGCGCGTCGCAATGCCTTCATCCAGCCGCGCATCATGAGGACGGCGAAAATGATCGTGCCAACGGTCAGGACCAGAACGACGCTGGCAAGCGCGGCAAGCAGATACGCCAGCACTTGGCTGGACCTGGCCGCCGCGAAGCTGAGGTCGGTTAGAATGACGAGGTAGGAACGACCTCGGCTACTCGAGATCGGAAACGCAGCTACGAGAATTCGTCGCCCGCCGCTGGCGATGCTTGCGAAACTCTCGTTCTCGGATTTGGCCGACTTTTCGCAGGAGAAGCTCGCCGGCATCTCCGGTGTTGGCGCGAGCAACGAGCCTTCCGGATCACAAAATCCAACCGCGAGAATCTTTTTGTCGAGCGCCACTCTCTTGAAAAGGTCCGAGAGCCGGTCCCACGCCTGGTCTTCCACATCACGACTAAGCAACGGCTGGATGGCGTTGAAGACCAGCTTGGATCTGGCTTCAACATCGCTTCGCGACCACTGCTGTACGATTCCTCTGGTAAATGGCGAGATACCGAACGCCACGACTGCGGCTACCGCCAAGCCGAAAATGCCATAGCGGAAGAACTCCTTGTACGATATCGGGGTCACTCCGGAGCTACCCCGACTGTCCGCAGGCATTTGCTCGAGCCGTCTAGCAGGCGCAGCTCTCGCGGCGCATTGGGCACTGCCGATTGCGCTAAGCAGTAGTGAGCGAACATATACCAGACCAAAGGACGGCTGCTGTTAGCTCGGATTGGCGAGCCGCTTCCCCTCCTCAAAGCCCGTACGCTCGTTGTTGCAGGTGAGACAAGTCGCACGTGCCATTTGCGTACCGTGGATTGCCAGCCGTTCATGCCGATGCGGCGTCTTTTCCTCGCAAGACAGGCAGTACGCTTGCGGAAAGACATTGAGTGCCGTTTGATTCGATTTGCTGATCATGAAAGCCCCCTGCGCAATATCCTTCGGAGGTCGCCCGCGGGCAAGCGGCAGCGGGGCAGATCGGCTGCTATTGTACAGAACTGTACCGTGTTTCGTCACGTAGCAAGCTGTGCGCGCTCTGCCGAAGATCACTCCTGTCCCACACAGCAGCCCGCCAACGTGCGGGTGAATTAGCGCGCGGCGGGAGTTGGAATCCCAGCGCTCCTCGGCTGGGGTCCGCCTCTCCTGACCGCATGACCTGTCCATCCGTCCCGGGCAAGGTCGGTGGTCGATTCCCCTGCCCGTCGTTCAAAGCGCGAAACCGGTTGTACGGTTGCACCCCGAGTAATCTTGCAAGTCAGCGCCTCTTGAATTCGCGCTTCACTTGCGCTTCTTCGGCAGCGCGTTCTTCCCTACGATCGAAAGCGCAATCAGACCGAATGTGATCAGGCGCGGGATGAAGTACACCGGCTCGCTCGCATTCGTCACTTGCACCACAGCCAGGACAAATCTTGCGACGGCGTCGATCACAAACGCAGCCGCAAAGAGCAGGAAAAAGGTGTCGCCCGTCTTACGCCAAAACTTCAGGAAATATATGCTCGCCAGGAGCGATGCGAATGCCGTCGCACCTGAAAGAACGGGATTCAAATGGTCCATCAGTCGGCCTCCCAGATCATGCCGATAAGCAGGACCGTCATGGCGAACAGGCCGATCGATAGCCGCACGGCGGAAAGATCAACTTGAGGAAATACGATCTTATCGATCCACAGAGCAGCATTTTCGAAAGTTAGACCCGCGAAGCAGACGGCGCTCCATAGGAGCAACTTCGACCTGTTACCGATATATGCCCGAACGAGCAGCCATGCACAAAAGCCGCTCGTGATCGCGCAAAGCGTGTAAATCACCGCAGCCATGACTAATCCTTTCGAATCCTGAAGGCATCTGAAAATGCCTGGATGCGGTGTGGGCTGTTGTGGATGATGTGTGTGATTGGGATCAAATGCCGCGAATACGCCAAGGCCAAGCTATCGACCACTGGCCGCAATTCGGGCCGCGGCGCAAAGGCATAGGTCCCCGCTTCGCCGTCGAGGAAGCCATCCTTCCTCAGGGACGCTAGAGCATCGGCCATCTCGATCTTGCCCGCGTAAAGACGTGCAGCGAGCGATTCCACGTCGAAGCGCTCGCCGGGCCGCTTGTGGAAGAACAAAAGGGCTTCGAGCTGCGCCACAGAGCGAATGTAGCGTCGGACAAGCTCCTCTACCTCTTCCGGCAGTGCTTCATCAGACATCGTCGACCTCAGCCAGCGGCACGCAAGCTGATCGATTCAATGCGGAAATTCAAGACTGCTTTTCCTGCTACACAAATCTAGCCGACCGGATCAAAGACAACTGGAAAAGGCGGCGCCATCTCAGATGACACCGCCGATAAGCATGTTGGAAATACCGACCGAAATCGGCTCAGTACTTGAATTCAGGCATCTTCTTCAGCTGATCCTTGTTGGCGTTCAGCACCACGTGGTCCGGATACCAATTGTCGCTTCGGTGGGCCGACGTTGATGCGCTTCCCGTCGTGCTCGTCGAACCGGCATTGCCGGTCTTTCCAGCGCCATCGCTGGACGCAGTCTTCACCGGTTCCTTGGCGAATTTGAGCTGATCGAATGTTACGGCGACGTTGTGCTCGCCCATTCCAAGGAATCCTCCCACCCCGATCACCACGTTTGCAACCCGCCCGCTGGAATCCAGGATCAGATCATTGATGTCGCCGATCTTCTCGTTGCTGTTGTTATAGACGTTCACACCAACGAGTTTCGATGCACGCCATTCACCTTCCTTGTGCATGGAGGCGGTCGAGGCAGCCGGCTGCATATTGGGCGCCGCGGTCGTCGCGTTGTTCTGGGACGACGACTGCGCCATGGCAGGCGTAGCCAGCAGCATCGCGGAGGCAAGAATGCAAAGTGATGTCTTCATGACGATTGCTCCTAGTTGTGTTGGATCATCGTCAACTCATCGCACGCTCGCAAGTTTCGTTTGCCTGCATGCGAAGGTACGCTGCCGCACGAGACTTATCCGACCAGCTTGAGGCGGCTGCGCATCTTTTGATGAAGCATTGCACGTGTCACGGAAGGGTTGCATATGACGAACTCGACCATAGCGATAATGTCGTCCCTGGTGCGATTGCAGCAGGGGTTCTCGTAAACGGCAAGAAGCCTTTGGGCCTCCTCCAAGGCTCCCACCAGAACTTCGGTATCGCTTCGCATCCGGCTTTCTTGCGATGACATCTCCGCCTCTATCGCTTCAAGAATATCTGGACTCTGTTGGCTGCCGTACAGTCGCCTTAACGGCAGCAGGGAATCGCGTTCACGAATATGCAATGCGGAGGGGCGGCACCGCACAAGGACGGTTGTGCGCCGACAGGATGATCCCATGACAATCGCAAGACATCGTCTTCAACCTGGCCTCGTCCATGACGACGATCCCCGCCCTGCGACATCCAATCACTCCGTCGCGCATCATACTCCCGAGAGCGACCGTAACGCCGGCGCGCCGGACCGCGAGAGCATTGGCTATGTGACTATGCGTGAAAGGTACCTCGTGAGACCCGAGCCTGTCGCTGGCAACCAGGAGCCACCGCGCGAGGCGCTGGTGCAGCGTGTGCCTGGAATTGCAAGCTGATAGTTGCGAACTGTGAATGAGGATCGCCTGAACATAGCCTAAAAGCATCTTTTCAAGCTCGACGTCCCTCTTGATCAAAGAAATCAGCTGATCGGACTGGATCCGAAGCGCTTGGCCCGGCACTCTCACGCTGCAGCGGTGCGGCGAAACGTACATGCCCAGGACCAACGGCACGCCGACGAAATCCTTCATCCCGAGCGTATGGATCTCGACCGGCAGGCAGTCGCCCGCACGGGTCGTGACAGAACACCCGCCGGACTCGATGAAGTAGGCATGGCGAAGAGGCGTGCCGCGATCGTAGAGAATTTGTCCTTTGTTCAGAGACACCGTCTCGCAGCTTTCGAGCAAACGGCACTGCGATGAAGCCGACAGTCGGGAGACGAGTTCGTTGCAGCTAGTACCGCAGAAGGGCTCGTCCAAACCAAGCCGCTTCGGGTTGAATTCGTTTTCGATCAACCGCAGCGGCGATGAAGAATGTTCCATGTCAAGCCCAATTCTAGACCGCTACAATGATTGCCTGTACGATGGGATGGATCGAGCGATCCTGGGAGTCAGGGTGACCGATAGAAGTGTCGGGAAAAACCTGACAAGAACCAGAAATATCGAGGAAGTGCCAGCACGTGGGCGTTTTGCTGTCTCATTTGATACCCACCCGCAAGGAGGCGCCCACCTCAATCTCCCGGCGCGCAGCCCGCCGCCCCTTGATCCTCGTCTTCATCGCGGCAGCAATGCCTCTTGCGCTTTTTGCGGGTTGGGTCGTTTTCCTGAACGCGCAGCAGCAGCGCAGGGGCTCTCAGGCTGCCGCCGTGGAGACGCTCGATAGCGTCGTCAACCGGCTTGCCTCCGAGATCAGCCTCCAGCTCGAGATCGCCGAGACCGTCGCGGCTTCCGCAACACTCGACAAGCCGGACCTTGACGCGTTCTATCGCGAAGCGACGCGTGTCAACGAAGCACGTCCTCTTTGGCAGACGATTCAGCTCGTCGATCCCGACGGAAATCAGGTTCTGGATGTTAGCCGTCCGCTCGGAGATGGGATGCGCGCCACCGCCGACCGAGAGAACTTCGAACAAATTCTGAAAACGAGAAAGCCAGCAATCGGCGGAATTGGGCCACGTGGTCCCATCACCGGCAAACGCGTGGTGGCCGTCAGGGCCCCCGTAGAGCGCGATGGGCAATTGAAGTTTGTACTCACGGCGGCCCTGGTGCCTGATGCAATAAGCCAGATTTTGAAGAGCGCAGGAGCCCCGGCCGGCTGGGTGGGTTTCGTGGTCGATGCCAAGGGGAACATCGTCGCCCGCACCTTCGGTGAACAATCCGAACTCGGACAATCTGCCAGCGCTACGGTCCGCCAGGCGATAGCCTCAGCGCCAGAAGGAAGCTACGTCAAAACCACGCCTGCCGGCGAACAAGTCGACTCGATCTATAAAGTCATCCCCGGAACCAGCGGATGGTCGGTCCATTTCGGAATACCGACGCAGGAACTGAATGGTCCCGTCCAGCGCTCAGCCATTTTCCTTGCCGGGGGTGGGGTATTGAGCTTCGTCTTGGCTCTGACTTTGGCCTGGTACACCATACGCGACATTTCGCTTCGCCGGCGCGAGCAAGAGGCGCAGGCAGCATTGGCACTCAGCGCAAGTGAAGAGCGACGGAGGCTGACGATCGATGCCGCAGATCTCGGCGTGTTCAGCTGTGATTTTGCGAGCAGAGAAGCGATCCTGTCGCCCCGCGCCCGGGAGATGCTCCGGATGGACAGTTCGCGCTCCGAAGGAGATACGATCCTTCCGATAGATCGGATACTGAGTTGTATTGATCCCGCAGACCAGCGGAACTTTGAGGCTTCCTTGCTGAGTTGCCGTTCGGGAAACGTGGCGATTGCTGATTTCCGGACCGCTCCCCCTCACAGCCGGTGGCTGCGGGCCAGCGGGCGGCTGTCTCGCATCGATGATAAGAACTTGGACGTCGTATATGGCGTCATTCTGGATATCGACGAGACCAAGCGAGCCGAGCTGGAGCGACAGCAACTGCTTCGACGTCTTTCCGAAGCGGAAGAAAATGAACGCCGTAGAATCGCAAGAGAGCTTCACGATCAGATCGGCCAGACGGTCACAGGCCTACTTCTCGGTCTGAAGAACCTGGAGCCGCTTCTGGGCACGAGCCCCAAACGCAAGCTCGGATTGGAGAGGCTCAATTGGCTGCAAGGACTCGCGAGAGGGATTGGGCGCGATATCCATCAAATCGCCTCTGACCTGCGCCCGACTGCCCTTGATGACCTGGGACTTTACAAGGCGCTGGAGGCATTCTGCGCGGAGATCCGGCGCCGGTTCGGGATCAGCGTTGATTTTCAGCCTCTGGGAAGAAGAGATCGTCTCGGCCAGGACGTCGAAATCGCGGTTTACCGCGCCGTCCAGGAGGCCGTGAACAACGTGGTCAAACACGCGCAAGCTCGAAACGTCAGCGTGGTGATCGACCGACGCACAGCTGAGCTTAGGATCGTCGTCGAAGACGACGGGAACGGCTTCGACTTTCAGGAATTCTCGCAGGGTGAGAGCCGCCACGCAAAATTGGGCCTGTCCGTCATCGAGGAGCGCCTCACGCTGCTCGGTGGATCTTTGGCGATTGAATCTGAACCCGGCCACGGCACCTCTCTTTTCATGAGAATACCGGTGCCAATAGAGGAGATGGGCTATGTGCCCGATCCGGATCACGTTGACTGACGATCATCCGCTTGTTCTGGCCGGAATGAAGGCGTTGCTTCAGGACGTGCATGACATTGAGATCGTCGGGGAAGCAACGGATGGACAGGCCGCCCTAGACATCATTCGCCAGGCCACACCAGACATTGCCATCCTGGACATTTCACTTCCCGGTATCAGTGGCCTCGAAGTTGCTCGCACCCTAGCGACGCAGCTTCCTCAAGTTCGTCTTCTGGCGCTGACCGTGCACGAGGATCACGCCTACGTTCAGCCGATGCTGCAAGCGGGAGCTCGCGGCTATCTGCTGAAGCGCTCTGCGGCCGACGAGCTCGAGCGCGCAGTTCGCGCGATCGCTGGAGGTGGTTTGTATCTGGATCCAGCAATAGCGGAGAAAGCACTTCCATCCGCGCAGGGCGCCCACTCGTCTTCCGGCGCTTCCACAGCCGGCGAGCTGACACCGCGCGAGAGTGAGGTCCTCAGATTCATCGCACAAGGCTTCAGCAACAAGGAAATTGCCAATCAGCTAAGCATCAGCATCAAGACCGTCGAAACTTACAAGGCCAGGGCGGTCGAAAAGCTCGGACTGTTCACGCGTGCCGACATAGTGCGCTACGGCGTGGCCCTTGGCTGGTTGAGCCATTCGGGAAAGAGTGCGGATCAAGTTTGAGCGGGAAGTAGGTGGGCCAAACGGCCCTGCGTGGCGTGCGGACGTCAGGATTACCCCGACAAGCCCCGCTCATCTCCTGACTGCCCGATGGGACGCCGTCCATTATCTTCCATGAAGCGGACGAGAGAAGCAACGCGAATCGCCGGCCGGAACACCGTTCTTTCCGGCTTCTGCATTCCGCACGTATTGGACGGATCATGGTTGTTTGGAGGCATACATGAGAAATGTACTTTTCCGAGGACGTCCCGGTCGCCAGCTCTTTGCACAGTATGAGAAACTGCCCGGGCTCGCCACTCGGACGAGCTCGCGGCTAGATGCCCGCTCGGCGAGAACCGTGGGCATTTGCCTCGCTTGCATCTACCTCACCTGTCTCCTGTTCTCGGCATACGCGATTGCTTGACGGCAATAGGTGTGTGGCAACCGACATTGAGGAATGACGGGGTCGGATTCATCGTCCCGATCCTTTGCAGGAACTCGTTTGATCATGGATACAGTCGTGGTGCTCCTGATCCTCGGTATGTTGTTCACGGCTCTTTGTGTCGCAGCGCTGGAGATCGCGGCACGTCGATTTTCCCGGACTCTCAAGCGTCAGCTTCCGATGTAGTGTGCCGCGCACCCATCTCACTGCGCGATGAAGATTGCGGTTATGCAAGGTGAGGGCCGCCTCGATCGACGGCCCTCCAAGTTCACGTTTATCGGCAGACGCGCACGTGCTTGACGATACGCCGACCATGATAGCCGCGCTTGACTACGGTCCGCACGGTGCAGACCCTCCGATGATGATGATAGTGATAGCCAGCCTGCATCGTCTCGGATGTTGCCGCGGCGCCGGCCGGTGGCGCCATCATCGCATTGGCAGGAACCAAGAACTGAGTGCCCGCAAGCAAAGCAGCGGCCGCAAATCCATAGGCGATTTTCTTCATAGTTTTTCCTTGTCGTACGCCCCCTCCGCACTTCTAGGTCGGTCCAATGAATGCGGAGTGAACGGCGATACTGACAATCGTCATCGCGATCTTTCGCCGCAGATGCAGAAAATGGATAGCTGCCCCCGCCGCTGCGAGGTGCTTGGAATTGAGGCTTATCCCAATCCGCTTAGATGTCCCGCAGGAACTGCCGAAGTTGCTTTTTGCTTATTCACGTCTCAAAAGTCGCTATCTCGAACGCACTACCCTCACCGGCTAGAGCGAACAGCGGCCTTAACGGAAGGGAGTGAACAGGCACTCTCGCCAGAGCACAAGGGAGCCTGCCGTGCTTTCGCTAATGGATATTGCTGCCGTTCTGCTCACATTGTCTGCCGCCTTCGGCTGGCTCAATCACAAGTTCCTGCCGCTCTCCCGCAGCGTAGGTCTTCTTTTGATGAGTGTCCTGACGTCGCTGCTGATGATCGGTCTGGATGCAGCGGTTCCGACAGCTCATCTGCTAAACCAACTTGCCGACGGACTCCGACAGATCGACTTTACCGAAGTCGTCGTCAACGGAATGCTTGCGTTTCTGCTGTTCGCCGGCGCGTTGCACGTAGATCTGGACACACTCAGAAGCCGCGCCATTCCGGTATTTATTCTGGCCGTTCTCGGCACCTCGATCTCAACCGTCCTCGTAGGCCTGATATTCTGGTTCATCTGCGGCCTTATGAACCTACCCGTATCGTTGGCTTGGGCATTCGTGTTCGGCGCATTGATCAGCCCGACTGACCCCGTTGCTGTCCTGAGTACGCTTCGCAACACCAAAGTGCCGAAAGAGCTGCAGATCGAGACGGAAGGCGAGGCATTGTTCAACGACGGCGTCGGGATTGTTCTGTTCACGATCATGCTTCGCTTTGCGAGCACCGGAGACGGCGCTCAGGTTTCGGCTGCCGATGTCGCTGAGTTACTTGTTCGCGAAGCTGGTGGCGGAATAGTGCTGGGCTTGTTGACTGGCTATGTTGCGTATCGCGCGATGCGGCTCATCGACGACTACGCCATAGAGGTACTGATCTCCCTCGCGCTCGTCACCGGAACATACGCACTTGCGTTACATCTGCACGTCAGCGGGCCGCTCTCCATGGTCGCCGCAGGCCTCCTCATCGGCGACCGAGGACCGCGATATGCGATGAGCGAGCGGACACAAGGATATCTCTTCGCGCTCTGGACTCTCATCGACGAAATCCTCAATTCCGTCCTTTTTCTGCTTATCGGGCTCGAGACCTTGATACTGCGCTTTGATCTTCGCAGCCTTGGCCTGGCAGCAGCGTCAATTCCAGTCGTTCTCTTCGCCCGGTTTGTCTCCGTTTCAGTCCAACCGTTTTTGTTCGGATGGACTCAGCTGCTTTCCCTGCGCAACGCGCCCTTTCTCACCTGGGCGGGCGTTCGAGGCGGGATTTCAGTTGCACTCGCCCTATCAATCCCGGATAGCCCGGCCAAGGCCGCCATGCTCGCCTCAACCTATGCGGTCGTCCTGTTCAGCATCATCATTCAAAGCTCGACTCTAGGCTGGGTGGCAAAGCGGACTGTCGGACAATAGGTCTCGTCTCCAATGACCCTTCAAGCCCAAGCGACAAGCGTCTCATTTTTGCACTGATCAATCCTCATAGCTGTCGATGACGGCATCGGCGATCACGCGTTTGGTGAGGACGCCAACGATATCGTTCACGCGCGGGCGCGAGGCAGAGCGGACAACAATTGCCGCGCCGGCCCGATGGCGCTTCAACCTGGCAAACACCAAGCTCAAAAGGTCCTGATCGCGGCAAATGACCATTCGCCGCTCGACGAATTGCTCGACCATGAGAGCCGGGTTCGATTGCGACTCCGCCCATAAGCCGGAACGTGGTGGGATCAGCCCGACAATCCGGCCTTCGCGCTCAACCACGATAGGAAGTGCATCATCGATATCTTCCGCAGCCATAGCCTGTTTTAGTGTCGTTCCTACTCCGGCGACGATAAAGCGCCTCTCCATGATGTCCTGGGCCTGCTTCACCAGATAGAGGTTGATATGCCGCTCCTTCGGAATGCGGTGCCCGCGGTGGCGCAGCTTGATCGTGTAGATCGTCTCGTTGACGAGTGCACGCCTCACGCCTGCAGCCAACGCCACCGCAACGATCACCGGAACGATGATTGCGTAATCGCGGGTCATCTCGAAGACCATCACGATCGCCGTCATGACGCCGCCCGTACCTGCACCGACAATGGCCGCCATTCCAATGATCGCGGCCGAAGATGGCGTTAGCCCTGAATGAGGCAGGATTGGATTGGTTGCAGCGGCAAAGGCGGCCCCCAGCGTGGCGCCAAGGTAAAGCGATGGCGAGAAGATCCCGCCCGACGCCCCGCAGCCGAGACTGACCGTCGTTGCCGCCAACTTCAGCACGAACAGCAGCGCCAGTAACCCCGCCTCCGTCATCTTGTGGTCCAGTATCTCCTGGACGACGGAATAGCCAACGCCATCGACGTAGGAGTGACCAAAGGCGTGGGTGAGCACCACCATCATCAAGCCGATCGACGACATGCCAATGATGTTCTGAACGTACTCGTTTCCAGACAGCTTCGGAAACCCGTCTTCCATGAAGACGAGCAGACGGATAAACGCCCAGGCTGCCGCTCCAGACAACAGGCCGAGCAGGATGAATGCGAGAGCTTCCTGCGCATTGAAGGATGCGACCATGCTGAATTGCACATCCGGAACCGAAAAGGCCGGGTCCGGACCGATCAGGATGCGCCCGATCGTCGTCGCAGCCCCCGTGGCCACGACGACTGGGAGGAATGTCCGGTTTGAAACTTCCGGCAGAAGAATTTCCAGAGCAAACAGCACGCCACCCAGCGGAGTATTGAAGGTTGCGGCAATGCCCGCGCCCGCGCCCGCGGACAGCAGGGTGATCCTCTGCCGGGTGGAAAGCCCGATGAATTGGGCAAACGCTGAGCCCAGGGCTGAGCCAATCTGAATGATGGGCCCCTCCCGCCCGACGGCCGCGCCGCTTCCGATCGATATTGCGGACGCCAGCGCCTTTATCAAAGCTACCGAACCCCGAATTTTGCCGCGCTTGTAGAATATGGCGTCCATCACTTCGGGTACGCCATGTCCCTTTGCTTCTGGAGCGAACCGCCGGACGAGAAAGACGACGATGAGGCCGCCGATCACAGGCGCAAGAAGAACAAAGTCGCCGAAAGGACTGGGGCCCTCACTGACGTTTGCGTCGTAAACGACGCTCAGCCTGCCATTGTAAGACAAATTGTGCACGAGGCCGATCAGCGCGCGAAAGCCGACGGCGCCAAGTCCGGTCATGACGCCAATCACCAAGGCGAGCGCGCAAAGTACGAGAAGGCTGACCTTCCGCTCTTCAGCAAACGGTTTGATGCTGCTGCCGATCAAGGCTTTTCGCGTGCCGTAAGTCAGGACCGGGGGCATTTGACCACTATTGCGCACAGACACCGATATGAACTTTGTTTCCGAAAGGCGGTTCCTGCCAGGAGGCATGGCGACAATCCGCGCCCACCGAGCCTCCACGTCACCGCCATTGGACGCCCGTAGTGGTTGTCCGTCGATTCATGGTGCCCGCCCAGCGGTAGTCAGGAAGGTCCAGTTCGTCAGCGATGTCCCGCCCAATTGCGAGCCTCGCCAGTCCCGGTATCGAGAAACTTCTGACCACGACGTTGCGGAAGAGCATTCCCACACGCGTTCTCGGCGCCAGCGCCCCGGCAAAGCGCTCCGCACCCCGCTGTTTCCGGCCTATATAGCTCTTCAGCCGCGCCTCGTATCCGGCAAATGCCTCCAAACATCCTCCGCCGGCCATGGCGAGTTCACCGGCCAAGACATAAGCTGAAATCATCGCCAGCGCCGATCCCTGCCCTGCCAGGAGCGAGACGCAGAAGGCGGCATCACCAATGAGCGCCACCCGACCTCGTGACCAGCTCGGCATCCTGATCTGACTGACGACGTCGAAATAGAGTTCACCGGCGCGATCCAATTTGGCGAGCATCTGATCGCATTCCCAGCCATCTCCGCCATAGATTTCACGAAGGAGCGCCTTTTGCGAGGCCGGCGTTTCCGGCAAAACTGAGTGATGCTCGGCAAATACCAAGAGAAACAAGGTACGATCATCACGCAGCGTGAAGCGGCCTACCATGCGGCCCGGTTGACCGTAGATCAGGTACACATCCTCGTCGCGCGGTCGATAGCCGTGAGCTTCGAAGGCAGCCACGATATACCCCAGACGCCGCTCGAATTGAGCCTGTGGTCCAAAGACCAGATTGCGCACGGCTGAATGCAGGCCGTCTGCCCCGACGAGAAGGTCGAACCTGCGCCTGCCGCCGTGCTTCAGTTGGACTTCGACGCAATCTGGTTTCTCTTCGACGAGAATGATCTCGTCTCCGAAAATGGCTTCGACGCCGCTGGCCCGTTCGAACAGCATGCGCGAGAGGTCACTGCGCTGAAGAGTAACGTATCGTCCATTCGTCAACTCGGAGAAGACGTCGGTACCGAAGCCGGCCAGCCGACGGCCAGCTTCATCTACGATCCGAAACTCTCGGGCGTAGTAGCCGTCGCGATTGATCTCCGGCATCAATCCCATCCGTTCAGCGATGGTGTAGCCGAGCCCCCAAAAATCGATGACATAGCCTCCGCTCCGTAGAGCGGAGGCGCGCTCGAGGAGCGTCGGCTGGAAGCCGGCTGCTTTCAACCAATAGGCAAGCGTGGGTCCGGCAATTCCAACCCCGGAGATTAGAACGCTGTTCATGCCATCTCCTCAGAAACGAACGACGATCAGCAACACGATGCCCGACTCGCTCTGGTGCTTCGGCGGTCTTCGGACGAGAATTAGTCGCTTGCGTACAAGAACATTTGAGGCCGCAACAGAGTATTACATACCTCGCGACGCGATCGCCGCGATGATGTTCCGAGTAGTTTCGCCTGCGCAACTTCAATGTCGAGCTTCGGAATCTGGACTGTTCCGACAAAGGAGACGAATTGGAAGACAAGTTGACTGTTCATGTGAGGCATATCGAGCGCACCCTTCGTGTAAGCGCAATCGCTCTATTTCTCGCGCTCTCGGTCTGGCTGCTTCGCGACATACTGTTGCTCTTGTTCAGCGCCGTGGTCATCGCTTGCGTTTTGCGGGGCGCCAGCAACGCGGTCCGTCGGGTCACGCGCCTCGGGCCATACACGTCTTTGATATCCGTCATTCTTGTGACAGGGCTCGCACTCGGTGCGCTGCTGTGGTGGCGCGGCAGCGCCATTTTCATCCAGGCCGACGAGATCAGCCAGCAACTGAGAACCCAACTGGCACGGATCTGGAGCGAACTGCAAAACAGCTCGTGGGGTTCGATTTTGGCTCAACAGTTGCAGATCGCCGGAAAGTCTCTGCGCACTGGCCTGACAGGCTACGTCACCGGCGTCGTTGGCTCCGTTCTCGGCATAGGTGGCACTCTCGTCGTGACGGCGGCGACAGCGATATTCCTCGCTGCGTCGCCCCAATTGTATCTCGAAGGCTCGCTTCGTTTGCTTCCAATGGCCTGGCGACCTCGCGGCCGAGAAGTTGCCGGAGAGCTCGGCGCTACGCTTAGGCTCTGGTTTCTTGGTCAACTCGTCGACATGCTGATCGTTGGTCTGCTCCTCGGACTGGGCCTTCTCCTCATCGGTTCGCCCTTGCCACTATCACTGGCCCTGTTGGCCGCCCTTCTGAACTTCGTGCCATACATCGGGGCACTTGCAGGCGCAGTGCCGGCGATCCTCGTGGCTCTGGCACAGTCTCCTACCCTTGCCGCTTGGGTCGCTCTCTTGTTTTTGACGATCCAGCTGTTGGAGGGAAATGTCATCGCACCATGGATTCAGAAACGAACTGTCTCGCTGCCACCCGCACTGACGATACTTTCCCAAACGATCCTTGGCACTCTCTTTGGTTTGATCGGACTGATCGTTGCCACGCCCTTGATCGCCGTTCTGCTCGTTGCTGTCCGCATGATCTATGTCGAAGGCTTCCTGGAGCGCGAAAGTAAACAGGCTGCCTAGTTCAGGAATACTACTGAAAAGGTACGCAGGCCCTGGAGTTGGTACGGTGTCGTACACTCGCGTGTCTGACCTTGAAATTGGCGCGACATAGTGTCCCGAACGCTTGACTCTAGAAACCAAGATTGCAGGCTGATGTTGAGACCGCATTCTGGAATTACAGGAGCCACAGATGCGGAGACTCACACTTGCCCTTTCTCTCACCGGCCTGATCGCGATATCTCCTACCAGCAATACCCAGGCTGCGCCTCTGACACCGCTCTCGGCAGCCGCGAGCTCCACGCAGCACACGTCGGCAGTGCAGGATAATCTGACCCAGGTTCGATGGCGTGGCGGCTGGGGAATCGGCGCCGGCCTGCTGGCAGGAGCCTTGATTGGCTCAGCCTTTGCGACCCCGTATTATGAGGAATATCCGCCGTACTATGGCTACAGATACCCCTACGGCTACGGTGGGTACTATCCGGCTTACACCTACACACCTTACTGGGGTGGCTATGGTTGGAGACCGCGGCCATACGCCTGGGGCCCGCGCCCCTGGCGCTATAGCTACGGCTGGTCCGCGCCGAGACCGTGGGGATATACGGTCCGGCGCGCGCAACCTTGGCGTCATAGCTACGGCTGGGCGCCGCGGCACTATCGGCACCACCATCACGGCGTGATCCGTGCGCACCATCGGTGGTGACGCGCTGCGCGTGTAGAAAAGTGCCCGGCGCATTCAGTCATTGGAGAACCGCGCCGGGCGACGACGAATATTTCGTTGGAGAAGCCGCTAGATGGCGGAATTTCTGCAGGACGTACGTCAGCCGTTCGAAAGACTTCGAGAGGCGATCACGGTGCAAGATTGGCTGTGTTGACGTCCTGCTTCCGAGTGAAGGTTGCACCTACGGCTCGTTCCGCCGGGTGTCGAAGCTCGTGCTTCCACAATGCGGGCATTTCGGAATCTTGTGTCCTTTTGTGACGTGAGTGGCCTGATGACATCGCTCACACCTGAAGTCTCCAGTCTCTTGGGCTGTCTCACCTGCATGCGCCGCCATGATACTTCTCCCTGTTCAGCGCGGGCGCCCCATTTGATCCAAGCGTCGCGAGCGAAGAGAGTTGCTAATTGTGTTCGGGGTCGCCAAAGCAGCACCCTCTTGCCTACATGCGTTCTTTCACGCCGGCCTCTATAAGCCACCAATTCACTGGGTAGCTCGTGAAAAAGCCCCCAAGCATCGCGATCTGCATCATGAACCAAAACTCCGGCATCGACGGCTCCAGCCTCACCCCGAAGAGATTCCTGAAGATCGCGAACTGCGCGATCGCCATAAATCCGTACATACCGATTTGCCACGCAGTCAGCGAGAGAGTGTCTGCCTTCACGGCCCGAACAACGCCCGCGCCTGGCGACAAGTCGCGCATCGGCTTGATCGTGAAGTACTGGAACGCGACGCCGAGCACGAAGGCGAATAGGTAATCCACCACCCAGATCGCGAACATCTTCTCTGAAAACAGGCTCTTCCATCCCGCCCAGATCGCCATCACCGGAAACGCGAGCGCAAGGCTCTCGGCGATGATGTCCCCGAGTGTACATCCGGCGCCACAGTGCATGGCACCTTTCGCGACCATGACGGGAAACGGTGTCTCCCTCTTGCTGTCGGAGTGCTTGTTCTGCTCAGTCGCATCCCGGGCCGCAAGCCGGCCGAACCGGTAGTACAGCCACAACGTCAGTACGGTGCCGAACAGACCGTTCACTGGCCAGACGACATTCATGATCCACATACGCTGTGGATGGCGGGTGAGGTCGATCGCGATGATGACCGCGCAGACAAATCCGACACCCAGACAAGCCAGCGCGATATCTCTTAGCCAAATTGGTATCATGGCTCCTCCGTTTTCTCGGAGAAGAAACGTTGTGAAGATCGCCTTCGTTCAAATCGAGCTTTGTGGTTTCCCACGATCATCTCGGGGCGGAGCGCTTGGAGAATTGGCTATTCCACATTCAATTCTCACGCACGCAAGCGACGGCCGATCTGCCGATCGTACTCGCGCTGTATCAATCCAGAGCACGAACAGGCGGAATGCTCCAGCTGGGCCCGGTCGACCAGAGTTATCGCTGCTCGGGTGTTGCGGATGATGGCGGCCTGTTCGAACGTCTCGAGACATTCGCTGACACTGGCCCGACGGATCCCGAGTAATTGAGCTAAAACAGCATGCGTGATCGGCAGTTCTCCAGAGTCCATTGCGTTTGCCGCGACCAGAAGCCAGCGGGCAAGTCGTTGCTTGACGGAATGGAGCGAGTTGCAGGCTCCCACCTGTGACGTTTGAAACAAGACAAGATTGATGTAGGAGAGGATCACTCCACGGAGGGCCCCAAGATCGTCAAGCGCGGCGAGAAAAGCCGGCGTCGGAATTCGCAGTGCCGTTCCGCCCACCTGAACGACCCGACGGTGCGGCGGCATCGGATCCTCCGGCGCCAATACGCAGGGGGCGCCGATCATTCCCTCGGAGCCAACCAGCCAAGCCTCCACGAAGCGCCCGGCCTCGACCTTGGCTGAGACCGATACGAGACCACTGCCAAGAAAGTAGACATATTCCATCGGCAAGCGCCAATGATGAAGGACCTGACGCGGCTTGAGCTCGACATGCGTCCCGATCGACTGGAGTACTGTGAGCTCGGTTTTTGGGATGCAACGCAGCAGCTTGTTCCGTGCAGCCAAGGGGCCAACGCGGCCTCCAGGCGCAATTGATGTCGGAACTAGGCCTGTCGCCTGGCCGTCCTGCATTGCTGCGCTCCCCGCAATCTCCGAGGATCGATCGGAACGGTCCGCGGGTCTGCGGAGAGTACGCACTCGGGCCATCGGCGGTTCCTTTTTCAGGACTACTCCTGTTCTCCGTGTCCATCACCCCGATTTGAGGCCTTCTCCTCGAACCGAAGGGCGGCTCGGACCAACGCGCCGGAAGGCTTCGGACGTTCTGACCCAAACAGTTGGAGTGATGCGATGTCGGTACGAGACCGAACGAAGGCACACTTGCTCGCGCCGGTGCGCGAACCTCTTAATCTGGGCAGCGCTCCTCGCACTCCTCGTGCTCAGCCTCGTCGTCGCCTATGTTCCCATGGACCGAATGACAACAGCCAGCGGCATCATCATTGCGGGGGTGAAATCGACCCTCGTCGTCTTGCTCTTCATGCAACTCGCCTCAGCGAAGCCGCTGATCCGGATCGCGGCGATCTCGGGGCTTATTTTCGTGATCGCGATGTTCGCATTGACCTTCGCTGATGTTCTCGCACGCATCTAACGCACGGGAGCACTCACTTTTTGGGTACCGTTTGCTACCCCGCATGCATTGAAGCGCTCTGATGCAGCCACCTTCGAACGCAAGCTTGGGAGAGGAGAACTTTCGCTGCGCTCAAAAAGGTGACTGCACCAGTTCGCTCGTGAAGCCTCTCGGTGAGGCACACCGCCGGGGACCATTAGGCGGACGTTGGTGGCTCACGAGTTCTGAAACTGTTTCATATCGAGCCGCAGACCGGCTTTGTTTGCTTGCTCTGCTGTGACGTAAGGCAGACCATAATAGCTTAGGTTCGGGCTCCATCGTCCCGTTTGGCCTGGGTAAGGGAAGGCATAGGTGCCCCCGCCAGAGGACGCCTCGCGGGATATCACAACCGCCGCGAGCTTTCCGCCACTGTCGAAAACGAGGTCGGAGACATAGCCATAGCCTTGGCCTGCCTGCAGCCGCGCATAATCTCCGATGACCTTGGAGACCGAGAATTCGTGCGGCTCTGCTTGCGCCTGATCAGGGTCAACAAAGAGGCCGTATTCTCGCGACCTCAAATCGAAAAAGTCGGCCACGATAGCTCCTTCGTGAAGCGGGCGCAGCACCCGGTTGAAGGGAATTCGGGAGATGAACTCCGGCTCATCCTTCGTTCTGAAGCCTTCGACGAGCAAAGAATCAATCTGCCCGTCGTCTGCCAAGGTGACGTTCCGGACAGCCCCCAAATACTCACCTTTCAACGAGAACACCGCGCTCCCAAGCAGTCGCGAAGCACGGTATCCATCATAAACCGTGTTGACGAACTGCTCGGACTGCGCCGACTGTTCCGTGGCAGTCTGCGTCGCCGTCTCTGCCCATGAGGGATCCAATGGAACGGAGGTCGAGATTGTACCCACGACAATTGCAAGGGTGATCCTGCTCTTTAGGCCCATTCAGCGCTCCTACGATCCACGTGCCAACATTCTCATTGCTCGTATAATCATTTCCGAAGCTCGAAGTTCTGGCCGGCCGTCAAGCGAATGGTCCGCTGCCGTGCCAACGAGAAGGTGCAGCGATCAATCGGGTACCACGCCCTTGGAAAACGCACCGCAGATCCACGCGTGCACATGCTGGCAACGCTATTGCATGCCTCGGCCGACGTACTTCGTTCGTTGCTCGCGCATCAGAGGCAAGCTCACGATCCAGGCCTTGAGGACCTGGTCAGGCTTCTCCTGACGAGTCTTCACCTAAGCCCGACTGTGAGGAGGCCCGCGCGCGCCCCACATCTTGGTGAATAGCCGTTCCAAGGAGACGCGAAATGTTCAGCAACGAACTCGAAAACGTCGTGCGGACGCATAGTCCGACGCCATCTCTGCAACGGTCACGAGCGCGCGATCAACCGCCGCACGCGCATCACGCAAACAACGATCTGGTCCGCCGCCTCTCAGAATCATCCCGCCGCCGGCTAGTCGAGCTCTGCGAGCAGGTAACACTGAGACCGAGACAAATGCTGCAGGAGCGCAATCAACCACTCCAGTATGCCTATTTTCTAGAACATGGCGCGGCCTCGCTGACCGCCAGGGCCGGAGACTGCCTCCCCGTCGAGATACAGACTGTTGGAGTGAAGGACTTCATCGGGATCCCCCTGATCCTAGGCATGCGGGTTTCCCCTCATCGTTGCATGGTTCAGGTTGCCGGGAGAGCCTTGCGCATCGAGGTCGATGCTTTGATCGAGCTGGTGAGGGGGGATGTCGAGATCCAGAAGCTGTTGCTGCGGTACGTGCAGGCCACCCTGATCCAAAGCTCGCAGCTGGCTGCATGTAACTCCCGTCACAGCTTGCAGCAACGATTGGCTCGGTGGCTTCTCGTTGCAGCGGATAAGTTGTTCTCCCGCGAAATCCCGCTCACGCACCGATGCATTGCACAGGCCCTCGGAGTTCGCCGCGCAGGTATCACGTCGACAATGGGCGAAATGGAAGCGCGAGGCATCATCAAGCAAGGCCGCGCTCAAGTCGAGATTCTAGATCAGTCGCAGCTCGAGCAAGTGTCCTGCAACTGCTATCGCGTGATTTTATCGGCACATGAGAACTCTCTTAGTGCAGTCCATGCCCGCTACACCAGCGATTCGTGAATGATGGCTCAAGGGAATGAGGGCCTGGGCGTCGCAAGCGCTTCCCTTGTTCGGTTGCGTACCGAGTTCGGGCCGGAGCAGCGAACGCTAAGGGTCTCACCTCGTTAATCATCGCAAGCTGCCCGGGAATCAATGCGAGGCGCTTTGGGTGCAGAAGCCACGCTCCGTCGGCGGCGGAATGGCCCGAAGTGCCGCTAAAATCGAAGTAGCGAGCCTTGCGGTATCGCCAGGAGCCAGTCGCCAGCTTGCCGAAGTCCAACGTCTCCAGAGCAACGACTATTTTCGGGCAGTACGGTACCATCGCGCGCGTTGCGCCGCTGCTGTTCGTTCTGCTCACCCCGATGGGCGAGTACGTTTTTCACCTTTCCCCGATCTGGATATTCGGATCCGGCGTTCTCGCGATAGCTGTACTCGCTGAATGGATTCGCGTAGCAACCGACCAGCTATCCTCCCACACCGGTCCTGCCATAGGCGGTCTCCTGACCGTCAGTCTTGGAAGTTTGGCCGAACTCATTCTCGCGCTATTTGTTCTCGCGCGCGGCCATGTCGAGGTGGTCCACGCCCAGATCACCGGGTCCATAGCCGCGACCTGCCTGCTGGGGCTGGGTCTAGCCATCGTCGCCGGCGGGTTCAATCGCCAGCGCCAGAGCTTCACGCAAGCGCGCGCTGGGTTGTTGTCGAGCATGCTCGTTCTGTCGGTGATCGCCCTCATTCTGCCCGCAGTGTTCGACTACGCGGGTCGCAGCATCCGTCATGTCAATAATGTGAATGCCTCCGACGAATTGCTTAGCCTGGCTGTGTCAATGGTGCTGCTAGTTCTCTACTCCGGGAATCTTGTCTTCACCCTCATCACTCACCGGAATGTCTTCGCAACCAATGAGGAGGCTTCGGCTAAATCGGCGTGGTCGACAACCACATGCTTGATCGTGCTATTGGCATGCACCGGCGCGGCGGCCCTTCAGAGCGAATTTGTCTCCGGCGCTCTGACCGAAGCGGCCAGATCAACGGGCGTGACACCACTCTTCCTTGGCGTCGTCGTACTCGCTCTTGTGGGCACCAGCTCGGACATCTTTGCGGCCGTTTGGTTCGCTCGGCGCGACAGGATGGGGCTTGTGATGACGCTCTGCATCGGGTCCGCCATTCAGATTGCGCTGGTTGCTGCCCCGCTTCTCGTCATTTTCTCATGGGTGATCGGGAAGCCGATGACCCTCGTCTTCCAGAATCCCGTCGACCTCTTTTCAATCGCCGGCACTGCGTTCATCGTGAATGCCATCACGAGAGACGCTGAGACCACTTGGTTCGAGGGCGTAATGCTCATTGGAGTTTACGTCGTGTTGGCCCTTGCATACTTCTTTTCTTGAAATGCAACGCCAGGCAGGCTCAACAGCGGCAACCGTGCGAGCTCCAAAGTAGTTGCGTCTTGATCGGAGGCGCCGGCCATCGCCCCGGCGCGTCTCCAACATCGAAGTGGGACCGCTTTCGGAGCAGACCCTCGCGGTTAGCCGGGCGCGCCGATCGCGCGCTTGATCAGCGCTAAAAGATCACCTCTCCCGCAACGAAGGCGAGGACCACGAACACCAGAAAAATCGCAACAGCTGCGAAAAATAGCCACTTGGCGATAGTGGACGCACCGGCGGCGACTCCGCTGAATCCGAGAAATCCCGCTACGATTGATATCACAAAGAAGATCAACGCCCACTTCAGCATGCCAAGCTCCTGCGGCCTTATCTACAGTTGAGGTACGCACAAATCTGCAATCCCACCCACTTCGAAGGTGCTCTCGGACTTGCCTAGCGACAATCGTTCTGCCGACAATCGTTCTAGGCATTCGGCGTTCCGATCAGAACGTTTTATGCCGGACAGAAAGTCGGCACGCCTGCGTACGACCGGACAGTCATCGGGGTCTCGACGCCTTTTTTGATCAGTGAATGCGAATTATCTTCTTAGCTTCAGCGAGCGAGGCAGTCCCAAATGCAGTTTCGTTCTGATTGCGTTCTTCCTGGTTGGCCCTCGCCACCGTACTCCTGCTCGGCTACCCAACCCCAGCTTCCGCACTCGAATGCCCCGTTTACCATCCGAGCGATACCGACGCCGCGATCAAGGAAACAAGAGCACAAACGAAGACCTTCGAAGCTATGCTTGCAGCGCGCGGCGATCGTGCAACACGCAGCATTGTCAGCAGCGTGGGCATGGCTCATCCGAATGCGTCGGCAGCACAGATCACCAATTTTGTATTAGCCCTCTACTGCCCTCTGGTGCGACACAACGCAGCTTTGTCCGAGGATCAGAAGCGAGCGCGCCTCAAGTCCTTTTCAGCTGAACTCATGAAGCAAGTCTCGCCGTAGAGTTGCTGCGCACAACCCTACCGGCTGATGTCTGGGCAATCACGGACGACGTACCGGTCCCGCAGCGAGCCGTGCAAAAGCACATGGCGACATAGTCTATTAACCACATCGCGAGCTGGAATCGGCTTTTCAACCACGTACGAGGCAAATCGACCGGGTATGACTTCGCGGCTGTATCCCGTGTAAATCAGAAACGGGATGCTTCTCTTCAAAAGGAGATCTGCGAATTCGAAGGACGCCCGCCCGTGCAGGTCGACGTCGAGAAGCGCGGCCTCGAGAGCTGCGCTACCCGCTGCATGGAAAGCAGGGCTTAGCTCGGCAAATGGGCCAATTGTTTCATGACCGCTGCGCCGGATCTCGATCGCGAGATCGTCGGCGATGAAGTATTCGTCTTCGATTATGGCTATTCGCATTGGGACTCCAATGACGTAGCGGCAAGCCTCTGCGAGATTTTTCGCTTAACCTATCAGTGATGCCGCCGTGATCAACCCGGACCCGGATCGTAGACGCATAAGTTGGTCCGCTGCCGCACGGGGCCAGTAGTGCTTGGCCGCAGCGTTTCTCCTGCTGCAGTAAACAGGTGCTCCCGGCCGGGGTACACTTATGTACCAACTGCCTCTGCAACGGCACCGCAGCTCGCGCATTTCCTTCAGGCAATGAAAACGAGGAGATGAGTTTATGAAAGCAAGCGGATGGCACGTCGCCGTGGCCGTATTGACGCTCGCGATTCCGGTCGGAACTACTGCGCAAGCCGCACCGATGTTGGCTGCGAGCGGGATAGCCAAAAATGACCCGAGCCTGGTGGAAGTTCAATGGAGGCATGACCGTCACCATGCTTGGCATCGTCATAACTGGCGCGAAGGCTACAGGCACAGTTATGGCGGCGGCTGGGGTCCAGCGTTAGGCGGCTTCGTGGCAGGTGCGGCGATTGGAAGCGCCGTCGCCAACAGCCGGGCGCAAGCTGCCGAGAACAACGCCTACTGCTCCCAGCGATACAAGTCGTACGACCCGAGCTCCGGGACTTACATGGGTTACGACGGCATACGGCATTCATGTCCCTGAGCAACACGGCGTTCTGCCGGCGCCGGCCATTCCCGAACGCCATCAACTTTTGAACTCGAGCAAGGAGATCCACACATGAAAGCGACCTCATTCTTAGCGGCGGCAGTTCTTGTCGGCGCATCATCGCTTGCGATGGCACAAAGCGCCCCGCAAGCTACCGGTGGTGGGGACCACAGCGCCGTGCAGAACTCGAGCCGCAATCAGTCGGCTGACCAACGCGCTGAAAACAGCGTGGCAAACAAGGGGGGCAACAAGGCGGACGCGGTCCAGTCCGACCCTGGTCAGGCGAGCACTCGGCAACAGATGGTCAACGACCTGCAACAGGCAGGTTTCACCGACGTCAAGGTACGGCCGCAGTCGTTCCTGGTGGAGGCCAGGGATCGATCAGGAAATCCGGTGACAATGTTCGTTGGTCCAAATACGTTCGCCGAGGTGAAAACGGTCGGCGCTAACGCGCAGAAGTCGTCTTCGAATTCAAACTCATCCAGCAACAGCGCTAACGCAACCTCGGATCGCCCGGGCGGAGCCTTCACGTCGGTGCCGCCGAAGGACGGCCTGAGCTCGCAGTTGATGGGTCTGCAGGTGTACAACAACGCCAAACAGGACATTGGCACGATCAAGGACGTCGCGCTAAACGAGAACGGCATCGACGGCTATATCCTCTCGGTGGGAGGGTTCCTGGGCATTGGCGACCACTACGTTGCAGTGCGGCCTTCGGCAATCAATCTGAAGTTCGATCATGCGGCCAACAAGTGGACCGCGACCATGGACACGACGGCCGACCAGTTGAAGTCGGCGCCTGAATTCAAGTACCCCAGCAACGGGTAATCTTCTGAGGTGGAGCGGTTGGGCGGAACCGCTCCACCTCCCGGCTGTTGGTTCCAGGTTCGATGTGGTTATGCGGCTCAAAATATGCTCGCCCGCGCTGAAAAACTGCTGGCTGACCTTGGCGAGACATTCTGGCTGGTGCCTATGGTCATGGTGCTTTGCAGCCTGATCGGCGCCTTCACCCTCGTTCATATTGACCAGAGCAACACGGTCTACCTCTCAAATCTACAGAGTTGGATGTACGACGGCGGCGCGACCGGCGCTCGCACCCTGCTCGGCACCGTAGCCGGCGCGACGATCGGTGTCGCGGGAACCGTGTTCTCGATCACCATTGCCGCGTTGTCTCTCGCTGCAGGTCAGATGGGGCCGCGACTGCTGCGCAATTTCACTCGCGATCGCGGCAATCAACTCACGCTGGGGATGTTGCTCGGCACCTTCTGTTACGCTCTCGTCGTGCTGAGAAGCATCCGGACAGAGCCCGAGGGGGGATTCGTCCCTCATCTATCACTAAGCGTGGGAATTCTGCTCGCATTGGCTTGTGTGGCGACGCTCGTCTACTTCGTCGGTCACGTCGCCGGCCGGATCAACGTTGAAACTGTCGTCGAACTCGTCAGTGAAGACCTCCGCAGCGCTATGCGCCAGCTAACGGTCCAGGATCCGCAGCCGAAGCCTCCGCCGGGCGAGTACTGGATCGGCTCCCTGCCTCTGAAGGACTCGCGGCGCGGTTATCTGCAGCATCTGGACGAAGAGGGCCTGGCCACCTGGGCGGCCAAGCATAGAGCCACCATTCGGCTGTTGATCGGCCCCGGCGACTATGTTTTTCCGGGGGCGACCGTCGCTCTGGTTAATCCTCCCGTCGACGGTGCCGAAGCGGCTATCCGGAATGCGACGGCGCTGGGCGCAACAAGCAGCATCGCTTCCGATCTGCGCTTTGCCGTTCGGCAACTCGTCGAAGTCGCGGTGAGGGCGCTTTCGCCTGGCATCAACGATCCACACACCGCGCTCTCGGTCCTGGATCGGTTGGGTGCGGCGCTCTGCGATCTCGTACCCCTGCATCTGCCATCAGGAGTGTCGATCAGAGGAAGTCAGCCGGTGCTGGTGGTGCCGCATGTGCAATACGATCAACTGCTCGGGACGATGTTTCATATGATCCGGCAAAGCGCAGGCGCCCAGCCTGCAATATCGACCCGAATGATCGAGGTTATGACCCAGGTCGCAAGCTCCGAGCGCGATGCCACCCGGCTCTCGGTGCTCTCCCACCACGCCGACCTCGTCCTTGCGGACGCTCGTCGCCTGATTGCCGCTCGCAGCGACAGGGAGGATGTCGAACGTCGACATCAGCTGTTTACTCTGATGGTCCGGGCAGGTCCGATGGGGCAATTCACCGAACAGATCTTGCCTCTGCCGGGTGACGAGGAGCCGCCAAAGGCTATCGCTGAGACACTCGCCTTCCGATCTCAGCGTTAAGTTCGGCGCCCGCCAGGACGGAATAGGCGGCGACCCAGAGCCATATCATCAACACGGCAACTGCGCCGAGCGAGCCGCAGGCCTTTATGATAGGCAGCGAACGTATTCACATACGTTGAGAATGCGTATGAACCCGAAATCAAGATAGCCGAGCAGAAACGAATTGCCCATCTCGTCGCGCTGCTGAGGGTCGCTTGAGCTCATCGCCTCCCCGAGCCAACGGCGCTCCGTGGTCCGGAAGCGTACCCGCAAATGTGGGAACCAAGGGGACGGACGCACTCTTGGATCTGGAGCAAAGTAATCAACAGATGACGAGTAACCGGCATGGCTCAGAGGTATCGCGCAGCAGATTGGGCGGCATTCACTCTCGGGGAGTCATGGTTCTCATCGGCCTCGTGCTCGGAGCCGGCGGAGCATGGCTGCTTTGGCTGGGAGGTTCCTTCTACTATCTGCCCAGCGGAATCGTCCTGATCCTCTCGGGTCTCCTGTTGGCCCGCCGGCGCGTTGAAGGCGCATGGCTTTACCTTGTTCTCTTCCTGCTCACCCTCGCCTGGGCGTTCTGGGAAGTTGGCGCCAACGGTTGGGCGCTGGTGCCGCGGACTGTCGGACCGGCCATTTTGCTGATCGCAGTTCTGGCACTCACGCCGAAGCTTCGGCCCATTCGCCACCAGTATGAAGCCGCGGCTACAATCGCTGCGGGGCTGGTCCTGCTGGTAGCCACAACTGTGTTGATGACCGGGGCTTTTCGGCCGGCAACCGCCGCTCCTCGCGTCATGCCGTCTCCGACCGGCGCAATGGCCGACCCTTCGTCTCTCAAGGCAGGCACAGATTGGCCTGCCTATGGCGGCAGCTACAGTGCGCGCCGCTATTCGCCGCTCGACGAGATCAACTCGACGAACGTCGCCAAGCTCACCAAGGTCTGGACTTTTCATACCGGCGACTTGCCTACCAAGAACACAAAGGGCACATACGGCGCAGAGAACACCCCGCTCAAGGTGGGAGATAACCTCTACGTCTGCACGCCCAAGAACATCGTTATCGCGGTCGACGCCAAGACCGGCAAGCAGATCTGGCGATTTGACCCGCGCGTCCCGGACGAGTTCATTCCGTACACCGCGGCTTGCAGAGGCCTTGCATATTACGAACTGTCCAATGCCGATCAGGGCGGGGCCTGTGCCAGCCGCATCATCGAAGGCACGCTCGACGCACGCCTGATCGCAATCGATACGAAGACCGGCAAGCGCTGCGAGGCATTCGGACATGACGGACAGGTCGACACCGCGGCGCGAGTTGGCCGGCACGATCCGGGCATGTTCGCGATCACCTCGGCGCCGACGATCGTACGCGGCGTCATCGTCGTCGGGCACGAAGTGCTCGACGGACAAAAGCGGGACGCCCCCTCGGGGGTGATCCAGGGATACGACGCGCAAACGGGCGCGTTGCGTTGGGCCTGGGACATGGGCAAGCCGGATGCAAGCGCACCGCCGCAGGTTGGACAAACCTATACCAGGGGCACGCCCAACATGTGGACGACCGCCTCCGGCGACGAGGAGCTGGGACTCGTCTATCTGCCGCTTGGGCTTTCGGCCGTGGACTACTGGAGCAGCAGCCGCTCGGACCGCGAGAAGGAGTTCGCGACATCGCTGGTCGCGCTCGATGTTACGACCGGCAAGCCTGCCTGGCATTTCCAGACCGTGCACAATGATGTCTGGGACTACGATCTCGGCTCTCAAGCGACGCTGGTCGACTTCCCGACGGACAATGGCGCGCCGGTGCCGGCGCTGGTGCTGCCGAGCAAGCGCGGCGACATTTTCGTGCTCGACCGCCGCACTGGCAAGCCGCTCGTCGGCGTCGAAGAGCGGCCGGTACCGCAAGGCGGCGTAGAGCCTGCGCAGCGCGCAAAGACGCAGCCATTCTCACTTTATCACACCTTGCGAAAGGCCGATCTCACAGAGCAGGATATGTGGGGTATGTCGCCGATCGACCAGATGATCTGCCGTATCCAGTTTCGTCAGGCGAGCTACAAAGGCATCTTCACGCCCCCCACCGCCAGCCCGCACTGGATTGAATATCCAGGCTATAATGGCGGCTCCGATTGGGGCGGCATCGCCATCGATCCCGTACGCGACATCATCGTTGCCAATTACAACGACATGCCGAACTATAATCGGCTGGTGCCGCGCGACGAGGCCAATCGTCTTGGTTGGGCGCCGCGGGACCAGGCGCGCGGCGAAATCGGCGGGCAGGAAGGCGCGGGCGATCCGCAGCTCGGTTCCCCCTATGCGATCAACGTCAACGCCGGCTGGCGGCTGCCCGGCACCGGATTGTTGTGCAAGCAGCCGCCCTATGGCGGAATTCGCGCTATCGATCTGAAGACCGGCAGGACGCTGTGGGATCGTCCGTTGGGTGAAGCCCGCACGAACGGCCCGTTCGGGATCCCGTCGATGCTGCCGATCAGAATCGGGACGCCAAATAATGGCGGTGCCGTCGTGACCGCCGGCGGGCTTATCTTCGTCGCAGCGACGACCGACAATCTGATCCGTGCCATCGACATCAAGACCGGAAAGACCGTCTGGAAGGACGAGCTTCCTGCCGGCGGCCAAGCCACGCCGATCACCTATGAGGCCGGCGGCCGCCAGTATCTCGTCATCATGGCCGGCGGTCATCATTTCATGGAGACGCCGATCGGCGATTCCTTGGTGGCGTACTCGCTGCCAAACAAGTGACTGTATTAGTTCCGCGCCACGTCTAATCGCACGCTGGAAAGCGCGGCACCGATAGGTCCCTAGCGGAATCCGAATCGACTATTTTCGGAAACGAACACCTTCGCCTGAGTTCTTCGAGGCTCCGAAGAATTCAATACCGTACTGGTCTTCCAGGACGCGTTGCATTGCCTTTAGAACTTTTCGACGACGCGGATCCATTTTCTCGCTCTCGTCAGTCTCAACGACGCTCACCGCCTGGCGTGTGACTCCCGCCTGTAAAGCCAGCGTCGCCTGATCCACTCCCGCCAATGCGCGGCCCGCGCGAATAAGGCGAGGCGGCGGCCAGACATCTTGAGCGGATAAAGCCTTATTAACCATGAGCTCTCTTCACTGGAATTTTTCCAGCGAACCGATTGACTTTCTGGTCGAGATCGCCGACACTATTCCAGCGAACAACGGAACACGACCTATGAACTACCACGAATACATGGCGAGTCGCAGCTGGCGTAGAAATCCGACCCGGCTTGCCGAACTCGAAGCCGCGGGCTTTCGCTGCCGGGTTTGCAACCACGACGGCAGCCATAACCCGATCGAGGTGCATCACCGCACATATGAAAATCTCGGTCGCGAACAGCCGGGCGATTTGACGGCGCTGTGCCGGAATTGCCATCGCGTCGTGACCGACCACCTGCGCCGCCTGCGCTATACGCAATGGGTGCCGGCGCACGCCAACATTCGCCCGGCGCTGCAAAGCCCCTCGCCGCTTTTCGACTTCACGTTCAAGGAGACTAGCTGATGTCAGTCGAGAAACTTAGGCTTCGCCTAACGGGCGAACGACCGCTCCTGATGCACAGCTCGCGCTTGGCGGACCCACTCGAGGAGATCAAGATCGATATCGACCGGCTGGCGAAGAAGCGCGACAAGACAATCGCCGATCATCAGCAGATCGCCAAGATGGAATGGTATGGCGGTCTCTGGTTGCAGGACGACAAGCCGTGCATTCCTAGCGAAGCTGTCGAATCGGCGTTCATCAAGGCCGCGAAGACCAAGCGCAAGGGCAATCAGGCCAAGGCCGGGTTCTCCTGCGGGACGTCGCCGCTGCTTCAGTATGAGGGACCGACGGATCTGCCCTCGTTGTGGGAGGACAAGGATTTCCGGCTCCGGTTTCCCGTGAACGTCAACGACTCGAAGGTGATGCGTACGCGTCCGCGCTTCCCCACCTGGCACGTCGACGTCGACGTCGACTTCCTGCCGAGCCTGCTCAATCCGAACGAGGTGATTGAGATCCTCGAGATCGCGGGTCTGCGCGAGGGGTTTGGCGACTGGCGTCCCAAGTTCGGCAAGTTCTCGGTCACCAAGATCGAATAGGTTCGCCGCGGCGTGGCGCGGCGGGGCGTGGCCCGGTGAGGCATGGCGTGGCCCGGCAAGGCAAGGCGAGAGCCCCGTAACAGGGGCTGCTCCATCTAATCTTCGTCTCAACTCAGTAGGGATTGACGTGCGGCTGGCCCCGCGCGACCGGGAGAACATTGCATGCGCAAGAAGGAGATGGGCGCCACAGAGGCCGCGTTGCCGGCGTCTGTAAGAGTGTACAGCTTGGCGGCCAACGCCCCACGATGGCTGACTCTCGGAGGTGACCGCTTGTGGCCCTTCAAGGCAGATGCCACCTCGCTGTTGGCGTGGTGGCGGACGCTCCCGTCGGACACGTTTGGCGACGCCGAGCGCCGCCTCCTGCTGGCGACCCTCGAAAAGATCGATGTCGTCCACGGCGGTGATGACGGCGCAGCCGCGATGAAAGGGGACCCGGCCGCGGCTATCGGCTTTGCATTCTCCTTGATGCCGATCAAGAACATGACGCTCCAGGTCGACCTCGCCATGACGGCCCTGCTGCGTTGCGCACTTGAGCGCAATGCGGCGGCGGCGCTGGTGCTCGCGCAGGTCACGGGGTTGACCGATCTTGGACACCCCTACGCCACCGAGATCGCCGGGTCATGGCTCGTTCACGGAAGGTGTTCCTCGGACAATCCCCGCAAGTTCGGCGAGGCTGAAACCGTGCTGCTGACCGCTTTCCTGGAACGTCACTGTTATGATGGTGACGCATGAAGTTGCAGCCCTTTTCAGATCTCCATGCTGACGTCGCTCCAGTGAAGAAGATCACTATCGCGGATGACGTCGATGTGGTTATCGTTCCCGGCGACACTTGCGAAGGTGCGCTGCTTGCCTTCGGGCACCTGCGCAGGATTGTGCCGCTGCACATTCCCATCGTGATGACGATGGGCAACCACGAATTTTACCGGCGCTTCGTTCCCGATGAACTGGCGTTGGCTCGCTCCCATGGTCGCTCCTTCAATATCCACGTGCTCGAGAACGACAGCATCACGCTGAGTGGTGTAGGCGCGTCCGGCGGCGTCCGCTTTCTGGGGGCAACGCTCTGGACTGACTATCGGATTTTTGGTGAGGCCAACCAGGCCGCGGTGATGAACGCCTGCGCCAAGGCGATGAACGATCACCGCCTGATCGGATGGCAGAAGAAACCGTGGCTGCGGTTCAGGCCGCAGGAAGCAGCGCTTTTGCATCACCAGTCCACGGCGTATCTGGAAGGCGTTCTGGCGGCGCCGTTCGAAGGCCCCACCGTCGTCGTCAGTCACACCGCCGTACATTGGAACTCTGTGCATCCCAAGTACCGGAGCGATCCTGTGACCGGTTCGTTCGTTTCAGACCAGTCCGTGCTGATCGAGCGTTACCAGCCGACACTGTGGGTCCATGGCCATGTCCACAACTCTTCCGATTATTGGGTCGGCCAGACGCGGATACTGTGCAACCCGCACGGCTACGGGTCCGAGAACCCTCATTTCAAGGACGCTATGGTGGTGGAGCTCGAGGCATGAGTGCGGACGACCCAGATGAGGTCGATCTACCCGCGGTCGAGCGGGATGCCGTGGTTACGGGTGCGGCTGCCGATTCGGCTGACTGGGACGCGCGTCATGAAGGTCTGCCCCGGCTTTTGCGCTACGCCATGCTGGTCAACGACAACGCCAATCATGTCGAACAGCGACTGATTGCCGAGATCGACCAGCTCTGCCCGAATTTGCCACTCAACGCGGCTTGGGCGACGGCGTTCAATGCCGACGTGGGTCTCGCACTTGCCACCGAACTCGACCGCCGTGCCGTCACAGAGGACGATCCCAAATTGCGCGGTCTCGCCGATAGTGTTCGGTTGCTGTCTCTTCCGGCGTCGGGCGACGGCGCGTTCTTTAGAAATCACCACCGTGTAGCAAAGGCTCTATTGCTCGCTTTCAGCACGACCGTCCACAAGATCGACGAACAGCTCCGCTGCGACGTAGAACGGTTCGTATTCGGCTGGGCGGCATTGCCGGCCTGCGGTCACATGATCGTACGACACCAATCTTCCGCGATGAACGCGGTGGTCATCGGCTCGAGCACGGCGAAGCACCGTATCGCGGCCGCGAAGAAGGCCGTGAACCGGAAACAAGAGGAAGAGGAGGAAGCGGCCCGCAAGAAGGCGAAGAAGGAAGCGGCCCAGATCCTGCATCAGGTCGCCACTCCGCGCGAAGTGATGCCTGAACATCACCTCGTCGTAGCTCGTATGAGTGACGACGCCATGAAGAGCGTCAAGCTTAAGGAGATACTGGGGCCGTTGAAGAACGTCATCAACGTTGCCTTGCCGTTGGTCGAGGTGCCCCCGCTGCATCAAATGCGCAGCACACTGCTATTCGAGTTCCCCTATGCCATGGAGGTCATCGATTTCGCCCTCGCCGATCTCGTCGGCCGCACCACGGTCCGGCTGCGGCCGCTCCTGCTGGTTGGCGACCCCGGTGCAGGCAAATCTCGGTTTAGTCGCCGCCTCGGAGAGGTTCTTGGCCTGAACGTCTGGCGGGAGAATGCGTCACGAGCTGACGGCGCCGCGTTCGGCGGTACGGACCGCCGCTGGTATTCGGCCGAGCCGTGCCATCCCTTTCTCGCGGTGGCGCAAGGCAAGACCGCCAATCCGATGGTCCTCCTCGATGAATTGGAGCGTGCTGCCACCCGCTCCGATTATGGGCGGCTATGGGACTGCCTGCTCGGCTTCCTGGAGACAGAAACCAGTACGCGCTATCCAGATCCAGCACTACAGACGAACCTCGATTTGTCGCACGTCTCATATGTCGCCACGGCAAACAGCTTGGATCCGCTACCAAGCGCGATTCGAGATCGCTTTCGCGTGGTCCTGTTTCCGAAGCCGCGCGCGAACGACCTCGGTGCACTGCTGCCGACCCTGATTGCGGACTTGGCTAAAGAACGCGGTCTAGACGAGATCTGGATGCCGCCGCTTGACGGCGCCGAATATGCCGCTGTCGCGCGGAACTGGCGCGGCGGTTCGGTGCGCCGCCTGCGCCCGGTCATCGAAGCCATCATGCGCCAACGCGACTTGCGCGCCACGAGGAACTGATCATGACGCACGAGCCCACCGAGAAGCCGAAGCCAACGGCACCGCACAGGGCCTCGCCATTGCCACGACCGGCACGATTGCCGGGGATAACGCCGCGACCCGGCACGGTCGGCGCCGGTAATCCGACTACAATCATATCCCATCATCACAGGACCAATACCGTGAGCGACCCACAGATCATCTGCACGAACTGCGGCACCGAGATCAAGCTGACCGAATCGTTGGCGGCCCCGCTCATCGCCGCGGCGCGCAAGCAGTTCGATGCACAGCTTGCGGCCAAGGAAGCCGATTTTGGTCGTCGCGAAGCCCAGCTCCGGCAAACGCAGGATGAGCTCGCCAAGGCCCGCGACAGCCTTGACGACCGGGTGGCCACGATGCTGCGCGCCGAACGTGCGGCTATCGCCGAATCCGAGGCAAAGAAGGCCCGTCTGGCGCTGGCGGATGATTTGGGCGAGCGGGACCGGCAGCTTGCCGATCTGCAGCAAATTCTCGCTATCAACAACGCGAAGCTCGCCGAAGCCCAGCAGGCCCAGACCGATATGTTGCGTAAGCAGCGTGAACTCGAAGACGCCAAGCGCGAGGTCGAGTTGACGGTCGAGAAGAAGGTGCAGGAGAATCTCGGCACCATCCGCGACAAGGCCAGACTTGAGGCGGAGGACGTATTCAAGTCCAAGGTCACCGAAAAGGAGGCGCAGCTCGCCGGCATGCAGCGGCAGATCGAGGAACTGCGTCGTAAGGCCGATCAAGGTTCGCAACAGTTGCAGGGCGAAGCGCTCGAAGTCGAACTTGAAGCCCTGCTCCGCAGCCGCTTCCCGCGCGATCTGATCGAGCCGGTGGCCAAGGGCGAGTTCGGCGGCGACGTGGTGCACGGGGTGCTGGCCGCCAATGGACAGCGCTGCGGCACGATCCTCTGGGAGTCAAAGCGAACGAAGGCCTGGAATCACGCGTGGCTGGCCAAACTGCGCGACGATCAGCGCGCCGCGAAAGCGGACGTCGCGCTGATCGTCTCGAGTGCAGTACCGAAGGAGATCCAGAGCTTCGATCTCATTGAGAACGTCTGGGTCGCGGAGCCGCGCTTCGCTATTCCGCTCGCTGTCGCACTCCGGCAGTCGCTGATCGACGTCGCCACCAGCCGAAAGGCGCAGGAAGGTCAGCAGACGAAGACTGAGGTGATGTATGCGTACCTCACCGGCCCGCGCTTCCGTCACCGCATCGAGGCCATCGTCGAAAAATTCACCGAAATGCAGGCCGATCTCAAGCGCGAACGCAACGCGATGACGCGGTTGTGGGCCAAACGCGAGGAGCAGCTCAACGGCGTGCTCGATTCCACCGCCGGTCTTTACGGCGACCTCCAGGGTATCGCGGGCCAGGCCATGCAGGAGATCAAGAGCCTGGATGTGCCGATGATCGACGTGAAGGGTGAAGCGGCTGAGTAGCGTCGCAGGCGAAATTGCTGCATCGAATTATGGAATACGTTGCTGCGCTAAGGCCGACGGTTTAGGAAACCGTCGCTCTATCCGGCTGAGCTACGGGACCGCTATTTGTTTTCAACGTGTTAGCCGAACTCCGAAATTCGTTCGGCATCCCGTTGGCATCTGCTGTGTGTGCAGCGGAAGTCAAATAGCAGACGCGGGCCTGTTCTTCAACGTCGGTCGCTTTCCCACATTCCCGCCATTTCCAGCCCCTCGATGATGCAGCCGATCCGGTACTCCCGGAACATCGTCGCCACCATCGCCACCGCGTCATACCAGTGAACGGTAAACCGCACCTCCGGCAGCTTCTCGGCGAGCGCCTGCATGACGCTCTGCGGGTCGGCTGAGTTCTCGCGCATCACTCGCGCGATCACGTCACCGTAGAAGGTAAAAAGGTCACCCGTCCGAATCGGGTGGCCCGTCGAAGCTGTAGCCGGTCCGGCCGGCGATGGACTGCTGTATCAACTGGGTCTGGTGCTTGGCTTCGGTGAGGAGTGCGCGGAGCTCGGGCTGGATGCGGCTCCGGTCCATCTTTGTGCAGTTCGACGATCCGCTTGTTGATCTCCATCCCGGCCGCGAACGCACGGAGCGATGCGGTGAAGCCACGCGCAATGGCGTCACAAGACTGCCGCGCCGTGATGCAACGACGTTGCTGCGCATTTACGCGACAATGTGCTTCGGCGCCTGTTAACCATGATGGCTCCAACGCCATATGGGGCAAGATGCAGTGATGCAGGTATGTTGTGATGCAGTGACGCACCGATGCGGCAGCGTTGCGGCATCATCATGGACCCACAATGGGCCGGACTGGTTGACAAATTTCCCGGTGGAGAACTTTTGGCCGCCGCTCGGCGAACCTCGCCTCAGTGCCCATGCCATCGGTGTTCACCCCACTTTTCGAAAGAATCCGGCGGATTTGATCGTTGCGACGCGCCCGTTCATGCTGGACCCAGCAGGAGGTGCATGCATGCGCGTCGCCACGGCGGTGCAGTTGAAGGGCGGGACCGGGAAGAGCACGGCGGTTGTGAACGCCGCCGTGGCCGCAGGGACGCGGGGACTTTCCGTGGCGATCGCCGATACCGATCCCCAGGCATCCAGCGCGATGTGGGCGGCGGCCCGCGGCGCGGCGGCCCCCTTCGTCACCTCGATGACCGCACGTCAATTGCCTGACTGGCTTACGGAAAACCGGCCTGCCTTCGACCTGATTCTGGTCGACACCCCGGCCCATGACACTGACACCCTAGCAGACGCGGCAAGGCTCGCTGACCTAACCATCATTGTTACCGAACCAACCTACCTGGCGAACGCCGTGGCGGCCCGCATCCAGGCAGCGTTTGTCCAGGAAAATATCGAGTACGCGATCCTTTTGACGCGTACGCCTTCCCAATTGAACCGGCGCCTCAATCATTGGCTCGCCCTCCATCGGGAACTCGGAACGGTAGTAGATGCGCATCTTGCCTATCGTGTCGCCTATCAAGACGCCATCGCGCTAGGGCTCGGCGTGGTCGAGTACGAGCCCGATGGGCCGGCGGCCCGCGAGGTCTGTGCCGCGACGGATTGGATTCTCACGAAGTTGGAGTTGGTCTAGTGAGCAAGCGTGCCGACCCTGCAATGGCCTTTGCCGCCTCTTCGCAGAATTTGCGAAAGGTGCTACGCGACAGCGCTCCCGGAAAGCAAGTCACCGGCAATATCCAAGAGAGCTGCCGCACGACGTTGACTGTCAGCGAGGACCTCCATCGCGCCGTCCGTAGTCTTGCAGCTGACGTCCATTGTAAGTTTAACGACATCGTGGTCATCGCGATCGAGGACGCCCTTCTGAAGAAGGAGGCTCTGCCCGGCGGTCCCAGCCGGCTCGACCTCCGCCGCCGGCTCGGCCTCGCGGTCTCCGAAAGTGCGCCGCCCTCGCCCGGCGCCATGCCTGACGGTTAGAGGCGGCGGTGCAGGCGTGCTCGCACAGGGCGGCACCGCCGTCGATCAGCCGTCTATCCTCAGAAGTGAGTTCTTCTCTCGGATTGCACCGTTAAGGCCTTTGAGGGACCTCCAGTGAAAGCCTCGAGATACACCTAGAGAACCGACTAGGTGTATCTCAAATCAGCGTCCAGAGGGGCCGGATCAACTTTCATGCGGAAAGTGCTTCCGGCTTGCCATGGCGTCGCCGAGACTGCCTCCAGATCGAGGAGGCACTACTTTGATTGCGTCATATCAGTTCAACCACGTCGAGGCCTATAGCCGCAAGGGGGCGCATCGGAAGAATTCGACTAAGCGCAAGTGCTCGATGTTCGACATCCGGGACGAGATGATCCGCGCGCCGCATGCCTGCGGGCACGTGACGGATCCGCAACCGCCGAACCTGATCTTTGGATTGCCGCCGGGCGAGGCATTCGACATGGCCGCGGGCCGCGCCGGGCAAGCGGTCGATAAGATCGGGCGAAGGTTGCGGCCGGAGGCGCTCGCAGTCCTGGTCGGCGTCGCCACGTGGCCCGATCTCACGGCCAATCTTCAACAAGACGCTGAAGCACGCGAACTGTATGTGCAGTGGCGCGATGCGACCATCGCCTGGCTGCAGTCGCAGTGGGGCAATCTGCTGGTCACCGTGGTCGAGCACATGGACGAACTCCGTCCGCACGTGCACTACATCGTGATCCCCGAACTGGAGCCGGACAACCGCCTCCGCATCGCGAGCGTCCACGCCGGTTTCCGCGCTGCCGCGAATTGCGAGGATGCCGGCGGGAAGCCCCGCGAGCAGAGCAAGGCCTACAAGGCGGCGATGACGACCTTTCAGGACCGCTACTACGAAGATGTCGGCGTCCGCTTCGGGCTCATACGGATCGGACCGCGGCTGCAGCGCTTGACGCGCGAGGAATGGAGCGAGCGGAAGCGCCAGGCGGAAATCCTCGCTCGCGAGCATGCGCGCGTCGACGCCCATTTGGTCATGATCAAGCAGAAGGCGCGCGAATTCGTGGCCGAGAGGGTCGCCGCAGTCAACGCGGCCGCGCAGTCCAAGGTCGACGACGTGATGATGCAGTCGCATCACGACGTCACGACGCTGAAGCAGGAAGCAAATAAGCGCATGGCGATTTTGCTGGACCGCGAGCAGATCCTGCGGGATGAGCTCGAGGACAAGGACGCGCTCATCAACTCGCAGGCGGAGCAGCTCGCCCGCGCACTCGAGCGCTTGGCAATTTATGAAGGCGTTGGACCGGCGGCTGGACGGTAGGATCGAAGCCAACCTACTACTCTACGGTCCTGCCTTCAACGGCATCTCAACAAAACAATGGCATCACAGGATCACAGGATCACAGGATCCCTTCGTCGATAGCGCTTCGCGAATTTCCGCGGCGGCACCGACCACGCGCAATTCGCCCATCGCGGAAGCGATAGCCTACGCGACGGAATGGATAGATGCACACAGCGGGGGCTATCGCGCCTAGGTACTAATGACGTCGCCTGGGGTGGCCGGCCGGACCAAGGGCTCAAAAGAAGCGTTCTTGAAGGGGTAAGGGCACTTAAGGCGGGGTCTGCCGATGTCGTGTTAATGGATCTGCAATATGCGCCGCAGGTGCTCGCCTCAGTTGGCTATTCGACAATGGAGGACATCATAATCGAAGTCGCAAAACAGGAACGGGTCGGGCTGTTCTCTCGTTTTGCGCTGATGCGAAACTCGGTCAGTGCCGGGGTTGCGCAAAGCGCGCTTGTAACGTGGGACGGATTGCACAACACCGCCGATGGTTATGATTGCATTGGACGAGGCCTTGCCCGAGCCATCTCAACGAGTGCGCGTTGAGAGGCCCTAGCTCAGGCGAGTCGACGGCTGCGAGTTCGCATGACTCTGGGCACCGACCGTGACAGCGATGCCGAGCGTGCAGATGCCCACCAACGCGAACAAAGACCAAATATCGTCGACAATCACCGCATCTCTCGCGGCGGTGACAGCAATTCGCGCCGACGCTGTCAGGAGGTGCGCTTATGCACCATTATGCCAGCCAACTTGTTGAGCTGTTACTGGTGCTTTTCGCCGCGTGGATGGTCCCGGCCACCGTTTTTATTATCTACGCCTATTTCGCTCGCCTTAAGAATCCGGTCAGCGAATCGGTCTTTGGACGCGTGGTCATCATATCCTTGTTCTTCATAACCACGTCGATCTGGCTCCCGATAATTCTGACCGCCATAGCCCTATCATTGATCGGTCATTTGTGGTTCCGCTTCAGGGGACAACTACGCAAGTAGCGCGATATTGCTAGAGGCCAAAAAGATGGAGTCGAATTAGAGCAGCCCCTCAGCAAACAAAAAAAGGGAAGCGAAGCAATGTCCGCGTTTCTTCCAGCTCTGACGATAGCTGCTATCAATTTGATAACAATCGCCACGGCCGCAGAATGGCGACCGCAGTTTCTCTCAGCGTGCCAAAACGGTTGCGCGCAGCATGGTGGCTTTTCGAGGGACGCTTGCTTGCAGATTTGCAACTGCATGGCCTCAGAATTGGAAGCGAAATTTAGTACCGAGACTCTCGGCTCCATTGATCCCCCGAGCGCTGAGCAACTACGCCAAACTAATGAAATCAGAATGCTTTGCGTCCGGCGAGTACTAGGACGTTAGAGCTGTTGCCATTGGCATGGAGGTCATCGACTTGACCCTGACGTACCTCTCCGTCTTTCCATAGCCGCAAAATTGACTGCGCCGGCCGAGGACCACGCGCAGACCAACTGTCGCTCCATTCACTTACCTCGGGCACATCATTTGACGCCCACAGGAAAAGCATCACGGTCTCGCGGACGCAACTAGGTCACGCAATTTTCGCGCCAAAGACAATTTTCGAAGCGAGCAGAAATAATGCGAATTGCTTCAGCTTTGGACAGAGTGATCGCCCCACCAGCACACACTTATCTTCGCCTCGGTTGGGTCCGGGCGAATGTTTGAGCATGTAAGTCTAAATCACTGATCTATCTTACTGAGCCCTCTCGCTGACGCCACTTGAAAACGTTTTCGATTGCAGCGCTAAGGGACGAGTAGCCGGCTGCCATCTCGAACCAAACGTAGATTCTTTGATCTTCGTATCCTTTGATGGGAATCGGAATGCCAATATCCGTCGGATGCGAGACGCAAATTTCCGGCAAGCCATCCTTCACCATGAGATTGGACATGGCGCGGGCAAAGGAACCGAAAGATAGCGCTCACGGAGAACTTCCGCGTACCGAGCAGCCGCTCGCTCGAAAAAGGCCTCGAACCCTGTAGTGTGCCGCAGATAAATCTCGTAAAAAGAGAGAAAGTGCTCTCGACGCGAGCGCCCGAAATTCGCTTTGAACTCTTCTATGAATTGGTCTGCAGCCGCGACGTCGTGAGGCCGCAGCACCTCTCGCATGATCTCGAGCTTGGCGCCGTTGCTATCCAGAATGACACCGTCCAGATCGAATATGATCAGCTCAGACTGACTGATGAACTCCAACAAATCCATGTCATGCCACCCCTCTTAAGGCATTCTCGAACATTTTGGGCGAGTAAGCCGTAGCGTTCTCCTTCGCGAGAAACTCGAGAATCTCGATCTTGCTGGACACCTCGAGCGCCGCTTCGCTCTCCAAATTCTGAACCCTCGCAACCGAGAGCGGCTGAGGTTCTTTCCCGCAGTACGCGGAACAGAAACTCCGCACCGGACTTAACGAACATTTTGCGAGGCGCAAACTGAACGAGCAAAACCCCGAGCTCCGCACCAGGTCCGGCGCTCTCTTCGATGAACCGATCGAGTTCACCCCGCGCAAGCTGTGACGAACGAGTAACGGACTTCGGCATCTTACCGAAAAGCGGAAATAATCCGGCATCGCGTTCGCCCACTTCGAATAGTTCGAACATCGGTGCGGCTTATGGAATGATGTTGATCTCGCTGGCGTTCAACACCCGCGCGTAGCACCCGCCAACTCTTTCCTTGCAGACTCGCGGAACATTCCATCCCACTGTGCCGAGCCGCAGCTCAGCCTTGATATGCGCGGCCTCTTCCATGTCAGTCCGTAACTGCCATCGGGCACCACCGGATGTTTCGCAACCTCACGCCGACTTGCGCCGCGTCCCTGATGTCGGCTTCTTCGCCGCCGCTTCCTTAGCCGGCATCTTACCGGCGATCGGCATCAGCATCTCCTTTTGAGCCGCGGCAGCTTTCTTCGTCTTCTTGGCAGTGCAAATCGCGGAGGCGCAACCAACGATTCCGACATTCGGTTCAAGTTGCGATTCGACCGAGGACGACGCTGCGTCCCGAACGCAGTGAACATCTCCTAAGTTATTGATTTTTATTGAGATGGCAGGCGTTTCCATCTCGTTTTGTTCCCGGTTGTTTCACCCAATTCGTTGCGATTTCGTTGCGGAGTTCTGAGAGAGAACGGCAGCCACTGTTGCTTGCCCGGTCTCTTGGAGGCTTTCCCAAGCACCAGCGGGACGAGATGGCCAACATCGCCCGCTTCAGTGTCGTGGTTGCGAGTCGATCGTCCGCTATGAACCCGATCGCCGACTTGTGTCCTCTCCTTCAGTCTTCAGCCTGGAGTTCTCTGCCCATCGAACCGACACCGCCTACCCACGTGCCGACGATTTGAAAGTTCCGATTGAAGGCGACCAAATCCGCACGGTATCCCGGCGCGATCCGTCCAAGCTCGGACTCAAGGCCCAGAAATGCCGCGGGCGTCCGAGAAGCCATGATGAGGGCATCGACAAGGGAGATTTCGAGCAGCGCAACAGCGTTGCGCACCGCCTCGATTATGGTGAGGTGAGCGCCGGCGAGTGTGCCATCGGGGCCCGTCAGGCGGTTTTCGTGCAACGTGATCGGCCTTCCGTGCAGCATGAATTGCCGGTCGTCGGTGCCCGCCAATGGCATGGCATCGGTGACCAGCATCAATCGATCGCGTCCCTTGCAACGGAAGGCAACGCGCAAGCAGGCACGGTCAACGTGGATGCCGTCGCAGATGATCCCTGCAAACAGCCGGTCATCCCAAAGCGCGGCGCCCACCAGGCCCGGCTCCCGGGCGTTCAACTGCGACATGGCATTGAACAGATGAGTCACCCCCAAGACACCGCGATCGACCGCCTGCCCGATTTCGGCTGCGGTGGCGTCGCTGTGGCCGGCCGCGATACGCAATCCGGCGCCGATCAATTCATCGATCATGGATGCGGGCACGCATTCCGGAGCCAAGGTCACCATGGAGCGGCCGCACCCCCCAAAACTCTTGATCGCAGCGAGATCGCGCTGATCGGGCACGCGTATCTCGGCTTCCGGATGAATGCCTTTGCGAGACCTGTTGAGGGCCGGTCCTTCCAGATGAAAGCCGAGAACGCCGGGAATCTTGAGACAAGCCTCCGCGGCCACAGCCAATCGCTCGATGACCTCGCTGCGATCTGTGATGAGGGTCGGCAAGCAGCCCGTGGTCCCCGCCTGGCGGTGCGCCTCCACGATGCGTCGAACGCCAGCCTCCGTTGGCTGGTCGTTGAGAAGAAGGCCGCCGCCTCCGTTCACCTGGATATCGATGAATCCGGGCGCAATAATCGCGTCCGCAGGAAGATGGATTGAGGCGCGCGCCTCCGGCTCGCCGAAGGTGATGCTTTCGATCCGCCCCTGCGAGATCCTGACCGACCCCGGCCCGCGCATGTCGGCACCATCAAAGATGTGCTGCGCGGAAATCGTGGGAGCGGAATAACCAGCGTTGCCCATCTGTATTGATCCGAGAATGGCAGTCACGGACTCGTGAGGCGAGTCCCATAAGGCCCTCAAATGTACACCAGGCAGCTTCGGCGGGACCCCGAAAGAAACCTCCGCGTTAACTATCCATGGGAACAAAAGGTACCACGTATCTCGGCATTGATGGCGGCGGAACCCGCTGCCGCGCCCGGATCGAGGACGAAAGCAGCAGGGTACTCGGTGGAGCAAGCGCCGGGCCCGCCACGACGCGGATTGGCTTTGACAATGCTTGGCGGTCCATCATGGAAGCCACTGAAGCGGCAGCCGCACAGGCCGGACTGACGCGCGAGGATTTCGCGCGGATGCACGCCGGAATCGGCCTTGCCGGTCTCGGTCGCCGCGGTGCGGAAGCGGCGCTCAACAAGATCGCGCATCCCTTTGCGTCGATCATCTTCATTAGCGACGGCCTGGCGGCCTGTCTCGGCGCCCATAGCGGTGCGGACGGGGCCATCGTGGTAGCCGGCACGGGCTCGGTGGGTGTCGGCCTGATCGACGGCCGCGAAGTCCGTCTCGCCGGTTACGGCTTTCCCGTGTCGGACAAAGGCAGCGGTGCCGACATCGGCCTGCAGGTTGTTCGACTGGCGCTGCGGGCCGCGGATCGCCGCGGCGAGCTGACCCCATTGCTTTCAGAGGTGCTGGGCGCCTTCGATCATGATCCTTATCAGGCGGTGGCCTGGTCTGAAGAAGCCAAGGCCGCAGACTACGCAGCGTTCGCGCCGATCGTGATGCGGCACGCCAATCAGGGCGATCCGGTCGGCCGTCGCATTGTCGAACGCGCGGCCGATGCCATTGGCGATCTGCTTGATCTTTTTCTGGCGAGAGGAATTGACCGGCTCTCGCTGGTAGGCGGCCTCGCGGATGCCATTACGCCGTGGCTGACGCCAGACCTGCGCGCGCGCCTGAGGTGTCCTGATGCCGACGCGGCGGCCGGCGCATTGCTGGTGGCGCGAGGGCGGCTTGAGTTGCCCAACAAAGACCTGCCCAAGAGAGAAGCTGATCATGAGCAGGCTTCAAAGTTCCGCGTTTGATGGAGCATGGATCAACTATATGGCCACCGAAGAAGTCGATCCCCGCTTTGCCGATCTCGATGCATGGCAGCTCGCGTCAGCGATGGAAGCGATGTGGGAGGGCCAGCTTGCGGCAGTCGCGGCGATCGGCCATGCCCTTCCCGCGATTACTGCGGCGACCGAGGCGGCCCAAGCGGCGCTGGGTGATCATGGACGCATTGTGTATGTCGGCGCTGGCACCTCGGCCCGCGTGGCGGTCCAGGACGGCGCCGAGTTGATGCCAACCTTCGCATGGCCCAGCGAGCGCGTTCACTTCATCGTCGCCGGCGGAGACAGCGCGTTCGTCACCAGCATCGAAGGTGCTGAGGATGATATCGATGACGCGGTCACACAGATCAATGCCGCGCGGCTCACGCCGCACGACGTTGTGATCGCCGTTGCCGCCAGCGGAACAACGCCATTCACGGTCGCGGCGCTGCAGCAGGCAGGCTCTTTTGGTACAGTGACGATCGGCGTTGCCAACAATCCCGGCACCGTACTGCTGGCGTCGGCAAAGTTTCCGGTGCTGATCGAGACCGGCCGCGAACTGATCGCCGGCTCCACGCGGATGAAGGCGGGCACCGCGCAAAAGGTCGTGCTGAATCTGATCTCCTCAGGAATCATGCTGCGCCTTGGCCGGGTGTACCGCGGCATGATGGTGAACATGCAGCCGACCAATGCCAAGCTGAAGCGGCGCGCCGAGGCCATGGTGGCGCAAATCGCGCACTGTGATCCGTCGCACGCGGCACACTGGCTTGAGCAGGCCGAGGGAGACATCAAGACGGCAGGCCTGCTGGCGTTGGGTGTCGACAGCGTCGATGCCGAGACCATCCTGGAAAACTGTGACGGCAATCTTCGGCGCGTGTTTGCCGAGCTCGCCGGGGATCGTGACTCGCATCGTGATCAGCATCCCAAGGCAGCGGCGCGCAAGCAAGGCGGAGCGGTCGAGCCGTGACGACATCCGCGATGGCGAGCGAAATCGGAGAAAGCGCGGATGTTGTCGCCAAAAGCCTTGGCAATCGCCCGGCCACGCGCGACATCGCACAGCGAATTGGGATTGGCTGTGCGCCCCTGTGCGTCGTGTGCGGCCGGGGCAGCTCGGGGCATGCCGGGGTTTACTTGAGATACCTTGTCGAAACGCGGCTCCGCCTTCCCGTTTCAGCCAGCGCTCCTTCGGTGATCACGGCTTTTCGCACGCCGTTGATGCTGCGCCATGCGCTGTTCATCGTGATCTCGCAATCCGGGCGCAGCCCGGATCTTGTCGCGGCGACCAGGTCGGCGCGCGCCGCGGGCGCTCGCACCATCGCCATCGTCAATGCGACGTCGTCGCCGGTGGCTGACGAAGCGGAATTCGTTCTTCCGATCGAAGCCGGCCAGGAGCACTCCGTAGCGGCGACCAAGACCGTGATCGGCTCGATGGCCGCCGGCGCCGGACTTGTTGCCGAGCTGGCGGGAGATCATGCGCTGCGATCAGCCCTCGACAGGCTGCCCGAGCGCCTGCACTGCGCGCTACCGCTCGACTGGTCCGGAATTGCTGACGATCTCACCAAAGCGTCAGCGGTGTTTGTGGCGGCGCGAGGCCTAGGCCTGGGCTCGGCGCGGGAGATCGCGCTCAAACTTTCGGAAATCCTGCGCCTGCCTTCCATTGGTCTGAGCGCCGCCGAGCTGCAGCATGGGCCGCGCGCCGCGTTATCCTCGCGCACGCCGGTCATCGTGATGCGCCTGATGGATGAAACGGCGGCCATGGTGGACGCGCTGGCAGAAGAATTGCGCGGGCAAAAAATCGCGCTTCATCTATGCGGCGGACCGCGTGGCTCGCTGCCCTGGCTGGCCGCGGATGATCCCGCCACCGACCCGATGACCATGCTGATTCCGGCCTATCGGATGATCGAGCAGACAGCCCGGGCCTGCGGATTTGACCCGGATCGTCCACCTCGCCTGAGCAAGATTACCGAGACGTTCTGACGCGTTTGCGTTTGTCGTGGACGGGTTCAGCAAACCGGCGGAGGCGCAACAAAGCAAGTGGATGTGCCTGCGGCTGGCCAATGTCCAGGAAGTCCATTTCACAGATCAGCTCTGGACTGAACAGCCCTACCCCGGTCGGGTTAAACGGTGTGTGGATCAGGTTCACTTGAACGCGTTGCGCGTCAATACCGGAGGTTAAAGCATGAGCTCTGCTTTCGTCCGAGCTCACACGCCGCGGGACTTGGCGGACGGCTCTTCTGTTGTGGAAAGAATACCCGGTCCACACACGCCACTGGGCCGAGGCCAGCGACGACGGGCCGAAATCCAGAACGAGCTGTGGCGGAGAGAGTGTCAGTCAATCCCCATTGATGTATAAGCCGTTTTTCATCCCAGCACATCGACACCTACGGTTCTCGCTACAAGTAATTGGTTCTGGTCCGTGCGTCCCCTGAGGTTCAAGTCTCGGGCGCTGGATGGCGCAGAAAGGAGTGAGAAAGAGCAGCACGGGTCGGCCTTAGAATCTCCCTGCCCGTTGGAAACGACGTTTTCCACTCATTCCAATCGACCACGATATCCCTTTGTGTGAATGGCAGCTTTGCGCCGATTTTGTGCAAAAGTAGGCTGCAATGGATTTGGCCGCTGGGCCTTTCGTTGAGCCGCGCTTTGAAGCGCTGGCCCTGACGCATTTTACGCAACTTGACGCTACGCTACGCGATGCGCAGAACCTGAGCCGGTGGCGGTCGTGCGACCAGCGATGCAAACCGCCTCAGATTCTGGGCGATGGCGGCTAGAACAAACTCATCCTGGGCACCTTGCGGGCCGCGCAATCGGAGCCGACCAAGTTTTCAGGATGCGCTTCAAGTGTGCGAACCTCATCTCGATCTTCTTGCGCTGACGCCGAGAGAGCTCGAAGCCCTCGGTGCCAGCGAACGACCGGGCAACGTCTCGGGCATGCTCATGGATATCGCGCGGGATCTTGCGTGATGGTTCCTTTGGGCAGCACTGCGGTTTGAGCGGGCATACATCGCAGTCGAGCTTGCTTGCACGATACAGAAGGGTCTTGCCCTCGTGCACGGTACCGCTCGTTCCAAGCCGCTTACCACCCGGGCAGTGGTAAATGTCCCCGGTCGGATCATATCGAAAGTCGCTCCGCGAGAAGGTGCCATCATCCCGCTTCGACTTATCGAACACAGGGATAAGCGGCGCGATGCCCTTCTCCTCGACCAGCCAGTTCAGCATCGGAGCCGCTCCGTAAGCGGTATTGTCAATCGGCGTTGGACTGGGACCCCCGATCGGCGTCCAAAGCCGATTGGATGCCGATTACCCCGAATACGGGGTCTTATTCCATGCCGAAACACAGACTGCGCCTTCTTCACTGCCGATTTTAAGCGGTTTGACGGAGAGGATCGCCGGGCCACGATCGACAGGCAAGCCGCTACGGATAGCGGTTTACGGCGCGCCGGGCACAACGGCGGGGACGCGCCGGTCAGTCCTGCTCATTGAGCGGCGGCTCACTCTCTTCATTCCGCCAGCTTGGTACAGGCTTCTGCAATCTCGGTGCGCAACTCGCGCAGCACGTCTTTCGGCTCTCCGTCGCAGGCCAAGGTCTGCACCCGCAATGCGGGCAGGCCAACCGCCGAGCTTCGTCAACACAAGACCAGCCATCTGGTCGATCATGGCTTCATGCGCCTCGCGGCTCACGAGTTCGCGCCGCCTCTCCATCAAACGCAGTGTCAACATCTCGGTCTTGGCCGCAACGTGAGCAGCATCGGCTTCACCGCGCGGCGATTGCTGCCGCTCGCGCCGCAAGTATCGCAGGTAGGCAACGCGGCTCTGGTCGAGCGGGAAGCCACCACCTTGCCGCTGGATCACGCCTTCGGCTTCGAGCTTGCCGATGTAGGTCCGGCTGCAATCGAGATGCGCCAGTGCCGACGCGCTGACGGTCGAGGGCTTTCTGGATCGCGGTCGAGAGAAAGGCTTGGCGACGGACGGGCGATCAATCGGGACGGTCGCAGTAATCGTGTTTGTTCCTGTTGCGTCGCGGTAATTAGCTTATTTACCCTTTGGCGGCATAGCGGACCATTCCCGACCGTGCTGCTGGCTCAACACCGGTCGCGAACGGCCCGCGAGCAAACATCGGGACTACCCGGCCTCGGTTTGTCATGATTTGATAGCCCGCACCCCTGTAGGGCGCAGGCAGGTTGGGGAGGCAAGCTCATGCTGACGTTATATTTCTCTCCGGGCGCGTGCTCGATAGCAGCACATATCGTACTTGAGGAGAGTGGCGAGAAATATCAGGCGCAACGGGTCAACTTTGCCGATGCCGAGCAGCGATCCGAAGCCTACCTGAAGCTAAACCCGCAAGGGCGGGTGCCAACGTTGCTTCTCGACGACGGCGAGCCTCTGGCCGAGAACACAGCGATCCTGCCGTATCTCGGCAAGCGATTTGGCCTATGGCCAACGGACCCGATCACCGAAGCGAGGGTTCTCTCACTCATTGGCTTCTTGGCGACCAGCGTTCATCCCTCGGTGGCCCACATGTGGCGTCCGGAACGGTACGCAGCAGAGCCCTCCGTGCATCCATTGATACAAGATGCGGGTCGCAAGACCTTCGACGGGTATCTCGAGCAGATCGACGGCAGGCTGGCGGGACGACGCTGGTTCTGGGATCAATATTCCGTCGCCGATCCCTACTTGCTGGTGTTCTACGTGTGGGGACTGCGCAGGGGGTACCCGATGCAGGAACTGAAGAACTTTACGGCACTCAAAGACAGCTTGTTGCAGCGTCCTGCCGTTCAGCGCGTTCTTGCGAAAGAGAAGATCGAGGTATAGCGGCGGCACCCCAGGCAACTGCAACTGCAACAACGGATTTTCTCGAACCAGATATTCTCAATGGGTGCGGTCGCGCGGTCCCCGCCCCCTCCCACGAGCTTCACAGTACCTGCAGCCCGACCGATTGCGGAGGGACGCCATCTTGCGGAGGGACGCCATCGTCAGACGGTCACCGCCAGCCGTCGCGCATCCAACTGACATTTCTCAGGAAAGGCCTTATTGTGAGGGCGTTCGCGCACATTAAGGGAGCTCGACGACATGGAACGCGAATTTTAGGGTCGATCACCTCTTTGGTCCGGTCCACTGTTGATCCCGCTGGAGGCCGGTGAGAAATTCCACACCGGCCGCCTCGGTACGCAGTGGAAGATCGATGGTCCTCAAACCGGTGGCCGCTTCTCCGTAGTTCATCATCAGTTACCACCCCGCACGTTGGCAGCGCCCTTGCATCGTCACCACCGCGAAGAAGAGCATTCGTATGTTTTGACCGGCACCTTCGGGGCGTTGCTCGGCGACGACGTTGTCACAGCCGAACCGGGAACATGGGTGTTTAAGCCACGAGGGCAGTGGCACACGTTCTGGAACGCGGGCGACGCCCCGTGCGAAATCATCGAAGTAATTTCACCCGCCGGTTTCGAAGATTACTTTCGCGAACTGCACGCAATTTTCCCGACAAGACCAATGGCCGCGCTACTTCGTCAGAAATATGAACTGGATATTGACACCGACAGCGTCGCTGGATTGTGCGCCCGCTCTGGTTTGATTTGATGCGACCCTTGGCGGAGGAGATGGAACGGGCCATGACCACGGCGAGCGCGCCAGCATCACGACAGGCGAGGCGTCACGCCACCGCGTCACCATCGCAAGCGCTCGCGCGCATCGCGTCATCACCGCGACCCGGTGCGAGCCATCTAACCTACTTCTCGCGCTTCCACTGAAGCGTACTGATCACCCGCTTGCCGGGCAGCGTGGCGCTCGGTTGTTCGGGTGTTCTGATCGTTAGCTCGTCGCCGTCTAAGGCGAAATAGCGAACTTGCTCACGCGCCTTGAAGATCTCGTTCCACGCGCCATCCACTGTCGTGATGAATTTGTCGCGCTCGATGCGGTATCGACCGGTGTATGCGTTCATCGAAGAAAGGAGCGCCGCCGCCTCTGCGTCGTTAGTAGGCGAAGCCTTGCGATCCTCCTTGGCGATGTAAGCCGCCATTGTGTGTTCGGGCGTCATGATGATCCACCGAAAGGCTGCGGTCCCCGCATGGCTCAGTGTCGTCGCGCCGTGAGAGGCATCCCGCTCACCGGCAGCGGGAATCGCATTATCAGGGGGAGCCATCCACGATGGGGTGTCCGCTTATGACGCATTGACTGCCCCACAATTAAAGATGAGGCTCTTGCTTTGATCACCAACGAAAGGTTGCGATCATGTCCAAGGCGTTAGCCTCATTCGTCGGTTTGTTGGCCCTCCTTCTTGGCGCGACAGTCAGTACACAGGTCAAAGCTGAGAGCGATTTTAGGGTCACGTTACTCGGCACCGGCACACCGATCCCCGATCCGGATCGGTTCGGTCCCAGCACGCTCGTAGAAGCCGGAAATCAGAAGCTGCTTTTTGACGCTGGACGGGGCGTTCCGATCCGGGTGCGGCAACTCGGCTTCCGCGAGGGAAAGATCGATGTGCTCTTTCTTACCCACTATCATTCAGACCACACGGCGGGCATCCCTGACATCTGGCTCACGGGATGGTTGGGGAACACCCGGCAGCAGCCATTCCGATTGATTGGCCCGATTGGCGCAAAGTCGCTGATGGCCAACTTGGAAAGTGCTTACGCTCTCGACATCAAAATCCGGCTGGAGGACGAAAAGCTGCCGCCCGGGGGCATCGCAACGGTCGTGGAGGAGTTCGAGAAGGATGGCATCGTCTACGACAAGGACGGTGTGAAAGTAATTGCTTTCACAGTTGATCACGGAGCGGCCATTAAGCCCGCCGTGGGTTATCGTATCGAATACAAAGGTCACGCAGTGGTGATTTCGGGCGACACCCGGTATGACCAAAACGTCATAAAATATGGCACCGGCGTCGACTTGCTGATTCACGAGGTCTGCATCGTCAGACCTGAACTGCTGGCAAATCTCTTCATCCAGCGCGTCGTCGACCACCATACGAGCCCTCGGGAAGCTGGACAGGTTTTTTCGTTGGCCAAGCCAAAGCTGGCCGTCTACTCGCATCTGGTCTTTCTCTCAAGCGACAAGGTTCCTCGGGCAACCGTTGATGATATCGTGGCGGGAACGCGCGAAACCTATGACGGTCCGCTGCAGGTTGGCGAAGACCTGATGTCCTTCGAAATCGGCGATACTGTCATCGTGAGCCAACGTAAACCGTAAGGGCATAACGAACGGGCATCACGGCATCGCCACGCCGAGCGCGCCAGCGTCTCGGCGCCCCGGCAGCGGACGGCATCGCGGCATCGCGTCATCGTCACGCGCGACGGCAGCGCCAGCGTCGAGCGCGCCACCATCGCGCCAGCGTCGAGGCCGCAGGAAGCCCGCACAGAAGCCCGCCACGCCAGCGCACAGGAGGCCACGCGTCGCGGTCATCCACTATCAGCGCATCGAATTTTGTACCAATCCGCAACGCAACCCGGAAAACGTCCGGATTAAATATATTGAAAGAGTGCCGTCGCGCGGTCCCCCCATTTGTTTCCCTCTCAGAGGACCCCAGCTTCATTTGAGCGTTTGCCGCCAAAAGCGGCAACATGACCGTGATCCAGTTCACATCTTCAGCCGAAGAAAAATGATAAAGAGGGCTCATTGCAGTTCAGCTCAAATGGCCTGAGGCTAGATAACATGCCCGCCTTATTTGATCACCTCTACGGAGAGTTCTGCCGTGCCCGCCTCGCCCAGATGCGGAAGCAACTTCTGATATCGCCAAAGAAGCGCGAGGTCCCAGAAGCGATTTGCGATGAAAGCGATGATTTGGAGACCGAGCTAAATCCAGAACAGCGCCCGGATGATCCGCCAGACCGTGCGCAAGCGCGATAGCGCTACGGTCCCTTCGAACGTCTTGACTGCGCAGGGATGCCCCGTGGTGCGCGTCTGTCCCGTCGCGCATCGAATGACGCGCCCAGCCCTTCCGACGCATCAGCGCGCGTCCCTGACGCGTCTGAGCGCGCATCGAGAAGGGATCAGTGCTTGAAGATCGGGAGGTTGCAACCAGAGCCAGAAGCCCTGCGAGACAGGGGTTTGTTGCGATGTGTGGAAGAGTTGTGCGCCTCGTAGATTGGCCCGTAGATTGGGACGTATTTTCCTCCGTGACAATCATCCCGAAAAACCGCAGGAAACTATTGATCGCGCACGGGATTTTCGGCTAATGCGTGACTGTCTATCGAGTATTGCAACAAAATCCGCCAAAAGCGGTCATTCCCTCCAGGTTTGGCTTTTTACTCAGCCCTATCTTACATCATTCCTCCGGTACGCCGGCTAGGCGCATACCCTCATAGAGGCGCTGGCGCATGGCGATCCATGCCGGATTGTCGGAAAGGAAGTTGGCGCTGATGTCGTATCGACGAATAGTGAAGCTGGGATCAAGAGCCCGTCCGGTCTCGGCACAGGATTGCGCGTCCGCGAGATCTCCCATCATGGCCGACGCGCCAGCCAGATGAAACTGAGACAGCGCGAAATTGGGGTTGGCCTCAACGCTCCGGCGAAGCCAGTAGAGCGCCTCAAGGTCTGCGTTGGTCACCAACTTGGCCATCCCGACAATCATGAACCAAAGAAAGGCACGCGAATCGCGCGGGGACAATCGCAACGCTTCTTGAATATGCCCCTCGACCTCCTCGCCACGCCCCAGCGCGTGTTTTCCAAGCCCGATGAACCCATGCGCATCGGCCAAATTTCGACCGAGCGCCAACGCCCGCTGACATTCAGCGATACCCTTGGCAGCGCGGTTTGTCCGGATTTGAACCGCGCCAAGAAGCATATGAGCTCGAGGATGGTTCGGCACCCGCAACAACACATCGTTCAGTGCCTTCTCCGCGACTCTGAAATGTGCCGGTCCGTCGTCGGCCATGGAGGAAGAACCTATCGACAAATTGACATGAGCCGCGGCAACCGCTGCTTCAACATTGTCGGGGTCCAGTGTCAGGGCGCGCACGAAGAACTCTCTTGCTCGCGCCATCACCGCAGGCGTTATTCCTTTGCTAAAAAAAGCCCTCCCCTGAAAATATAGATCCATAGCGTCCGGCCGGAGCGACCGTTCCGCGCGTCGCGCCTCGGCCTTGATGAGCTCGGCGTTCAACGTATTGGCGAGCCGTGATACGATCTCATCCTGCATGTCCAGCAGGTCAGCGGCCGCCTTGTCGAAGCGCTCCGCCCACACTTGTGCTCCAGTTTCCGTGTCGGTCAACTGGACGTTCAGGCGAAAACGGTTGCCGCCGCGCTGCACCGACCCCTCCAGAACATAACGCACATTTAATTCACGGCCGATCGCTCTCGCGTCCACCGCTTTTCCCTTGAACGTAAAGGCAGTGTTGCGGCCGATGACGAACGCGTCGGCGATGCGGGACAAGTCAGTCGTCAGACTGTCGGTCACGCCGTCGACGAAATACTCTTGCTCGAGGTGGCCGCCGATATTGACGAAAGGTAGAACAACAATCGATAGGTGTGGGATAGAAGATGAAGCCGGCGGCTCTTCAACGTGGTCCGGCATCGACGATCTCGCAACGTTCGAAGAGAGTGTGCCGTCGATCGAAGCACCATCTACGATCAGCATGTAGCCCCGGCGGGGCAAAGTTTTCACGGCCGATCGGCCTGCCTCTCCCAAGGCTTGCCTGATGTCACCTATCGCTTGGATCAGAGAGTCTTCCGTGACCTCGCAGTTCAACCACACTTCATCCAGAATCTCTTCCTTACGCACCAGGCGCCCAACGTGCTGCGCAAGGAACCGCAGCACCGCCCAAGCTTGAGGACGCAACGGCACGATGTCGCCGCGTCCGTCAAGCAGCAGTTCGCGAGCCAAATCCACGGTCCGGTCGCCGAGAACGATCGATGGCTGAGATGACTTGAGCAAAAAAGCCTCGCGGAGCCATTCGGAACAATATCGGCCGAATATCGGCCAGGTTTCGGGACGCAACGGCAATTGTACAGCATCATCATGCGGCCCGGGATAGCAAACCTTTCCACCAGCGATCCGAAGGGCGGTCAACGCAAAGCAGGCTCCGATGATTCGTCCGGCTCTTCTCGTCGCGCTAAGTGTTTCAATTTTCAGCGTTTCCTCAGTCGCGGGTGCGGATAAGCGATATGGCCCCGGCGTCACTGATACCGAGATCAAGATCGGCCAAACTCTGCCTTACACCGGCCCGCTCTCCAATCTGAGCAGTTTCGGCCGGGTGGAAGCGGCGTATTTGAGAAAGATCAACGCGTCTGGCGGAATCAATGGCCGCAAGGTGACGCTGATATCGCTCGACGACGCGTACGCTCCACAGAAGACGGCGGAGCAGGTTCGTAGGCTCGTCGAAAGCGATGGTGTCCTGGCGATCGTCGGGTCCATGGGCGGCCCGACCAACCTTGCGGTCGCCAAGTATCTGAACAGTGCGAAGGTCCCGCAAATCCTCCTTCTTGCAAGTACACCCAAGCTGGATGATCCGGAAAACCTGCCATGGACGACAACGTTCATGATGCCTCAACCCGTCGAAGCCAGGATCTACGCGGAGTATATTCTGCGAGCGGGGCCCGACGCAAAGGTCGCCGTCATCTATGAAAATGGCGACCTGGGAAAAGGGCAGCTTGCCGGCTTCAAGGCAGCACTCGGGCCAAAGGCGTCGGCCATGATCGTTGGAGAGGCTGCCTATGACATCACGGAGCCGACCATCGATTCACATATCGTGGCGCTCAAGGCCTCCGGTGCCGATACCTTGTTTCATGCATCCAACGCGCGGTTTGCCGCGCAAGCAATCCGCAAAGCCCACGAACTCGGCTGGAAGGTCCAACACGTGTTGCTGGCCGGCGCCAGCGGCATCGCCACGGTCCTGCGTCCGGCGGGTCTTGCTGCGTCTACGGGGGCGGTGACGGCGCTCTGGCTCAAATCGCCGGAAAACCCGATCTGGGACGACGATGAAGGCATGAAGGAGTATCGGGCCTTCATGAAGGAATGGGCACCCAATGAAGCACTGGAGAACACGGTCTTCGAATACGCGACCGCTCAGATGATCGTCGAGGTACTAAAGAACTGCGGTGACGATCTCACTCGCGAGAATCTCATCCGTCAGGCAACCAACATTCGGGGTTTGCAACTTCCAATGTTCTTGCCCGGCGTGACCATCAACGTGTCTCCATCGGCGCGGATTGGGTGGAGAAAAGCCAGGATGGCACGCTTCGACGGTTCGAGATGGCTATTGCTTGATGAGATCGGTGGCAACTGACGCCCTTGAATCGCCTGACGGCACCCTCGTTTCACCGGAGATGACGACGGAATAGCGTCGCACCCCGTGGTCCGCCAAAACTCAATAAGCAGGCTAGAACGGATGAGCAAAGTCCTTATTTGCGGCGGCGGCGTGATTGGATTATGCGCAGCGACCATGCTTGGTCGCGACGGTCATCGCGTGACGGTCCTGGAGGCGGACCCGGCAGGTCAACCTGCTGCCGCCATCGAGGGGTGGAATTTGTGGGAACGCCCCGGGGTTGCGCAATTCAGGCAACCCCACAGTCTCCTTTCGCGATTTCGGATGATCAGCGATAGCGAATTGCCTGCGCTGACCGATCACCTGCTTGGCGCGGGGTGCGTTTGGGTGGATAATCTCGACAGTCAATCTCTGCCCCCAACCATAGCGGACAGGGCGCCACGCGCCGGCGATAAAATGATGCGTTGCGTCGCCGGTCGGAGGCCGATCGTCGAATGGGCGGTGGCTGCGGTGGCGCAAACCGCGCCGAACGTAACCATTCGTCGGGGAACTAAAGTTCGCGAATTGATCACGGGTGCATCGGCCGTGCCCGGCGTGCCGCACGTCGTGGGGGTGCGCACGACATCTGGTGAACATATCCATGCCGACATGGTGGTCGACGCCATGGGACGACAAAGCCCGGCCGACGACTGGATCGTCGGCGCGGGTGGCCGCAGTCCGGTCGAGGAAGCCGCAGACTGCAATTTCGTCTATTTTACGCGATACTATTCGGGACGTCAGCGGCCTCGCAGGATGGGCCGCACGCTCACATCGATGGGCCTGTTCTCGGTTCTTACACTGGACGGTGACAATGATACCTGGTCGGTCACTTTGTTTACCTCCTCGAAGAACAAGGCGATGCGCGCCTTGCGTGATGCGACCACGTTCCATCGCGTCGTCTCCGCCTGCCCGCAGCAGGCGCATTGGCTTGATGGTGAGCCGATCTCACCCGTTCACCTGCTCGCAGGCGTTCTCGATAGGCACCGGCGGTTTGTCATCGACGGTCAGCCCGTCATCACTGGATTCGCCGCCGTCGGTGACGCATGGGCGTGCACCAACCCGTCCGGCGGACGGGGCTTGAGCGTAGGTCTTCTGCACGCTCAGGTGCTCCGCGATGTGGTGCGCCGACAAATCACCGATCCCGAAGCGTTCGCCCGGGACTACGATGTGGAAACCGAGCGCGAGGTCGGCCCATTCTATCGAAATCAGATCGCTGCGGATCGCGCGCGGATCACCGAGATGAACGCTTTAGAAGAGGGTACACCGGTGCCCGCACCCAACCCGATGATGGCCAGGCTTCTTGTTGCTGCATCACAGGACGCCGACGTGTTCCGTGGCATGCTTGAGATCGCAATGTGCGTTGCGCTGCCTCAGGACGTCATCGCTCGACCGCATGTTGCAGCAAAGCTGGCCGAATTGGATGGCCATCCGTTGCCGCCCGACACGAACATCATCGACCGGCATCGGATGGCGACCCTGCTGAGCTGCTGATCACTTTGCCCCGTCCAAGGTGCTAAACCTCTGCTATGGCACGGTTGGGCATACCTTGTTGCCCATTCGGAACGGCTGCTTTGCGCCAGAAGTGACCTGCCGCGCCTTCACATAAACGCGCAAAAATGGTCGCTGTCATTGAATGAACCGCTCACAAGAGAGCGACGCGGTGGGCGGGATGGCGGAGGATCCCCATGCCTGTACTTCGTGTCAGCTCCAGGCGTCAACCTTAACAAAGGATTGCTCGTCGGCCAGAAGAAGCCTCTCGAACCGAAGCATGTATGGTCGATTCGAGTTCGGTTAGAAATCGCAAGATCAAAGCGCGATCTTGCAATCTTTAATCTAGCAATCGACAGCAAGCTGCGCGCTTGCGATCTTCAAATTACGGCTGGACGACATTTGCTCTGGGTTAAGAGTGCGGCAACGAGCAACGATCGTACAAAAGAAGACTGGTCGGCCAGTCCAATTCGAGATCACGGAGCAGTCGAGGAATTCCGTCGAAGCCTGGCTACCATCGCTCCGAGCCGCCGGTTCTCGATACCTGTTCCCAAGTCGGCTCCATGCGAGCCCTCACATATCAATTAGACAATATGCCCGGCTGGTGCACCGTTGGGTCGAAAGCATCGGCTTGGAGCGAGCCTTTTATGGCACGCATCTCATGAGGCGGACGAAGGCCGCCCAGATTTACCGCAAACCGGAAACCTCCGCGCCGTGCAACTTCTCCTCGGCCATACAAAGTTGGAGAGCACCGTCCGATATCTCGGGATTGACGTAGATGACGCTCTAAATATCGCCGAGCAGATCGAACTCTAACGGCCACCGGCGGCTTCGACGCATCGTGGAGCGTCATTGCCACCATCGCTGTTATCGCGTAGCCCGCGCGTCGGCGGGAGGTCTGCACCACTCATGATCGTAAGACTGGAACGCTCAAGGACGCGCGTTAATCTAACGTGGTATAGTTTTTGCTAGTTTCGTGTTAGCTTGATGGCGCGCTGCGCTGGTTCGCAGCGTCCGCACATTCGAAGCCAACCAACCCCACGAGGAAGACATGGCAAAAAAAGCGAAGAAAGCAAAGAAGACTGCCAAGGCGACCAAGAAAGTCGCCAAGAAGACCAAGAAGATGAAGAAGTAAGCGCGGTTTCCCGCAAGCGAAAGCCGCCGCGGTATCGCGACCACCATCGCTGGTGGGCTTGACGCATCGCAGGATGTTTCTGGCCGAAAACGCGGCGACAATCAGACCGGCCCCATGTGCACACGGCTCAAGAAGCCTACGGCTGATGCACATGGGTCCAGTTTTTTGTGTTCGGTCGTTGATCGGGTCGCCCGTAGCACCGGTGTCAGTCGATTCCTCGGATTGCGACATAGCGCCCTTCCCATCCCTTCGTTGATGGGCGGCGTCGGGGCGCCTCCAGCGCTCATGCATTGACGATAGCGACCGGCTGCTTTGCGCCAAAAGCTGCCCTTGGCAGGCCCGCGATCCAACTTCCGATTTACTTTCGAAAGCAGGCTCAACGATGTCTTCGCCGGAGAGCCGTTCGGTTCGGATTGCGCTCAAGGCTTTTCACGCCCTATTTTGGCGAGAGCGTCACGGGACAAGCCGATCGCCGCATATGCCTGACGAGACTGCCGAAGAGTTTGGCGTTGTCGGACAAATCGCGCAGCTGAATTTGAATGAGGGCAAGTCCCTCCTCGAGCGCCGCGAATTGCTCGAAGAACTGGTCCTCGGTGAATTCCTGTTGCGGGATACCGCCTGTCTTCTTGTCCTGAACGTTACAAAGACATTTCATGATGATGCTCCCTGGTGTTCTGCGTTTGGTTTGGCTCGATTGTCTAACCACCGGGCCTCTCGGGGATTGCCACCATGGATCGGCGGGTTGATCGCCGGCGCCGGCCTTGGTCACGGTCACCTTGCCCCTGTCCCTTTTGCCGGTATCGCCGAAATGCGCGGACTGAGGAGTTGCGACACGTTCGGCGTTGCCGCCTCGCCTGTCATAATGGTCTTGACGGTCGTTATGTCCTTGATGACCGCCGTCGCGGGCACACGCAGCCTCTGACGCCAGGATTACCCCGGTCCCAAGCGACACAGCAAGCATCACCGTGGGAATTGCCTTTATCGTTCGCATTGTAAAACTCCTGTTCATTGCAAGTGCATTGGGAAAAGTCAGATCACCGATAAATTTCTCTTCGGCGCAATCGTAGGGCGGCTCGAACGCACGCAGCGCACTTCGTTCGTTTACTCCACCACGAGTTCGGGTTTCAGGGTCACCGGTCTCGACATGTTGTAGAAGTTCGGCGAGGTTGCCATGACCGCCTGGTGGATTTCCGCGAACTGCTCGGTGGTGCCATTACCCTTGATGCGGACCGTGTAGTTCAGATTCTCGTAGCCCTGTGGCACGGCAGGATCGATCCCGAGGAAACCGCGCAGATCCATCTCGCCGTCGGTCTGGATCGCCAGGCGTTCGAGGGTGATTCCGCGCACCGCGCACTGCGCCGCGTATCGGACCGTCATGCAGGCGTTGAGCGCCGCAATCAGATGTTCTTGCGGATTGGCGAAGCCGTTCGATCCGCCCAGTTGAAGCGGCTCGTCGATGTCAATCGAGAACCGGCGCGGCACTTTGTCTGCGCCGATCTCGAAACTCTCTATTTCCGCGCGGCTGCGCGCCTGGCCCTGCCAGGTCGTGGTTACGCGCCAGTTCGTCTTGCCCTTGGCCGGGTCGCGCCTCACGCCCTCGATCAGGGCAAGCAGGTCGTCGACATTGATGCCGTTGACGACGGTGGGTTGGACAGCCTTGGTTTGTGTGTTCATCGTGGAACTCCTCTGCTGGAATCGGATTTGAGATTTGGATTAGTTCAGCGTCGCAAGTGCCGACTGGATGCGCCGGCCTTGTGCTTCGGTGATCAGGCTCGAGAGCACCTTGCCGAAATGCGGGTGCTGTGCGCCCGAGTGGATGTATTGCCAGCGGTACGCCTTGAGGAATGCGGCCTCGATCGCCCGCGCCTCCGCGTGCCGGACCGCGCGGCCGCAGGTTGCGGTGAAATAGCTGGCGTCGGCCTTGGCCTGGGCCTGCAGGATGCCGTCGACCGCGGCGACCAATTCGATGAACTCGTCGACAGCGATATCACGCTCCTCCACCGTCAACCCGGTGTCGTGGTGCACCCATTCGAGTTCGTCGAGGATCGCGTGCTGGCTTTCCTCTTTCCAGTGAAACAGGAACACGTCCCGGAACAACTCGGAGAGGTGCGGATCGGCGTCGATGCTCTGGCGATAATGAAGCTGGGTGAACAGCTCGATATCCAGCGTCAGTGCCAACACCGCCCAGGTACTCTTGCCAAGCACGGCATGGGCGACGGCGTTGTGATCGACGTCGAAGCGATAGCCGTCGGGCAGGATGTCACCGACCATCGCGTCGACAAGACGGAACAGCGCCTGGTGCTTCAACTCTTCGTCGCTGAACCGCACGAGCGCCTCGAGCGCGACCTGATCGCCGAACCAGTGGTCCTCGCTCAACTCCAGGACTTTGGCATTGATGAAGCGCTCGACCAGCCCGAAGATATTGGCGTAGGTGCGGCCCTGGATCTGGCTGACGTAACGCTTTTCATCTGCCGACAGGGTCGAGAACGCATCCGCCAGGAAAGGCCGTCCGGCAGAAACTTGTGGGCCCTATCGAAGTTGCGCCCTCGGATCACATCCTTGTCGATGTCCCAGCGCACTCGCTTGGACGCTTGAATACAGCGTGCGTATCGTTCGTTGCTGTCAGAGATGCTGCTTATCACGTTCATTTCGATCTCCCTTCGCGAAGTGGCGCGCCGATGGCACATGCCAGTGATCGGCTGATGCAGCGATCTATAGGTCGCCAGACGCGCCAAGGTCTATGATCGGGCTACCTTGAGACATGACTGGAACACCGGCTTCTGATAGTTAGGTCGGCATGGATGCATTATCCGACGTTCTGAGAGTGGCGCATTTGACCGGCGGCGTATTCTTGCACGCCGATTTCTCCGCGCCATGGTGTATGGCTGCGCGCGTCGCACCAGAGCACTGCGCTCCGGCACTCGGGCCAACGTCGCACATGATTCTTTATCACTACGTCGTCGAGGGCGAGCTCCACATCCGTGTTGACGGCGAAGACGGAAAAGAACTCGTACTTGGAGTTGGCGACGTCGTTCTGTTGCCGCGAAACGACTTGCATCTGGTGGGTAGCGACCTGAACCTGCCGCCGGTAGCTGGCAGTGATATTATCCAGCCGCCAAAAGAAGGCGGGCTGTTCACGATCCATCACGGCGGTGGTGGACAACGCACACGGATGATATGCGGGTACCTCGGCTGCGACAGTACCGAAGACAATCCGGTGATCTCCACCTTGCCGTCGCTGCTGAAGCTCGATGCCGAGCAAGGCGGGGCAGCAGAATGGATCCGCTCGACCTTTCAATATGCCGCCGATGAGGTCGCCGCCGGCCGCCCAGGTTCGGAGACCGTGCTGGCGAAGCTCTCGGAGCTCCTGTTCGTTGAAGCGGTGCAGCGTTACGCAGAAAGCCTGCCCCACGGCCAAACCGGTTGGCTCGCCGGTCTACGCGACCCGCACGTTGCGCGGGCACTGGCGTTGCTGCACCGAGACATCGCGCGGCCCTGGAGCGTGGATGATCTTAGCCGCGAGGTCGGCCTCTCCCGGTCGGCGCTGGCCGACCGCTTCATTGGCTTGATCGGCATGCCGCCAATGCACTACGTCGCCAGTTGGCGCATGCAGGTTGCGACCCAGAAGCTGCGCAATACCAACGCATCTCTTGCACAAGTTGCTGATATGGTCGGCTACAGTTCCGACGCCGCTTTTTCCCGCGCCTTCAAGAAGGCGTTTGGGACTGCGCCGGCTACGTGGCGACGGTCAACCAAATAGATCACGTCGGATCCATATGTTCGACCTTTCGTCCGCTGGCATTGCTAAGATAGGTTCCGATGCGCCATGACCGACACACTGCCTGCTTAGCGCTGTTCGTCGCCCTGGCCACACGCGAAGGGTTGCAGAAGCTATCAGGTGCTGGACGAGCGACGGCGGCCAACCGCGCTCACTCTCCTGCGATATTTGAGGAGCTGGCAGAACACACCCTCGTTGGTGTGACAGTAGCCGTCGACGGGGGATCGTCTACGCCAACCGGAAATGCTGCGAACTGTTTGGTTACCCCCGGTCTGAGTTCCTGCGGCTCAGCCCATTGGAGTTGGTCATCGAAGGGCAGCGCGATGCGGTTCGCGAGCGCATGGAGCAACGGCTGCGCGGAGAGACGTTCACTTCGGAATATTACGTGCACGCAGTCCGTAAGGATGGTTCCACCATCGAGCTGGAGGTGCGCGGCACAATTATGGACATCGGCGGCAACGCGGCGCTCGCCACCTCCTTTGTCGATGTCACTGAGATTCGCCGCGCCAAAGAGGAGATCGAAAGGCATGCAGCTGTGGCTCAGCATGCCCAGCGTGAGCGGAACATTGCGCAGCGATATCTCGATGTGGCTGGCGTCATGCTCATGGTGTTTTCAGTCGACGAAACCATATCGCTAATCAACCGAATGGGCTGCAGCGTCCTCGGTTATTCCGGGCCCGAGGACCTCCTTGGCAAAAATTGGATCGATGTTTTTATCCCTGAGGGAAGGCGATCCGAGATGCGGGCGGCCTTCCACTCCTTTCTCGAGGGGACGTCCCCCAGTGGGCCGAACGTTCGAGTGAGTACAAGTCGTCACAACGGCGTGGTCTTTGAGTACGAGGTGATAGGCTCGCTCGTTGCTAGAGGTGCCCACCGGGGCGGTTTTGCCGAGGCGACGAAAATGCGAGAGTTAACACCAAACGTCGGCTCGACGGCCCGCGTCTGGCGGGCCAACAGTTCAACCGCTTGAATCGAGCTAAGTCAAGCGGCTGTCCGGGCCTGGTGATCGGTCGCGGTTTGCTTCGTTTGAAAACGAGCTGGTCAATCTCTCGAGCTTCGATTTCTCTTCGCTCAAGCGCTTGTCGACGAATTGGCGCTCAAAGTCTGTCAGGCTGGTTTGCAATAAGTGGCGATAGCGTTGAATGTTGTTTCGATGCGTTCGCACGCGAGCCAACTGCTCATCAAGCATCATCATCATCCTTTGACGGGCACAAAATTTATTCCGTTTATTGCTTCACGGGGATGGAACGGCCCCGAGGCAGCATTCCACAGCGCCGCTAGAGCGGAGTATCCTCGCCCCGGCGGCACTGATATTTCCCTGGTCGGGTCTTTAAATCCCGGCGCTCTATTCTGTCCGACTTAGATGACAGAAACACGAATAGTCTAAGGGGAAAGCGGCCCGCCTGTTCACGCTGCTGGACCTCCTGCACGCGGGTGTGATGCGCATTGTGTGAAGTAGTTCACAAGCGGCAGATATCGCCAACCATAGTGTGCGCGCTTCAGGTGGAGGGAAGCACCATGAATCCTAGCTGGACGACCTCTCGAATGTTCGCACTGACAGCCGTTGTTCTAGTGGCGGCTGGTGCCACTATGGCGATCGGCACTCCTCTCAAAGTGACTGAGCCGGCTTTGGGAAAAGATTGGCAATGCAGCCGAACGTTGCTGCTTGTAACGACTTGTTCTCACTCAATCGTTCGACCGGAATAAGAGAACTTATTCGGCGGGACTTCACGCCAGTCCACCGCGCGGAGCTGACCGCTGACCGAAGGCGGCGCATGAAGCCGTCCATTCCGAGCAAAGCGCGCAACCCCGTGTGGCTCGACCGGGCCAAAGCGCCAGGCCCCAACTGCACCGAGTCGCCGGCACCTCCCTGGACATTCTTAGCCGGTTTCCACCGGGCTTTGTGAGCGGTGCGCCCTTCTAGTGTGGGTTGGTTTTTTCACTGACCTGTATGGGTTAGCTGATTGGCGCGGCCTTCAGCTTTCCCTTCCGCCGCGAACCTCTGGGACGCTGACGGTGGAACATCTACATCTCGAAGAGTGGGCTTGGCGGCTCGCGGCCGACGTGTATCGCCTTAATCTGTTTGCGCAGCTCTCCGGTACGGATTGTTCGTTAATCTGGCGGAGCCACAATGACACCGGATCTGGATCATGCAACGAAGCATGGTAAGTGCACTCATGCGACGGTGAGATCGTTAGGATCACAGAGATTGCCGATCCGAGGACGGGTCGGAGGTTCACAATTGCGGAATGTCGCAACGGGCACCTGACGTGGGATCCAAAATAAGGCGGTGGGCTGTGACTAAGCACCGAAGTGGGACCCCCACTGAAACGACCGTAATGCTTTGATGTAGCACAAGGAAATTCGCTCGGGGTGGGGTCCGGATCGGCGCCGATCGGGACCCCGTTCATGTCAGATCACGAACTAGATCAACAGGTTGGCTCTCACGTAGCGGGGTCCCACTTCGGTGCTTTTTCACACGCCCAGTCGCGCTCAACCGCAAGAACGCCCTGTTCGCAGGGTCGGACGGCGGCGGCGAACACTGGGTTACATCGCCTCACTGATCGAAACGTGCAAGCTCATGGGCGACGAACCCCACGCCTATCTCGCCGACGTCATCACCCGCATCGTCAACGATCACCCGAATAGCCAGATCGACGACCTGCTACCCTGGGCCTATCTCGCTACTCAAGAACACTGGCGCTTTGGCCGACACCTTGGAAGAACAGGATGAATCAAGACAAGGAAGCCTACGAACGGGCGGCCCTGATCGCGCTGTCGCGGTCAAAATCGCGCTCCCACTTGCAAAATGATAGCTGACCTTCCGGTTTCGATTGTGCTCCGTCCTCTTTGCCCGTTCGTCTTCTACGGCGATAGCATCATAGGTGCGGGCGACCTCAGGAAGCCGCTCCGGCTCGGCCGTCGGTCATGGCAGCCAGCTTCCGACACTCCTTCGGGCGATCCCTGAATTTAGATCGCACTGGATGTTAGAACGGAGGTAGTGCGGTTCTGCAATCATAGCGGCCTGCTGCCCCCCTGCTGTTCACCATCCGCCACCACTTACATCGGCATTTTCTAATTGACCTTGAGGCCATTGTCTCTGAGAACAACGGGATGCTTTTTCAAGCGGTATCATGCTAGTTAGGTCCGGCCACCGAGGTATTGCTTAGATGGACGCAGATCGAGTTCGCGAAATTTACGACGACATGCTGAACGCGCGGCTGGAGCGGCTCTCATCGGTTTTGGACGAAAGAATTGATTTTCTTAGCCATGGCCCGACCGATGTGTTTCCATACCTTGGAAGGCGTCGCGGGCGTTCGGAGGTGTTAGAGGCGCTGTCCGAGGTTCAAGGAAACTTGCAGGTCGCTTCGTTGATCGATCAATGATCTTGATTAGCACCGTCAGGGCCGCCTGGTCGCCGTTCACCACCGTCGTAAGTGGCCAGAATGACAGCACTTCAAGCTTTTTGTGCTCCACGAGGGCTCTGTTGATATAGATCAAAGTCGACCAAACCGGCGAACTCCAAAACTCACAAATCCAGACGTCTGAGGGAGAGCGGGATGGCAATGTCGACTGCAGTAAAGAACTTGCGATCGCGCAGAAAAAAACTGTTGCTGCAGCTCAACACTCCCGCGAATCCAGATGGTCAGTCGCAAATCGAACAGCAGCTGGAGCAGATCAACACAGCACTCGAGTTTCTCGATAAGCCGGCAACGCCCCCATCCCGACCTGCCCCAGGCTCTTGCGTCGGCTCCTTCCGGATCGCATCAGGGCGCCTTTAGCTGCCAAGAAAATGCAGGGTTTAAGCGCCGTGACCTGAACGCCGGTGGCATTGCAACGCGTCAAGCGGCGACGGCTCGAAGCCGAAGGCTTGCGACCCTTATGAGCTTGCGGCTTTGTCGGCGCGTGACGCGGCTGCTGAACTAAATGCTGTCGGTGTGCTCACTAAGACTGGAAAGCGGTGGCATCCAAAAGGTTCCACGAGACCGAAGGCTTCGCCATCGTCGCTTTGGGTCGTCTCTCCGTCGAGCAAATACTGCCTGCCTTCGGGCAAGCGAAGAAAAGCCGCCTGAGCGCGCTGGTTTCGGGATCGCCGGACAAGCTGACCATGCTTGGACGCCAGTATGGGGTTCGACAGGAAGCTCTGCTCGGTTATGAGGAACTCGAGCGGCTCCGCGAAATGGAAGACGTCAAGGTCGTGTACATCGTTCTGCCGAACTCGATGCACAAGGAATACGTTCTTCGATCGGCGGCGATCGGTAAGCACGTGCTCTGCGAGAAGCCAATGGCGACGAGTTCAGAGGATGCTCGATCGATGATCGAGGCGTGCTCATCGGGCCGCGTCAAGCTGATGATCGCCTATCGCTGCCGCTACCAGCCTCATCATTTGGAGGTCATTCGTCGTGCGCAAAGCGGAGAGTTCGGGCCGATCAAGCTGATCGAATCGGTCAACGGTCAGAATCAAGGAGATCCCGAGCAATGGCGGCTCCGCAAGGCATTGGCCGGCGGCGGATCCCTGCCGGACGTCGGCATCTATTGTCTTAACGCCGCGCGGGCCGTCACCGGCGAGGAGCCCGTCGAGATCGAGGCTCGCATCCACTCGACCAAAGGCGATCCGCGCTTTCGGGAAGTGGAAGAGAGCGTCGCCTGGATCATGCGTTTCCCTTCGGGCGCTATGGCCAACCTTTCGACCAGCTACGGCATCCATAGGGCATCGCGCCTGGCGGTCCACTCGGACGGCGGTAATCTCCTGTTGGACAATGCCTATCCGTATAAAGGGCAGCGGCTGACAGTGCGTCGCGCAACAGAGAGCCGCGAGACCGAGACGTTGATCGACATCCCTGCAAAAGATCAGTTCGCTCTGGAATTGGATCACATGGCGGAATGCGTTCTCACCGACAGGTCGCCAAGGACGCCCGGCGAGGAAGGTCTGCGCGACATGAAGCTCATGGAAGCGATCTACAAGTCAGCGGATAAACGAAGCCTTGTCAGGATCGACTGAATTCTCAGATGCGGCCGCGTAGCTCGGCCCTTCCAGGCACCTGCTGGATGATGAATGGCTACGCTGCTTCGCGGCCCCCCTCTTCGTTCCGCTTCATGTTGATGAGGTTCAACAACTGCGCCGAGGCCCGCGCATCGCATAAGGCTCGATGATGATTGTCGAGCGAGATGCCATATATCTCGCAAAGCTTCCCAAGTCCGTAGGACTTGTGTCCCGGATAGCGCCGCCGCATTCCGGCGCACGTACAGAGCTTCGGAAATCTGAAGCGCCGCGCGATCCTATTGAATTCGTAGACCATGAAACCGTAGTCGAAGCTGACATTATGGGCCACGAAAATTCCGTCCCCATGAAGTCCATGAACCGGTCCGCTACCTCCGCGAACACAGGTGCGTCCCGAACCATTTCGTTCGTGATGCCAGTCAGCTGAACGATCTTTGCGGGAATGAAACGCTGAGGATTGATGAGAGATTGCCACTCGTCGACGACGCAGTGATTGCGAACCTTCACCGCGCCGATCTCGGTGATGCGATCGCCATTCGACCAGGAGCCGGTCGTCTCGATATCGACCACCACGTAGTCCTGCTCGGGGTCGAAACGATAATCCACGCGGCCGATCTCGGCGATGATGCCAGCGGCGCCTAGGTGGCGGAGGCGGGTCAGCTGGTTGCGGCGGATCACGTCCCCCTCGGCTTTGACCTCCATGAAGGAGGATTTGCCGTCCTGCACCAGCATCAGATCGGGGAAACCGTCCCGCATGGCGCGAAAATCGTCGCACATGCTGCGGATGACGCTGGCTATGGCCGTTGGATCGCATCCTTCGAGGAGCGCACGGAGCGCCTCCACTTGCAGGTGATCCCAGCTGAAGATCCCATTCGGGCGGCCCCATTTTGCTGCGACGGTGCGGAGGATCAACGGAAGAGAAGCTCCGGACGCCACGGCGGCCAGCTTCTCGTCGATCGTCACGGCGAAGAGCCGCCGGAAGCTGCGGTCCTTCAGGCAATGGGGTAGCCAGTCGAACCCGCTGGGCCTTCGGGTGCTCTCGAAGAGCTCGTCCCAGAAGAGAAGGCCGAACAGGGTGTGCCACAGCACATTCTCGGTGAAGAAAACCTTGGTGCCCTCGCGCCGCAGAACGCCGGCGACGCCTGCTTCTGGATTGCCGCGATGGGTATCGTCGACGGTGATCGTTCGCCCGGACCGCAGCAGTGCGGTGTAAACGCCTGTGCGCCTCCCTCCGAACTTGCGAGCGTAAAAGTCAGTTGCGAAAACGTGCTCCCCGTCGCTGGCGGGATCATCGATCATCCGCTGCAGCAGGTCTTCGGCTCCGGTGCGATCCCCCGTATTGTAAAGCAGACGGACCGATACTGGAGGCGCTGGGCACGCACATTTTCTTTAATGACCAGATAAACACGTCCTCAGCGCATCCGGAGTCGTGCCGTCAGGCCACGTCCCCGGCCCGCACGATCCGGACGTGCCGATAATCCCGGCTGGGCTCTAGCGGCTCGATAGCCGGCGTCGGAAGCGCAGAGCCTTTCGCCAATTGCTGGGAGGGGCGGGCTGTCGCGTTCAGGATCGTATCGTACGAGACCAAACCCCAGTCCTGGGTCTCGCGGTCGAACTCGATGAACTGCCCGTCGCGCACGGAGAAGATCCGGAATTGCGGAAAGCAGGTAAACGCGGCATCCCGAATGACCTCTCCCTCGCCGCCGGACTGACCTCGGACGAAAATCGAGCCGAAGGCGAATATTTCAACCGGACGGTTTCAACCAACCAACAGGTCACCCCGATCCTGCCTCCCTCGCAACCAAGTCAATGCGCAGATTTCAGGACTCGCCCGGCCGTCGGCCTCGCCTTCTCCGGCGGGTGGACTTCCGTAGACGTTGGGCCGCCGTGGCGATCCCCAAAGGCGCGACATTGTGACCCGATCGGAATCACCTTTTTTGTGAAGCATCGCACATAGGTTGCGTTCCAGCCGCGATACGACTCCGCTGGGCAATGATGCCCAGCCTCGCAAATTGTGGCGGGAAAGCTGTTCGGAGGCGTGCAATGGCAATTTCTTATCCCAAGCCCCATCCACCATCACCTGCTCCAGCCGGTACTGCTGTAAATAAGTTGGTTCACACCCCCCCCAATGATCTCGTTCAAGAATCGGAGTTGCACTTTCACAAGTCACTCAAGCATGACGATGACGGGCGCGTGGTGCCGAGTTCTTTCAAATCCTTCTTGCAAGCTCTCGACAAGCATCGCCCGCAGGACTTTCAGAACATCGAATCGGCTGGCCTCCGTCCACTCGTGAATCCACAAGCAGGTCTGGCCGCCGATCGGCTCACCGCGACCGGCTGGCACTTCCGCATACCGAAAGCACCCGAGCAGGACGGAAAGCACGAGACCACAGCCGCAGAGATGATCGAGCTCTATTGGATGGCATTGCTACGCGACGTCAATTTTTTGGATTATCCGGGCAGTGCTTTGGCACAGGCCGCAGCCAGCGAACTGAGCGGCCTAAAGCTCTATCCCCACCCTGATTCGAGTATCCACCCTAGCTATGCTTCCCGGCCCATCACGCCGGCTACGCTTTTTCGCGGCGGCGATTGGACGCCGGCGGCACAGACGAACCACGAGCACCTTGGGCCGCTCGTCTCACAATTTCTCTGGCTCGACGTGCCGTACGGATCTCTGCGGATCAAGCAAACTGAAGGACGGGTTGTAAACACGGACTATCAGTCAGGAGGCGTCCCCCACATGATCTCATGGGCCGATTGGCTCGACGTACAGAGAGGAAAAGCCTTTCCGTCGTCGATCGAACTCCCAGTCACTCCGCGGTACATTCAGAACGCGGGCGACATCGCGCGATATGTCCATCTTGACGCACTTTACGAAGCCTACCTGAACGCTGCCCTGATCTTGCTCAGTAGCCCTGGCGTTAAGCTGGATGCGGGAAATCCCTACAACCGGGATGCGCCAGTCTTCCCGCATGAAGAAGGCTTCGGTACCTTTGGCTCGCCGTTTATTCTCTCCCTAGTCTGCGAAGTGGCAACATGTGCGTTGAAGGCGGTGTGGTACCAGAAATTTATCGGAAACCTGCGCCTGCGGCCGGAAGCCTACGGCGGTTTGGTCCATCGTGCGCTGCACCCCACCGGCCTGAAGGCAGCCGAGGCAAAATTGGCACTTTCAAACGGGGTTGCGGTGTTGCAGGCGTCTAATGCCTCGGGGGGCGCGGTGGCGAAGATCAGACAAGCGAATGCCGCTCACGGCGCCGACACCTACCTGCTGCCCATGTGCTTTGCGGATGGTTCGCCAGCGCACGGCTCATATGGCGCGGGCCATGCCACAGTTGCCGGCGCGTGCGTCACTGTGCTCAAGGCGTACTTCGCAGGAACGCAAAAGCTCAAAGATGTCGGGATCACGCCCGTTATCCCAACACCAAACGGAACACAGCTGACAACCGTCGGAGTTCCCGATGCTGACCAGCTAACGATCGGAGGCGAACTGGATAAGGTCGCGTCGAATATCGCGATCGGACGCAATATGGCGGGCGTTCACTGGCACACAGACTATAGCGCGTCCGTCCTTCTCGGGCAGCGGATCGCCACGAGCGTTCTGTATCACCTCCGGCGGGACCACCACGAGCGTCCATGGAAGCTCAGCTACCTGAGCTTTGGTAGAAAGGTGGTTGAAGTTGAGCAGGACAGTGTCACTTACGACGGCGCCACCGTCCTCGACGGAGACGACGATCTTGATCCTGCTCTTGAGGCGGCAAAGCTTTCGGTCATCGTGTAGTCGTTTGGAGGCAACTGATTTGCATTCTTTTGCTGCGGCAGTAACCATCAATCGCTAGTTACTGCCGCAGCGGGATGTCTGTCTCCTCCCATCCGTTTTCGGTAGCGGAGCGAAGCCGTCAGTCCGTCCCAAGCACGTCTGGGTCGATACGATCAAACGATTGGTCGAAACCCACGCACAATCTCTGTTGCGAAAAGCAGCCGGTCCATACATCGGGTCACAAGCCGCCGATCACACCGAAAGGTGAAGCTGCCGCTTTGCCTCGGCAAGCTGACCTTTATGAATTCACGTCCTAGGCCTAGGCGACTCAGCCGCTGCTGCCAGAGCTCGGACAGATGCGCGTTAGCGCCTGCCAAGCCGTTGCCATCGGATCAGGAGTTGCCGCTTAGCCAGTCCGCAACCCGGGCGAACTCCATCGCGGTTACCGCGCCGCCTTCGGGGTCATAAGTTCATGTATCGAGGACCGCCCCTTCCGAACTGCGAGGAAATTGATCTGTATCAAGGGCTCCCTCGGCCGGCCCCTGAAAGTCCGCTCATGAAGACGCAAGATGGACCACCTTCCGATAGCGACGACAAGGTTGAAAGCAGGCCAGCGCCGCGCTCGGAGGAAGCGCGCCGGATTGTCGAGGAGTACGCGAAAGATTTGGCCGAGATCATCAAACGACTTCGAAACCTCCTTCGGTGAAGCGATTTCGCACTTGGCAACGCTGTCCGGTGGTGACCATTGCGGATTTCCGCAGCGGCCCGGCTGATGGCTGTTTTTCACCGCCCGCCCCCGTCGCCGGCTTCCTGCTTAGCCGTACGACGAACGGCTCGCTTGCGTTTCGAGAAACGAAGCTGTCTGCTCGCGGCACACCGAGGAAGCGGACATGAACGTTTGGACTGGAGCTGCGATGCTCGCGATCGGTGCGATCCTGATCGTCATAGGTCGTCCGAATAGAGCGGGCGAGCCCCCACGGTTTCTGCGATTTGGAGCGGCGCTCGTTCTATATCCGCCCTTGATCCTAACGTTTGTGGCGCTCGGCGCTGCGGCCGTCATCTCAGGATTATTCGGCAAATAGCGCCTTGCGTGGCATGGCTTGGTGGGCCTAGCTGACCGCGTACAAGTACAGCGCCGCGACCAGCATGAGTATCGAGACGACGCTGACGATCCACCCCACAGGCCCGTTTGCGCGGGAGCCCCACAATGTCGGCCCCTTTTCTTCCTTTGGGGGTGTCATTCTCTCTCCTTCAACGGAGAGTACCAGAGCGCGGCCTTTCAGCACATGAGGCTTCTTAGCGCAGTCCGGTTCGGGCATGATCGCGGGGAGATTCGGATCGGAGGCTCGTTTTGCTGGTTGCACTCGTCGTCGTTTTCGTCGTGGTTTATGCCGCTATAGCGCTTGAGCATCCGATCCAGATAGAGAAGTCCGCTTCCGCCCTTTTTGGCGCCGGCCTGCTCTGGACGATCTATGCAGTGGGGGCGACTGACCACGACGTTATCGTCGATCAGCTCCGTGAGACGATCGGTTCGACGGCAGGAATCATATTTTTTTCCTGATGGGCGCGATGACCATTGTCGAGGTCATCGACGCTCACGACGGATTCGAGATCATCACCTCGCAGATCAACACAAAGAAGTTGACGACCCTGCTGTGGCTCATCTGCGTCGTCACGTTCTTTCTGAGCGCAGTGTTGGAGAATCTCACCACCACGATCGTCATGGTTTCGCTGATCAGAAAGCTGCTGGACAAGCAAAGTGATCGGCTGTTGTTCGTCGCGATGATCGTGATCGCCGCGAACGCAGGCGGCGCGTGGTCCCCCATTGGCGACGTCACCACGACCATGCTGTGGATCGGCGGCCAGATCACCGCTCTCGCCATAGTCAAGACGCTATTCCTCGCGTCCCTGACGAACATGCTGATCCCACTGCTCATCGTGAATTATCAGCTGCGCGGCAGAACTTTCGCGGCTCCCAAGGTCGATGGCAGCGATGATTCCTTCACGCCCGCCTTCGAACGAAACGTCATGTTCACTCTCGGTGTGGCCATCCTGGTGTTGGTGCCAGCGTTCAAAACAGTCACCCATCTGCCGCCCTTCATGGGCATCCTCTTCGGTCTAGGCACATTGTGGCTTGTCGGAGAGGTCATTCATCGCCGGAAGCAACCGCAGGAGAGAAGGCGGCTGACCGTGGCGCACGCCCTCACGCAGATTGACCTCAGCTCAATCGTCTTCTTCCTGGGCATTCTGCTGGCCGTTGCCACGCTGGAGCATACCCATGTCCTCGCTGCCCTTGCCGCCTGGCTGGATCAAAGCATCGGCCGCACCGACGCAATCGTACTTGCGTTGGGGCTGCTCAGCGCCATCGTCGACAACGTTCCTTTGGTCGCAGCGTCAATGGGGATGTATGGAATGAGCCAGTATCCACCGGACAGTTTTCTTTGGGAATTCATCGCCTACTGCGCCGGCACGGGCGGATCGATACTGATCATCGGCTCCGCTGCGGGAGTTGCCGCGATGGGGATCGAGAAGATTCAGTTCATCTGGTACATGCGAAACATCAGCGTACTCGCGCTCCTCGGATATTTCGTCGGAGCGGCCGTCTACATTCTGCAGTTCCGGTACTTTCACTGAACGCAGCGATGCGCACGCGCCGAAGGAGCACCGCTCAATTCACCCGCAACAGGCAGAAGCGCGGAAACAGACATGCCCGACGAGCGACGGTTCGACATCTTGCAACAAGTGGGTGAAGAAGCATTTCGCTGACGTCCTCGGCGAAAAGAATGACAATCATGATCACTAGCAGTGCTTCGTCGTCATCACCGGGTCTTAGCGATGGACCGCCAGCTCGCCGCCAGCATCGAGTCGGTTCAGGACCGCATTTGCATCTAGATGATCAATGCGCCAATTCTGTTCACCTTAGGCGCAAACGCAGCGAGTTCGTCGCGGGCCTCAAATCCGCAATCTAGAAGGCTGGCTAGAGCTGCATCATAGTGGGACTATATACGCCTGCTGACCGCGCACGCGCGTTCGCTACAGAAGGGAGCGGGCGACTGCGAAGAGCAATCAAACTCCGTCACTCCCGACCGGTCAGGACGTCCAAAGTTTACTAGGCTTTAGGCCGGCAGGGCCACTGTAGAAGTCTCGGCGAACATCTCACCCTTTTCTAGAATGCCACCACCGCCCACCAACGTTCCCAGTAATTGTGAACGAGCCGCCATGGACGCGATCCGCGGCGATCCAAACTATCAGGCTAGTCCGGTGACCATTCTGAAGCTGATACGCAAAGGTTGGGTCGAGACGAAGGCCGGCAAGGGTCTACGGAAGTACCAGATCACCTCCAAGGGCGCAGAGGCGTTAAAAGCCAAGATGCGGACGTATTGACGGACACGCTGCGTCAACGACTTACATTTCGCTCTGGCTCTATCGCGCGATGCACCGGAATGCTGGCCAGAGGCTGCGCAGTCGGATCGGCAGAATGAGCTGCTTTACTTCAACAATTGAGCGAAGATCTGCCCACTCCTTCTACTCGCTCGACCCTGCTGCCTTCGAAACCGCTGCAAGCGTGCGTAAACCGCTTGCCGAGTTCGGCCCAGCCGCTGGGCAGCCAAATCAGCTGTCGCCCCTGCTTCGAACAGCGAGAGTAACTCCGCTTCTTCGGCGGGCAACCATGAGCGCGTCACCGAACGATTGTTCGTCATTCGCGAGCCTGCAACGCTCAAAGGCGCGGCGGCGCTGCCTGCCGCGGCTGGTCAGGAATTCGGCTTGGCCGTTCGAGCCGCGTAGGTGCCGGCAAGCGGCTGGGCTCCGGCAATCGATTATCGCGCACCATCCACGCCGCTAAGCGAGCATAGCTTCGCCTAAGCGCGGGAACGAACCACCCGGATGATGCGGTGGCAACAACGGCCATGGAAGCCGAACGCCCGCTTGAAACGGCAAGTCAAGACATCGGTCAGCAGGAAAAGCGCAGGGCGATGTTTGATCAGTATCACCCGCAATGCTCGATCCCCTTCGTGACGCGATTGGGTGTTTGTTTCGAAGCTTCCCGATCAACCAGGAACAACGTTCGCTCTTTTGCGAAACGGATGGACGGAGCAACGCTCAACGGGCGAAGGTGTCGAATATCGTATGACCGAAGCCGGCCTGACAGAACTTAGCCGCCCCCGATAGCCCGCGAACTGGTGAGAACGACGAACGTCTCGAACGCCAAAACGCGTCACAGCGGTGCCGGTCAAAAACGGAAGCATTTGGCGCCCCATCGCGAGCTGTGACTGCTCGAGCCTCCCTAGCCAGATCGCTTTGCCCATTCGGCCACGAACAAATTCCTCTCCTGTAGATAAGCCTTTTGGTTCTCAATCAGGATGAGAATGGAGAACGCAAGAGTTAGATCGCGTCCCTGACGCTTGCGCTGGGCGATGACCCTCTCCTGCTGCCTGATATGTTGCTCGCCTTCCCGGAGACGGCGCTCAGCTAGGGTCAAACGCTGGGCCAGCCGCCAAAGCGGCCGCTCCTGCCTCCGCTCAGGTTCGAAGCGAGCGAGACGGCGTGAGCCACACCAAACCTCGACATGGTCGTCCGCCACGGCGGCGGAGCCTAGCTGTAGAGCCTCATCGGCGTTGTTGCAGTCGATCTCTTGCGCGTTCAGTGTCCGGCCGTCGTCGTCGACCGTGAAGATGTAGCAGCGCATCGAACTTCGCAGCTGGTGTTCAGGCAGGAATTTGGACGCGGGCCTAGACGGTCCTCGGCATTCACCGGTTAAAACATTCCGGTGTCCCTTCTCGTTCCCGAATTAACTTCCAGCGCGGATATCAAGCTTAACTTGAAGCTTTGGTTGCGGCGACGCGTAGGCGGGATAGCTTTTGTACACCGGACATTGCCCCGTCCGGGAACACCCAGGCGGAGCCGTCGCGCCATCATATTCGACGCGGCGGCTCTCGTTTTATCGACGCGAGGCCGCCTCATGCGCAGAGTGCTTTTGGTCATGTTCGGCGTCTGTTTTTGGATCGCCTTGCTGGCGGCGATCGTCACAACGATCGTACGCCTTGGCGCCGATGCGAAAGAGCGCCGCGCGCAGAGTGTCGCGGCTCAGCACTCAAAGACCCGCTGACTCCGCTTCATCTACATGAAGATTTGACTTTCCGCCAACGATGCGAGCTCTAGATTGGCAAAGCAGCCGCACCATGAACCACTCGATCTCGTCGAGATGCGTCGACAGATCGTCTCTCTGCGAAGCCGTCACTCTGATAATCTCCGGGTCACGTACCTCCTGAACCGACTGCTGATCAAGATTGCCTATCTCGTTGAGCCGGGGAGCCCTGCTCACGCGGAGCAGTTAAGCGAAGCGTTCGCCCGAACCATGAGCGATGTAGAGAGCATCACAGGAGACGGCCACTGCGCGCCGCCCGGTAAGGCTAACGAGTAGACCAGGTTGCAGAATGCTATCCGTAGGTTGAAGCTACCTTTAGTCGCGGAGGTGCCGATGTATCGCGTAAACGGTGCGTTTGCGGCAAGGGGTCGCCGCCGTCGCAAGCGGCGGCCCCGCCCCATGAGCGCCTAGTAAGCACTTCGCACTGCCCAGATATCAACCGCGCTCCCGCGCATTCCAATCGGGCGGGTTCCTTCGCCCAGCCGTGCTCTTCCCCATCCGTGGAGACCTCGAACAGGAGCTCGGCGTGACTTTGATGGTGCGCCGACGACCGTAAGGCGTTCACCCGCAACGGCCATAACTGGATCAACCGGTTCTCAGTCATGGCCGGCGATAGCAATGTCGAGCACCTGAGATCGGCGATCTTGCGGCCCAGTGGCGCCGGGTCTTGACAGAACTGAATGATGCTTGCCGTCGATTGCCGAGGACACGGTTTCGACTATCTCGCCGACCGCCGCCTCGAACTCGCTCGCCAAACGATTCATATCAGCAAGGAAAGCGGCTCTCCATCGCGCTTGGCCCGGGCCCATTCCTCGAGACCCCTCACTTTTTTTGCCCCCGGAAATCGGCGGAAAATTCGACTGGTTTTCGAGGTCTGCGATGGGCGGTCATTTGGGGACATCGCTGAGTGCTTAGCGCGCGTCCGCTTTAATCAACTCGTCAGCCCTCGCGACCAAATGCTGAGGAACAGATAGGCCCATATCTTTGGCAGCTTTGAGGTTGATCGCAAGATGGAATTCGCTCGGCCCTTCGACGGGCAAATCACTTGGCTTTGCCCCGTTGAGGATCTTCTCGACGAAATATGCGCCCCGACGCCATATTCCATCAACTGTCGGACCAAAGGCAAGCAGTCCGCCGCTCTGCACCCATTCTCGATATTCATGGGCGTTCGGAATTTTGTTTTCTATTCCGAAGTCGACAATCCTCTTGCGATCAAAGACGAACATCGGATCGGTGACGGTAGTCATCGCATCAATCATCGTATCTTGCCTTTTGCGCAGGATTGAAGCAAACGCGACCTCAAATTCCGGCGGTGAACGAACCTCAAACGGCTGCGCTTCAATCCCCAATTTTTCAAATGCCGAAGAAATACTGTTGAGATGATTGCTGGCGTAGGAGGGAAGCGGATTGTAAAGAACTGCCAACCGCGAAAGTTTTGGAACAATGTCTTTCAAAAACTCGAGACGTTTGACATCGCGATCAGGCGAGAGATTGTCGATACCCGTAACGTTCCCGCCAGGATGTGAGAGAGACGAGTATAATTTGGTTTCAACGCCGCCGCGGCTCGAGAGCACGACAATAGGAATCGTCGCAGTAATCTTCTGTACCAAAAGTCCGGGGTAATTTCCCACAGCCACGATCAGGTCCACATTCTGTCGGACGAGATCGGCAGCCATCTCGGGCAAAACTTCCGGATGTCCTTTTGCCTCCCGCCATTGGATTGTGAGATTATCGCCCTCCGAATAGCCGCGATTACTTAATTCTCGAACGAAGCCCTTTACCCAAGGATAGCTGCTCAAATTAGCCGTCAGATATCCAATTCGGTAAGTCTTTTTAGATTGCTGCGCCTGAGCCGCCAGCGGCCACACCGCGCCGCCGAGTGCCGTTATTATGAACTCGCGCCGCTTCATGTCTGATGCCTCCGCCAGGGACGCTGCCAAGCGCGATGTCTGTTGGGTGTCAAACGCGCCAGTCTGCACCTGAGTTCAGGATTTCCGGTCTACCCCCGGCTCCGGACATGTGCAGCACTCCTCCAACTTCGCGATGGCCAGGAACCCGCCATCCAGCTGGTCTACCGAAGCAGTCGGCAAACGGCGCAAGGGCTATCGATCGACCTATATCAAGCGGCCGACACGAACTCACATCCCGATCCAGCTACGTGCACGCAACCGCAGCGCTCGAGCGACCCGTCAACGAGAGGGCTTTGAAATTTCCGGAATCTGGCTGCGGGAAACATTGCGCCGTCAATGATCGTTGGGAACCCAATCCTCCGCGCTCGAGTCCCAATGATGGGTGTCGTCGAAGTGTTTCCAGAGTGGCTGCTTTGGTGTGCTTTCAGCCCTGTGCCGTAACGCATTCAGTGCGTTGAGTTGGACGACGAGAGCTCCAGCCGTCATCATCCATTCGCGAGTGCTATATCGTGAGTTCCATTTGATTGCCGCGAGCATCGGATGCCTCCTTCAAAGCAAGAAGCTGTGAGCCAATCTTAGCCTAGGCCAAGAAGACGGAATGTAAAATGCTTCACAGTCTGCCACCATCTTAGGCTGCGTCCTTGGTTCAACGCCTAACGAGAAATGTCTGCTTCAGGTCAGGGCTGCCAGAGGACTGAGTGTCCGCTCGCGATTGCGACTCTAATCCATCGAATTGGACCTAAGTACGCCTCCAATCGCCCGAAGGCCGACTTAGGTTCAGAAGGTGACACGTTCGAAGTGACCGGCCTCATCAACTGAGGAGGTCATTATGACCGGTATCTCAAACGCCGCAGAGGACGTCCAAAAGCGCGTCCCGTGGAACAAGAGTAAAATCGTTGGCGCTAATCCGCCACTTCGGCCGAAGCATGTTTGGTCTATCCGGACCAAGCTCCGGTTGAGGGACGAATCCGTGATCTGGCGTTGTTCAACATCGCGGTCGAGAGTAAGCTTCGTGGCTGCGACGTGGTGGGCTTGAAAGTCGATGACGTGGCTCCAAGCGGGTATGCGGCCGATCGCGCAAGCGTCCGCCAGAAGAAAACTCGACGGCCGGTCAAGTTCGAGCTTATAGAGTCTACCCCAGCGATCGATGACTACCTGAGGGCAACCCGGCAAGAAGCCTGGCGATCGTCTGTTCACCCGCCGTAGAGGCCCCGAGTGCGGCCTGACCACTCAGGAACATGCGCGTCTATTATCGGACTGGCTGTCCGATGTAGATTGGATCGTCACCTGTTCGGAACGCATTCGCTCAGTCGAACAAAAGCGACGCTTATCTGTCGGCGCACGGGCAACCTGCGAGCCGTGCAGTGGCTTTGAGGCGCACAAAAATCGAGAGCACCGTCCGCTACCTTTGAATTGAAGTCGACGATGCGCTTGCAATAGCAGAGCAAGTCGACGTCTGAACTAACTGGGCAGAGCGGACATGCTTTGCCCTTTCTTGCAGCCGGCTTGGGCCAAAAGCGTCGTTCGAACGTGAAAGCAAGGTGCGGCGCGGGCACCACACACAACGGGGCTTGCTGCTTGGAGAAAATGCAATGGCGTTTGTTTTGGAATTACTCCTTGTGATCGCGTCGTGTGCTTCTGCGAGCGCAGCCCCAACGTGGCATCACAACTCGCGACCAGCCATCACGCGTCCTGGCCAGGCTGTCACCCCGGGCTATATCACTCCGGGCGGCGGGCGCGTCTATCGCGACGATTCCGTTCCGGGAGGTCTGCGGACCGATCACGACAATCCTCCCGCTACGATGATCCATCCAAGTTTGGCGGCGGCTGATTGACGGAATCGGCGCGCGTCTGCTTGGGCCAACAGGCCGACATTCAGAAATAAAGCGGCCGCAAGCAGAGGGCGAATACACCCCCTTAAAGTGACGCAGGTATCAAGCCGTGACGTTTCATGATCTCGCCCATCCGAACAGGATCAGGAGGCCCAAGGGACGCCGATCGCTGCCGCCAATCGCGGAAGAATTCGGGCCCGAGAACCCCCGGTGTTAGAACGCAAAGCATTTTCGCGATCGCCTGTGTCTCGTTGACGAATCCGTGGACAACACCTCGCGGGATGAAGAGATCGTCGCCTGGTTTGATCTCGATCCGTTCGCCAGAGACCGTCCAAGTGATGACGCCCTCGAGACCGTAGATTGTTTCTTCCCAGTCACGGTGATGGTGCGGGACCGGCATACGAGAGTTTGGCGGGATCATCACCTCAAACATATCAAGTGCCCCGCTGGTGTCATACTTGGTGCGCGAAAACCGCAATTGCATCGCGCCTACATTGATGAGTTCAGCCATCGTCGCGCCTTCCGTCGGCTGGAGATAACATCGCCGGACGGCTGCAACTCATCCGAACCGAACTATCGGCTGAGCTTATGACCGGGCCTTGGCGATGTCTATTGAGGGAAATCATGTCCACGATGGCCGACATCAAAGCAGAGACGGCGTGGTTCGGCTAAGGGCCACAAGCGGTCTAACTAGCGACAGAGCCGCGCACCGCCCATGCCCGCGCAATTAGATGGATGCTGCCATCCTTCTGGAACGGCAACGCCAAGCGAATGTGTTCGCGCAGCGCAGCGCGGCGATCATCTGATAGTGACATGCAGTAACCGGGCGCCGGTGCCTGACCTCCGAGGAATGGCTTCCAATAATCGTCGAAATCCCGGAACACCGTTGGTGCATCGATTGCCTGCACATCGATCTTGGTAAGCCCGGCCTGCTTGAACAGCGTCGCAAGGGGTTCGGGACTGCAGACCGGAAAGCGACGGCCTTCGTCTTTCTCAAGCGCTGCCGGATTTAGCGCAACGGCCGCGTCCCAGAGACGTCGCATCATCTGCATCTCGCCTGCATAGTCCCAGACATAGGCCGCGGCGATTCTTCCTGGGCACAGCGCCCGCCGCGTCTCGGAAACGGCCTTTGCCATGTTAGGCACAAAGTTTATGACAAGACCAGCGACAGCGACGTCGAATGTGGCATCACTCACCGGAAGTTGTTGGGCGTCGCCAACTCGAAACGTCGCTCTGCAGTCGGTGATAGCGCGTTGAGCGTAGGCGATAAAGCCATCCGAGGGATCGACACCCAGCACGGCCTGTGGGTTGGTGCGCTCCAGAATAGTGGCGCTCAAAGCGCCGGTGCCACACCCAACGTCGAGCCAGCGTTTTCCGGCCCCGACATCTAGCCAATCGAGAAAATCCCCCGCTACCAAGCGGCTCCATCGCGCGACATAGGGCTCATAGGCATCGCCACCGGCCCATACGTCCCTCCGTTGCTCCGGCATGGCCGCGCCCTCGACCTTGTGACATGACCATAGAAGATATGCCAAAAATCGCGCAATGTCTGCCTTTGGTCATGACGGACAAAACTCACTCTGAGCAAAGTAGATCCGCTTTCGGGTGCGTAGCGACCACTTGAGCCAGGGCGCGAACATGATTCAAGCCCCGCGTCGTCAGGGCGGAATCGTGCGCTACGAACTTGCGGACCATGAATGGACTGCCATCAAGCCAATGCTGGCCAACAAGCCGCGCGGCGTCCCTAGGGTAAACGACCGTCGTGTCATCAACGGTATTTTCTGGGTCCTGAGATCGGACGCGCCTTGCGCGATCTGCCGGATGCGTTCGGCCCGTATACGACTTGCTGTGACCGCTTCTGGCGGCGGGCTGGTGTCTGGAGCCGCATCATAGACGCGCTTGCGGCTGCCCACGATGCCGCTGTCCAGATGATCGACACCTCGATTGTCCGAGTCCATCAGCATGGATTCTGCGTCACGAAAAACCAGCGCCAATCGATGGGAAGGTCCCGCGCGGCTTGACGAGCAAAATCCATGCGTTGGTCGATAGCAATGGTCTGCCGGTACGGCTGGCTCTGAGCCCCGGTGAAGCCCATGACGTGCGACTTGCCGGAAAACTGCTGTCTCGTCTGAAATCTGGGTCAATGTTGCTCGCGACCGTGGTTATGACGCCGACTGCATCAGAGAGCTTGCAATGAAGTAGGATGCCTGGGCGAACATTCCGCCGAAGAGCAACCGCAGCGATTCGATCTGCTTCAGCACGTACCTCTATCGCGCCCGCAACCAGGTCGAGCGGCTCTTCAACAGAATCAAGCAATGCCGTCGGGTGCCAACTCGCTGCGACGAGCTGGCAGCGAGTTACCTTGCGTTCGCTCAGCTCGCCTCAACCAGACCATGGCTTCGCGTTAATGAGTCCACGGCCGAGAAAGCCGCCGAAGGAGTCTTCGATGTTCGTGTGCCCAGCGGCAGCCGTTAGAGGGCGGGCTATCGAAACGGTGGTTTGCCCCACGTGCTCTCCACTGTCCAGCTTTGTCAGCTTTGCGTCTGCAATGCGCCTTCGAACTCTCTCGGCCACCTCCACGCAGATGGAAATGGGAGCGCTGAAGAGCACGCACATGACGCCCGCTTTCCTGAACGCATTGCGCGACAAGCCGAAGCACTTGGTCTCCGAATTGATGACCATATTTGTCGTTGAATTTCTTGAAGTGGTCTACATCGATCAGAAAAACGCTGAGGGGCTCTCCTACTTCCATAACTCGTATTTTGCCCTGCAGGAAGCAAGGTTTCTAGAGCGCGGCGGTTTGCAAGACCCGTCAAGGCATCGGTTTTGGATTTGAGCTCTGCTTCTCAAGGTCCCTTTCCAGCCGGTCGACGTTTCCGCAAGTGTCCCTTCAAGCGAGCGCGCCCTGTCTGTCGCGGACGTTAGCTCCTGCCGGAGCTGCGTTAACGCCAAGCCAGGGTCCCTGGCCTGCAGAGTTGCCTCCACTTGCTTCAACCCATTTGCCACGTAGAAACGAAAAGAACAAAGGGTTGTACGCATCAAACCCCGAAGGTGGCCCAGCGTTTTCGACGAAGAGCCACGGCGCTTTGACTTATGACAAGAAGGAGCTGCTGCAAGTTGAACCCGCCCAACCTCAAGCTTCGATTGCATTTCCGCTGCTCTGCCTGTATCCTCCCTAGCGACAGCGCACGCACTGAATGAGCTCGACTTGGGAGGATCTACCCATGTTGCATGTGGCCGCGTTGCTCGTTGTCGGTATGTTTGTCGGACTTTTTGGGGTTGTGCAGCTACCCGATCTTGCGCTTGCTGCCGTGGAGCAAAACGACCGGCCGACCACGCCGAAGCCAGGACCGACTACGTATCCAATCGATGTCCCAAAGCCACAAGAAATCCCGCCACAACGCGAGCAAGGTTGCGCGGGCCACGACCCACAAGCGGACAAGTGCGAAACCGTACGCGTGGGGTGCGAGTGTGGAAGTCATTGCCGGCCTAACCGCTGCGAAATTGAATGTGCGCCTCAAACCTGCCGTGAATGCGATAAGGGGTACGGCTGCAAACCTGGCAAGAAGGACTGTCGCGATGAACAGCCGGGTGGCGACAGCAAGGCCGGGGCGCTGCCGTCCGACGGAAAGCTGAAACTCGAAGACTTCGCGCTCTATGCTGATCGAAGCCTCAAGCTCGGGGAATGTAGCCGTGTTGAAGGCGGCGACCTTGGTGTGAGATCACATGCCGAAACCGCGGAAGCTCAGCTCAGGATCGGAAGAAAGGCCTGGATTGATCCGCATCGAATACTTTCCGCACATTCGGTGACGCTTGGTGAGGGTGTGACCTTCGGTCTCGTTGCCGCCGTGCACTTTCAAGAAAACGGAATAGTCCTTGCCCCTCCGGCGGCATTCCCGGCGGCGGGGATGCCACCGTTGCCTCTCGCGAATGGGGGTGGCTCGAAGCCTGACATCGAGGTCAAGCAGAACGAGGCCTTAGCTCTAGCGCCAGGCGAATACGGGGTGCTCAGCGTAGACGGAGTGCTTGTACTCAACCCGGGCCACTATCGTGTCAGCGCGGTCCGAATGGGGGAAGGCGCACGCCTCCTAGCAATCGTGGGCGCCGTTCGCCTTGATATCCGCGGCTCGCTGAGGGTGGGACGCCGCGCCGAGATCCGATCCGATTTTGACCTCTCCGCCCGGCATATGGAAATCAACGTCGCGGGTGAAGACGAAGGAGGAACGCCCGCCGCTTCCTTCGGCGACGCGAGCTCCGTGCGGGCACTGATTGTTGCTCCCCACGGCTCCTTGAACTTCGCTGATCGCGTGAAGGCTAGAGGCGCATTTGCCGCCTTCGACGTAGCTGCGGGCGAACATGTCCAGGTGACGTTCGAGGACGGCTTCCGTTATAGTGATCCTCAACACGGTACGCAGCAGTTGACGGGTTACTTCATTCCGGCAATTCGCGACGCCGAGCTGGTAGGACCGGTGCCACGAACGCAAATAATCTCTCTCGCGGTTGGCCTGCCGTCGCGCGACACTACGGCCTTGCGCCAAGGGGCGCACGACGTCTCCGATCCCGCAAACGCCTCATTTCGCAAGCACCTGACGCCCAGCCAATTCGCGACCACCTATGGTGCTACTCAGCCCGACTATCAGGCGGTGGTGAATTGGGCGAATGCTCATGGCCTCACTGTTACGAAAACATACCCTAACCGCTTGCTCGTTAGCGTGAGTGGTACAGCGGCGCAGGTCGAAGAGGCGCTCTATATCGGTCTGAACCTTCGTCGCAGGCCTGATGGCACGTCATTCTATGCGACCGATCGTGATCCATCGCTCGATCTAGCCTCAAAGCTCCTATGGATCAGCGGGCTCGACAATCGTGTCATCGCCACTCCCGGACAGGGCACAGGACCCGGCGGCAGTTTCAACTCGAGCGATTTGCGCGCGGCCTACGCTGCCTGCACAAGTTCTACGGGCACGGGACAGAGCGTCGGGTTGTTCGAGCTTGATGGATTTACGGCAGCCGATATCCCTGCCTACGAATGCCGGTTCGGAGGCGCCACTTGCAATGGCGCAGGCCTTCCGACTTCGGCGGTGCCGAATGTCGTGACGACTTTGCTTGACGGAGCGACTGGAGCGCCAGCTACGGTCATCGGCAGCACCGAGGTGACGCTCGATATTCAGATGGCGATTGCGGTCGCTCCGGGTCTCGCGTCAGTTCAAGTGTTCGAGGCACCCAATACGGGCAATGTTGCATTTCATAACGACATACTCGCCTCGATGGCGACCACGTTGCCGCTGATCAATCAAATTAGCAGTTCGTGGAATTTTCGAACGGACGCGAACACGCAACAGGCCTTGTATGAACTTGCTCTGCAAGGCCAAACGTTTCTCCAATCCTCTGGAGATCAAGGGGCCGTATCCTGGTCTACAGATCCTAGTGACATCCGATCGCTGGATGCTGTGACAGTCGTCGGGGGAACCGCTCTCACCCTGAACACCCCGGCAGGTCTGCCAACATCATACGGGTCCGAAACGACCTGGAATACTAATGGGCAAGGTGCGAGCGGTGGCGGCATCGCCGCGAATACGAACATTCCCGCCTACCAGACAGGGATTAATATGACCCAGAACGGGGGATCAACTACGAAGCGCAATTTGCCTGACGTGGCAGCAGTCGCGGCCAATCTCGGGATTGTTTTCACCAATCCAACGACCGGGACTCAAGCGAATCGACGTGCCCTAGGTACCAGTGCTGCCGCCCCTATATGGGCAGGCCTCATTGCCATTGCTAATCAAATATCCGCCTCGACCCCGACTGGCGCGGGGCGCGTCGGCAATGCGAACGCCTTCCTCTATTCCATCTCTAAGAACACAGCTGCGTACGGCCTGAGCTTCAACGACATCTCGACAGGCAACAACAATGGATCCTGCCCTGGCTCGACTCGGGTATCCTCCGGCGTCTGCGTGGGCAGTGTGCCAAACCCCATCCCAGGATTGCCGCCAATAGTGCAAAACACTTGGACGCAGAGCGCCGGCAGCTTCTCCGCCGTGACAGGCTATGATCTAGCGACAGGTTTGGGCACGCCGAAATGCGCTCTGCTGAACGAACTGGCGACAGGTTCCACGAGTGCGTTACCCTCCTCTCCGGTCAACATTACCTACCATCAGACTGGAGCGTGTAATGGCTTCGCCAAAAGCGGCGGCGGAATTGTGAGCGCCGGTCCCAATGCTGCTTTCGTCATGTTCGGCCTGGAAAAGCTCGACAACACTGGCGGAAGCGCATCGTTCGCATTTGATCCGAGCAAACTTTACGTCCAACAGTCAATCCAAGAATTCATCGACCCAGGTCTCTCGATCTATTCTGAGATCTTTGGGCCATTTGCCGCCGTTCCGACGAGCGTTGCAAAGGGAACGAGCATGCCATTCAGCCCTGTGGCCCAGGGAGCTCTTGTCGTTTCGACAACGAATGCGGACGGCTCTACCGAGGCCAATCAGACAGCATACTTCCTCAAATACAAGGGCACACCAACGGACCCAACAGTGACACTCACAAAGTCCGATGCTTCTCGAACGTCGTGGCCGAATACTCAGGACTGCAAGACGATCACGCTCCAATAGGTTAATAGGCGAGCACATCGGGCTCGCCTATGTGGGGGCGGCTGGGCATCGTCCGAGCCAGCAGGTATCACTCGGTCCCGCACGTATCGTGCGCCAGACGATTAACTCCGGCGGGCAGTTGCGGCAGGACGGACGAACAGCGCGGGGGTGCTCGCTCGGCCTCCAGACGCTTGCAGCCGAGCTCGACGTAATCTTCGACGCCATTGCGGGCAACGCAGTCGGGTTGGCCTAGCGCGGCAAGGCTCCTGTCAACGCGAACGACGGCCGATAGCCTCACCCGCGTCAGGTAACGGCCCTTCGCTGCAACAAACCACATATGACCTCAGACGGAGCACATTCCGCCGTCGACTAGCAATTCGGATCCCGCTACGAAGCTGCTGTCGTCTGACGAGAAAAAAAGCATCGCAGCGGCAATCTCGTCGGGACGAGCCATGCGCCCCAAGCGAATGTTCGCCGCATGTGGCTCGCACGGCGGCTGCTTCTTCCGGCGAACTGACCTGGGCATCGATCAGCGGCGTATCGGTTGGTCCGGGCGTGATGATATTCACCCGAATCCCGCGGTCCTTCGGCTGCTGCGGATTCCGGGGATTGCGGCCAGAGATTCCGATTGAACGCGACGATGCATTCCGATCGAAGGCGGCCACCTGTTCCGACGAAGGCGGCCGGGGTGTCGTTGCCGGCATGAGGAGTTGGGTCAGGTTGTCAATCGGCTTGCAAATTTGACCCCTCATCGGCGTCCAATTTTGACCCCTTCGGGCGGCGGGGTTTGCTGGTAGCGCTCGTCTCGTCGGAGCT